>NZ_JBVHSO010000015.1:0-213708 GCF_055566335.1 Streptomyces sp. NPDC027672 | reverse complement strand
CGCTTCCTTTGTACTCACCCTCTCGGGCTTTCCTCCGGGCTGCTTCCCTTCGGTCTTGCGTTTCCGACTCTATCAGATCTTTTCTCGATCCGATTTCCTCGGTGCTTTCCAGGTTCCCGCTTCCGCGTTTCCCTTTCCGGCGGTTCCGACTTTATCAGAAGTTCTGAGCCGGTTTTCCCACCCGCTCCGGACTTCCCGTGTGCAGCACGTGATGTGCTCGGGTTCCCGGTTGGGCGGAGCCGTAAACGTACTGGAGCGGGCCGCCTCGATGCAAATCGAGGCGGCCCGCTCCCGGTCGGCACGGACGGACCGTCAGACCTCCACGACCACCGGCAGGATCATCGGCCTGCGGCGATACGTGTCCGAGACCCACTTGCCGAGGGTCCGGCGGATGAGCTGCTGGAGCTGGTGGGGCTCCACGACACCGTCCTGGGCGGACCGCTCCAGGACTTCCGTGATCTTCGGCAGCACGTCGGCGAAGGCCGAGTCGTCGATGCCGGAGCCGCGGGCCTGGACGTGCGGGCCGCCGGTGATCTTGCCGGTGGAGGAGTCCATGACCACGAACACCGAGATGATGCCCTCGTCGCCGAGGATCTTGCGGTCCTTCAGCGCCGGCTCGCCGACATCGCCGACCGAGAGACCGTCGACGTAGACGTATCCGGCCTGGACCTTGCCCGAGATCTTGGCCTTACCCTCGATCAGGTCGACGGCCACGCCGTCCTCGGCGATGACGATCCGGTCGTGCGGGACGCCGGTCAGGGCGCCCAGCTCGGCGTTGGCCCGCAGGTGGCGCCATTCGCCGTGGACCGGCATCAGGTTCCTGGGGCGGCAGATGTTGTAGAAGTACAGCAGCTCGCCCGCGGACGCGTGGCCGGAGACGTGCACCTTGGCGTTGCCCTTGTGGATGACGTCGGCGCCCCAGCGGGTCAGGCCGTTGATCACGCGGTAGACCGCGTTCTCGTTCCCCGGGATCAGCGAGGAGGCGAGGATGACCGTGTCACCGTCGACGATGCGGATCTGGTGGTCCCGGTTGGCCATGCGGGACAGTGCCGCCATCGGCTCGCCCTGGGAACCCGTGCAGACCAGGACCACTTGGTGGTCGGGCAGGTCGTCCAGCGTCCGGACGTCCACCACCAGGCCCGGCGGGACCTTGAGGTAGCCGAGGTCGCGGGCGATGCCCATGTTGCGGACCATGGAGCGGCCGACGAAGGCGACCCGGCGGCCGTACTCGTGCGCCGCGTCCAGGATCTGCTGGATGCGGTGGACGTGGCTGGCGAAGCTGGCCACGATGATCCGCTTGCGGGCGCCGGCGAAGACCTGCCGCAGGACGTTGGAGATGTCGCGCTCGTGCGCGGTGAAGCCCGGGACCTCGGCGTTCGTGGAGTCGGAGAGCAGCAGGTCGATGCCCTCTTCGCTGAGTCTCGCGAAGGCGTGCAGGTCGGTGAGGCGGTTGTCCAGCGGGAGCTGGTCCATCTTGAAGTCGCCGGTGTGCACGACCATGCCGGCCGGGGTGCGGATGGCGACGGCCAGCGCGTCCGGGATGGAGTGGTTGACGGCGATGAACTCGCAGTCGAAGGGTCCGACGCGTTCGCGGTTCCCCTCCACCACCTCCAGGGTGTACGGCCGGATCCGGTGCTCCTGCAGCTTGGCCTCGATCAGGGCGAGGGTCAGCTTGGAGCCGATCAGCGGGATGTCCGGCTTCTCGCGGAGCAGGAACGGGACGCCGCCGATGTGGTCCTCGTGGCCATGGGTGAGGACGATGCCCTCGATGTCGTCGAGGCGGTCCCGGATGGACGAGAAGTCGGGCAGGATCAGGTCGATTCCGGGCTGCTCCTCCTCGGGGAAGAGCACTCCGCAGTCGACGATCAGCAGGCGGCCGCCGTACTCGAAGACGGTCATGTTCCGGCCGATCTCGCCGAGGCCGCCGAGCGGGGTGACGCGCAGGCCGCCTTCGGGGAGCGGCGGGGGCGGGCCGAGTTCAGGATGCGGATGACTCAAAAGACTCTCCTCACACACGCGCGCCACGTACCGGTCGGGCACGTGGCGCGCATGACGTTCGTGCAGAAGCAGTTGTTGGTAACGCGCAGGCACCGGTGGCCTGCGTCTGCGGTTTTCGATTCAGTTGTGAAGCCCGTGTGGTGCCAAGTCTGTTGTCAGAGCTGTACCCCGCCCGCGGCAAGATCGATCTTGAGCTGGGCGATCTCCTCGGGCGAGCACTCGACCATGGGCGAGCGCAGCGGTCCGGCCGGCAGGCCCTGGAGCGCGAGGGCGGCCTTGGTGGTCATGACGCCCTGGGTGCGGAAGATGCCGGTGTAGACCGGGAGCAGCTTCTGGTGGATCTCGGTGGCCTTGACGACGTCGCCGGAGGTGAACGCGTCCACCAGGGCGCGCAGGTCCGGGGTGACGAGGTGGCTGACGACCGAGACGAAGCCGACCGCGCCCACGGACAGCAGCGGGAGGGTCAGCATGTCGTCGCCGGAGTACCAGGCGAGGCCGGAGCGGGCGATGGCCCAGCTCGCACGGCCGAGGTCGCCCTTGGCGTCCTTGTTGGCGACGATCCGCGGGTGCTCGGCGAGCCGGACGAGCGTCTCGGTGCTGATCGGGACGCCGCTGCGGCCGGGGATGTCGTAGAGCATGACCGGCAGGCCGGTGGCGTCGGCGACGGTCGTGAAGTGCCGGTACAGGCCCTCCTGCGGGGGCTTGTTGTAGTACGGCGTGACGAGCAGCAGGCCGTGGGCGCCGACGCGCTCGGCCTCGCGGGCCAGCTCGACGCTGTGGCGGGTGTCGTTGGTTCCGACGCCGGTGACGACGTGGGCACGGTCTCCGACGGCCTCCAGGACGGCTCGTACCAGATCCGATTTCTCCGCGTCGCTGGTGGTGGGGGACTCGCCGGTGGTGCCGTTGACGACCAGGCCGTCGTTGCCTGCGTCCACCAGGTGGGCGGCGAGCCGCTGCGCGCCGTCGAGGTCGAGTGCGCCGTCCGCCGTGAAGGGCGTGACCATGGCGGTGAGGACCCGCCCGAAGGGGGTCTGCGGAGTCGAGGTCGGAGCCATGGGTAACACGCTACTCGGTGCCGGTCGGGCGCTGTGCCCGTGGGGTGCCGGGAAAGTCAGGACAAAGGCGGAGCCCGGCACTGCCTGCTCGGGGGTTCAAGCAGTGCCGGGTCCGTTTGATCAGGCTAGATGAACTTCTCTTAATGCCGCAATACGGACACCTCGCGAGGCTGACGCGTACGTCCGTTCCCGGCGGGGGCGTACGGCTCCGTTACGGGGCCACCCGGCCGTTCGCGTTGAAGGCGGCGTACGTCAGCGGCATGAGCTTCGCCCACTCCGCCTCCATCTTCTCGCCCACCATCTCGATCTCCCGCTGCGGGAAGGACGGCACCTTGGCCAGCTCGTGCTGGGTGCGCAGCCCGAGGAAGTGCATCAGGGAGCGCGCGTTGCAGGTGGCGTACATCGAGGAGTAGAGGCCGACGGGGAGCACCGAGCGGGCGACCTCCCGGGCGATGCCCTGGGCGAGCATCTCCTGATAGGCCGCGTACGCCTGGCGGTAGGACTCCTCCATGGCGTGCCCGGCCGACGCCTGCTGCTCCTCGGTGCCCTCCACGAAGACGTACTTGCCCGGGCGGCCCTGCTGGACCAGCTTGCGGGACGCGTCGGGGACGTAGAAGACCGGCTGGAGCTCGCGGTAGCGGCCGGACTCCTCGTTGTACGACCAGCCGACGCGGTGCCGCATGAACTCGCGGAAGACGAAGATCGGGGCGCTGACGAAGAACGTCATCGAGTTGTGCTCGAACGGGCTGCCGTGCCGGTCGCGCATCAGGTAGTTGATGAGGCCCTTGGAGCGCTCCGGGTCCTTGTTCAGCTCGTCCAGGGACTGCTCCCCGACGGTCGACACACGGGCGGCGAAGAGCACGTCGGCGTCGGCCGCGCTGTGCTTGACCAGTTCGACGGTGACGTCACTGCGCAAGTCGATCTTGATGTCGTCCGGGGTGCGGGTCACGGTGGGGCAGGTCCTTCCCAGTGCTGCTTGAGGTTCGCGCCCACTGTACGGGGCAGACGGCACGGAACGAGCGGCGCCCTTCCCTGCGATTTTTTCCGGACATGGGGCACCTTTTGCGTCACTCGGGCGTCTTTACCGGTGAGGCGCGCATGTTCGATCTTCTCTCCCCGAAAGGAGCGGCAGTCACGATGTTCCGTAGGCGCGAGCCCGTACCCTTCGCCTTCCTGGCCGAGGCGGACCGGTTCCGCAGCAATGTCACTCCCCCGCCCCGTCAGCGGGCGTCCCTCGGCGAACTCGCCGGACGCTGGCTGCTGGGCCTCACTCTCGTCGCCGGGGTCGTGGGTGCCCTGGCCGTCGGGACGCCGGCGCTCTCCACGCCGTCCGATACGCCGGTCCAGCAGTCCCAGGCGTCCCCGGGGCACTGACCGGGGGCCCTCCTCCTTCCGGACGCTCACCGCTGGTGGGCGGGATCACGGCCGGATAGCCTCACCGGACACCGTCCACGCGAGGACCGAGTGAGGAACAGCCGTGCCCCTGCCCTTCCTGACGGCCGACCGCACCTTCGAGACGGCGGCCGAGAGCGCGCTGCCGTACGACGATCCGGATCGCTGGCGACGCCCGTACCGGCTCGGGCCGTGGCGGGTGGGCGTGGCCGCGCTGTGGCTGCTGCTCGCCTCGTTCGTGCTGCTGGCCGCGGTGCTGACCGCGCTCACCGGTGCCGTGCCCACGGCCGCCGTGGTGCTGGTCGTGGGCCTGGCGTTCGTGGCGGGCGCGCTGCGGCTGCTGCGCATGGGTGTGTGGGTGAGCCGGCGGGGGCTGCGCCGGACCGGCTTCCTGGCGACGCGGACGGTGCCGTGGGCGCGGGTCGTGTCGGTGCGGACGGTGCAGCAGCCGGTGCGCTGGCTGGGGCTGCCGCGCACGGTGCAGGGGCAGGCGCTGGCGCTCGTCCGCGAGGACCGGCCGGCCGCGGACACCCCGCCGCTGCTCACCACGCACAGCCTGGACTTCCTGGCCCGCCCGATGGCTTTCGACCGGGCGGCGGACCTGGTGGAGGCGTGGGCGGCGGAACACGGACGCGGCTGACGGACGAGGGTGCCGGGCTGGCAGGGCCCGGGGGCTGGCGCGTCGCCCGCGCGCCGGGCGCCCCGTCCGCGCGAGCCCGCGGCGCAATCCCGTCCGTGCAGATCCGCCGGCGTGAATCCCCTCCGTGCGGCCCCGTGCATCCGGGACCGTCCGCCCGCGCGAGGTGGGGTCAGGAGGGGACGGGGCGGTTTTCGTGCAGGGCGATGGCGCGTTGCATCGCCTTGCGGGCCCGCGGGGTGTCGCGGGCGTCGTGGTAGGCGACGGCGAGGCGGAACCAGCAGCGCCAGTCGTCGGGGGACGCCTCGGTCTCGGCCTTGCGCGCGGCGAAGACCTCGTCCGCCGAGTCGCGGTCGATCCGGCCGCTGGGCAGGCGCCGCAGTTCGTCGGCCGGCAGACCGCCCTCGGCGTCGAGTGCGGCGGCCAGCCGGTTGGCCTTGCGGACGAACTGGGTGTTCTTCCACAGGAACCACACGCCGATGACCGGCAGGATCAGCACCGCCACGCCGAACGTGACGGTCAGGAGCGTGCCGGCCTGGATGAGCAGGACGCCGCGGCTGCCGACCAGGACGAAGTAGAAGACCAGGACGGCGGCCGTGACGAGGTAGGTGATCTTCGCGCGCATGGCAGTGTTCGTCAGCCCAGGTCCAGGAAGTGTTCCAGGCCGAAGGTGAGGCCCGGAGCGGTCACCACGCGGCGGGCGCCGAGCAGGATGCCCGGCATGAAGCTGCTGTGGTGCAGCGAGTCGTGCCGGACGGTGAGGGTCTCGCCCTCGCCGCCGAGCAGCACCTCCTGGTGGGCGAGCAGGCCGCGCAGCCGGACGGCGTGCACCGGGACGCCGTCGACGCTGGCGCCCCGGGCGCCGTCGAGCGCCGTGACCGTGGCGTCCGGCGCCGGGGCCGTACCGGCCGCCCGGCGGGCCTCGGCGATGAGCTGGGCGGTGCGCGTGGCGGTGCCCGAGGGGGCGTCCACCTTGTTCGGGTGGTGCAGCTCGACCACCTCGACCGATTCGAAGTAGGGGGCGGCGAGCTGCGCGAACTTCATGGTCAGCACGGCCCCGATGGAGAAGTTCGGCGCGATGAGCACGCCGGTCTCCGGGGACTCGGCCAGCCAGCCCCGCAGCCGCGCGAGGCGCTCGTCGGTCCAGCCGGTCGTCCCGACGACGGCGTGGATGCCGTGGCGCACGCAGAAGTCGAGGTTGTCCATGACCGAGTCCGGGGTGGTCAGCTCGACGGCGACCTGGGCGCCGGTCTCCGCCAGCGTCTCCAGCTTGTCGCCCCGGCCGAGGGCGGCGACCAGTTCCATGTCGCCGGCGGCCTCGACCGCCTTGACCGCCTCGGCCCCGATCCGGCCTCTGGCACCGAGGACCGCCACGCGCAGCTTGCTCATGTTCCTGCTTCCTAACCGGTGGTGTTTCAGGCGACCGCGTCGTGCAGCCGGGCGGCCTGCTTGTCCTTGAGCGGGCCGATGACCGACAGCGACGGGCGCCGGCCGAGGACGTCCCGGGCGACCTCGCGGACCTCGTCCGGGGTGACCGCGGCTATCTTCGCCAGCATGTCGTCCACGGACATCTGCTCGCCCCAGCACAGCTCGCTCTTGCCGATACGGTTCATCAGCGCGCCGGTGTCCTCCAGGCCGAGGACCGTGGAGCCCTTGAGCTGGCCGATGGCGCGGGCGATCTCGTCGTCCGAGAGGCCGTTCTGCGCGACCTGGTCGAGTTCGTCGCGGCAGATCCTGAGCACGTCGTGCACCTGGCTGGGCCGGCAGCCGGCGTAGACGCCGAACAGGCCGCAGTCGGCGAACGCCGAGGTGTACGAGTACACGCTGTAGGCGAGGCCGCGCTTCTCCCGGACCTCCTGGAAGAGGCGCGAGGACATGCCGCCGCCGAGGGCGGTGTTGAGGACGCCCATGGCCCAGCGGCGGTCGTCGGCGCGGGCCAGGCCGGGCATGCCGAGGACGACGTGCGCCTGCTCGGTCTTGCGGCCGACCAGTTCCACCCGGCCGGCGGCGCGGATCGTACGGCTGCCGGCGCGCGGGCCGACGGGCTGTGCGTCCGGGCTGCGCAGGGCGCCCGCCTTCTCGAAGGCGGCGCGGACCTGGCGGACGACCTTGGCGTGGTCGACGTTGCCGGCGCAGGCGACCACGAGGTGGGTCGGGTCGTAGTGCTTCTTGTAGAAGCGGCGGATGCGGTCGGCGGTGAGGGCGTTGACCGTGTCCACCGTGCCGAGGACCGGGCGGCCGAGGGCGTTGTCGCCGAACATGGTGTGCGCGAACAGGTCGTGCACGCAGTCGCCCGGGTCGTCCTCGGTCATCGCGATCTCTTCGAGGATCGCGCCGCGCTCGACGTCGACGTCCTCCTCGCGGATGAGCGAGCCGGTCAGCATGTCGCAGACCACGTCGATGGCGAGCGGCAGGTCGGTGTCGAGCACACGCGCGTAGTAGCACGTGTACTCCTTGGCCGTGAACGCGTTCATCTCGCCGCCGACGGCGTCGAGGGCGGCGGAGATGTCCAGCGCCGACCTGCGTTCGGTGCCCTTGAAGAGCAGATGCTCCAGGTAGTGCGTGGCGCCGTTCAGGGCCGGGGTCTCGTCGCGGGAGCCGACGTGCGCCCAGATGCCGAAGGTCGCGGAGCGGACGGAGGGCAGGGTCTCGGTGACGATGCGCAGGCCGCCCGGGAGGGTGGTCTTGCGGACCGTGCCGATGCCGCCTGCTCCCTTGATCAGGGTTTGGGTACGGGCGACGGCCCGCGCCTCCGAAGAGGGGCGGGCCGTCGCCTCGGAGCTACGGGACGTCACTGCTCGGCGTCGTCCTTCGCACCGGCGGCGGAGCCGCTGTCGGACGCCGCGTCGCCGTCCTCGCCCTCGATCACCGGGATGAGGGACAGCTTGCCGCGGGAGTCGATCTCGGCGATCTCGACCTGGACCTTCTGGCCCACGCCGAGGACGTCCTCGACGTTCTCCACGCGCTTGCCGCCGGCCAGCTTGCGGATCTGCGAGATGTGCAGCAGACCGTCCTTGCCGGGCAGCAGGGAGACGAAGGCGCCGAAGGTGGTCGTCTTGACGACCGTGCCCAGGTACCGCTCGCCGACCTCGGGCATCGTCGGGTTGGCGATGCCGTTGATCGTGGCGCGGGCGGCCTCGGCGGAGGGGCCGTCGGCGGCGCCGATGTAGATCGTGCCGTCGTCCTCGATGGTGATCTCGGCGCCCGTGTCCTCCTGGATCTGGTTGATCATCTTGCCCTTGGGGCCGATGACCTCACCGATCTTGTCGACCGGGATCTTGACGGTGATGATCCGCGGGGCGTGCGGGCTCATCTCGTCGGGCCGGTCGATGGCCTCCATCATCACGTCGAGGATGTGCAGGCGGGCGTCGCGGGCCTGCTTGAGGGCCGCGGCCAGGACGGAGGCCGGGATGCCGTCCAGCTTGGTGTCGAGCTGGAGGGCGGTCACGAACTCCTTGGTGCCGGCGACCTTGAAGTCCATGTCGCCGAAGGCGTCCTCCGCACCGAGGATGTCGGTGAGGGCGACGTAGTGCGTCTCGCCGTTGATCTCCTGGGAGATCAGGCCCATGGCGATGCCGGCGACCGGGGCCTTCAGCGGCACACCGGCGTTCAGCAGCGACATGGTGGAGGCGCAGACCGAGCCCATGGACGTCGAGCCGTTGGAGCCGAGGGCCTCGGACACCTGGCGGATCGCGTACGGGAACTCCTCGCGCGTGGGCAGCACCGGCACGAGGGCGCGCTCGGCGAGGGCGCCGTGGCCGATCTCGCGGCGCTTCGGGGAGCCGACGCGGCCGGTCTCGCCGACGGAGTACGGCGGGAAGTTGTAGTTGTGCATGTAGCGCTTGCGGGTCACCGGGGAGAGGGTGTCCAGCTGCTGCTCCATGCGGAGCATGTTGAGGGTGGTGACGCCCAGGATCTGGGTCTCGCCACGCTCGAACAGCGCGGAGCCGTGCACCCGCGGGATGGCCTCGACCTCGGCGGCCAGGGTGCGGATGTCGGTGACACCGCGGCCGTCGATGCGCTTCTTCTCCTTGATCACGCGCTCGCGGACCAGCTGCTTGGTGAGCGAGCGGTACGCGGCGGAGATCTCCTTCTCCCGGCCCTCGAACTCCGGCAGGAGCTTCTCGGCGGCGAGCGCCTTGACGCGGTCCAGCTCGGCCTCGCGGTCCTGCTTGCCGGCGATGGTGAGCGCCTGGGCCAGCTCGGGCCTGACCGCGGCGGCCAGGGCCTCGAAGACGTCGTCCTGGTAGTCCAGGAAGATCGGGAACTCGCCGACCGGCTTGGCGGCCTTGGCGGCGAGGTCGGCCTGGGCGCGGCAGAGGACCTTGATGAAGGGCTTCGCGGCGTCCAGACCGGCGGCGACGACCTCCTCGGTGGGCGCCTCGGCGCCGCCCTCGACCAGCTTGATGGTCTTCTCGGTGGCCTCGGCCTCGACCATCATGATCGCGACGTCGCCGTCCTCCAGCACGCGGCCGGCGACGACCATGTCGAAGACGGCGTCCTCCAGCTCGGTGTGGGTCGGGAAGGCGACCCACTGGCCGCGGATCAGCGCGACGCGGACGCCGCCGATCGGACCGGAGAAGGGCAGGCCGGCCAGCTGCGTCGACGCGGACGCGGCGTTGATCGCCACGACGTCGTACAGGTGGTCGGGGTTGAGCGCCATGATCGTGGCGACGACCTGGATCTCGTTGCGCAGGCCCTTCTTGAAGGACGGGCGCAGCGGGCGGTCGATGAGGCGGCAGGTGAGGATCGCGTCCTCGGAGGGCCGGCCCTCGCGGCGGAAGAAGCTGCCGGGGATCTTGCCGGCGGCGTACATCCGCTCCTCGACGTCCACCGTGAGGGGGAAGAAGTCGAGCTGGTCCTTGGGGTTCTTGGAGGCGGTGGTGGCCGACAGCACCATGGTGTCGTCGTCCAGGTACGCCACGGCGGAGCCGGCGGCCTGCTTGGCCAGGCGGCCCGTCTCGAAGCGGATGGTGCGGGTGCCGAAGGGTCCGTTGTCGATAACGGCTTCGGCGTAGTGGGTCTCGTTCTCCACTAGCGTTTTCTCCTCGTCTTCGTCCCTTGGCTGCCCGTGTGGCAGGGGGACGGTGATGGAGAGGCGCTCCGTGCGGTGCGGGCCGGTCTTCGATCGAAGCACCCGGGGTTCGCTTCTCCGGGGGCCACTACCGAGGACCGGCGGCGACTGGGCGCGCTTCTCCTCTTCCTATCCTGCTGTGTCGTCCGTATTGCGTTGTGCTACCACACTACAAAGCGTGAGTGACACTCCGCACGTTCCCGCAACGGACGACGGTTACTCACCGGATGCGCGGCGGGGCCCCGCATACGGCAAAGGGAGCGGTCCCCGGGCCCTGCCGGGAAACCGCTCCCCTCATGGCGTCCTACCGGGCGCCCGCCGCACCGCGGCGGATGCCGAGGCGGTCGACCAGCGCACGGAAGCGCTGGATGTCCTTCTTCGCCAGGTACTGCAGCAGCCGGCGGCGCTGACCGACCAGGATCAGCAGGCCACGGCGGGAGTGGTGGTCGTGCTTGTGGGTCTTGAGGTGCTCCGTCAGGTCGGAGATCCGACGGGAGAGCAGAGCGACCTGGACCTCGGGGGAGCCCGTGTCACCCTCCTTGGCACCGAACTCGGAGATGATCTGCTTCTTCGTGGCGGCGTCGAGCGACACGCGTACTCCTCATAGTCTGTGAACGGCCACCGAGTGCCCCCGGTCTGCATCGCGGGGGAGCTTCCGTTACTCGGGAGGCGGGGATCCGCTGGGCGCGGCCTCCAGAACGGCAAGGGTTCCGGGGGTGCGTACACGAACGGCCGTCACTCAGGGTACCAGGGGACGGCGGGCGCCTTGCGCGGGGTCGCCGAACCGTCCTGGCGGCCCGGTGTGCGCCACTAGGGTGAGCGCCGGGACCGTACCTATCTCGGGAAGGGGTCGCCGCACATGGCGGAATCGGAAGCGGAGATCAAGGCGCGCAAGGAGCGGGAGCGCGACGAGCTGTACGCGCTCGACATCTCGGGCGTCGAGTGGCAGAGCGCGCCCGGCACGGAGGAGCACGAGGAGCGGGTCGAGATCGCCCACCTGCCCGGCGGCGCGGTGGCGATGCGGTCCTCCCTCGACCCGGACACCGTGCTGCGCTACACCGAGGCCGAGTGGAACGCGTTCGTGCTCGGGGCGCGGGACGGCGAGTTCGATCTGAAGCCGATGGCGCACAACGGGGGCCTGGACGTGCAGTGAGCGGCCCGCACGGGAACGGAAAAAGGGGCGGCACGCGCGCGTGCCGCCCCTTTTTTCGTTCCCGCGTCCGTCCGTTAGCTGGTCATGGCGCGCGCCTTGGCGTACACGTCGAAGACGGCCAGGGCGAGCGGGATCAGGGTGAGCAGGACGAAGCCCTCGCCGATCTCCAGGAAGCGGCCCCAGAACGGGGTCGGTCCGCCGCGCGGCAGGATCAGGCCGAGGGCCGTCACCAGGGCCGTGGCCAGGGCGATCGCCGCGATCAGCCAGATGGTGCGGATGCTCAGGTCGGTGCGGTCGCCGGCCAGCGCGGCGCGCATGATGTGCTGCGGCGGGTTCAGGGCGAGGCCGAGGCCGAGCAGGACCAGGGCGGCGAGGCCGGCGGCCAGCACCGGGGCGACCTGGGCGGTGTAGCGGAAGAGGCCGGCGCGCATGAGCAGGGCGACCCCGGTGGCGAGGGCGAGCAGCTGGGCCCAGACGTCGTCGGAGAAGCCGAGCACGGCCGACGCGCCCACGGCGAGCAGCGCGCAGCCGCCGACCAGGCCGACGAGGAGTTCGTGGCCGCGCCGGGCCTGCGCCTCGACGCGTTCGGTGTCCACCGCTTCCTGGGGGGCGGACTCGGTGCCGTAGGCGGGGCGGGGTGTGCCGCTGCTGGGGTTCTCGAAGCCGATGGGCAGCCGGGCGAACCGCATGGACATGCCGGGCAGGAAGGCGAGCGCGCCGACGGAGACGGGCGCGCACAGGGCGGCGGTCTCCCGGGGCGCCCAGCCGGTGAGGGTGGCGACGAAGACGACGGCCAGGGCGACCGCCGAGGCGAACACGAACGCGACGAAGGGGCCGTCGCCGTGCGGTGAGCACAGGGCGAGGATCAGGGCGGCGACGAGGACGGCCGCGCAGGCCAGCAGGAACTGGAGCCTGCCGATGCCCTCGCCGGCGGCGAGCGGCAGCAGTCCGCTGCCGGCGACGCCGATGTTGGGCAGCGCGCCGAGGCCGAGGGCGACGGCCGAGCCGCGGTCGTCGTAGACGCGGGCGCGGACGGCGGAGAGCACGACGAGGAGGACGCCGGTGACGGCGGCGAGGATGCCGGCCAGGCCGTGCATGTCGTGGCGCGGGTCCGCGGTCCAGGCGACGAACGCGAGCAGCGCGGGCAGCACGCCGCCGCCGACGAGGCCGGCGGCCCGGGTCAGGTCGCCGCTCCACAGCTTGTGCTGCTTGGTGACGGAGGAGGCAACGGCCTCGGCGACGTCGTCGAAGACGGCCGGCGGCAGGGATTCCGCGAACGGGCGCAGGGTGAGCAGTTCGCCGTCGAGGATGCGCTGGGCGGCGAAGGAGCGGGCGCTGTCCAGCACGGTGCCGTCGGTGCGGACCAGGTGGTAGCCGACCGGGGCGCCGGCCTCGGGGCTCTGCCGGGACAGCCGGAGGATCTCCGGGCAGAGGTCGGCGACCGGGACGTCGTCGGGCAGTGCCACGTCGATACGGCTGTCCGGCGCGACGATGGTGACCCGGCAGAAACCGAGTCCGGTGCCGGACCCGGAAGGTGCTCCCGTCCCGGGTCCGCCGGTGGCGGCGGCCGTCATGCTCACCTGCTGCTCCCCCTCAGTGGTGGTGGTGCGTCTGTGTCGTGAAGGTCCCGTGCCGGTTTGCCCGGTGCGCGGCGACCCGGGTGCCGCAGACCGGGATTCCGGGGTTCCGCCGCCTCTTCCCTGAGGGGTTTGCCCGGGTATTCCGGTCTGCTCGGCGTGTGCTCACGCGAACATCCGGCACCCTACCGCTCACCCGTGCCGCGTGAACTCAGTAGGATCACGCGGCGGCCTGCGCTCGCCGGACACGGGGCGGCGGGCGGAACGCCTGGGTCGGGCAAGGGAATTGGTGAGCGTGAGCCAGATTGTCGTAAAGCGCCCCCCTAGGGCGCTGCCGTCCGAAGTGCCCGCGGATGAGGTCGTTGTCCAGCCGCCGCCGGAATTGCCGCGGGGGCATCAGGAGAGCGTGCTGATGCAGCTCCTGCCCACGCTGGGCATGGGCGGCTCGGTGGTCTTCTTCTTCACGAACGGCCAGCCGTTCATGAAGATCATGGGCATGATCATGATCGCCTCGACGGTGGGCATGTCCGTCGCGATGGTGGTCCGCTTCCGCCGCGGCTCCCAGGGCCAGCTCGCCGACATGCGCCGCGACTACCTCAGCTATCTGTCCCAGACGCGCAAGTCCGCCGTGGCGACGGCGAGGACCCAGCGGGACGCGCAGTACTACCTGCACCCCTCCCCCGAACAGCTCTGGGCGCTCGTCGCCGAGGGCAGCCGGGTCTGGGAGCGGCGGCCCGGCGACGAGGACTTCGCGCACGTGCGCGTCGGCCTGGGCCCGCAGCCGCTGGCGACCCCGCTCGTCGCCCCGGAGACCGGTCCCGTCGAGCAACTGGAGCCGCTGACCGCGGGCGCGATGCAGCGCTTCCTCGCCGCGCACGGCAGCGTCGGCGACCTGCCGATGGCCGTGTCGCTGCGCGCCTTCTACCACGTCACGGTCAGCGGCGAGGCGCGGTCCGTGCGGGCCTCGGCCCGCGCCCTGGTCGGCTCGCTGGCCTCGCTGCACTCCCCGCAGGACCTGATCGTCGCGGTGGCCGCGGGCCGGGAGGCGCTGCCGCACTGGGACTGGGTCAAGTGGCTGCCGCACGCCCAGGCGCCCGGCGCGGTGGACGGCGCCGGTTCGCGCCGGCTGATCGGCGGCGACCCGCGCGAGCTGGAGGACCTGCTGGCCGCCCGGCTGACCGGCCGGCCGCGCTTCCACCCGGCCGCCCCGCCGCTGCTGGACGAGCCGCACATCGTGCTCGTCCTGGACGAGCTGTCCCTGCTGCCGGACTCCGTCCTCGCCAACCCGGAAGGGTTGCAGGGCGTCACGGTCCTGGAGGTGGTGCCGGGCGAGCTGACGACGGCCGGCGGCGACCTGTCCGTCGTCGTACAGCCCGGCCTGCTGCGCCTGGAGTCCGGGCACGGCGAGGTGTACGAGGGCAGCCCCGACGCCCTGTCCTACGAGTCCGCCGAGGCGCTGGCCCGGCAGCTCGCGCCGCTGCGCATGGCCTCCGGCGGCGACGACGACCAGCCGCTGCTCGCCAACCTGGAGTTCACCGACCTGCTGGGGCTCGGGGACGCGGCGTCCGTCGACACCAAGCGGACCTGGCGCCCGCGCGCGCTCGCGGAACGCCTGCGGGTGCCGATCGGTCTCGGCGAGGACGGCCGGCCCGTGATGCTGGACCTGAAGGAGGCCGCGCAGGAGGGCATGGGCCCGCACGGCCTGTGCGTCGGCGCGACCGGCTCCGGCAAGTCGGAGCTGCTGCGCACCCTGGTGCTGGGCCTCGCCGTCACCCACTCCTCGGAGACCCTGAACTTCGTCCTCGCGGACTTCAAGGGCGGTGCGACCTTCGCCGGCATGGCGCAGATGCCGCACGTGGCGGCCGTCATCACCAACCTCGCGGACGACCTCACCCTGGTCGACCGCATGGGCGACTCGATCCGCGGCGAGCTGAACCGCCGCCAGGAGCTGCTGCGCGACGCGGGCAACTACGCCAACATCCACGACTACGAGAAGGCGCGCGCGGCCGGTGCCCCGCTCCAGCCGATCCCGTCCCTGGTGCTGGTGATCGACGAGTTCAGCGAGCTGCTGACCGCCAAGCCGGACTTCATCGAGATGTTCGTGCAGATCGGCCGCATCGGCCGGTCGCTGGGCGTGCACCTGCTGCTGGCCTCCCAGCGCCTGGAGGAGGGCCGGCTGCGCGGTCTGGAGACGTACCTGTCGTACCGGATCGGTCTGCGCACCTTCTCCGCGGCCGAGTCGCGCGCCGCGCTCGGCGTCCCGGACGCCTACGAGCTGCCGAACGTCCCCGGCTCCGGCTTCCTGAAGTACGGCACCGACGAGATGGTCCGGTTCAAGGCGGCGTACGTCTCCGGTGTGTACCGCTCGGGCGGCCAGCGGGCGGCCCTGCCCGACGGCCGGCTCCCGGTGGACCGCCGCCCGGTGCTGTTCACGGCCACCGAGGTGCCGGTGCAGTACTCCGCGATCCCGCAGCAGCGCACGCAGTCCGCGCCCGAGGTGGACGAGGCGCTCGCCGACACCGTCCTCGACGTGATCGTGCGCCGGCTGGAGGCGCAGGGCCCGGCGGCGCACCAGGTGTGGCTGCCGCCGCTGGAGAGCCCGCCGTCGCTGGACGCACTGCTGCCGGGCCTGGCCGCGGTGCAGGGCCGCGGTCTGACCCAGCCGAACTACGAGGGCGCGGGCCGTCTGGTCGTGCCGGCCGGTCTGGTCGACAAGCCGTACGAGCAGCGCCGCGACCGGCTGATGCTCGACTTCTCCGGCGCGGCGGGCCATATGCAGATCGTCGGCGGCCCGCAGTCCGGCAAGTCCACCCTGCTGCGCACGCTGATCTGCGCCTTCGCGCTCACCCACACCCCGCACGAGGTGCAGTTCTACGGCCTCGACTTCGGCGGCGGCGGCATGGCAGCGGTGGCCGGGCTGCCGCACGTCGGCGGCATCGCCTCCCGTCTGGACCCGGAGCGCGTGCGCCGTACGGTCTCCGAGGTGTACGGCGTCCTCACCCGCCGCGAGGAGTACTTCCGCACGGCCGGCATCGCCTCGATCGCCGACTACCGCGCGCGGCGCGCCCGGGGCGACATCTCGGTCACCGACCAGCCCTGGGGCGACGTGTTCCTGGTCATCGACGGCTGGGGCAACTTCCGCACCGACTACGAGGGCCTGGAGCCGGCGGTCCTGGACATCGCCGCGCGGGGCCTCGGCTACGGCATCCACCTCGTCCTCACCGCGTCCCGCTCGATGGAGGTCCGGGCGAACCTCAAGGACCACCTGATGAACCGCCTGGAGCTGCGCCTGGGCGACGTCATGGACTCCGAGATCGACCGCAAGGTCGCGGTGAACGTCCCCGCCGGCGTCCCCGGCCGTGGTCTGTCACCCCAGAAGCTGCACTTCATGGCGGCGGTGCCGCGGATCGACGGCCTCACCTCCGACACCGAACTGGCCGAGGCCACGGCCGCGCTCACCACCGAGGTCGGGCGGCACTGGCAGGCGCCGGGCGCCCCCAAGGTACGGCTGCTGCCGCGCCGGCTGGACGCGGTCGAGCTGCCGCCGGGCGACCGGTTCCGGCAGCGGGGCGTCGCCTTCGCGCTGGACGAGGAGAACCTGGAGCCGGTGTTCGTCGACTTCGAGCAGGACCCGTTCTTCCTGGTCTTCGGCGAGAGCGAGTCCGGCAAGTCCAACCTGCTGCGGCTGCTGATCAGGCAGCTCACGCTGCGGTACGGCGGTGACGAGGCGAAGTTCTTCGTGGTCGACAACCGCCGCTCGCTGCTGGACGTCACGCCGGCCTCGCACCTGGCCGAGTACATCCCGATGTCCAACCAGATGGACCACCACATGGTGGCGCTGGGCGACCTGATGCAGCGCCGCACGCCGACGGCCGACGTCACGGCGCAGCAGCTCCGGGACCGGAGCTGGTGGCGGGGGCCGCAGGTGTTCGTCGTCATCGACGACTACGACCTGGTGTCCACGTCCAGCGGCAACCCGCTCGGCGGACTGACCGAGATGCTGCCCTTCGCCCGGGACGTCGGCGTCCGCTTCATCATCGCCCGTTCCTCCGCGGGTGCGGGCCGCGCCTCCTACGAGCCGTTCATGCAGCGCATGAAGGAACTGGGCGCCCAGGGCCTCCTCCTGTCCGGCGACCCGGCCGAGGGCGACATCCTCGGCGGGGTCCGCCCGCGCCCGATGCCCGCGGGCCGGGGCGTCTTCGTCTCGCGCAAGCGCGGCAAGCCGCTGGTCCAGACGGGCTGGGTGGACGGGGAGTACTGACGCGCGCTCCTCCCCGGTGGCCCGTCGTCGCGTCGGCCGTGACGCGGACCGACGGCTGCCGGGGAGGAGCGAGGCCGCACCGGGGAGGTGGCGGGGCCGCACCCGGGAGGTGGCGGGCGCGCCGGGGAGGTGGCGGGTGCGCCGGGGTGTGTCCCGTCAGAAGACCGGGAGGGCCAGCAGGGTGTCGCCGGAGCGGACGAAGGCGCGGTTGCCGGCGGCGGCCAGCCCGGGGTCGCCGGCCAGCGGGACGTCGTAGGACCAGATCTCGTCGCCGCTGTCCAGGCTCGCGGTGTGCACGGTCAGGCCGCTGGAGTCGTCGATCAGCCAGGCGCCGCCGCCCTGGACGACGACGGGGCACTTCTCCCCGCTCTCCAGGGAGAACCACACCTGGTCACCGTCGCGGACGGCGAGCCGTACCGTGGTGCCGCCGACGCAGGCGTACACCGAGTCGCCGAAGACGCTGGGCCGGCTGTATTCCGGCGGGTCGGCGTACTTGTTCGTGTCCTGCCACAGCTCCCTGCCGTCCGTGATGCGGCGCGCGGAGAGCGACTTGCCGTTGAGGTAGACCACGCCGTCCCGGGCCGCCGGGAGCAGCGCGCGCTTCCTCGCCTGGTGGTACAGCGTCCACGCGGTGCGTCCGGTCCGCGCGTCCAGGGCGAAGGCGTGGCCCGTGGTGGTGGCGAGGACCAGCATGCCGTGGTCGGCGACGGCGCCCTCGGGCGCGACGGTGTCGCGGAACTCCGCCGGCGGCGACACGGTCCAGCGGATCCGCGCGTCGGAGCGGCCCACCGCGCGCAGCCGGTGGTCCTGCGTCCAGACGTACACCGCCGTCGCGTCGGCGGCGAGCAGTGCCTTGGCGCCGGCCGGCGCCGTCCACTTCGCCTCGCCGGTGGACGGGACGAAGGTGTGCAGCGTGCCCTCCCGGTCGGCGCCCACGAGGAGCCGGTCGGACAGCGAGAGATAGCGGCTCGTCATCTCCAGGTCCGGAGCGGTCCAGCGGCGTTTGCCGTCCACGACGTTGACGGCGCAGACGCCGCCGGACAGGGCGCCGGTGACGACGACGTCCCGGATCGGCAGCGGCGCCGGCGAGTCCTTGCCCACCACGCCGTCGTGGCTCCACAGCGGCTTGGGATGGCCGCCGACGAGGTAGTCGCCGTCGTCGGCGGACAGGACCCGGGCCGCGGGCGTGCGCACGGCGGGCGGGATACGGAACGGATCCGTGCGCGGGCCGCCGCCCGCGCGCAGCAGCCACCACGCCGTGCCGCCCCCGCCCGCGGCGAGCAGCGCGCCGCCGGCCGCGAACGAGGTGACCAGCCCCCGCCGGGACGGCCCGGTCCGTGCCGTCGGCAGCGGCGCGGACAGCTCCCGGATCGCCCGCTCCCGCTCCCGGATGGCGTCGGCCACCGGCCCGCGCCGCCACGCCGCCGAGTCCTTCTTCGGCCCGGCGAACGCGGTGGCGATCTGCTCCGGGGTGGGCCGGGCCGCCGCGTCCTTGGCGAGGCAGGGCGCGATCAGCGCGTGCCACTCGGGGGTGACGCCCTGCCAGTCGGGTTCGCCGTGCACGACGTCGTACTGCACGGCGGCCACATGGGTGCCCCGGAACGCGCGGTGGCCGGTGGCCGCGTAGACGAGGACGGCGCCGAGCGAGAACACGTCGGCGGCCGGTGCCACGCGCCGGCCGAGGACCTGCTCCGGTGCGCCGTAGCCGGGGGTGACCGGGATCTGGCCGGTGGTGGTGAGGGTGAGGCCGTGTTCGGGGCGGGCGATGCCGAAGTCGATGACCCGCGGGCCGCGCGCGGTGAGCACGATGTTCGGCGGCTTGAGGTCGCGGTGGACGAAGCCGGCGGCGTGGATGTCGCGCAGGGTCCGCGCGACCGACGCGGCCAGGGCCCGCAGGCGCGCGTCGTCGAGCGGGCCGTGCCGGTCCACGATCTGGTCGAGGGTCGGTCCGGCGAGGAACTCGGTGGCGATCCAGGGCCGGCCGCCCTCGGTCTGCGCCCCCAGCACCGCCGCCACACCCGGGCTGCTCACGGCCCGCGCCGCCAGCGCCTCCCGCACGAAGCGCTGGGCCAGGTTCCCGTCGTGGGCGAGTTCGGGCCGGAGCACCTTGACGGCGGCGACGGTCCCGGCCTGGTCCTGGCCGACGTACACCTTGCCCATGCCGCCTTCGCCCAGCACGCCGAGCAGCCGGTAGGGGCCGAGCCGGATGGGGTCGCCGGTCTCCAGGGGTCTCATCGCTGTTCGCTCTCTCTTCTCACCGGACGGCCGGCCGGACGGCTGACCGGACGACCGGCCGGATGGCTGGCCGGACGACCGGCCGGATGGCTGACGGGGCGGCTGGTCCCGTGGTCGGCGGGGGCGTTCACCGCAGCGGGAAGGCCGCGAGGAAGCGGCCGCCCAGTGCGAGGACCAGCCCGGCCTTTTCGTGGGCCGTGAACCGGTCGCCGGTGGTCTTGTAGGCGCGGGCCGGGGTGCGGGAGGACAGGTCGATGGCCCACAGCCGCTTACCGCGCTTGCTGTAGGCGTAGTCGGCGCCGATGACGGGCGCCGCGTTCAGGTCCGCCTCCGCGCCCCCGCCGCCCTTCTCCCGCCACCTGACGCGGCCGTCCGCCGCGTCGAGGGCGACCAGCCCGGTCCCCTTCTCCACCGCGTACACGGTGCCGTCCTTGACCGCCGGCAGCCCGTAGGTCCGGCCCGGCCGCCCGGTCCCGGAGTCCCAGACCTTCGCGCCGTCGGCGAGCCGCAGCGCGGTGAGCCGGCCGGCGCCCACGTACAGGTGCCGTCCGTCCACGGCGAGCGGCCGGCGCACCCGGTCCGGCTTGATCCCGGGCAGCGGGTGGTCCCAACGGACGGCGCCGGTGCGGTTGTCGCGCACGACCGCGTGCACGCTGCCGTCGCCGGCCTCCTGGAACGCCACCAGGTGCCGGCCCACCGCGGCGGCGGCGACGAAGTACAGGTCCTGGGCGCCCGGCCGGCGGGCCGGCAGCGGGGTCTTCCACAGCCGCCTGCCGGTGCCGGTGTCGACGGCGAGGAGGTACCAGGACTGGCCGGCCTTGAAGCCTTCGAGGGAGTACGCGCCGGTGCCCGCCACCACATAGGCCACACCGTCCGCGACACAGAGCATCTGGGTCTCCACCAGGGCCCCGTTGAGGTCGTCGAAGTGCGCGAAGGACTTCTCGGCCGCGCCGGTGGCCGGATCGACCGCGGCCAGGTACAGCGGGTACGACTTCGCCTCCTGGTAGGGCACGTCGTCGAGGATGGACGCCACCCGGACCAGCCGCTCGCCGTCGGAGGCGGACTGCCAGACCGACTCGTCCAGGTCCGTCGTCCACCGGGTCGCGCCGGTCTCGGCCAGGACGCCTCTCAGGCCCTTGCCCGCCACCAGCGCCACCAGGTCCCCGGCGGGGTATAGCTGGGCCGGGAGGTAGCCCAGCGGCCACTGCACCCAGCCGGGGTCCGGGTCGGGGACCTGGATCTGCCAGAGGGAATCGAGCTGCTTCTTCGGCAGCACGCTGTTGCCGGGCCCCGGGAGCGGCCGGTCCGGACCGCCGCCGGCCGCCGCGTACAGGCCCCACGCGCCGGCGCCCGCACCGGCCACCGCCGCCGCCGTGCCCGCGCCGGTGAACAGCAGCCGGCGGCGGGTCCACCGCGCGGGCGCGGCCGTCGCCGCGGTGTCCGGCGCGTCGGCCGGAGCCGGCAGCCGCCGCGGGGTGAGCTGCCAGACCTCGGTCGCGCGGTGCCCGATGTCGGCGAGCAGCGCGTCCGGCAGGTGGTCGGCGAACTCGCCGGCGCCGTCGTGCAGTTGGGCGGCCAGTCGGCCGGTCGTCGGTCGGCGGAAGGGGTTCTTGTCCAGGCACTGCGCGAGGACGGGCACCAGGGCGTCGGGTACGCCGGTCAGGTCGGGCTCGGCGTACTGCACCCGGTACAGCAGGTCGGCGGCCTGGCCGTGGCCGAACGGCGGGTGCCCGGTGGCCGCGAAGACCAGCAGCCCGGCGAGCGCGAACACGTCGCCCGCCGCGGAGTGCTCCTGCCCGGCCGCCTGCTCCGGTGACATGAAGGCGGGCGTGCCGACCGCGACCCCGACCCGGGTGAGGTGCTCGTCGCCGGCCGCGCGGGCGATGCCGAAGTCGATGACCTTCGGGCCGTAGGCGGTGACGAGGACGTTGGACGGTTTGAGGTCCCGGTGGACGACGTCGGAGGCGTGCAGTTGTCCCAGCGCCCCGCACAGCGCCGCGCCGAGGGCCCGCACCGTCGCCTCGGGCAGCGGGCCGCACAGCTCGACGGCCTCGTCCAGGGGCGGTCCGAGCACGTACTCCGTGGCCAGCCAGGGCGTCTCGGCCCGCACGTCCGCGGCCACGACCCCGGCGCCGTACCGCTCCCCGACCACCCGGGCCGCGTCCGTCTCCAGCCGGAACCGGGTGCGGAAGGCCGGGTCGGAGGCGATACGGGCGTGCATGGTCTTCAGCGCGACGGTACGGCCGCCCGCGGTTCGGGCCAGATAGACGGTGCCCATGCCGCCGGTGCCGAGGCGGGCGACGGGCCGGTAGGGGCCGATCGCCCGGGGGTCGTCGTGGGTGAGGGGAGAGGGCATCGGCGTACGTCAGTTCCGGACGGGGGCGGCCCCGACGGCCGTCTCCGCCGTGAGGAGGGCCGCCGACTGGTGGGCGAGGGCGGCGATCACCCGGCCGGGAAGCCGGCCCGGGGCGAGCGGGGAGTCGCTGGCATCCGTCAACTCCGCTATGAGTTCGGCCAGTTGGGGCCGGGAGCCGGGGTCGCGGGCGAGACACCGGCCGATGACGGTGCGCAGGGCGGCCGGGAGTTCGTCGCGCTCCGGGGCCGTGTGGCCGGTGGCGGCGTACGCGAGCGTCGCACCGAGGGCGTACACGTCCCCGAGCGGGCGCGGGCGGCCGCCGGACGCCTGCTCCGGCGGCAGGCTGCCCGCCTCCAGGCCGGGCAGCCCGGACCGGGGCGTGCCGTCCGGGGCGGCGGCGCGTACGGCACCGAAGCAGGTCAGGCGCGGGCCGTCGGCGGCGAGGAGCACGGCCGCGGGGGACACGCCCGCGAAGGCCAGGCCCTGCCCGTGCACGATGGCCAGGGTCTCGGCGAGGGCCGCGCCGAGCGCGCGTACCGTCCGCTCGGGCAGCGGCCCGCCGTGCACGGCGAGGGCGGTCGGCAGCGGCAGGACGGGCAGATAGGGACGGGCGTGCCAGGCGGGCCCGTCCGGGCCGGCGACGGCCGTGGCCGGGGCGGCGCAGGGGCCGAGGAGATAGCGGGAGTCCTCGGCCTCGGCGAGGAAGCGCCGCGGGTCGGCGCCGGGCAGCGGCAGGGACAGCAGGACGGTGTCCGTGGAGTCGGCGCCGCGGGCGATGTACCGCCGCTCGGGGACGGGGAGCCGGGTGCGCGCCTCGTCCAGGGCGGTGATCAGGGTGTACGGGCCCACCCGCCGCCGCGCCGGGCCGGTGCCGCCCGCTCCTCCCCCGGCGGCCACGCCCGTGGCGCCCTCTGTGGCATGCATCGCTGTCCTGGTGTCCGTTCCGCGCTGGCCGTGCGGCACGACAGAGGGTGGGCACCTCCCGTGCGTGCCCACCCCGCTGCCGTACCGTGCCGGCCGGTCCTACATGAAGTAGCTGGCGGCCTTCCGGTCGCCGCCCTGGTAGTCGCCGCCGGCCGCGTGCACGACCTTGCCGATCTGGACCAGGGCCTCGTGGATGCCCTTGGCCTCACGGTCCCAGGCGGCCTGCTGCTCGGCGTAGGCGTTGTGCGCCTCGCCCTCCCACATGCTGGCGACGCCGGCGACCTTCTGCTTGATGGCCTCGAGGCCCTCTTCGAGCCGCCGCGCGTGGTTGGCGAGCTGGGTGGCGGTCTCGTCGAGGCTGCCGTAGGAAACTTCGAGCTCGCCGCTGTTGTTGGCGCCCATGATTGCTCCGTTGCTTACGAGGAGGTGGTGGTCTGGAGGGGATCAGTAGCTGGACAGCGCCGAGCCGCCGAGGCCGACGTCGATGCTCTGCACCTGCGAGCGGACCTCGTCCTCCGTGCCGTCCTTGATCTTCCGGGTGGTGCTCATGGCCTCGATGAACTTGGCCAGGATGTTGCCGATCTTGACCATGCGCTCGTTGATCTCGGTCTGCTTGGAGTTGAAGGCACCGGCGCCGATGCCCTTCCAGTTGCCCTCGAGGCTGTCGATGAGGGCCTGCAGTTCCTTGAGCTGGCCCTTGATGCCCTCGAAACGGTGCAGAAGCTCCTTTTCGAGGACGACGATGTCCTTGTCGCTTACCTTCTGGCGCTGCGTCGCCATGTCGATGCCTTTCGTTGTGACTGACCTTGCCGGGTGCCGAGCCTGAGGCGGCGTCGGTACGGCCGGCAAGCGGATTTCTGCCCACTCGGCGGACGAGCGGGTATGCGGGAGACCGCTCAGGCGTTACGGCGTGCGCGCAGCACGGCGAAACCGGCGCCTCCGATGACGAGTACGGCGGCCACGGCGCCGATGATCACCCAGGTCTGGGTGTCACCGCCCGATTCCGTGTCCTTCGCGGCGGCGGAGGTGGGTCCGCCGGCGGAACCGGCTTCCTTTTCCTTGGCTCCCTCGGTGGGTTCCCCGGCGGAGGGCGCGACCGACAGGCTCGGCGTGGCGGTGACGTCCTCGTCCGGGTCCGTTCCGTTCTCGGCGGCGAGGGGGTCGCGGTTCGCCGGTCCCGGATCGATGTCCTTGTCGATCAGCACACGGCGGGGCCGGATGATGCCGTAGCCGAGGTACTTGCTGGGCTCGTCCTTGGCCCAGGTGCGGCCGGCGGTGTCGATGAAGGAACGGAGGACCTGGTTGGCCGTCCAGTCGGGGTGGGCGGACCAGACCAGGGCGGCGGAGGCGGAGGCTATGGCGGAGGCCTGGCTCGTCCCCTGCCCGGGGCAGTACTTCCGGAAGGTCTTGTCGCACCACGTGGGGACGTTGAGACCGGGTGCCGAGAGGTCCACGTCGTTGCCGTACGTGGAGAAGTCGCCCACGGTGCCGGTCTTGTCGATGGCGGCGACACCGACAACGTAGGGGTCAGCGGCCGGATATTCGCCCTTGTTCCCCTTGTTCCCGCTGTTGCCGACGGAGGCGAACATCAACTTGCCCTTGGAGGCGGCGTACTTGATGGCGTCCTCCTCCTCGGAACTGTAGTACGGGCTTCCGAACGACATGTTGATGATTTTGGCGTCGCTGTCGGCCGCGGCCCTGATCGCCTTCTCGGAGGTGAGGGACTTCGCCCGCTCGGTCTCGTCCGTCAGCTGATCGAGTCCGATACGAATCGGAATGATCTTCGCGCCGGGAGCAAGGCCCTTGATGCCGCCACCGGCTCCCGTGCCGGCGATGATCTCCGCCATCGACGTGCCGTGGCCGTCGTAGTCCTGGGTGACGTGGTATTTCGCGGCGCTCGGGACCTCATCGACGAGCACCTGCCCCTTGAGCGAAGGCGTCTGCGGATTCACTCCGGTGTCGATGACGGCGACCTTCACCCCCTTGCCGGTGCTGTGCTTCCAGATCTCGTCGGCGCCCATCGCGTCCAGATACCACTGCTTGGGCGGAGCGCCGTCCGCGGCCACGGCTCCGGAGGCCAGTCCCGCCGACGCGATCACCAGCGTGCCCAGTGCCGAGCACATCGCAGACAGCCGTCTCGCGGTGCGCCTCGTCAGGAGGGCGGTCCTCGGGCCGCGTCGGCCGGTCCCTGGCTTCATGCCTGTGTACGTCCTCGCTCGTGTTCAGTCGCTCTTCTGGGGCACATCACGCCGCTCCTGCGACGAGCGGTGCTGTTCCGTCCTGGCGGGTGCGCCGGTGCGGCCGGTCTCGGCGGCCGGTGCCTGGCGACCGCCCACCGCTCCGCGGCCGAGCCCCTTGGCACCGGCCTCGGAACCCTTGAGCGGGGAGCCGGAGGTGTTGCGCGGTGCGCCGACGACGCCCTCGGGGTTGGCCGCCGAGCGCAGCGCCGCCTGGCCCGCGCCGGGTTCCGGCTTGGCCGTGGGGGCGCCGACGACGCCCCGCCGGCCCAGCGCGCCCTTGGGCGGCGTGGAGGACGCCGGTTCCTCGGCGCCGACGACCATGCCGCGCGGGACCCGGGGGTTGGCCGCCCCCGCGGACGTACGGCCGGTGACCTGCTTGCCGCCCACGACGCCGTTGCGCGCCGCACCGGCGGGACCGGCGGGACCGGTCGCCCCGGTGCGTCCGCCGGGCATGCCGGTCGTCCTCGGCGTCCCGCCGGTGACGGGGCGTCCCACCGGTGCGCGTCCCGACTGTGCGGTGCGCCCGGTCTGCACGGGCCCCCGCGCACCCGGCTGGCCCGCCGGGGTCGCGCGTCCCATGGCACGGGCGGCCTGTCCCGTCGGTCCCTGCGGAGCCCGGCCGCCGGCGGTGGTGCGTCCCGGCTGGCCCTGCGGCACCCGGCCGGTCCCGGTGCCCGTGGGGCCGGTACGACCCTGCGGCACCCGGCCGGTCCCGGTGCCCGCGGGACCGGTACGGCCCTGCGCGGGGCCGGCCGGCCCGTAGCCGGGAGTGCGGCCGGACGTCGGTGTGACGGGCGGTCCCATCGGGCCCGTGGGCAGCGGAGGCAGCGGGCCACCGCCGGTGCTGGTCGGAACGGTCGGCGTCGGGGTGCCGGGCGGTGCGGCCGGTGCCTGGGGAGGCAGCGTGGTCGTGGTGTTGATCTCCGTGCCGACGTCGTGGCCGCCGCCGGTGGAAGGCACGACGGGGTCGTGGACCTCCTTCAGGGGCGGCACGTGTCCGCCGGCACCCGTTCCGTGCGACGTTGCGCGGCCGGAGCCGCCCCCCGCCACGCTTGCGTGGCTTCGTCCCACGCTCTGCCGGGGCGTCGCCGAGCCACCCGGTCCCGGGCCGTACGGAACCCGGTCCTCGCTCCGCCCCGTCGGCCGGGGCACGCCCACGTCCGGAATGGCCTTGTACGGCTTCGGGTCCGTAGCCATCGCCAGCCCCAGCGCGGTCGCGGACACGGCGTAGAAGGACGCCAACCGGTTCATCTGGTTGATCGCCTCCTGCCGGTTCTTCTCGACCTTCAGCGCGGCGGCGTACTCCGGGTCGCCGTCGACCTGCTTGGTCTTGGGCAGCTCGTGGGGACGCTTCTGCTCGGCCGCGGGCCGGGGGTCGCGCTCGGGCATGGCGCTGCGCACCGAGGCCAGGCCCGTCGCGGCGGCGGAGATCTCGGTGGCGGCGACGTCGGCGAAGGTCGCCAGCTTCTTCGTCCAGTCGACGAGGCCGTCGGTCCAGGTGCGGAACTGCTCGGCGCCCTCGCCTTCCCAGTCGACACCCTTGAGGTGGGTCTCCAGGTCCGTCGCCGCGTCGTGGATCGCCGTGCGGGCGTCCCACAGCGTCTTGCTGGCCGTCTCCAGGTGCTCGGGGTTGGCGTGGTGGACCAGGTCGATCATCGCGTTGAGATCGCGGTCCTCGAAGTCGGTGCGGCCCAGGGACAGGGCCGCACCGATCGGTGTGCCCCTGAACCCGTTCTGCAGCCGGCTGAGCCTGTTGACCATGCCGACCTGGCGGTTGGCCTGCTCGACGTCGGTCTTGTACTCGGACTTGTGCTGCCAGTTGTCAGTCAATGGAACTCGCCCCCGCGGACTGGTGGTCGCCGCCGTGCTCGGCAGTCTTGGCGGGCTTCGGGTCGGCGTGCTTCTCCTTGGGCTCCGTGGCCTCGCGGTGCTCGTGGTCCAGGTGCGCGCGGATCTGCCAGAAGCGGCGCCGCACCTCGTCGTCCGTGCCGTCGTACGTGACGTCGGCCGCGTGGGCGGCGAGCGTCAGGGCCTCGATCTGCATCCCGAGGTTCCGCGACAGCGTGGTGAGGCGCTCGTGCACCTGCTCGTACTTGCCGTGCAGCTCGGTCGCCTCGTGGAAGGGGATGTTCGAGCCGCTGAACGAGGAGGCGCTGATCCTGTGTTCCGCGAGCCTGGACGGGCTGCCGGGAGCGCCCTCGAAGGCCTTCAGCGCGTCGTCGACCTTCTTCTTGAACTTCGCCAGCGCATCGATGCCACGCCTCATACCCGAGCCGCTACCGCCGCTCACCGCGACCCCTTCCCCGTTCCCCGTTGGTACAGCCGGCAGACCGGGCGGCGCAGGGCCGCGCACCGGTCCACCGGCGACCACTGTAGTCATTGCGGAAATGGCGGCCAACTGAACTCCGCGACGGTTCAGTTGCGATGCTGTCCGGATCCGACCGGCTCCGGGTCACCGGAGACCGACAAGGCGGTTGATAACGACAGAAAGGGACCGCCGTCTGCGCAGAAGATTCACATGCGCGCGCTTACCCGCCGTCCCGTCCGGGCAGTCGCGCCAGGTGGCCGGCGGCCGGTCCCTCCGCCGAATTTTCACGCCCGGTACATCGCATATGGCAGACATGGCGCAAATTTTCCCCGGCGTTGATTGCTAGGTTGACACGGCATCGGACTAATCGCGGGGGAAGGGGCCCTTCCATGGCATGGGACGAATGGGAGCAGCTCAAGGCAGACGCTGCCCAGGGGCAGTCGACGCACATGCAGCTCAACCATGTCGACGGGGGCGGTGGCACGTACGGGCCGTACGTCCTCCCCAGCAAGACCGGTGACCTCAAGGTCGGCCACAAGGACCTGGAGAAGATCGGCAGCTCCGCGCACCACCTGTACGACCAGCTGTGGGACAAGGCCCGCGTGGCCACCCCGTCCAGCGACTCGGCGGCCGGCGACCTGTCCACGCAGGGCTTCGCCCTCGGCGCCGGGCTCCAGCACGTGTCGAGCCGCTGGGAAGAGCAGTTGAAGTCCCTGATGGACGCCTGCGCCCAGATCGCCAACCACATGCAGACCACCAAGGCCGTGCACGCGAACGACGAGCACTACATCCAGCGCCAGATGAGCAGCATCGACGCGCTGGACGACGGGTTCGACGAGCGGGTGGGGGCGCCGGGCAGGAAGAACTCCATCTACGGCGAGCAGGACAAGAGCGAGAAGAAGGAGTAGCGGCACCGGGAGGCGAGCACAACGCCTCACTCCGCACCGGCCGGCACCGCTTACTTCCGAGGACGACGACACGCCATGGACTTCAACGCTCTCTACCACGCCAACTTCAAGCTGCTGGACGACGCCGTCACCGACTGGTCGACGCTGGTCAAGCACCTCGCGGACCTGAAGAAGGACGCCGAGGAGGATCTTCACAAGACCGCTGTAAAGGCTGACTGGGCCGGTGTGAACGCCCAGGTGTCCCAGCAGTTCATCGGCAAGACGGCCGGTGAGTTCGGTGACGCCCACACGCAGGCGACCACCATCCACAACATCCTGCGGGACACCCGGGACGAGCTGAAGTCGTTCCACCAGCAGCTGACGGACGCCGTCTCGCGCGGGCAGAAGAAGAACCTGACCGTCATCGACGCGGGCGGCGGCAAGTTCACGGTGATGGGCAACACGCGGCCCGACTGGAGTTCGGACCCGAGCGGCAACACGGGCGCCACCAACCAGAAGGACGTCGACGACCTCCGCGACGAGATCCAGGGCATCCTCGGCAAGGCCACCGAGAGCGACAACTCGGCCAAGGACGTCCTCACGGCCATCGTCGACCAGTCCCGGATGGGCTTCTCGGACGCCAGTTACCAGGACCGGGACACCGCCGCAGCGGCCGTCAAGGAAGCCGACGAACTGGCGAAGCTGGCCAGGAAGGACCCCGACGACCTGTCGGTGGAAGACTTCGACCGGCTCAACAAGGGGCTGAAGACGTACGCGAACGATCCGCTGTTCGCGGAGCGCTTCACCACTGACCTCGGCCCGGCGAAGACGTTGGAGTTCTGGACCGGCATCAGCGACCCCCACAGGGGAAACTGGGACTTGGGGCACCAGCGCCTCGACCAGTTCGACGACCTCCAGAGGAATCTGGGGCTGACGCTGGCACACGCGACGCAGAGCGATTCCACGGCCATGGCCGAGTGGAAACGCAAGATGATCGACATCGGTGACCAGCCGATCTACGGCGACCGGGGCGGCCCCATGGGCTTCCAGGTCATGAGCAACCTCATGCGGACCGGTGACTATGACGACCAGTTCCTGAAGGACTACGGCACCAAGCTCATGGACACCGAGCGGAAACTCACGGGCAAGGGCGAGCGCCCGAACCTGATGTGGCGGCTCTCGGCACCGAGTTCATGGCTGAACCGGATCGGGGACGACAGCGGTAACGATCCGCTCACCGGCTACCTCAAGGGCTTGTCCAACAGCCCCGACGCCGCGACCGACTTCTTCAACCAGCAGTACGTCTCCAAGGACGACCCGGACAACCCCTTCGAACGGGACACCGACGGCAACGGCAAGAAGGGCAAGGTCTCCCTGTCCAACTTCCAGTACCTGTTCGAGGAGCGGGACTGGCCCCAGGAGACCAACCTGCACGGAGACGAACTCATCACGGGTCGGAACAACCTCGCGCTGGCCTTGGAGGCCGCCACGACGGGGCATCCCGCGGGCGAGATCCCGACTGATGACACTCCGCCTCACTCGCCCGATCAGGCGAACCTCATGCGGGCGCTCGTCAACTCCGTCTCGGACGACCCGAGCCGGGTGAAGGACCACTCGTACATGTCGGACAGCCTCGGCCAGATCGGCTCCGAGTACCTGCCCGACATCCATCGCGCCATGGCCGACGGTCCTACGGTCAAGGACGGTGCGTCCGGCTGGAACCTGCTGTATCCGCTCGCCGGCACGGACGCCAAGCTGGACCACAGCGCTGTGACCCGGTTCCTTGTCACCGTCAGCCAGAACCCCGAAGGGTATGCCGCACTGCACGTCGGCGAGAAGGCATACACCGCCAGCCTGATGGACTACCACCTGAACCCGGATCTGCCGGCGGACCAGCGCTATCCCCATGACGCGCACGACACCATCACGAGCCTTTCCCGCAAGTCGGGCGAGTTCAGCGGTCTACTCGCCCAGGGCCGCCAGGAGGCCGTTCTCGGCCCCGCCGCCGAGAAGGACAGTGACTACGACTACGCCGTCAGCCAGAAGAAAAACTTCATCTCGGGGTTCGTCGGGACAGGAGTGGGCATCGGGACCAGCTTTATCGCCAGTCCCGTAGTAGGTGCCGGCGTAGGCGGTGCCGCCGGGACAGTGACGTCCATGGTCTTGGAGGCTTTCTACAAGGACGACTCCGGCCAGTACCGGGCCGAGGCCGGCCATGACATCGCCACCCGCTGGGAGACCATCAAGGACTCGACCACCAATATCAACTACGCCGCGGCCCACGAGGCGGCCAAGGCTCACCACGCCGACTACACCGATCAGATCGACACCTGGGTCAGCGAGGGGACGGCCACCGGCTTCAACGACGCCAGCACTGATATCCATGCCATGGCCAAGGACATGGACACCGAAATCCCGGACTGAGACGAGGCGGGCCGAACGTGCTCTCACCCACTGCGTTGGAAGGCTGTATGCGCAAGATCTCCGGGAGCGGAGTCCGCTCCGTCGTTTCCCTTCTCGGTGCCGGACTGCTGGTCGGCCTGGCAACGTCCTGCTCGTCCTCATCGGCCACGCGTGAGTACGCCGTACCCGACGATGTATGTGGCATTCGCGTGGCCGGCCCCCTGCTGGAACCGCTCCTTCCTGCCGGGAAGAAGATCACGGCAGAGCCGACGTCGGCAGTCGGCACCCAGCGCTGCCGGCTGCTGGTGGACGGCAAGGTCGTCTTTTCCAGCAGTCTGGAGAAGCGCGGCGTGAATACCACCGCCGGCGATGTGGCCGCGTCCGCCTACGGTGTGGATCCGACCGACGCCGGCACGAACGGCGGGGATGTCATCTATTCGAAAACGGGAGCCGTCGGCCGCGTCGAGTGCCCGAACTCCGCCTCGGCGAACAACACCGTCTGGGCCACTGCGCGGACGTCCCACAGCGTGAAGGCATCGGCCATGCGGAGCTTCATCGAAGGCTATAGGGCTGCCGCAGCCAAGAGCGCTTGCCGGACTCTGTCCGCGCACTGATCTGTGGCGCGCACCGTCAGGCAAATGAGCGTCGATGGGACAGGACGGGAATGCGTAGAAGGTCGTTACTTGCCCGGCGAACTGTGTCGGCTGTCACCGGATTCCTGGCGGCCGGCCTGATCGCCGGCTGCTCGGATTCCGCTGCCAAGAAGGAATACGACGTGCCCAGGGCGCTGTGCGGCATCCCGCTGGACCGCGGCCTGGTCTCGCCGTTCCTCCCCGCGGGCAAGAAGATCGCGGTCAGGGAGACCCGCCCCGTGCCCTCCAGGAAGCAGTGCCGGGTGGATGTCGACGGTAAGTGGGCGTTCATGGCGAATCTCCAGTGGTGGGAGAAGGACGTGGACGTCTCCACCGTCGTGGCCGCCAATCCGGAGACCGACAAGGCGCCGCAGTCGACCGGTGACGACTTCTTCTACACCGGCACGGGTGCCGTGAAGCTGGTCAAGGGCTGCAAGAACCCTGACCACGCCCGGCATCTGCTGTACACCTCCATCATGGTGGACGACCCGGACCTCGGTGACACCGCCGCCATGAAGAAGCTGGCGAACGCCTTCACGGCAGCCGTGGGGAAGTCCGATGCCTGTGCGTAAGGCTGCTCTGGCCCTCGTTGGTTCTCTTGTGCTGGTGAGCGGGTGCGGGAGTGAGGAATCGGGAGCACAGTCCGCTCTCGGGGCCGGTCAGGCCGCGGCGGTGTTGCCGGATGCCGCGGCCCTGCCGGGGTGGAAGGCCTCCATGGAGCCGGTCGCCTACCCGGTGAAAAAGGCCAAGGAGATGGGCCTGCGTCGGTGCCATGACGTGGCGGGGCGGAACTCCTGCGATCACGTCCGGGTGCTGGGTGCCTCGGTGTTCCGCCGGCAGGGGAAGCCGGACCTCTCCTTCGTCGTCCAGACGTACCGCGACGAGGCCACGGCCCGCGCCGCGTACGGAACCGTCTGGAAGGCGTGGAAGCAGTGGGTGCCGGCGGCCAGGACCGTGCCGGCCCCGCACCTCGGCGACCAGCGCGACGCCGTGGCCGGTCTGAGCGCGTCGACGGCCGAGGGTTCGAAGGGCCTGATGGTCCAGGTGCGGGTGGGCAGCGTCATCATGCTGTCCATGGCCGAGGCCGGTCCCGGGGTCCCCACCGCGGACTCCTTCGCCGACCGGTTCGCCGGCGTCTTCGCACGGCGGGCCGCACAGGCCCAGGCGGGCGACGAGCCGTCGGCCCGGCTCACGGCATCCGCGGGCTGAGCGGCCCGGCCCACGGCGTCCGCGGGCATAGCGGGCCGGCTCACGGCGTCCGCGGGTTGAGCGGCCCGGCTCACGGCGTCCGCGGGCTGAGCGGGCCGGCGGTCGTCAGCAGCCTCCCTCGCGTACCGACGTCCGCAGGCGGTACGCCTGGTAGGTGATCGTTCCCTGCCCGCCGGTGATGCCCGGCGGTGTGTAGTCGTCCTTCTTGGAGCGGACGCGCCGCAGGCGGGCGCAGAACTCGGCGTCCGTGCCGTCCGCGGTGATCGTGAGGGAGGCGTCGGCGGCCGTGTTGCCCTCGGCGGGCTCGACCGCCACCCCGAACTCCGGTGCGTCGCCGCCGCCGGCCTCGGTCACCCGGTCCTGCACCAGCGAGGCGTAGTCGGTGAAGGAGTCGGGGTTGTCGCCCTGGTCGGTGCGGAACATGAAGCCGTCGAGGTCGTCGGTCGCGTGCCGTACCGCGCTGCTCAGCTCGTCGTCGCTCCAGGACCCGTCGTCGGAGACGCCGAAACCCTGGACGGCCAGGTAGACGCCGATGGCCGCCAGGCCCAGGAAGAGGACGCGGGCGGTGACGAAGGCGGAGCCGGGCAGTTCCGGGGCCGAGGGGTTGACGTTCGCGCGCCAGGAGCGCACCCAGTCGGCCTTCACGCAGGCCATGGCCACCAGCACGGCGGACAGCACCAAGCCGATCACGTTGAGCTGGTTCAGCGCGTCCATGCTCCGCCTCCCCTGAGGCCGCGGCGCCTGCGGCGGGCGTCGCGCACCGCCACCGCCGCGCCGCTCAGGGCCGCCACCAGGACCGCCACGGCCACGGCGACGTACGTCGCGATGCGGGCCGTGCGTTCGCGCGGGGTTTCGCCGAGGGTGAGCTTGGCGGGGGTGGGGGCTTCCGCGTGGGTGAGGCCGGCGTCGGGGTGGGGCGACTCGATGGGGTGATCGTCCTCGGTGAGGGCGCGGACCGGGTCCACCACGCCCCAGCCGACCAGGCGGTCGTGTCCCGGGATGGAACGTTCGGCGGTCTGCTCGATCTGGGCCACGACCTCGCGGGGCGTCCAGTCGCGGTGCTTGGCCTTGATCAGCGCGGCCACGCCGGCCACATACGGCGCGGAGAAGCTGGTGCCGTTGTCCGGGCAGTGGCCGCCCTTCGGCACCGTGGAGATCATGTCGACGCCGGGCGCGGAGACGCCGACGAAGTCGCCGGACTGGGAGAAGGCCGCGCGTTCGTTGTTGCGGTCGGAGGCGCCCACGGCGAGGACCCCGAGGTAGGAGGCGGGGTACGTCTTCTTCGAGGCGCCGTTGCCGCCGCCGTTGCCCGCCGAGGCGACCACGACGATACGGGCCGCCAGCGCCTCGTCCACCGCCCGTTGCAGGTCCGGGTCCGGTCGGGCGGCGTCGGTCGTGTCCTGGGAGATGTTGATGACGTCGGCCTTCTTGGCGATCGCGTGCCGGATGGCCTGCGCGAGCGTGAGGGCCGTGCCGTGGCCTTCGGCGTCGTTCTGCTTGACCGGGATGATGGTGGCCTCGGGGGCGAGTCCGACGAAGCCGGTGCCCTTCATGGGGCGGGCCGCGATGATGCCCGCCACCCGGGTGCCGTGGCCGACCGTGTCCGTGGTGCCCTTGGTGTTGCCGCGGTCGATGGGCTCGCCCTGGCTGTCCTTGGAGGGCAGGAAGTTGGCGCCCAGGGAGGCGTCCACGGCCTGGGTGAGCTGCGGGTTGGCCGTGTCGACGCCGGTGTCGATGACCGCGACGCGCACGCCCTTGCCCTTGGACTCGCTCCACAGCTCGTCGAGGTTGACGCGCTGGAGCGCCCAGGGGGTGCCGGCGTACTTGTGGTTGGTCTTGGCGAAGGTGCACTGGCCGGAGCCCGGATCGGCCGCGGCGGCCGGCGCGGCCGGCAGCACCGCGGCCAGGGCCGCGGCGGCGGCCAGGGCCGCGCGGCCGCGGGGCACCGCCGCGAGGGTGGCGTGGCGGCCGGGGCCGGGCGTCGTCGTCGTACCCATCGTCGTACTCCTCAGGAGCCCTGCGGCTGGCGGGCCGCCGCGGTCGACAGGCGGGGGCCGGTCGGCAGGAACTGCGACCAGGCCGCCGGGACGGGCGCGGGGTTGAGGTCGGCGTAGCCGAGGCGGGTCTGCGCCAGCTTGGCCTCCTGGCGGAGCTGCTGGCGCTGCTTGGCGTCGACGCCGACGCCCTTGTCGTCGCCGGCGCTGTCGTCGTTGGACTGCAGGGCGTAGCGCAGGCCGGTGTCGGTGACGAGGAAGACCGGGCCGGCCTTGGTCTCGCTGCCCTTGAACTGGCGGTAGAGCTGGCCGGATCCGGCGGTGACGTAGGCGCTGGAGGAGCCGGTGGGCAGGACCGCGGGGAAGTCGGTGCCGGCCCAGGTGGTCAGGGTCGTGTCGCCGTTGCCGGGGTCGACGTGGTTGAGCACGTTGCACAGGGTGTTGCGGCTGCCGTCGGCGGTGGCGGGGTTGTTGACCGCCTTGGGCTTCTCGGTGGGCCACTGGTGGTCGGCGGCGAACGGCTCGCCCCGGGTGATGGCGCCCGCGCTGACCTCCAGCGGGTGCCCGGCCTGGCCCAGCTTCACGAGGTCCTCGCTGACCAGGAGGAGCTGGGCGACGAAGTCGGAGACGGGTGCGACCCGGTGGGGCAGGACGACGAAGTACTGCTCCTGGCCGTTGACCGGTGCCCTGAGCACCATGCCGACGCGGTTGGCGTCCGGGTCGAGCTGGCCCGGGGCGCCGGCGGGGGCGCCCGGCACGCCGTCGACCGGCGGGAAGCTGATGCGGTCGCCGGGGTGCAGGGTGTCGATCCACTCCTTGGTGACCTTCTGCGGGACGCGGTCGGCGCCCACGATGGTCTGCAGGAGCAGGCTGTCGCCGGCGTCCACCGGGTACGCCCGGCCGTGCGCGTCGACGACGTACTGCTGCTTGTCCGGGGTGGCGACGTAGAGGAGTTCGCCGCCGTGCAGCCGCTGCCGGCCGCCCAGCTTGCCGCGGTCCCGTTCGGCCAGGACGAACGCGGCCTTCTGGAGGGCGCCGCCGTTGCCGCTCGGGCGTTCGCAGACGGCCCACTCCTTGGCGGCGCCGGCCTCCTTGCCGGAGGGCAGCCGGTCCGGGGCGTAGGGGATGCCGATGGTGACGCCGTGCGGGATCTTGCCGTTGTCGAGGACCGACTCGTCCACGGTGACCACGTCGACGTCGTTCTGGGTGTCGAGGACCAGCTTGGCCGAGGCCATGTTGAGGACCGGGTGGAGCTGGACCTTGTCCTTGGTCTTCAGGACGACGTAGCGGGTGGTGGACTTGCTGGCGATGATCACCTTCTGCCCGGGATCGTCCCAGCCCTGCGGAGCCGTCGGTTTGAACATGCCCCAGGCCCCGAAGGCCGCCAGCACGACCACGCCGACGATGGCACCGGGCAGGATGGCGCGCAGCGGCCGGGGCGCCCCCTCGTCGGAGGCATCCGGTGACGACTGCACGAACGACGCGAGCATGCGGCGCTTCGCGAAGGTGTAGGCGTTGAGTTGGTCCCGCCGAGATGCCATCTGTGCCTGTTTCTCCCCGTGTCTCCCGCGGAGCGCGCCCGGGGACCACGCTCCCCCGCCCTCCGTTGTCGGACCCGGCCCCTACTATGCCTGGTACGGAGCGGACCGCGTGGAGCGGGTAGGGTACCGGGGCCCTCAAGGGCCTTGTTCGGTGGCCTGGTTCCAGTGAGTTGTGAGTAAAACGGGGGGATGGAGTGATGGCTTCCGGAACGCGGACGCGAGCACGCGGCCGGTCGGCGGCACGAGGCCGTGCGGCCGGGTCCGGGACGCCGGCGCGCGACGCGTCCGCCCGGCGCGGCGGGGACCGCCAGCAGGTCACGCCCGGCCTCAGGCAACGGCCGGGCCAGGCCGGTTCGTTCCGTTTGCAACGGCTGGTGCTGGTGGAGCTGGCGGCGGGCGTACTGCTGGCCGGCTGGGCCGTCGGCATGGCGGCCCTGGTGCCGGCCGCGGTGCTCGCGCTGGTGCTGCTCCTGCTGGCGTTCGTACGGCGCCGGGGCCGGTCCCTGCCCGAGTGGCTCGCCACCGCGCGGGAGCTGCGGGCGCGGCAGAAGCGGGCCGCGCACACCCCGGTGCCGCCGGGCACGGAGCCCGGGCTGGTCCCGGCGGTGGAGTGCGAACCGGCCCTGCGCACCTCCTCGTACGGCGGGCGTGACCGCCGGCCGGTCGGCGTCATCGGCGACGGCACGTTCGTCACCGCCGTGCTCCAGGTGGAGGCCGACGCGACCGCGCTGCGCGCCGAGCGGAGCCGCCAGCCGCTGCCGCTGGGCCTGGTGCGCGACGCGCTGGAGGTGGACGGCATCCGCCTGGAGTCCGCCCAGGTCGTGCTGCACACCCAGCCCGCTCCCGCGCTGCACCTGCCCCAGCAGTCGGTGGCCGTCGCCAACTACGTCCCGTTGCAGGAGCAGACCGGCGCCCCGGCCGTGCGCATCACCTGGATCGCGCTCAAGCTGGACCCGGAGCTGTGCGCGGAGGCCGTGGCGGCGCGCGGCGGCGGGCTGGAAGGGGCGCAGAAGTGCGTCGTACGGATCGCGGACCATCTGGCGAGCCGGCTGACCGGCGCCGGGTTCCGGGCGCGGGTGCTGGACGAGGAGGAGCTGGTCGCCGCCGTCGCCACCTCGGCCTGCGCGAACCCGCTGGTCACCGCGGAGGCGGGACGCAGCGAGACCCGGGAGCGGCGCACGGAGGAGTCCGGGCGGAGCTGGCGCTGCGACAACCGGCGGCACACGACGTACTGGGTGCGGCGGTGGCCGCCGCTGGGCGGGGGCGGGGCCGAGTCCCTGCCGCAGTTCGTCGCCCGGGTCACGGCAGTGCCGGCCCTGGCGACCACCTTCAGTCTGACGCTGGCGCGCGGCGAGCGGCAGGAGGTGTCGCTGTGCGGGCACCTGCGGGTGACCGGGCGCAGCGACGACGAACTCGTGGCGGCCCGGCGCGCGCTGGAGGACGCGGCCCGGCGGTCCGGGGCGGGCCTGGCCCGGCTCGACCGCGAGCAGTTGCCCGGCATGCTGGCCACTCTGCCCCTCGGAGGTGCGCGATGACGACGATGGGCACGACCTCCCCGGCGGGACCGGCCGCGCGGGAGCCCTCCGGGCCGCGGCGGGCGGCCGGGCTGCTGCGGCACGGACTCGGTCTGATCGGGCCCCGGCACGGCCGGCACGGCCTGTCCGCCCAGCACCTGGACGCGCTCGCCCTGCCGATCGGGGACGACGGCGTGGTGGCGGGTGTCGACGCCGAGGGCCAGCCGGCCGTGCTGGGCATCAACCGGCCCACGCCCTACGACGTTATCCTGATCGGCGGTCTGTGGACGGCGCAGGTGCTGGCGCTGCGCACGGCGGCCACCGGCGCCCGGGTCGCCGTGGAGACCGGCCGGCCGCAGGCGTGGATGCAGATGGTGCACGCCATGGGCGGCGGGCAGAACGGCCTGTCCGTGTACGAGGTGGGGCGGGTCCCGCCGCAGGGCGCCTCCGCCGGTACGCCGGTGCTGGTGGTGCGGGACTGCGGTATGCGTCCGCCGCGCGGCCGGGTGGTGTCCGGGCCCTGGCAGTCGGTGCTGACCCTGCTGCCGTACCTGAGCCCGGTCGCGCCCCGGCTGCTGCGGCAGGCGCGGCTGGCCGGCATCCAGCGGGTCTCGCCGGACGAGGCGGCCGAACTCGGGCGCACCATGGGCCTGTCGCGGACCGAGGTGGAGTCGCTGCCGGCGCTGCCCGACGGCGTCACCCTGTGGTGCACCGACCGTGACCGGCAATATGTGCTGACCCAACCGACCGACGCCGAGATCGGATTGTTGGGCACGCCGCGGCGGATGGACTGAACTGCCCCCGCACGTCCTATTTGTTCACGCCCGCGCGCACGTCCCGCCCGGTCCGTCTTCGCCGCATGCCTGCCGTTTGCTCCCTGTTTCCTCCGGCCGGGGCAGGGGCGGGCATCCGGTCTCCGGGCGGGCGGCGGCCCCGCGATGCGTCCACACGGAGGCGGGCGGGCCTGCCGGGGGGTGGCTCCTGGTGATTAGGCTGGGAGTGGGCGCGATGGCAGGACCCGTGGGCCGGGCGTCGGTGTCCCGGGGCAGGTCCGCTGAGCCGGACCGCCCCGAACGACTACGGACGATTCGGTACGACACGACATGGTCGCCCCGGCACGGCATGAGGGTGCTCGACCACACCAGGAGGAACTGTGAGCAGCGATCGGGACGGGATGCGCGGGGGCTGGGACACACCCGGCGATGACCAGCCCGACGCGGAGGCCGTCGAGACCACCGGCGAGTTCACCATCGACTACGCTCCCCCCGCCTGGTACACGCAGAACGCCTCCGGTGCGCCGGGCGCCTCGGCCGGACCCGGTGTGCCGTCGTTCCCGGCCGGTCCGCCGGTCCCGGGTCCGACGCCGCCCGCGCCGGCCGCCCAGCCGGCCGGCACTCCCCCGCAGGGCACTCCGGTGCCGGGAACTCCCGCGCAGGGAACGCCGTTCGCCGCGCCGCAGGGTGCCGCGTACCCGCCGCCCCCGCCCGTCCCGGGGACCGCCTTCCCGCCGCCGGGCACGCCGTACGCTCCGCCCGCGCCGGGCACGCCGTACGCCCCGGCCGCACAGCCCGCGCCGCCGGCCGGCGGTCCCGTCCCGGTGCCCCGGCTGCCCAAGGGCTTCGAGCCGCAGCAGCCGCAGGCGGACCCGGCCGCCGCGGTGGAACCGGAGCCGGACGACGGGGACTTGGAGAGCGGGGCCACCATGCGGTTCTCCGCCGGCTCGCTGCAACGCCAGATGGACGAGATCGCCGAGCGCGTGGCGGCGGCCGGGCAGCGGACCGCGTCCGCGGGCACCGGCTCGGCGGAGGGCGCGGACGGCCACTCCCGAGACGACGAAGCCGCCCCGGCCGAGGACGCGGTGGCGCGGACCGCCGCTGCGGAGGAGGCCGCGTCCGACGAGGAGCGGAGCGGGGAGCGGGACCAGGAGGACGGCGAGGAGACGGACGGGGTACGGGGCGAGAGCGGCCCGGCGGAGACGGCCGGGGATGCCGCAGCGGAGGACGGTGCCGCCGAGGAGACGGAGGGCGTGGCCGAGGACGGCACGCCCCGGCAGACCGCGCTGGAGGACTCCGCCGCGCCGGACGGCGCTTCCGGGGACGAGGTCCCGGGTGGCGATGCGCCGGGCGAGGACGCCCCGGGTGACGGCACGTCGGACCACGCACCGGAGCAGACCGCCGCACCCGACACGGAGGCCCAGCAGCCCGGTACCGCCCAGCCTGGCACCGCCCAGCCCGGCGGGCCGCTGCCTGACGCGACCCCGCCCGGCGCACCGCAGCGCGGCGGCTACGGCTTCCCGCCGCCCGGCGTGCCCCAGCCCGGCCCCGGTGCCCCGTACGCCGCCGAGCAGGCCGCCGCGACCGCTCCAGGCGCCCAGCAGCCCGGCACCGCAGCGGCGGCCACTGCCCAGCCCGGCACCGCTCAGCCCGGCGGGCCGTTGCCTCAGGCGGCTCCGCCCGGCGCACCGCAGCCCGGCGGCTACGGCTTCCCGCCGCCCGGCGTGCCGCAGCCCGGTGTGCCGCAGCCCGGTCCCGGCGCCCCGTACGCCGCCGTGCCGCCCGTCGCCCAGGGCGCCCAGCCCGGCTGGACGCCGTCGGCGCCGCAGGACGGGCTGCCTCCGCTGCCGCCCTCGTACCAGCCCGCCGCCCCGGCGCCCGCCGCCCAGTGGCCGCAGCAGGGCGCCCCGCAGCAGCCCGGGCCCATGCCCGGCCACCAGCCGCAGCCGGCGGACAGCCGGTCACCGGCCGGCGCGCCCGGTCAGCAGCCGCCGTTCCCGCAACCGCCGTTCCCGCAGGGGCCCTTCCCGCAGCCGCCGTTCCAGCCGCAGGCCCCGCAGCCCGCACCCACCGCGTGGCACCAGCCGGGCCAGCAAGGACAGCCGGGTCAGCCCGGGGCACCGGCGGGCGCTCCGCAGCCGATTCCCGGCGGCCCCCAGCCGGCCCCCAACGGCCCCACTCCCCCGGACGGTTACGGCTTTCCACAGCCCGGCGGTCCCGACACCCCGCCCCAGCCCGGCGGTTACGGCTTCCCACAGCCCCCGGCCCCCGGCAGCGGGCCCCAGCCGCACGCCAACGGCCCCGCCGCACCGGGCGGTTACGGATTCCCGCCGCCCGGTGCTCCCAACACCGCCGCACAGCACGCCGGTTACGGGTTCCCGCAGCCGGGAACACCCGGCGCCCCGCCGCAGCAGCCCGGTTACGGCTTCCCGCAGCCTCCGCAGGGCCAGGACGCCGGTCCCGGCGCTCCGCAGGCCCCGCAGGCGCCGGTCGACCCGCGTACCGGTGCCGCGTGGCCGCAGGCCGTGCAGCACGACCAGCGGCAGCCGACCAACCCCGGTGCCGCGCCGCTCGGTTACACCGCCGCCGTCGAGCTGTCCTCGGACCGGCTGCTCAACAACAAGAAGCAGAAGGCCAAGAGCGGCCGGCCCACGGCGGCCGGCGGCCGGTTCAAGCTGGGCGGCAAGAAGGAGGAGGCGGAGCGGCAGCGCAAGCTGGAGCTGATCCGCACGCCGGTGCTGTCCTGCTACCGGATCGCGGTCATCAGCCTCAAGGGCGGTGTCGGCAAGACGACCACGACGACCGCGCTCGGCTCCACCCTGGCCACCGAGCGGCAGGACAAGATCCTCGCCATCGACGCCAACCCGGACGCCGGCACGCTGGGGCGGCGCGTGCGCCGGGAGACCGGGGCCACCATCCGCGACCTCGTCCAGGCGATCCCGTACCTGAACTCGTACATGGACATCCGGCGGTTCACCTCCCAGGCGCCCTCCGGTCTGGAGATCATCGCCAACGACGTGGACCCGGCCGTCTCGACCACGTTCAACGACGAGGACTACCGGCGGGCGATCGACGTCCTCGGAAGGCAGTACCCGGTCATCCTGACCGACTCGGGCACCGGTCTGCTGTACAGCGCCATGCGCGGTGTGCTGGACCTCGCCGACCAGCTGATCATCATCTCCACGCCGTCCGTGGACGGCGCGAGCAGCGCCAGTACGACGCTGGACTGGCTGTCCGCGCACGGGTACGCCGATCTGGTCTCCCGGTCCCTGACCGTGATCTCCGGGGTGCGCGAGACCGGGAAGATGATCAAGGTGGAGGACATAGTCGCGCACTTCGAGACCCGCACCCGCGGGGTCGTGGTGGTGCCGTTCGACGAGCACCTGGCCGCCGGTGCCGAGGTCGACCTCGACATGATGCGCCCGAAGACGCGCGAGGCGTACTTCAACCTCGCGGCGCTGATCGCCGAGGACTTCACCCGGCACCAGCAGTCGCAGGGCCTGTGGACGAGCGACGGCAACCCGCCGCCGGTGGCCGCCCCGCCGATGCCGGGACACCAGACGCCCGGCCAGGTGTACGGTGCCGGCCAGCCCTACCCCCAGGCGCCGGGCCAGCCGTATCCGCAGGCGCCGGATCAGGCGTACCCGCAGGCGCCGGGCCAGCCGTATCCCCAGGCACCGGATCAGCCCTACCCCCAGGCTCCTGGACAGCCGTACCCGCAAGCACCGGGCCAGCCCTACGCCCCGCAGCAGCAGCCGTACCCGCCGCAGCAGGGCGGGCCGCAGCCGTACCCGGCCCAGCAGCCGGGCTACCCGCAGCCCGGACAGCCGCAGGCCCAGCCCCAGCCCCAGCCGCAGCCGCACCCGGGGCAGCAGCCGCCGCAGGCTCCGCCCGAGCAGTAGGGGCCATAGGCGCCAAGGGAAAAGGGCGGCCGGTGCGTCGAGCACCGGCCGCCCTTTTCGTGTCGTGGCGCCGAGGGGCGGTGAGCGGACTACTGCGCCGCCACGATCTCCCGGCAGCGCTGCACGTCCTCGGCCATCTGCTCCAGCAGGGCGTCCAGCGACTCGAACTTGGCCTGGCCGCGCACATAGGCGAGGAAGTCGACGGCGACGTGCAGGCCGTACAGGTCGAGGCCGACGCGGTCGATGGCGTACGCCTCCACCGTGCGCTCGGTGCCGTCGAACTGCGGGTTCGTGCCGACGGAGATCGCGGCCGGCATGGCCTCGCCCTGGACGTGCAGATAGCCGGCGTACACGCCGTCGGCGGGGACGGCGGTGTGCGGGAGCGTCTCGACGTTGGCGGTCGGGAAGCCCAGTTCGCGGCCGCGCTGGGCGCCACGGACGACGATGCCCTCCACGCGGTGCGGACGGCCCAGGATCTCCCGGGCGCCCGCGACGTCGCCCGCGGCGACCAGGCGGCGGGTCAGCGTGGAGGAGAACGGCTCGCCGCCGCCCGCCTCGCCGGTCACGTACAGGTCGACCACGTCGACCTCGAAGTCGTAGACCTTGCCCTGTGCGGCGAGGAACTCGACGTTGCCGGCCGCCTTGTGGCCGAAGCGGAAGTTGGGGCCCTCCACGACCGCCTTGGCGTGCAACTTGTCGACCAGCACCTTCACCACGAACTCGGCCGGTGACAGCTTCGAGAACTCCGTGGTGAACGGCAGGACGAGCACGGCGTCGACGCCCAGCCCGGCCATCAGTTCCGCGCGGCGGTGGTGCGGGGCGAGCAGCGGCGGGTGGCTGCCGGGGCGGACGACCTCGCTGGGATGCGGGTCGAAGGTGACGGCGACGACCGGCACGCCCAGTTCCCGGGCGCGGTCCACGGCGTGCTTGATGATCAGCTGGTGGCCGCGGTGCACGCCGTCGTAGGAACCGATGGTGACGACGCTGCGCCCCCAGTCCTGGGGGATGTCCTCCAAGCCACGCCAGCGCTGCACTGTGACCGCTCCTCGAACCCTTGTCCGTGTCTACCTTGACCTCGTGGTGCAGGTCTAAGGGTGCCATGCCGGGTGCCGCGCCCCCGCATCGGCATGGGGGCTGTGACCGGGCGCACGTTCCGCGCCGCCGTCCGGGCCGGGGAACGCGCCCCTTTCCGCTCCCCGGTTCACTCCGCGCGCCCGGCCGGCCGGGTGAATCGGCGGGGCCCGCTGGACAACTCTGGGAGAGGGGGAACCGAGGGGGGCCGTGGAGTGGCGGCAGGGCCGGACCCGTGGCCGGCCGCCGCTCCACGGCGGACGCCACCGAAGCGGCGGAGAACACGGGAGCGGCGGGCAACTCGGGAGCGGCGGGCAACGCGGGAGCGGCGGAGGGCCCGGAGGAGCCTCGGCGGAGGGTCCGGAAGGCCCTCGGCAAAGGACCCGGAGGGCCCGGCTCAGCCGAAGACGGCCAGGCTCTTGGCCTTGCCCCGGTGCTGCTCCACGAGCGCGACGAAGCGGCCGTCGTCGTCGAAGACGGCCACCGGACCGGCGTCCGCGTACTCGTCGGGCATGTCCAGCCGGACGCCGTTCAGCAGCAGCCGGGACCGCCTGGCGTCGACCTGCCAGCGCGGGAAGGCGGCGCCCGCGGCCTCGGCGATCGGCATCACGGTCAGGTCCTGCTGGAGCTGGTCCAGGGTCCTGGCCGCGTCCAGCTTGTACGGGCCGACCCGGGTGCGGCGCAGCGCGGTGAGGTGGCCGCCGACGCCGAGGCCGGCGCCCAGGTCGCGCGCGAGGGCGCGGATGTAGGTGCCGGAGGAGCAGACCACCGACACGACCAGGTCGAGCACGGGCGTGCCGTCCTCGGCGACCGCGTCCCGGACGTCGTACACCGCGAAGGAGGAGACGGTGACCGGCCGGGCCGGGATCTCGAAGTCCTCGCCCTCACGGGCCCGCTTGTACGACCGCACGCCGTCGATCTTGATGGCGCTGACCTTGGACGGCACCTGCATGATGTCGCCGGTGAGCTTGGCGATGCCGGCGTCGATGGCGTCCCGGGTGACCTTGGAGGCGTCGGTGGACGAGGTGATCTCGCCCTCGGCGTCGTCGGTCACGGTGTTCTGGCCCAGGCGGACGGTGCCCAGGTACTCCTTCTCGGTGAGCGCGAGGTGCCCGAGCAGTTTGGTGGCGCGCTCGACACCGAGGACCAGCACGCCGGTCGCCATCGGGTCGAGGGTGCCGGCGTGGCCGACGCGGCGGGTCCTGGCGATCCCGCGCATCTTGGCGACCACGTCGTGCGAAGTGAAGCCCGACGGCTTGTCGACGATGACGAGGCCGTCGGGCGTGGTGTGCTTCTGGGTCATTCCGCGACGTCGCCGTCCGTGTCGGTGCCGTCGTCCGGGGCGGCGTCCTCGTCGGCCGGCTTCTTGTAGGGGTCCGCTCCGCCGGCGTACGCGGCGCCCGTGGCCGCCTCGCGCACCTTCTGGTCGGACTGCCGGGCCTTGTCGAGCAGGTCCTCGATGTTCCGGGCGGTGTCGGGCAGGGCGTCCGCGACGAAGGTCAGGGTGGGGGTGAACTTCACCCCGGCCGCGCGGCCCACCTCGGAGCGCAGGACGCCCTTGGCGCTCTCCAGGCCCGCCGCGGCGGCGGCCCGCTCCTCCTCGTCGCCGTAGACCGTGTAGAAGACGGTCGCCTCCCGCAGGTCACCCGTGACCCGGGTGTCCGTGATGGTGACGTGCGAGCCGAGCCGCGGGTCCTTGATCCCGCGCTGCAGCTTCTGGGCCACCACCTCCCGGATGAGGTCCGCCAGCCTTTTCGCCCGCGCGTTGTCGGCCACTGGTCCGTCTCCCGTTCTTTCTTTCTTGCTTGCGTTTCGTGGTCAGTCGTCGTCGTCGCCGTGGAAGCGCCGTCGTACGGACAGCAGCTCCACCTCGGGGCGGCCGGCGACCAGCCGTTCGCACCGGTCGAGCACGTCGGTGAGGTGCGCCGCGTCCCCGGAGACCGTGGCGAGGCCGATGACCGCCCGCCGGTGCAGGTCCATGTGGTCCACCTCGGCCGCGCTCACGGCGTACTTCCGCTGGAGTTCGGCGACGATCGGGCGGACCACGGAGCGCTTCTCCTTCAGCGAGTGGACGTCACCGAGGAGGAGGTCGAAGGACAGAGTCCCCACGTACATGTGTGTAACCGGTTCACCCGCCGGTACGGGATCGACGGCCCCGGGTCCGTGTGGCCGGGGACATCAAGAACCGTACCGCGTACCCGCCGGTGGCTCGACAGGGTTTCGGCACGGCCGGGTGCCCGGAGGCACCGGAAAAGCCACGCCGGCCGACGGGACCGGAAGTCCCGTCGGCCAGCGTGTGCCGTAGGCGTGTTACGCCCGCGGCTTCTCGCGCATCTCGTACGTCGCGATGACGTCGTCGACCTTGATGTCGTTGAAGTTTCCGAGGTTGATACCGCCCTCGAAGCCTTCGCGGATCTCGGTGACGTCGTCCTTGAAGCGGCGCAGACCGGAGATGGTGAGGTTCTCCGCGACCACCTTGCCGTCGCGGATGAGGCGCGCCTTGGTGTTGCGCTTGACCTCGCCCGAGCGGACCAGGACACCGGCGATGTTGCCCAGCTTGGACGACTTGAAGACCTCGCGGATCTCCGCCGTGCCCAGCTCGACCTCTTCGTACTCCGGCTTGAGCATGCCCTTGAGGGCCGCCTCGATCTCCTCGATCGCCTGGTAGATGACCGAGTAGTACCGGACGTCCACACCCTCGCGCTCGGCCATCTGCGCCGCGCGGCCTGCCGCACGGACGTTGAAGCCGATCACGATGGCGTCGGAGCCCATCGCCAGGTCGATGTCGGACTCCGTGACCGCACCGACGCCGCGGTGCAGGACGCGGATGTCGACCTCTTCGCCGACGTCAAGCTGGAGCAGCGAGGACTCGAGAGCCTCGACGGAACCGGAAGCGTCACCCTTGATGATCAGGTTCAGCTGCTGGACCTCGCCGGCCTTGAGCACCTTGTCCAGGTCCTCGAGCGAGACGCGGCGCGTGCGCTTGGCGAAGGCCGCGTTGCGCTCGCGGGCGGCGCGCTTCTCGGCGATCTGACGGGCCGTACGGTCCTCGTCGACCACCAGGAAGTTGTCGCCCGCACCCGGGACGTTGGTCAGGCCCAGGACCTGCACCGGCGTCGAGGGTCCGGCCTCGGCGACGTTGTTGCCGTTGTCGTCGAGCATGGCGCGCACCCGGCCGTAGGCGTCGCCCACGACCATCGTGTCGCCGACCCGCAGCGTGCCGCGCTGGACGAGGACCGTCGCCACGGCACCGCGGCCGCGGTCGAGACGGGACTCGATCGAGATGCCCTGCGCGTCCTGGTTCGGGTTGGCCCGCAGGTCGAGCGAGGCGTCGGCCGTGAGGATCACGGCCTCCAGCAGCGAGTCGATGTGCAGACCCTGCTTGGCGGAGATGTCGACGAACATGGTGTCGCCGCCGTACTCCTCGGCCACGAGGCCGTACTCGGTCAGCTGACCGCGCACCTTGGTCGGGTCGGCACCCTCGACGTCGATCTTGTTGACCGCGACCACGATCGGCACGTCGGCCGCCTTGGCGTGGTTGAGCGCCTCGACCGTCTGCGGCATGACGCCGTCGTTGGCCGCGACGACCAGGATCGCGATGTCGGTCGACTTCGCACCACGGGCACGCATGGCGGTGAACGCCTCGTGACCCGGGGTGTCGATGAAGGTGATCTTGCGCTCTTCGTCGTTGACCTCGGTCGCGACCTGGTAGGCACCGATGTGCTGGGTGATGCCGCCGGCCTCGCCCGCGATGACGTTCGTCTTGCGGATGGCGTCGAGCAGCCGGGTCTTACCGTGGTCGACGTGACCCATGACGGTGACGACCGGCGGGCGGACCACCAGGTCCTCCTCGTCGCCCTCGTCCTCGCCGAACTCGATGTCGAAGGACTCGAGCAGCTCGCGGTCCTCCTCCTCCGGGCTGACGATCTGAACCGTGTAGTTCATCTCGCCGGCGAGGAGCTGGAGGGTCTCGTCGGAGACGGACTGGGTCGCGGTGACCATCTCGCCGAGGTTCATCATGACCGCGACGAGCGACGCCGGGTTGGCGTTGATCTTCTCCGCGAAGTCGGTGAGCGACGCGCCGCGGGAGAGACGGATGGTCTCGCCGCCGCCGCGCGGCAGCATCACGCCGCCGACGCTCGGGGCCTGCATGGCCTCGTACTCCTGGCGCCTCTGCCGCTTCGACTTGCGGCCACGGCGCGCGGGACCGCCGGGACGGCCGAAGGCGCCCTGCGTGCCACCGCGGCCACCGGGACCGCCGGGACGGCCGCCGAAGCCGGGACGGCCACCGCCGCCACCGCCGGGACCACCCGGACGGCCGGCGAAACCGCCGCCGCCGCCACCGGGACCGGCCGGACGGCCGGCGAAGCCGCCGCCACCGCCGCCGGGACGGCCGGCGAAGCCGCCACCGCCCGGACGACCGCCGCCGCCACCGGGACGACCGCCGGCACCGGGACCGCGGCCGCCGGGGCCACCGCCGCCCGGACGCGGGCCGGCAGCGGGACGCTGCGGCATCATGCCGGGGTTGGGACGCGGACCGGCCGGGCCGGGACGCGGGCCGCCCTGCGGACGGGGCATGCCGGCCGGCGACGGACGGGAACCGCCCGGAGCCTGCGGACGCGGACCGCCGCCCTGCTGGCCGGGCGCCTGCGGACGGGGACCGGCGCCGGGGGCACCGGGACCGCCCGGACGCGGGCCGCCCTGCGGACGGGGCGCCTGCGGGCGCGCCATGCCGGCGTTGCCGCCGGAGGTGAAGGGGTTGTTGCCCGGACGCGGGCCGGCCGGACGGGCACCGGGACGCGCGGACTGGCCGCCGGGGCGGCCGCCGCCCTGGCCCGGACGGGGCGCCTGGCCCTGGCCGGAGGCCGGACGGGCGCCACCGGGCTTCGGGGCACCCGGACGGGAGCCGGGACGCTGGCCCTGGGCGGCCGGAGCCTGCGGGGCCTGCGGGGCCTGCGGGGCCTGGGGTGCCTGCGCGGCGGGGGCGGCCGGCGGAGCGGTGAACTCCGGGGCGGCCGGGGCCGGACGCGGCGCGGGCTTGGGGCCGGGCACCGGGCGCGGGCCCAGGGCCGGCGCGGACGCCGCGGGAGACGGCGCCGCGGGCGCCGCCGGGGCGGCGGGCTGCTGCGCGGCGGGTGCCGCCGGTGCCGACTGGGGCTTGGGCGCCGCCGGCCGGGGGGCCGGGGCAGCCGGACGGGCCGCCTGCGCCGGGGACGGCGCGGCGGGCCTCGGGGAAGCCTTGCGCGGGGCGGGCCTGCCGGCGGACTTGCCGTTGCCACCACCCTGGAAGGCGTCGGTCAGCTTGCGTACAACCGGCGCTTCGATGGTCGAAGACGCCGAACGGACGAATTCACCGAGTTCCTGGAGCTTGGCCATGACGACCTTGCTCTCTACACCGAACTCCTTGGCGAGTTCGTATACCCGGACCTTAGCCACTTCGCTCCTTTGAGGTCCGGGTTGAAGCCGGACCGTCGCTAGTTCATGGGCGTACTCATCGCGTACTCATCGAGTGCTCATCGCAATCTCGACCTGCTTTCGACTCGCGAGGTACCAAGCCGCACGGTGTTCCGTACGGCACGTCTTACGGTGTTGCCTGCTCGGCAACTGTCGTCTGCTCGACGTATCGGCGCAACGCCTTTGTGTCGAGCGGTCCCGGGACGCGCAGTGCCCGCGGGAACGCCCGGCGGCGAACCGCCTGGTCGAGACAGACCAGGGCGGGGTGCACGTACGCACCCCGGCCGGGCAGCGTACCGCGAGGATCGGGGACGCATGCGTCCCCGCTCTCCACGATCCGCAGGAGATCGTCCTTGGCCGCCCGCTTCCGGCACCCCAGACAGGTGCGTTCAGGGCATGATCCGGCGTGCGTCCGGCCAGACACAGTTAAGTCTACCTCCCCGTAGCGACCTCACCCCTATGGGGCAAAAATCGAACGGCTCTTGTCGTGATCTCAGCGTCGGACGGTCCGGATCTATTCCCGGACCCCCACGCCTACTCCCCGGTCTGCTCGGTGTCCGGCCGGATGTCGATCCGCCAGCCGGTCAGCCGGGCCGCGAGGCGGGCGTTCTGGCCCTCCTTGCCGATCGCCAGCGACAGCTGGTAGTCCGGCACGGTCACCCGCGCGGAGCGGGCGGCCATGTCCACGACCTCCACCTTGTTCACCCGGGCGGGTGACAGGGCGTTCGCGACCATCTCGGCCGGGTCGTCCGACCAGTCGACGATGTCGATCTTCTCGCCGCTCAGCTCGCCCATCACGTTGCGCACCCGGCCGCCCATCGGGCCGATGCAGGCGCCCTTGGCGTTCAGGCCCGAACGGGTGGACCGTACGGCGATCTTGGTGCGGTGACCGGCCTCACGGGCGATCGCGGTGATCTCCACCGAGCCGTCGGCGATCTCCGGCACCTCCAGGGCGAAGAGCTTCTTCACCAGGTTCGGGTGGGTACGCGAGAGGGTGACCGACGGTCCGCGGACGCCCCGGGCCACCCGGACGACGTACGACCGCAGGCGCATGCCGTGCGGGTAGGTCTCGCCGGGCACCTGCTCCTGCACCGGCAGGATGGCCTCCAGCTTGCCGATGTCCACCAGCACGTTCTTCGGATCGCGGCCCTGCTGCACCACGCCGGTGACGATGTCGCCCTCACGGCCGGCGTACTCGCCCAGCGTCGCGTCGTCCTCGGCGTCGCGCAGCCGCTGCAGGATCACCTGCTTGGCGGTGGTGGCGGCGATACGGCCGAAACCGGACGGCGTGTCGTCGAACTCGCGGGACTCCTGGCCCTCCGCGAGGTCCTCCGGGTCCTCCTTCGCCCACACGGTCACATGACCGGTCTGCCGGTTGAGCTCCACGCGCGCGTGTCGGCGGCTTCCCTCGGTGCGGTGGTAGGCGATGAGGAGGGCCGACTCGATCGCCTCGACCAGCAGGTCGAAGGAAATCTCCTTCTCCCGCACCAGACCCCGCAGGGCGCTCATGTCGATGTCCACGGCTACGCCTCCTCCTCTTCCTTCATGTCGCTCTTGTTGTCCTTGCTGTCCTTGCGGTTGAACTCGACCTGCACGCGCGCCCTGGCGATCTCGGGGAAGGTGATCCTGCGGGCGGTGGCCTTGCGGCCCTTCACGCCGGGCACCTCCACGTCGAGGCCCTCGCCGTCGGCCTCCAGGATGCGCGCGACCAGCTCGCCGCCCTCCGTGAGCTGGAACTTCACCAGCCGGCCTGTGGCACGCACGAAGTGCCGGTGCTCGGTGAGGAGGCGCTCGGCGCCGGGGGTTCCGACCTCCAGGTCGTACGCGTCCTCGCCCATCGCGTTCGTCTCGTCCAGGTGCGCCGAGAGAGCGCGGCTCACCTCGGCGACGGTGTCCAGGTCCGCTCCGCTGTCGGAGTCCACGACGACGCGCAGCACCCGCTTGCGTCCTACGGAGTCCACGGCGATCTCTTCCAGATCCAGCCCATGGGAGGTGACGAGCGGTTCGAGCAGCTCTCGCAGCCTCTCGCTCTGGGTGGTGCTCATCCGGGTGACTCCTCGGCCGCGTGTGCTGTTGTGGGATGGGTCGCGTGTCTGGTCAAAGGGTATCGGGTCGCGGAGGGTGTTGCGTCCTGCCTCCGGGCGGGGGGCCGGACCGGGGGTGTGCGCCGGGGCGCCGAGCCGGTGAGGGCGGCCGGGGCGGTGCGCGGGTACGGTGATCAACGGCGGGCCGCTCTTCCCCGCCCGTGTGTTCGTACGAGCCCCGCGAGGACGTCAGCCGTGCCGTATCCGCCACCGTCGCGCGCCCCCTCGGGGCCGCGCAGAAGATCATTGCTCGCCTCGGCCGCGGGTGCCGCCCTGCTGGCGGGCTGCTCGGCCGGCCCGGACGGCGACGACGGCCCGTCGGCCGTCGCGCGGGCACGCGCGCGTGCGGCGCGCGACAGCCGGGAGCTGCTGGGGCGCTACGACGCGGTGCTCGCCGCGCATCCCGGGCTGGCGGACCGGCTGCGCCCGCTGCGGGCGCAGGTCGCGGCGCACGCGGCGGCCTTCGAGGAGGGCACCACGGTCACGGCGAGCCCCACCGCTTCCGCTTCCGCCACGCCCGTCCCGGCCGCCGGGAAGGACGCCGTCGCCGGGCTGGCCGCCGCCGAGCGGTCCCTGTCCGACCGACGCGCCAAGGACCTGCTGAAGGCACCGGGCGAGCTGGCCCGACTGCTGGCCTCGGTAGCGGCGGCCGGCGCCGCACACGCGTACCTGCTGACGGAGGGGGTCAGGTGAGCGACGGGACTGAGCGGGCCGAGGTGGGTGCGTTGCAGGCGGCGTTGGCCGCTGAGCACGCGGCCGTGTACGGCTACGGCGTCGTCGGCGGGCGGATCGGCGAGCGGCGCCGGGCGGAGGCGCGCACGGCGTACGACGCCCACCGCGCCCGCCGGGACGCACTCGTGCGCGCGGTGCGCGACCTGGGCGCCACGCCGGTCGCCGCGAGCGCCGCGTACACCCTGCCGTTCCCGGTCGGGGACGGCGCCGCCGCGCTGCGGCTGGCCGCGCGGCTGGAGGAGCGGGTGGCCGGGGTGTACTCGGACCTGGTGCGGGCGGCGACCGGGACGCGGCGGACCGACGCGGCCGGGGCGCTGCGGGAGGCCGCGGTGCGGGCGGTGCGCTGGAGCGGGGAGAGCGTAGCCTTCCCTGGGCTCGCCGAGCGGTCCGCCGAGCGGACGGGCGCGGCCGGCACGACCCCGTCGGCCTCCGCCACCGGCCCGGCGCCGGCGCGGCGCTAGGCGGCGCGGCGCCGGGGAGCCGGCCGGAGACCCGGGCGCCGGCCCGGGCATGACCCCGACAGGACGCGAACAGGCCCGACAGGGCCCACGGCCCCACAGGAAGGGAACACGCGCGTATGGCTTTGGAACCGCCGCCCCGCCTGGTGCGGGCGCTCGACGAGACGGCACCGGCCGGGGACGGCTGGCTGGCCGGGCTGCCCGCGGCGGCCGGGGAGGCCGTCGCCCGGCGCGGGCTGACCGTCGAGCGGGTGCAGGTGCCGGGCGGGCGCAGCAGCCTGGTGGTGCTGGTGCGGCGGCCGGACGGCGACCCGGCCGTGCTGAAGCTGGCGCCGCCCCGGGCCCGCCCGGAGAGCGAGCGGGCAGCGCTGGCGCACTGGTCCGGGCGGGGCGCGGTGCGGTTGCTGGAGCCCGCGGCACAGGACGGGGCGCTGCTGCTGGAGCGGCTGCACCCGGACGTGTCGGTGCGCTCGCTGCCGGAGGCGAAGGCCCTGCTGGAGGCGGCGGGGACGCTGCGCAGGCTGTGGGTGGAGCCGCCGGCGGGCCAGGTCTTCGAGACCGTCGCCGAGCGCACCGGTCGGCAGGCGGCGGCCATGCGGGCGAGCGCGGACGCCGATCCGGACGTGGCCCCGTTGGTGGGGGCGGCGCTCGCCGCGCGCGAGGAACTGCTCGACGCGCCGCCCGCGCCGTTGCTGCTGCACGGCACGTTCCGGCAGAGCAAGGTGCTCTCGGGCGAGCGGATGCCGTGGCTGGCGGTGGGCCCGGACCCGGTGGTCGGCGAGAGCGCCTTCGACCTGGCGCGGCTGGTCCGGGACCGGGTGGAGGACCTGATCGCGCAGGCGTCCGGGGCGGCCACCACCCGGCGCCGGATCAAGCGGCTCGCGGAGTCCCTGGAGGTCGACCAGGAGCGGCTGCGCGGCTGGACGCTGTTCCGGGCGGTGGAGTCCGGGGTGCGGGCACTGCGCGTGGGGCGGCCGAAGGACGCGGAACTGCTGCTGGAGTTCGCCGGCTGGTTCTAGCCGGCCGGTCGCCGGGCCCCGATCAGGGCACGGCGACCGGGGCACGGCGGCCGGGACGCGGCGACCGGGACACGGCGACCGGGACACGGCGGCCGGGACGCGGCGGCCGGGACGCGGCGGCCGGGAGGTGATCAGGCCGTCAGGCGGGCGATCGCTTCCTCGACCGTCAGCTCCTCGCGCTCACCGGTGCGGCGGTCCTTCAGCTCCAGCACGCCGTCGGCGGCGCGGCGGCCGGCGACGAGGATCTGCGGCACGCCGATCAGCTCGGAGTCGGTGAACTTCACGCCCGGGGAGACGCCGGCCCGGTCGTCCACCAGGACGCGAACGCCCGCGGCGGCCAGCTTCCCGGCGACCTCCAGCGCCAGTTCGGTCTGGAGCGCCTTGCCGGCGGCGACCACGTGCACGTCGGCCGGGGCGACCTCCTTCGGCCAGACCAGGCCCTTGTCGTCGGCGGTCTGCTCGGCGAGCGCGGCGACGGCGCGGGAGACGCCGATGCCGTAGGAGCCCATGGTGACCCGGACCGGCTTGCCGTTCTGGCCGAGGACGTCCAGCTTGAGCGCGTCGGTGTACTTGCGGCCGAGCTGGAAGATGTGGCCGATCTCGATGGCGCGGTCCAGCTTCAGGCCGGTGCCGCACTTGGGGCACGGGTCGCCGTCCTGGACGACGACGACGTCCACGTAGGCGTCGACCTCGAAGTCGCGGCCGGCGACGACGTTCCTCGCGTGGGTGTGCTCCTTGTTGGCGCCGGTGATCCAGGCGGTGCCGGGGGCCACGCGCGGGTCGGCGATGTACGTCACCTTCTCGCCCAGGCCCTGCGGGCCGACGTAGCCGCGGACCAGGTCGGGGCGGCCGGCGAAGTCCGCCTCGGTGACCATCTCGACGGCGGCCGGGGCGAAGTGCGCCTCGACCTTGTCCAGGTCCACTTCGCGGTCCCCGGGCACGCCCACGGCGACGATCTCGCCGTCCACCTTGACCAGCAGGTTCTTCAGCGTGGCGGAGGCGGGGACGCCCAGCGAGGCGGCCAGCGTCTCGATGGTCGGGGTGTCCGGGGTGGGGATCTCCTCCAGCGCGGGCACGGCCGAGGCGTCGACGGGCCGCAGCTCGTAGGTGATCGCCTCGGTGTTGGCGGCGAAGTCGCAGTTCGGGCAGTCCGCGAAGGTGTCCTCGCCGGCCTCGGACGGCGCGAGGAACTCCTCGGAGCGGGAGCCGCCCATGGCGCCGGCGGTGGCGGCGCAGATGCGGTAGTCCAGGCCGAGGCGGGCGAAGACGCGCTGGTAGGCCTCGCGGTGCAGGGCGTAGGAGCGGCCGAGGCCGTCGTCGTCCAGGTCGAAGGAGTACGAGTCCTTCATCAGGAACTCGCGGCCGCGCAGGATGCCGGCACGGGGGCGGGCCTCGTCGCGGAACTTGGTCTGGATCTGGTACAGGATCACCGGCAGGTCCTTGTAGGACGTGCACTGGTCCTTGACCAGCAGGGTGAAGATCTCCTCGTGGGTGGGGCCGAGGAGGTAGTCGCCGCCCTTGCGGTCCTTGAGCCGGAAGAGTTCCTGGCCGTACTCGTCCCAGCGGCCGGTCGCCTCGTAGGGCTCACGGGGCAGCAGGGCGGGCAGGGTGACCTCCTGGGCGCCGATGGCGTCCATCTCCTCGCGCACGACGCGCTCCACGTTGGCGAGGACCTTCTTGCCGAGGGGCAGCCAGCTCCAGATGCCGGCGGCCGTGCGGCGGACGTAGCCGGCGCGGACGAGGAGCTTGTGGCTGAGGACCTCGGCGTCCGCCGGGTCGTCGCGCAGCGTCTTCGCCATCAACTGGGACATGCGCTGGACCGGTACGTTGGCCATGGTTCTCGTACTCCTGCCGGGTAAAGGTGATGGCATGGAGGTTAACCGGGCCGCCCGTGCCGGTGGTAATCGGTTAACGCCCGCGCAGCGGCAGCGGGGCGCCCATCACGGCGTAGGGCCGGGGGGCGCTCGGGAAGTGCACCTGGCGGGCGAGGTCGACGTAGCCGAGGGAGTGGTAGAGGCCGCGGGCGGGGCTGTCGGTGTCGATCGCGGAGAGGATCGAGCGCGGCTCGGCGGCGGTGGCGGTGATGGTGGTGATCAGCCGCCGGCCGATGCCGCGGTTCTGGTGGCCGGGGTGGACGTGCAGTTCGGTGATGACGAAGGAGTCGTCCAGCCAGAAGTCGTTGCCGCCCGCCCGCAGGTACGGCTCCACGACGGTGGACCACCAGTGGGTGCGGCTGTTGGGCATGCCGTAGACGAAGCCGACGAGCCGGCCGTCGACGGTCGCGCCGTAGGCCCGCGCGCCCTGGTACTGCATGTGGCGCTGGACGATCTGGCGGCGTACGGCCACCTCGTCCGGGCCCAGTCCGAAGGCGACGGCTTGCACGGCCAGGGCCTCGTCCACGTGGGCCGACAGGTCCAGGGGGCCGATCACTGCGTCCATGCGGGGAGCGTACAGGGGCTCAGAAGAGCACACTCATGAAGGCGCCGGTCTCCTGGAAACCCACGCGCCGGTACGTCCTTCTCGCGGCCGTGTTGTAGTCGTTGACGTAGAGGCTCGCGACGGGGGCCACGTCCGCCAGGGCGTAGCGCAGGACCGCCGCCATGCCGGGCGCGGCCAGGCCCCGGCCCCGGTACTCGGGGGCCACCCAGACGCCCTGGATCTGGCAGGCGCGGGGCGTCGCCGCGCCGATCTCCGCCTTGAACACGACCCGGCCCCGCTCGTCCACGCGGGCGAAGGAGCGGCCGGAGCCGACGAGTTCGGCGATCCGGGCCTGGTAGAGCAGGCCGCCGTCGCCGGACATCGGGGAGACGCCGACCTCCTCGGTGAACATCGCCACGCAGGCCGGCATGATCGTCTCCAGCTCGTCCTTGCGGACGCGGCGGACGTACGGGTCCGGGGCGATGTCGGGGGGCATGCGGTCGGTGACCATCAGCGGCTGGCGGGCGCGGACGTCGCGGGCCGGGCCCCAGTGCGGCTCCAGCAGCCGCCACAACTGCGCGGTGGCCTCGGCGGGCCCCACGATGGAGGAGCAGCGGCGGCCGGCCCGCCGGGCGCGGTCGGCGAAGGCGCGGACCGCGCGGGGCGTGGCGCAGATGGGCACGAGGTTGGCGCCCGCGTAGCACAGCGACGTGAGCATGCCATCCTCGTACCAGCCCCACATCTCGCCGCCGAGCCGCCAGGGGTCCAGGCCGGCCACCTGGACCCGCGAGGTCACGAAGGCGTTGGCGACCGGCTCACGGTCGAGTACGGCGAGCGCCGCGTCCAGGTCACTCGGTTCCAGGACCCGGGTTGTGGTCTGGGTCAACACGTACGGGGCCTCACGCTGGGGGTTCTGCTGGTCCCGGCACTGTACCTCGTGCGGTTGTGCGGCGCCTCGCGTCGGAACGGGATCACTTCACGAACGCACGGCGAACCCGAGGAAGGCCTCCCACGCACCGGTCGGCACGGCCAGGGCCGGCGCGGAGGGGTCCTGCTTGGAGTCCCGGACATGGATGGTGGCCGGGCAGGCGGCGACCTCTACGCATTCGCCGCCGGATCCTGTGCTGTAGCTGGACTTGTGCCAGGTGAGGGCGACCTCTACGCACTCGCCGCCTTCACCGCTGCTGTAGCTGCTCGTGAACCACTTCATGTCTCTCCCGGCGGTCAGGATCGGACAAGTCCGAGGAACGCCTCCCAGGCGGCCGTCGGCACGGCGAGGGCCGGGGCGGTGGCGGGGTGCTTGGAGTCCCGGACGTGGATGGTGGTGGGGCAGGCGGCGACCTCGACGCATTCGCCGCCAGCCCCGCTGCTGTAGCTGCTCTTGAACCACGTCAGCTCGGTCGACTCTTCGGTGTTCATGTCTCTCCCAGCAGCTTCTCTACGAGGGCCAGTGATTCGCGCGGGGTCAGGGCCTGGGCGCGCAGGAGGCTGTACTGCTCCTCCAACTCCCTGACCGTTGGACGGTTGGTGAAAAGGCGGCTGTGCTTGTGCGCCTCCATGTAGGCGATCCTGCGCCCTTTCTCTGTCTCGATCAAGCTGAATGGACCAGCGAGCGCAGCGTGCTCTTCCCGGTCGTCCGGCATGATCTGGATCTGCACATTGCGCCGCTGACCAACGAGCAGGATCTGCTCCAACTGGCCCCGCCATACGGCCGTTCCGCCCAGACGCTTGCGCACCACGGCCTCCTCCATCACGAAGGACATGGTGGGCGCCGGTTTCCGCGTGAAGACCTCCTGCCGTGCCAGTCGCGCTGCCACACGCTGCTCGATGGTCGCCTCGTCCAACAGGGGGCGCCACATGGTGAACACCGCCCGCGCGTAGTCCTCCGTCTGCAACAGACCGGGAACTCCCTGCACGGCGAAGAAGTACAGCGTGACCGCCTTCTTCTCCAACACTGCCGCGTCCTGGAAGAACGCCGGATACTGCGCCGCTTCCATGCCCTCGGTGAAGTCGACCAGCACTCCGCGCGCGTTCAGTACCTCGTCGGCCTGCATGATGAACTTCGCGTTCGGGATGCGCCTGCCCTGCTCGAAGGATGCGATGGACGCTGCCGAGTAGCCGGTCTGCAAACCGAGTTGGGCGCGATCCATGCCCGCCTGTGTCCGCAGTCGCTTCAGCAGCCGCCCGAAGAGGACTGGTACGGCCGATTCCGGCTCGGGCTCCAGCGCCTCGGGTTCTTCCTGGACTTCCTCGCTCATGTACACCCCATCGTCCTCGCACCGCCCTCGGTCACGGCGCGCCCGCGTACAGCCGCACCTCGCGGTCGTACAACGCCTGAACAGTCATGGTGCGGCCGCTTTTCAACGTTACTGAGCGTGCGGAACCGTAAGCGGCATGAAGTCAGAAATCTCCACCCACGAATTCTCGATGCGGTTCACGTCCACCCCGCGCGGCGCACGGCTCGCCCGGCGGCTGGTCTCGCACCGGCTGCACGAGTGGGGGCACCCCTACGACGGGCCCGCCAACCAGACCGTCACGCTGATCGCCGCGGAACTCGTCTCGAACGCGGTCCGGCACGGGCACGTACCCGGGCGGGACTTCCGGCTCCGGCTCACCGCGGACCCGGACGCCCTGCGGCTGGAGGTCACCGACACCCGTACCGAGCGGCTGCCCGAGCTGCGCGCGCCGTGCGGCGAGTCCGGCCGTGGGCTGATGCTGGTGGAGGCGCTCGCCGACAAGTGGGGGGTCACACCGCGGCAGCCCGGCAAGACGGTGTGGGCGGAGGTACGACCGAGTCCCGCCACCGGACGGTGACGGGACTCGGGGGGAAAGCGGCGTGTCAGCCCGCGACCGACACCGACGGTTCGCCCGAGGCGGCGCCGTCCTTCTCCATCTGCTCGGCCAGCTTCATGGCCTCTTCGATGAGGGTTTCCACGATCTTGGACTCGGGGACGGTCTTGATGACCTCGCCCTTGACGAAGATCTGGCCCTTGCCGTTGCCGGAGGCGACGCCGAGGTCGGCCTCGCGGGCCTCGCCCGGACCGTTGACGACACAGCCCATGACGGCGACGCGGAGCGGCACCTCCATGCCGGTCAGGCCGGCGGTGACCTCTTCGGCCAGCTTGTAGACGTCGACCTGGGCGCGGCCGCAGGACGGGCAGGAGACGATCTCCAGGCCGCGCTGGCGCAGGTTCAGGGACTCCAGGATCTGGATGCCGACCTTGACCTCCTCGGCCGGCGGGGCGGAGAGGGAGACGCGGATGGTGTCGCCGATGCCCTGGCTGAGCAGCGCGCCGAAGGCGACCGCCGACTTGATGGTGCCCTGGAACGCCGGGCCGGCCTCGGTCACGCCGAGGTGCAGCGGGTAGTCGCACTGCTCGGCGAGCTGCCGGTACGCCTCGATCATGACGACCGGGTCGTTGTGCTTGACGGAGATCTTGATGTCCCGGAAGTCGTGCTCCTCGAAGAGCGACGCCTCCCAGAGCGCGGACTCGACCAGCGCCTCGGGCGTGGCCTTGCCGTACTTCTCCAGCAGCCGCCGGTCCAGGGAGCCGGCGTTGACGCCGATGCGGATCGGCGTGCCGTGGTCCTTGGCGGCGCGCGCGATCTCCTTGACCTTGTCGTCGAACTGCTTGATGTTGCCGGGGTTGACACGGACCGCGGCGCAGCCGGCCTCGATGGCGGCGAACACGTACTTCGGCTGGAAGTGGATGTCCGCGATGACCGGGATCTGCGACTTCCGGGCGATGGTGGCGAGGGCGTCGGCGTCGTCCTGGGTGGGGCAGGCCACCCGGACGATCTGACAGCCGGACGCGGTCAGCTCGGCGATCTGCTGGAGCGTCGCACCGATGTCGGACGTACGGGTGGTGGTCATCGACTGGACCGAGACCGGCGCGTCCCCACCGACCGCCACGCTTCCGACCTGGATCTGCCGGCTCTTGCGGCGCTCGGCCAGCCTGGTCGGAACGGACGGCATGCCGAGTGAAATCGCAGTCATCTGCTGTGCAACCCCAAGTCGTGGTTCAGGATCCGGTCCCGTGATACGGCGGGCTCCAGGCTCCGAGATTACGGCACCGGGGCGGGCGCGGGCACATCCCGCCCCGTAAAGCCACACGTCCGGGGGCGGCCCGGTACGACACCGGTTCCGGGCCGCCCGAGGCGCCGTGGCCCTAGGAGATCCTGACCGGATTGACCACATCCGCGACCAGGACCAGCAGGGTGAAGCAGACGAAGATCCCGGCCACCACGTACGCCACCGGCATCAGCTTGGCGACGTCGAACGGACCGGGGTCCGGCCGGCGCAGCACCCGCGCCACGTTCCTGCGCAGCGACTCCCACAGCGCGCCCGCGATGTGCCCGCCGTCGAGCGGGAGCAGCGGGAGCATGTTGAACAGGAACAGCGAGAGGTTGAAGCCGGCCAGCAGGAAGACGAACATCGCGAGCTGCTGCGAGGCAGGGATGTCCAGGGTGGCGATCTCGCCGGTGACCCGGGCGGCGCCGACGATGCCCATCGGGGAGTCCTGCTCGCGCGGGCCGTCGCCGAAGGCCGCGTTCCACAGGGCCGGGATCTTGCCGGGCAGCGCGACGAGGGAGTCGACGGCGTCACCGACCCGGTCGGCCATCCAGGTCACGGACTCGCCGAGGTCCTGCTTGACGACGCCGGTGGCGGGGCTGAAGCCGAGGAAGCCGGCCTTGACGTAGCCGTCGACGTAGTTGCCGCCGGCGTCCTTCTTGGCGACCTGGTTGGTGGCGATCTTCGCGTGCAGGGTCACGGGCCGGCCGTGGCGGTCCACGACGAAGGCGACGTCCTTCCCGGCGCTGTCGCGGATGAGGTCCGACAGCGTGTTCCAGTCCCGGGTCGGCTTGCCGTCGAAGGAGACGATCCGGTCGCCCGCCTTCATGCCGGCCCGCGCGGCGGGGGAGGCGGGGTCGGCCTTCTTGCAGCTATCGCGGTGCTGGCTCTGCGCGATGACGCAGGGCGAGACGGATTCCACGACGGTGGTTTCCTTCTGGATGCCGAAGCCCATCAGCACGGTGAGGAACAGGGCGACCGCGAGCACCAGGTTCATGAAGGGGCCCGCGAACATGACGATGACCCGCTTCCACGGCTTGCGCGTGTAGAACATGCGCGTCTCGTCGCCGGGCTTGAGTTCCTCGAAGGCCGCCGAGCGGGCGTCCTCGATCATGCCGCGCCACGGGGAGGTGGAGCGGGCGGTGACCCGGCCGGACTCGTCGGGCGGGAACATGCCGATCATGCGGATGTAGCCGCCGAGCGGGACCGCCTTGACGCCGTACTCGGTCTCGCCCTTGGTCCGCGACCAGATGGTGGGGCCGAAGCCGACCATGTACTGCGGGACGCGGATGCCGAAGAGCTTGGCCGTGGACAGGTGCCCCAGCTCGTGCCAGGCGATCGAGACGAGCAGGCCGACCGCGAAGACCACTATGCCGAGGATGAACATCAAGGTCGTCATGCACGCGCCTCCGCGGTCGCCGTCGTGGCTGTGAGTTCACGGGCCCGGGCCCGGGCCCAGGTCTCCGCTTCGAGGACGTCCGACACCGTGAGTGAGGTTCCCGTGACCGGGGTGCCGTGTTCCTCGACCACCCGGGTGACGGTCTCCATGATCCCGTTGAAGGGCAGCGCGCCGTTCAGGAAGGCTTCGACGCACTCCTCATTGGCGGCATTGAACACCGCCGGGGCCGTTCCCGCGAGCCGCCCCACGTGCCGGGCGAGGTTCACCGAGGGGAACGCCTCGTCGTCCAGCGGGAAGAACTCCCAGGTGGACGCGGTGCTCCAGTCGAAGGCGGGCGCGGCGTCCGGGACGCGTTCGGGCCAGCCCAGGCCGATGGCGATGGGGCCGCGCATGTCCGGGGGCGTCGCCTGGGCGATCGTCGACCCGTCGGTGAACTCGATCATCGAGTGGACGTACGACTGCGGGTGCACGACCACCTCGATGCGGTCGAACGGGATGTCGTAGAGGAGGTGTGCCTCGATGACCTCCAGGCCCTTGTTGACCAGGGTCGCGGAGTTGACGGTGATCACCGGGCCCATCGCCCAGGTGGGGTGGGCCAGCGCGTCCTGGACGGTGACGTCGGCCAGCTCGGCCCTGCTCCGGCCGCGGAAGGGGCCGCCGGACGCGGTGACGACCAGCTTGCGGACGTCGGCGCGGGTGCCGGCGGCGAGCGCCTGGAAGAGGGCCGCGTGCTCGGAGTCCACCGGGATGATCTGGCCCGGTTCCGCGCGCGCGGTGACCAGCGGGCCGCCGACGATCAGCGACTCCTTGTTGGCGAGCGCGAGGGTGCGGCCCGCCTCCAGGGCGGCCAGGGTCGGGGCGAGGCCGATGGAGCCGGTGATGCCGTTGAGGACGGTGTGGCAGTCGGAGGCGGCCAGCTCGGTGGCGGCCCGGGGTCCGGCGAGGATCTCGGGCAGCGGCTCGGTGCCGCCGTACTCGGCGGCGAGCGCCTCGCGCAGCGCGGGGACGACGTCCTCGCGGGCGACCGCCACGGTCCGCACCCGCAGCCGGTGCGCCTGCTCGGCGAGGAGGGCCGGCCGGGCGCCGTTCGCGGACAGGGCGGTGACCCGGAAGCGGCCGGGGTTGCGCAGCACGAGGTCGATGGCCTGGGTGCCGATGGATCCGGTGGAGCCGAGGATCACCACGTCCTTGGGGCCGTCGCCGGGGACGGGGTCGTAGACGCGGTGCGGATCGGCGAGGGGTGCCGGACGGGCGGGACTGTCGGTCATCCCCCCATTGTTGCCGCAAGCGGCGGCCGTCCGGACAGTGCGTCCCCCGCGCGGGCGCGTTGCCGGGTTTCCTCGCCGGATGGCGTGATTCTCCCGATGTGAATCCACGGTGAAGATCATGTGGTAACACTTCTTTCCACATGATTTCGCGGACGACATCCTGGGGGGATATCTCCATGCGCACTGTGCGCCTACGCGCTGCCCTGCCCGCCCTCGCCGGCGCGGCCCTGCTCACCGGCACCCTGCTCAGCACCCCGGCCGAGGCCGCCGGTGGCGTCAGGATCCACCACGTGTGGTTCGACAGCCCCGGCTCGGACAACCGCTCCAACAAGAGCCTGAACGCCGAGTGGGTGCAGCTCAAGAACACCAGCGGCTCGGCGGTCTCGCTCAAGGGCTGGGTGCTGAAGGACGCCTCCAACCACAAGTACGTCTTCCCGAACGTCAAGATCGGCGCCGGGAAGTACCTGAAGATCCACACCGGCAGCGGCTCGGACAGCGCGGCGGACAAGTACCAGGACCGGCGTGCCTACGTCTGGAACAACGACAAGGACACGGCCACGCTGACGAAGGCGAACGGCACCAAGGCCGCCTCCTGCTCCTGGACCACGCGGGACCCGAGCGACAAGTACTGCTAGCTCCCACGGGACCGGCGGGCGCCCGGTGCGTCCGCCGGTCCGGCCGGTTCTGTCGAAGCGCTTCGACAGTCGTATGGACACCTCCCCCGCCCGGGAGCTAGGGTCGTACTCGCCTTCACCCCTCAGTCGGTCAGGCGCAGAGTCGAAGCGCTTCACATAGCTTGGAGAGCCGGATGGTCACCCTCGCCGAGGTCGCCCAGCACGCCGGAGTCTCGGCGAGCACGGTGAGCTATGTCCTCAGCGGCAAGCGGTCCATCTCCACCACCACCCGGCAGCGGGTCGAGGAGAGCATCCGGAAGCTGGGCTACCACCCGAACGCGGGCGCCCGCGCGCTGGCCGGCAAGCGGTCGAACATCATCGCCCTGATGATCCCACTCCGCACCGACCTGTACGTGCCGGTGATGATGGAGATCGCCATCGCGGTGGCCACCACGGCCCGCACCCACGGCTACGACGTGCTGCTGCTCACCGGCGAGGAGGGCCCCGACGCGGTGCGCCGGGTCACCGGCAGCGGTCTGGCCGACGCCATGATCCTGATGGACGTCGAGCTGGAGGACGAACGGCTGCCGCTGCTGCGGGAGTCCGGCCAGCCCTCGGTGCTCATCGGCCTGCCCGCCGACACCACCGGCCTGACCTGCGTGGACCTGGACTGGACCGCGACCGGCGCGCTGTGCGTGGAGCATCTGGCCGCGCTCGGCCACCGTGACATCGCCGTCATCGGCGAGGCCCCGGCGGTCTACGAACGGCACACCGGCTTCGCCGAACGCACCCTGGACGGGCTGCGCTCGCGGGCCCGGGAGACGGGCCTGAGACTGCTGCACCGGCCGTGCGAGGGCGGCTACGACGCGATGGCCCTCACCCTGGCCCGGATCTTCGACGAGCGCCCGGCGACCAGCGGGTTCGTGGTGCAGAACGAGTCGGCGGTGGAGCCGCTGCTCGCGCTGCTGCGCCAGCAGGGCCGGGCCGTGCCCGAGGACGTGTCCGTGGTCGCGGTCTGCCCGGACCAGGTCGCCGTGCAGTCCTCGGTGCGGCTGACCTCGGTGGGCATCCCGGCCCAGGAGATGGGCCGGCGTGCCGTGGAGCACCTGGTGGCCAAGCTGGACGGACGCGGCGGCGACGAGGTCGTGCTGCTGCGGCCCGAGCTGACGCTCCGGGCCAGTTCGGGACCGGCGCCGGCCGCGCCCTGACCCCGCCGGACCCGAGGGGCCGGCCCCCGCGCGGGAGCCGGCCCCGGGTCGGCTCAACCGCCGCTGACCGTCAGGTTGTTGGTGGTGAAGTTCAGGCCGCCGGACGAGGACGTGATCTCGTAGCCGAACTGCACGTCCCCGATGGTGACGTTGCCGAACCAGCCCTTGGTGTCCTTGATCCACTTCAGGATCGGCAGGATGTTCACCGTGCCCGCCGAGGAGTTGCCGCTGCGGATGAAGGAGAACACCTCGTTGGCGCCGTTGGTGCCCTTGTAGACGGTCCAGGTGGAGCCGCCGACGGTGACCGAGCCCTGCGAGGTGCCGAGCGGGCCGACGGCGCCGGTCTTGTTGACCCAGAGCATGATCTCGTACTTGTAGCCGGTGTCCCAGATGTCGTACGACGTGTTGTACGCGCCGGACGCCGGGACGGTGACGTTGTAGTCGCTGGTGAGCGAGGTCAGGGAGCCGATCGGCTTGTTGATCACCTTCTTGGCGTTCGGGTAGGACTTGATGCCGCCGGTGTTGGGGTGGTTCGCCGTCACGCTCCAGTTGGTCCCGGAGTTGGCCGAGATGCACTGGCTGCCGGCGCCCGAGCCCCAGATGTTGTTGTAGAGGGTGTAGCCGTTCAGCGTGGTGTTGCCCCACTGGTCGCAGGTGCTCCACACGGCGGCGGAGGCGGGCGCCGAGGCGAGGCCGATCGTGGCGCCGAGGGCGAGTGCGGGGGCGGCCAGGGCCATGGCGGCCCTGCGCAGGGTGGTGGTTTCCATGGTGTCCCTTCCATGGGTGGGGTGTGGGGGTGGGGAGTTTCCTTCCGTCACCACGTCCTCAGGGTGAGGACGCGGTCCTCCCCGGCGACCAGGAGCAACGGCTCGGTGCCGGAGGAAGTCCGCAGTTCGACGCGGTGCGTGCGGTGGGGCCGCACGACGGCCCGGGCGCCGTCCGGGCCCCAGGCGAGGTCGATCTCCGCGCCGAACCGGGCGCGCACACCGCGCAGTTCGCCGCGCGGACAGGCGTCCGGCACGGCGGGCAGCAGGACCAGACGGTCCGGGGTGGTCTGCACGAGCATCTCGATCAGCACGCCGGGCAGGGTGTGCGCGGCGTCCGCGTTGTAGACGTCGCGGCCGGGATAGTGGGTGCTCATCAGGGAGGCGTGGAAGAAGTCGCCGTCCAGGACCCGGCGCAGCGCCCGGCCCGCCCGCTCCCGGTCGCGGAGCCGGGCGGCGATCAGGGCGTGGTGCAGATGGCCGTGGGCGGAGTCGTTCTCGGCGCCGCGCAGCACGAGCGCCCGGTGGGCGGCGGCGGCCAGGGCCGGGGTGTCGTACGGGGTGATCTCCTCCAGCGGCCAGACGCCGTAGAGGTGGCTGAGGTGGCGGTGGTCGTAGGAGTCGCCGAGGCCGGGCCAGGCCCATTCGGCGAGGGCGCCTTCGGCGTTGACCCGGTGCGGCGGCAGCCGGTCGGCCAGTGCCCGCCACCGGTCGGCGTGCTCGGGGTGGTAGCGGGCGGCGGTGCGCAGGGCGTGCCGGGCGGCGGAGAGGTCCATGGCCGCGTTGACCGCGCCCCAACTGCCGTTCGCGGGCCGGTTCTCGGGCGAGTACGAGGGCGCGACGACCAGGTGTCCGGCCGGGTCGGTGCGGGTGAGGAAGTCCTCGTAGAACAGGGCCGCCTCGGCGAGCGCGGCGGCGGTGCGCGGGTCCCGGCCGCCGTGGATCTCGTCGTGGTCGACCAGCGGTTTGAGCAGCCAGTCGGCGCCGGCGGTCCACAGGTGCAGCGGGTACTCGCGGCTGAAGTGGTACGACAGCCCGGACTCGCCGTCGCTGTGCGAGGGCGCGACCGCGCCCCGGGTGCCGAAGACCGCGCGGGCGTTGGCCCGCCAGTCCGGCAGTTGCCGGGTGACGAAGGCGGCCAGCGCCTCGGTGACCTCGGGCAGGGCGGCGGCGGGCGCGGCGGCGGTCTGGAGGTTGAGGTTGGCGTTGGTGGTGAACGCGCCGGACCAGGCGGTGTCCCAGTCGCCGGTCCACAGCCCGGTGAGCCGGGGCGGGTGGTGGCCGCTGCTGGAGAGCAGGTGGTAGCGGCCGGCGGCGAAGAGCCGTTCCAGCAGGGCCGGGCTGTGCGGGCGGGCCAGCAGCTCGGAGCCGGGCAGGGCGCGCTCGGCCGGGTCGGCGCCGAGGTCGAGACCGGCCCGGAGGTAGGCGGTGCGGTGCCGGTCCAGATGGCGGGCGAGGAGCCGGTCGTAGGGCCGCTCGGTGCCGTCGAGGAGGTCTTGCAGCAGCCGGGCCGCGGCGGTGACGTCCGCCTCGCCGGTGTGCCGGAGCACCCGGGTGAGCAGCAGCGCCGAGCGGCAGCCGGTGACGCGGACGCCCGGCGGGACGAGTTCGGTCCGGCCGCCCTGGACGGCGATCAGGGTCACGCCGGTGTAGGCGCGGTCGCTGTCCGGGTAGCGGACGCGCAGGCTCAGCAGGGCGCCCTCGGGAGTGAGCAGCGTGCCGTGGCCGACCCGCAGTCCGGCCGGGGCGCCCGGCAGCCGGTGGTCCGGGAAGACGTCCAGGTCGCCTCCGGTGACCTCGTGCACGATGACGTCGTCGGCGCGGGAGACGAAGACGCGCCCGGCGCTGTCGCCGCGGACCGCGGTGGCCTCGCCGCTGGTGAAGTCGACGGCCCGGCGCATCTCCCGCGCGCGGCCCGGCGGCCGGTCCACCCGGAGCAGGAAGGCGGGGTGGAAGGGCTGCACCCATTGCAGCGGACGGCCGTCGGTGAGGCTCTCGGCGGCGGTGAGGTCGCCGGCCAGCAGCCGGTCGCGGACCGCGGGGAGCGCGGCGGCCAGCCGGGGCGGGCGGGCGTGCTCGCCGCCGTTGGGCCGCACCAGGGTGTGGTGGGTGACGACGACCCGCTCGTGGTCCGGGTCGCCGTACACGAGGGCGCCGTGGTGGCCGTTGCCGGTCAGGAAGGCGTCCTCCCAGCGGGCGGCCGGGGTGGGTTCCCAGGTGCCGTGGACCGGCGTGGCGCTCATGACCGCAGCACCGCCACGCCGTAGCGGCCGAGGGTGACCGTGTCCGTGACCTCCGTGCCGGTGAGCAGGTCGCGGTGGGTGCCGGGGACCGGGACGGTGACCGGTTCCACGCCGTGGTGCAGCAGGAACAGCAGCCCGCCCCGGCGCACCGCCTCCACGCCCGGCGGGAGTCCGTCCAGCACCGGGGTGACGCCCGCCGCGGCGGCGATGCCGGCCAGCAGGGAGCGCAGCGCCCCGGGCTCGGGCAGCGTGGAGACGTACCAGGCGCGGCCCCGGCGCAGCACGGCGGGCAGCCCGTCCAGTTCGCCGCCCCGGTAGGGCACGGTCTCGGCGGCTCCGGGCACCGGCTCGATCTCCTCCGACCACAGGGTGCCCTCGAACCCCTCGCACGCCACGGTCTCCCCGGCCTCCAGCGGCCACCACTCGTGCAGGGTGCGGATGCCGAACAGCTCGCGCAGCCGGGCGTCCATCCCGCCGGGGCGGATGCGGTCGTCCGCGTCGGCGACGCCCGTGTGGAAGCCGCAGACGAGGGTGCCGCCGCCGGCCACGTACGCCAGGAGGCCGTCGACGGCGGTGTCGGTGAGGAGGTAGAGCTGCGGGACGACGACGAGCCGGTAGCCGGACAGGTCGTGCTCCGGGTGGGCGAAGTCGGTGGTGAGATGGGCCTCCCACAGGGCGCGGTGCCAGGCGGTGAGCACGTCCGGCAGGTCGACCAGGGCCGAGGGCCGCGCCTCCTGGTCGCCGGCCCACCAGGAGTCCCAGTCCAGCAGGACCGCGACCTCGGCGGTGATCCGCGTGCCCGCCACCTCGCCGGACACCCGGGCGAGTTCGGCACCGAGCCGCTTGACCTCCTGGTAGGTGCGTCCCTCCGGGCCCGCGTGCCCGACCATCCCGGAGTGGAACTTCTCGGCGCCCTGCCGGGACTGGCGCCACTGGAAGTAGCAGACGGCGTCGGCGCCGCGGGCGACGGCCTGGAAGGACCACAGCCGGTTCAGGCCGCGCGGCTTGGGATGGTTCACGCCGCGCCAGTTGACCGGTCCGGCCGCCTGTTCCATCAGCATCCACGGCCCGCGCGCCTGGGACCGGGTGAGGTCCTGCACGAGGGCGCCGTGCTGCGCGCCCAGCGGGTCGCGCGGGTCGGGGTACAGGTCGACGGAGACCACGTCCTCCTCGCGGGCCCAGCGCCAGCCGTCCTGCCCGGACCACAGCGGCATGAAGTTGGTGGTCACCGGTAGGTGCGGGGTGTGCCGGCGGACGATGTCCCGTTCGGCGGTGTAGCACTCCAGGAGCATGTCGGAGGTGAACCGCCGGAAGTCCAGCACCTGGCCGGGGTTCTTCAGGTAGTGCGGGCGGCGGGGCGGCAGGATGCCGTCCCAGGTGTCGTAGCCCTGGCTCCAGAAGGCGGTGCCCCAGGCCGAGTTGAGCGCGTCGAGGGTGCCGTACCGCTCGCGCAGCCAGCGGCGGAAGGCGGCGGCGGCCTCGTCGCCGTAGTCGACGGTGCAGTACTCGTTGTTGATGTGCCACATGGTGAGCGCCGGGTGTCCGGCGTAGCGGGCGGCCAGGTCCTCGGTGACGGCGGCGGCGTAGCGGCGGTAGGTGGCGCTGGAGTGCGAGAAGTGCTGCCGGCCGCCCCACCACTCCGTGCGGCCGTCGGCGTCCCGGGGCAGGGTGTCCGGGTGCAGCCGGCCCATCCAGGGCGGCGGCGAGGAGGTGGGCGTGGCCAGGACGACCCCGATGCCGTGGTCCGCCATCAGGTCCATCAGCCGGTCCAGCCAGCCGAACTCCCGGGCGCCGGGCTCCGGTTCCAGCCGGGACCAGGAGAAGACGCCGAGCGTGACGGAGTTGACGCCGGCCTCCGTCATCAGCCGGACGTCCTCCGGCCAGGTCTCCTCGGGCCACTGCTCGGGGTTGTAGTCGCCGCCGAAGAGGATGCGGCCCCGGGTGGCGTCGGCGAGGGAGGGGCTCATGCGGGCTCCCCGTACTGGATGCCCCGCCCGTTGGTGGCGAGGTAGACCCGGCCGTGGATCCGCGGGTCGCCGGTGACGGCCTGCCCGGTCCAGCCCCACTGGTGGGCGTCGTCGTTGATCCGCGTCCAGGTGCGGCCCCGGTCGTCGGAGCGCAGCACGGCGACACCGGCGTCCGTGACCGCGCCGACCTGGTAGAGCGCCGGGTAGCGGGCGCCGGGGGCGGCCTTGCCGAAGCCGAGGGTGTACGACGCCCGGACCCCGGCGGTCCGGGTGAAGCTCGCGCCCGCGTCCGTGGAGCGGTACAGCCCGTTCTCCTTGGTGCTCAGCCACAGGTCGCCCGTCCGTCCGGGCGCGACGGCGAGCTGGAACTGGCTGTCGCCGGCCGGGAGCCCGCCGGCGCGGGGCGCGAAGGTGCAGCCGTGGTCCGTGCTGGCGTACAGGGTGCCCGTGCCGGTGTCGTAGGCGTAGAAGACGGCCGGGTCGACCGGGTCGGCGACCGGGGTGGCGCCCTCGGGGAAGGTCGGCACCTCCGCCCAGCCGGACCCGCCGTCCGCCGACCGGTGGGCGGGGTGCGCGGTGCCGTCCCCGGACCCGGAGGCCCACAGCAGCACACCGCCGTCGGCGCTCACGGCGATCGGGCCGGGCGCGTCCTTGGCGGGGGCGGGCTGCGCCGGGAAGGGCGTCCAGGTGCGTCCGCCGTCCACCGAGGAGGCGCCGTTGCCGTGGTCGCCCCAGCCGGTGCGCACCACGTACGACGGTTTCCCGGCGGCCAGCGCGAGTCCGGTCGCGGTGCCGAAGACGGGGTTCGTGGCCATGCCGGACCCCGGGGAGGCGGTGAGCCGTTCGTGGTACAGCACGCCGATGTCGCCGTTGCCGCTGATCAGGTGCGCCTCGCCGGTGGGCGGTGAGATGAGCTGCCGGGCGGAGGTCTCCTCCAGGCCGCGGCTCGCGGGCGCCCAGTGGACGAGGTCGCGGGTGCCGTAGACGGTGGCCCCGGTGCCGTAGAGGACGTGCTCGCTGTCGTACGGGTCGACGGCGACGGTCTGGATCCACCAGCCGAACTTGGGCTCGTCCCGGCCCCAGGCGAGGTAGGGCGTCTCGGAGACGTCGAGGACGGCGGTGTCCTTCAGCGACACCCAGCTCCGGCCGCCGTCCGTGCTCCGGTACAGGGTGTCCACGGCCGACCAGCGGTTGTTGGTGGAGACGACGACCGTGCCCGGGTGGCGGGCGGCCACGGCGACGCCGCCGTAGCCGAAGGTGTCGCCGGGTCCCGGCACGGCCGGGGTGACGTCGGTCCACGCCCCGGTGCCGGTGTCCAGCTTGTGCACGCTGCCGGCGGACTGGCCGTTCGGGCCGGGCGCGTCGGCGTAGGTGACGTACAGCTCGCGGGTGCGGGCGTCGTGGGCGGCGCGGACGGGCACCTTCGCGGCGGTGCCGGCGGGCTGCCCGGGGACGGGTTCCCAGGCGGTGCCGTCGGTGGTGCGGAACAGGTTCGGCCGCGCGGGGGTGCCGTCGCCGTCGCCCCAGCCGGCGTACACGGCACGGCCGGCGGCGACGAGCAGGGTGACGCCCTGGCCGGTGCCGGCGGGGGTGGCCGGGAAGCCGTCCTGCCGCGTCCACGTGGCGCCCCGGTCGGTGGACTTCAGCAGTCCGTCGTGCCGGGTGCCGAGCCACAGCGTGGCGCTGTCGCGGGGATCGACGAGCAGCCGTTCACCGGTGCCGCGGCCGTCCTCGTTGGCGCCGAGCCGCACCGGCAGGTCGGTGCGGTGCCAGGTGCGGCCGCGGTCCTCGGACCGCAGCAGCGCGCCGGGGCCGGCCCAGGGCTGGGCGTACGTGCCGAGGGCGAGGTACACCCGGTCCGGGTGGGCCGGGTCGACGGCCAGGGCCTCCACCCCGAGCAGGTTCCAGTCGTCCCAGCCGAGGTGGTCGGTGAGCGGCGTCCAGCGGGCGGTGTCCCGGTCCCAGCGGTAGGCGCCGCCGATGTCCGTGCGGGCGTAGGCGAGGCCGGGGACCGCGGGGTGGAAGAGGAGACCGGTGACGAAGCCGGTCCCGCCGATGACGGCGGTGCGCCAGCGGTACGCGGTCCGCCGGGCCCCGGCCGCGTGGGCGGGCGCGGGGAGGGCCGCGAGGACGGCCGCGGCCGCCGTGGTGGCCAGGACGGTTCTGCGGGTGGGCATGGGGTACCTCGGCTGGGGAGTCGTGGTCCGGCGGAGCCGGTACGGAGAGGCGGGGGCGGAGGCGGGGCGCCCGCTCAGGGCGCGGCCCCGGTCATCCCTTGACCGCGCCCGTCAGCATTCCCTTGCGGAAGTGCTTCTGGACGAACGGCGACAGGACGGCCACCGGCAGCAGGGCCAGCACCATCACCGCCATCTGGATGGCCAGCGGCGACAACTGCCCGGTGTTGATCTGGGCCGACAGCCCCACCGGCCGCTCCTGCTTCTGCACGAGCTGGATCATCACGTTCTGCAGCGGCATCATCTTCTGGTCGGTCAGGTAGATCGACGCGTTGAACCAGGCGCTCCAGTACCCGACCGCGTAGAACAGCGTGATCACCGCCAGCACGGCCCGGGACAGCGGCAGCACGATCCGCCACAGGATCAGCCAGTCCCCCGCCCCGTCGATCCGCGCGCTGTCGGTGAGTTCGGGCGAGATGCCGGTGAAGAAACCGCGCAGCACGAGGATGTTGAACACGCTGACCGCGCTCGGCAGGATCAGCGCCAGATAGGTGTCGGTGAGCCCGAGCGCCTGCACCAGCAGGTACGTCGGGATCAGTCCGGCGCCGAAGAACATCGTCGCGAGCAGGGTCATCAGGATCCAGCGGTGGCCCAGCGAGTCCCGGCGGGACAGGCCGTACGCGCACAGCACCGACACCGTCATGCTGAACAGCGTGCCGACGAGGGTCACCCCGATGCTGACCAGCGCGGCCCGCTGCACCTGGCCGCCGCCCAGCAGCTCCTGGTAGGCGACGAAGGTGATGCCCCTGGGGATCACCACGAGCCCGCCCGTGTCGTCGATGACCTTCTTCGGGGACAGACTGGTGACGATCACGATCCACAGCGGGAACAGCACGGCCAGGCAGGCGACCGCGAGGACCAGCCCCTTCGCGGCGAGCCCGGCCCTGGCCGGCTCCTCCTCCCAGGACGGCCGGGGCGGTGCCGCCCACCGGCCGGGCCGGTCCCGGGTATCCGGCGCCGGCCGGTCGACCACGGCGCTCACTTCTCGTACACCCCCTGCTCGCCCATCAGATGGGCCACCTTGTTCGCCACGAGGACGAGGGACAGTCCGACGACGCCCTTGATCAGGCCGGCCGCCGCCGCGTAGCTGAAGTCCTGGTTGCGGATGCCGTTCCACCACACGTAGGTGTCGAGCACCTCGGAGGCGTCCGGGCCGACCGCCTGCCGCTGGAGCAGGAACTGCTCGAAGCCGACGGAGAGGGCGTCGCCGACGCGCAGCACGAGCAGCAGCGCGATCACCGGCCGCAGCGCGGGCAGCGTGATGTGCCACATGCGGCGCCAGCGTCCGGCGCCGTCCATCGCGGCGGCCTCGTACAGGTCGTCGGAGACCGCGGCGAGCGCCGCGAGGAAGACGATGATGCCCCAGCCCGCGTCCTTCCAGACCGTCTGGGCCGTCACCAGGTACTTGAAGACCGAGGGGTCGGTCATGATGTCGAAGCCCGCGTGCCCGTGTGCGCGCAGGGTCTGCGCGAGGACCCCGGCGCCGCCGAAGATCTGCTGGAAGACGGTGACGACCAGCACCCAGGAGAAGAAGTGCGGCAGGTACATGATCGCCTGGGCGACCGCGCGGACCCGGGGCCGGACCACGCTGTTGATCAGCAGCGCGAGCGCGATCGGGATCGGGAAGTACAGCACGAGCTGGAGGAAGAACAGGACGAACGTGTTCTGCACGGCGTGCCAGAACCCGCTGTCCGCGAAGACCCGCTGGAACTGGTCGAAGCCGACCCAGGGGCTCTGGAAGACGGCGACGAAGCCGTTGTCGCTGAGGTACGGGTCGTAGTCCTGGAAGGCGACGACGTTGCCGAGGATCGGGATGTAGTTGAAGACCAGGAGCAGCAGCACCACGGGCAGGGTCATCAGGATCAGGGTGCGGTCGCGCCGGAACCTGGTCCGCAGGCCCGGCCCGCCGGCGCGCTCCCGGCCGCGGGCGGCGCCGGAGGCCGGCGCGGTCCGTCTCCCGGCCCGCGCGCCGGTCCCGTCGCGGGGGACGGTGCTGGTCATTTCGCCGCGCCCGTGGAGTCGAGCAGACCGCGGTACCAGTCGCGCAGCTCGTCGCCGCCCCGCTTCTTCCACTCGGACACCGCCTGCTGCACGTCGGAGATCTTCTTCCGGCCGCGCACGACGTCGTCCTCGAGCTGCTCGAAGTCGTCGGCGAGGTTGGACCAGCGGTTCGGCTCGGTGACCGTCAGGCCGTAGAAGGACGACTTCCTGGTGAAGGCGCCCATGCGCTGCTGCCACTCGACCATGCCCCGGGTGACCTCCGGGAGGTCGGGGTGGGCGACGTACGCGGCCGGTTTGCCGGTGTAGTCGAAGGCGCCGAGGACCTCGTTGACACCCTTGGTGGTCTTCGTGGGCACGCCCTTGGCCACGGTGAAGTCGGTGCCCTCGACGCCGTACTCGGCGAGCAGGCGCTCCTTCGTGCCGTAGGGCGCGGCGCAGAAGTTGGCGACGGCCAGGAAGTCCTTGATCTTCTGCTCGGACGCCTTCTTGTTGACGAAGGTGAAGATGTTCGCCGGCTGGACGGCCCACAGCAGCGGGTCGCCGCCGTCGTGGGTGAAGACGTCCATCGCGGCCATCGCGAAGTCCGGGTTCTGGGTGCGCTGTTCGGAGGTCTTGCCGAACCAGTCGGACAGGTCCTGGTTGTAGACGAGCAGCTTGCCCGCGGTGAACCGGGTGCCGGCCGGGTTGGCGGTCTTGCCGGCCTTGTCGTCCGGGTGGACCACGCCGGCCGCGAACAGCTTGCGGGCCCACTCCAGGGCTTCGAGGTACGCGTCGGTCTCGATGCGGTTGACCAGCTTGCCGTCCACCAGGTTCCACCACAGCGCCTTGTCGCTGCCGTTGAGGACGCCGAAGGCGTTGAAGGCCGTCCACTTCATGTCGGCGCAGGCCCACACGCCGCCCTTGGCGTCGGTCGCCTCCTTCGCCCAGGCGAGGAACTCGTCGGTGGACTTCGGCGGCTGCCAGCCCCGGTCGGCGAAGACGTCCTTGCGGTAGAAGGGCGCGATGTTGGTGACGTAGGAGGCGGGCAGCGGGACCGCCCGGAGCTGTCCGCCGAACAGGGAGCGCTGCCAGGCGTCGGTGGGGACGGCGGCGAGGTTGGGGTAGTCCTTGACCTTGTCGCCGGACAGATAGGGGCCGAGGTCGGCGAACTTGGCGTTGATCGCGCTCGGGATCTTGCCGTTCAGGTTCCAGCCGGGGACGACCACGACGTCCGGGATGTCGCTGGAGGCGAGGATGGCGCCCAGCTTCTCGTCGTAGGTGTTGCCGTCCTGGTTCTGCCAGCTCGTGCGGACGCCGATGGCCTGGTTCATGGCCTGGTAGTACGGGTTGCCGTTGTCCGGCGGGGTGCCCCACAGCGGCGCCATGACCGTCAGCTCGCCGCCGCTGCCCAGCTTCTTCGGGACCGAGGTCTTCAGCCGGTCCGGGGCGACGGCCTTGGTGAAGCCGGCCGCGGAGCCGTTCTTCGCGGGGATGTCCGGGGCGACGACGCCCGATGCCACGTACGCGGGGAGGAGCTTGCGTGCCGCCTTGCCGGAGGTGGCGCCTTCCCTGCGGCCCTCCTGGCCGCCTCCGCAGGCGGTGAGCAGCGGCAGCCCGCCGGCCACCGCCGCGGCGGCGACCGCGGTGGAGGCGAGGAGACTTCTCCTGCTGAGGGCGGAGGAGGCTGCGTTCGGCGTCATTGCGTCAACCCTTCATGGCGCACCAGGACACCCGGCGGTGGCCGTCGGCTGCGGTGTCTTCAGTGGATCCGGCTGAGCGGAAAAGCGCGTCTGCGTGGCAAGCAGTCGAAGCGCTTCGATGTTGCTGCGAGGTTAAGTGAACACGTGGGGGCGCACAAGGGCCGTTCCGAAGTTTCCTCCGATGTCCCGGGCCTGCGCGTGCACTTCCGTCGGCGCGGCACGGCCCGGAGCTGTCCCATTCTTTAGCTACGGCACCTTGACACCTCGACCGCCGTCCCTTGAGCATCGAAGCGCTTCGAAAGCGTCCGACCGCTCCAGTGCGCAAGGGGAACCACTCGTGACCGATGACTCGCCGTCCACGCCGCCTTTCCGCGATCCGCGCCTGCCGTTCGCCCAGCGCGTCGACGATCTGCTGGCACGGCTGACCCTGGACGAGAGGATCTCCTTCCTGCACCAGTTCGCGCCCGCCGTCGAACGGCTCGGCGTCGCCGCCTGGCGCACCGGCCAGGAGGCGCTGCACGGAGTGGCCTGGATGGGCCCCGCGACGGTGTTCCCGCAGGCCGTCGGGCTCGGCGCGACCTGGAACCCGGAGCTGGTCCGGCGGGTCGGCGAGGCGGTCTCCCGGGAGGCGCGCGCGATGCACGCCCGCGACGAGCGCGTCGGCCTGAACATCTGGGCGCCCACGGTCAACCTGCTGCGCCACCCGCTGTGGGGCCGCAACGAGGAGGGCTACTCCGAGGACCCGAGGCTGACCTCCGCCATCGCCACGGCGTACACCCGGGGACTGCGCGGCGGCCATCCGCGCTACTGGCGCACCGCGCCCGTGCTCAAGCACTGGCTCGCGCACAACAACGAGACCGACCGCGCCACGTCGTCGGCCTCCGTGCGCCCGCGCGTGCTGCACGAGTACGACCTGCGCGCCTTCCGGGAGACGGTCGAGGCGGGCGCGGTGGCCGGCGTCATGCCGGCCTACAACCTCGTCAACGGCCGCCCCAACCACGTCTCCCCCCATCTGCGGGAGCAGTTGCGCACCTGGACCGAGGAGGACCTGCTGGTCTGCTCGGACGCGGGCGCACCGTCCAACCTCGTCGACGCCGAGCACTACTTCGACACCCACGAGGAGGCCACCGCGGCCGCCCTGCTGGCCGGCGTGGACAGCTTCACCGACCACGGCACGGACGGCTCGCAGATCACCGCGCGGGTCAGGGGCGCGCTGGACCGGGGGCTGCTTACGGAGGCCGACATCGACGCCGCCGTGCGCCGCCAGCTCTCCGTGCGCTTCCGGCTCGGCGAGTTCGACCCGCACCAGGACCCGCACGCCGGCACCGGCGCGTTCGACACCCCGGAACACCGGGCGCTCGCGCGGGAGGCCGCCGAGCAGGCGGTCGTGCTGCTGAAGAACGACGGCGGCCTGCTGCCGCTCGCCCCGGACACCCGGATCGCGGTGGTCGGCCCGCTCGCCGACGAGTGCAAACTCGACTGGTACAGCGGCAGCCTGATCCACCGCTCCACTCCGCTGGAGGGCCTGTACGAGCGGTTCGGCGCGGACCGCGTGCGGTTCGCCGAGGGCGTGGACCGGGTCCGGCTGCGCACGGCGGACGGCACGTTCCTGTCCGTGCCCCCGGCGGAGGTGGCCGACCCGGCACCCGGTGCCGAGGGCGCGCTCGACCCCGCCCTGCTGGCCGGCCGCACCGACCTGCCGCCGCTCACCGCCGACGCCACCGGCACCGACTTCGCGCTGGCCGACTGGGGCGACGGGGTGCTGACGCTGCGCGCCCCCGACGGCCGCTACCTCTCGGTCGCCGGGGACGGCTACCTGCGCGCCTCCGCCGACCAGCCCGGTGGCTGGGTCGTACAGGAGACCTTCCGCCTGGAACCGCACGGCAGCGGACACCTCCTGAAGCATCTGGGCACGGGTCGCCACGTCCGAGTCGCCGCCGACGGCGCGCAGGTTGCCGACACCGGCGACGTCTTCGAGGTGATCACCGTCGAGCGGGGCGAGGAGGCCGTGGCCCGCGCGGCGGCCGGGGCGGACGTGGTCCTGGTGGTGGCGGGCAACGACCCGCATATCAACGGCCGGGAGACCGAGGACCGCACGACCCTGCTGCTACCGCGGCAGCAGCGCCGGCTGCTCGACGCGGCCCGCGCCGCCAACCCGCGCACCGTGCTGGTGCTGGTGTCGGCGTACCCGTACGCGGTGGACACGGCGCCGCTGCCGGCCGTGCTGTGGACGGCGCACGGCGGCCAGGCGGCGGGCACGGCACTGGCCCGGGTGCTGGCCGGCGACGTCTCGCCGGCCGGCCGCCTGCCGCAGACCTGGTACGCCGCCGACGCCGACCTGCCCGGCCTGCTCGACTACGACGTGATCGGCAGCCGGCAGACCTACCTCTACTTCGAGGGCACCCCGCTCTTCCCCTTCGGCCACGGCCTGTCGTACACCACCTTCGGCTACGCCGGCCTCTCGGCCCGGGTGTCGGCCGGCTCCGTCCGGGTGAGCTGCGCGGTCACCAACACCGGGGACCGCACGGCGGACGAGGTGGTCCAGCTCTACGGCCGGGCGGCCGAGCCGTCGGTGCCGCGCCCGCGCCGCGAACTGCTGGCCCACCGCAGGCTCACCCTCGCGCCCGGCGAGACGGTCGCCGTCTCCTTCGAAGTCCCGCTGTCCGCACTGGAGTTCTGGGACGTGCGGCAGGGCGGGTGGCGCCGGGAGCAGGGCCCGTACGACCTCCTGCTCGGCGCCTCCAGCGAGGACATCCGCCTGCGGACCACCCTGGACCTCGACGGTGTGCCGCCGGCCACCCGCCCGGCGGCGGAACTCGGCCTGGCCGCCGCCGACTTCGACGAGCAGTCCGGCACCGCGATCGTGGACCGGACGAAGACGGCGGGCGACGCGGTGACGCCGGCCGGCGCCGGACCAGCCGAACTGGTCTACCGGGCCTGCGACTTCGGCGCGGGCGTGCGCGAGGTGACGGCACAGGTGGCGGGCGGGGGCACGCTGGAGATCGCCCTGGACGGCGGCCCCGTCCGCGCGGTGCTCACCCCGGACACCCCCACGGCCGGCCCGTACGCCTACACCACCCTCACCGCACCCCTCACCACCGAGGGCGTCCACGACGTCCACCTCAGACTGCGCGGACCGCTCCGGCTGGCACACCTGGGGTTCTCGGGGTGAGGGCGCGCTGAAAACGCGGACGGCCGCAGCCCCCGCACAGTGGGCTGCGGCCGTCCGTTCCCGACCTGTCCGTGGCAGGTCAGAGCGCGAGACCGGTGAGGACCAGTACGCGCTCGTAGGTGTAGTCCTCCATCGCGAACCGCACGCCTTCGCGGCCGACGCCGGACTGCTTGGCGCCGCCGTACGGCATCTGGTCGGCGCGGTAGGAGGGGACGTCGCCGATCACCACACCGCCGACCTCCAGGGCGCGGTGGGCACGGAAGGCGACCTGGAGGTCGTGGGTGAACACGCCCGCCTGGAGGCCGTACTTGGAGTCGTTGACCGCGGCGAACGCCTCCTCCTCGCCGTCCACCTTGCGCACGGTGAGGACGGGTCCGAAGACCTCCTCGCAGGCGATCGTGGTGTCCGCCGGCACGTCGGCGAGGACGGTCGGCGCGTACGAGGCGCCCTCGCGCTTGCCGCCGGTGAGCAGGGCGGCGCCGGCGGCGACCGCCTCGTCCACCCAGGACTCCACGCGCCGGGCGGCGTCCTCGCTGACCAGCGGGCCGACATCGGTCTTCGGGTCGGACGGGTCACCGGTGACCTGGGCCTCGACGGCGGCGACGATACGCGGCAGCAGCCGGTCGTACACGGACGCGTCGGCGATCACCCGCTGCACGGAGATGCAGGACTGGCCGCCCTGGTAGTTGGAGAAGGTCGCGATGCGGGTCGCGGCCCAGTCCAGGTCGGCGTCGGAGGCGTAGTCGCCGAGGACGACCGCGGCGCCGTTGCCGCCCAGCTCCAGCGTGCAGTGCTTGCGCGGCACCGAGTCCATGATCGCGTAGCCGACCTTCTCGGAACCGGTGAAGGAGATGACCGGCAGGCGCTCGTCCTGGACCAGGGCGGCCATGCGGTCGTTGGCGACCGGGAGGATCGACCAGGAGCCGGCCGGCAGCTCGGTCTCGGCGAGCAGGTCACCGAGGATCAGGCCGGACAGGGGCGTGGCGGGGGCCGGCTTCAGGATGATGGGCGCACCGGCCGCGATCGCCGGGGCGACCTTGTGGGCGCACAGGTTGAGCGGGAAGTTGAACGGCGCGATACCGAGCACGACACCCTTGGGGAAGCGGCGGGTCAGCGCGAGCCGGCCCTGACCGCCGGCGTCCGTGTCGAGCCGCTGGGCCTCGCCGCCGTTGAACCGGCGGGCCTCCTCGGCGGCGAACCGGAACACGGAGACCGCGCGGCCGACCTCGCCCCGGGCCCACTTGACGGGCTTGCCGTTCTCGGCGGAGATCAGCTCGGCGATCTCCTCGGTGCGCTCGGCGAGCCGCTTGCTGACGTGGTCCAGGGCGGCGGCGCGCACGTGCGCCGGGGTGGCGGCGAACTCGTCCCGCACGGCGTACGCGGCGGCCACGGCCTCCTCGACCTGGGCGTCCGTCGGCACGCTGACCTTGCCGACCAGCCGGCCGTCCCACGGAGAGGTGACGTCGAAGGTGTCCTCGCCGGTGACCTGGCGGCCGGCGAGCCAGAAGGCATGGGTGGAAGTCATGTACGAGTCCCGGCCCTTCCGCGTTGGGGGTGTGCTTGGCTTGCGTGCTCCACGGTAGGGCGGGGGCGGCCGGGTGGCGTTTGTCCGAGTCGTAGCAGTCGGGGGGTGGGGTACGCCGGTTTGGCGGGATGGGGTGGGGTCGGGGGGCGGTGAGGGGCCGGGACCTTGGACGGGGGGCCGGGTTCGGGGGTCGTGAGGGGCCGGGGGCGTGGGGAGCCGGGGTCGTGGGGAGCCGGGGTCGTGGGGAGCCGGGGTCGTGGGGAGCCGGGGCGGTCACTCGGTGGACGTGGCCTTCGGATGTGGGGCGGTCACTCGGTGGAGGTGGCCTTCAGGGCCAGCCAGAGTTCCATCCGCACGTCCGGATCGTCCAGGCTGCGGCCGAGGATCTCCTCGACCCGGCGCATCCGGTAGCGCAGGGTGTGCCGGTGCACGCCCAGGTCGGCCGCGGCGGCGTCCCACTGCCCGTGCCGCGACAGCCACGCCCGCAGTGAGGCGACCAGATCGCCGCGCCCCGTCGCGTCGTGCTCGCGCAGCGCCCGCAGCAGCCCGTCGGCGAACGCCTTCACCGCGTCGTCGGCCAGCAGCGGCAGCACGGAACCGGCGGCCAGCCGCTCGTGCTCCACGAACACCCGGCCGCGCCGCCGCGCCACCGACAGCGCCTGCTCGGCCTGCCGGTACGCCGTCGCGGCCGCGATCGGTCCGGCGGGCGCGGACAGCCCGACGACCAGTTCCTCCTCGTCCGCCGCCCGGCCCGGCTCGGGGTGCGCCCGCTCCCCTTCGAGCGCCGTGGCGTACGCGGCGCACGCGGCCACCGCCGCGCCCTCGTCGGCGGCCAGCACCACCAGCCGCTCCCCCTCGGGCACGACCAGCACGGCTTCCCCGGCGCGGGCCGCTGCGGACTCCACCGTCTCCGCCAGCTCGCCCAGGACCTCGCCCGCGGTGCCGGACGGGGACTCGGCGACGATCACCCGGAACGGGGCGTCCAGCAGCCCGCCGTACAGGTCGCCGGCGACGGCCCGGGCGTGGTCCGGTTCCCCGGCGAGGAGCATGCGCAGCACCGCCGTACCGATGCGCTGCTCGGCGGCGTGCAGGGAGCGGGAGCGTTCGGTGGTGAGGGTGAGCAGGGCGATGGCGGAGTGCACGGCGTAGCGTTCGGCGGTGCCGAGCGCGGCGGCGGTGCCCACGGCGAGGGCGGCCCGGGGGCGGCGGCCGGTGCCGAGGGAGTGCAGCTCCACGCGGTCCTCGTGGTCCGGTCCGCCGACCACGGAGGAGGCGGGGGCCGGGCGTTCCCGCAGCCGTTCCACCTCGGCGGTGAGCCGGGCGGCGCGGCGGCCGGCCCACTCCGGGGCGGCGGCGACGACGGCGCCCGAGGCGTCGTAGAGCGCCGCCCAGCCGTCTACCTGGGCGGCGAGCACGCCGAGCACTCCCTCCGGGCCGGTGCCCAGGGCCTGCCGGGTCAGCTCGCGCTGGGCGGCGAAACCGGCCGTGACGGCGCGGTACTGGTCGGCGGCGATGGCCGCGGAGACGGCCTTGCTGATGGCGAGGAACGGGGTGCGGCGGGGTACCTCCAGCAGCGGCAGCCCTTCCTCCGCGCAGGCGTCGACGAGTGGTGCGGGGGTCTCCTCGTAGTTCACGCCGACGGCGAACCCGAGGCCGACGACACCGGCGCCGACCAGCCGCCGCACGTACCGCCGCATGGCCTCGGGGTCCTCCGCGTCCAGCTTGAGGGCGGTGATCAGCAGCAGCTCGCCGCCCTCCATGTACGGCACGGGGTCGGCCAGCTCGCTGACGTGCGCCCAGCGGACGGGCACGTCGAGACGGTCCTCGCCGGCGCGCACGGTCAGCTTGAGCGCGGAGTGGTGGACGAGCGAGGCGAGAGTCGGGGGCATGGGGCCTTCACGGTGAGGGGGTCCGGTGACCACGGCGGGCTTTCACCGGTGATCTTTTGGCCGCCGTGTATGAACGGCCCACCCCGATTCTGCCTCACCGTACGACCCCACGCTGGCCTGCCCACACCTGCGCGGCCCGCTCCCCCACGGAGCCGCCCGCAGAGCGCTCACGCGCGGAACGGCCCACAGAGCGCGCCCGCGCGCAGGCGGGCCAGTGCGACGCTCACGCGCGCAGGTCGACCAGCAGCGGCGGCGCGTGCTCGCCCTGGACGGTGGTCAACGACAACACCGCGTGCCCCGGCGGCACCCCATGAGCCAACTCGGACGCGGACCACCGCTCCCGCTCGACCTGCCGAACGGTGACGGCTTCGGTCGTGACCGCCTTGCCGGTCACCAGCTTGCGCAAGGCGTGGATCGCGCGCGTCATGGGCTGATCCGCGAAGACAGTGTGCCGGGCCACATCGCGCGCCTCCACCCACTGGGTGCCCCAGGCTTCCGCGAACCGGCTGCCGTCCCAGGTGGTGACTCCGGCGAAGGCCATACGGCAGCCCACGGCCGCGTACAGCGGTCCGTGCAGCGCCTCAGGGACGTCCCCGACGGTACGCAGGGAGAGCACCACGCCCGCGTTGCGGGAGCGCAGGCGCTGGATGCGGCGGACCGACTCGGCCGTCACGGCACCGGTGGCATCGTCCAGGACCAGGCATACGAAGTGGGTCCGTTCGCCCGCCGTCGCCACGACGCCGAACTGGGCGAGCAGCAGCCGGGTGACGAGCCGGGACGCCTCGTCGTACCCGCGGTCGGGCAGGTCGATCCGTACCCGCAGCGGGTGGTGGGCGACGGCGCGCAGCGAGAACGGCCGGATGTCCCTCTGCCGGGCACCGAAGAACCCGGCGAACGCCGGCCGGTCCAGCACGGCCAGGCGGTCGGCGAGAACCGGGCCGGGATCGCCGGCGCTGCCCGACTGCCGGGCGCGCGCGTCCAGCTCGCGGCGCATCACGGCGTGCTTGTCGCCCGCCAGCGCCGCCCGGAGCGCGGCCAGGACCGGCGGATCGCCTTCCAGCAGTTCCCGGAGCTGGGGCAGCGTGGGGAAACGTCCGTACGCCGCCCGGTAGGGGCCGAGGAGCTGGGCGAGGGCGGTGACGGCCCGTTGCCCGCTGACCGCGTCCAGGTCGCCGGCCAGCCCCTCCGCCAGGAAGGCGGCTGCCTCGTCCGGGTCGGTGGAGTCCGCGTACGGGTCGAGGTCGTACACGGATGCGGGGTCCCCGAGGCGTACGACGACGTCGAAGGCGGAGTCGGGGCCGAGCGGGGTGCCTGCCGCGCAGACGGCGACGACCGCGCACTGCCCGGCGAGGGCCTGCAGCCCGAGTGATTCCACGACGGGCCTGATCAGGCGCTGCGTCTTGCCGGAGCCGGAGGGCCCGACGGCCAGCAGCGAGGTGCCGAGGGTGTCGGGCCCGAGGGCCGCGCCGGCACCGCCGTAGGCGTGCGGGGTACGGTCCCCGGCCGCCCACTGTCCGATGCGCACCTGCCCGACCAGCAGATCGTGGCGGGCGGACCGGCCCGAGAGGTCGCGGTCGCCGGAGGGGTGGGTCCAGGCAGCGGCGCCGTCGCGGAGCACCGTCTCGGTGAACGAGGACAGTCGGGCACGGGCCCGGGCCGCGTTCAGCATGTGGCGGACCCTCGCGCAGTCCACGTCGTTCATCCGGCCGACGCGCAGTTCGGTGGTGAGCACGTCCGCGGCCTGGTGCTGGCCGGCTTCCCGCAGTTCGGGCCAGTGCGACGGCCGCCGGTCCACGGCCGGCTCCGCGGACTGGCCGGCCTTCGCCCGCCCGCGCGCGGCGATCGCCTCCCGCCCGAGGGACAGCCAGCCGCCGATCCGGGCGAAGGGCCACAGCACCAGCAGGGTGATGAGCGCGTACAGGGTGTCCATCAGCAGCACCGACCCGAAGATCTGGTAGTCGCCGGTGAGCAGGACGATGAGGGAGAGCAGTGGATCCTGCACCGGCAGCGGGTCCCAGCCGACACCGAAGGCGTCGGGGAAGACGAAGGCCAGCGCGACGAGTGCGCCGAAGGCCGCGAGGAGGGCGCGCGCGGGCTGGGGGCGGCGGGTGACGACGTGCCGGACGATGACGGGCCAGCTGCCCAGGCGTGCCATCGCGAAGACGATGAGGCCGAAGACCACGCCGTCGGCGACGGTGAGGACCTCCGCCCCCTGGTAGCCCTTCGGTGACGTGGTCCCGGACCACCACCAGTCGTCGGGGGTCAGGAGCCTGATGACGGCCCACTGGTAGGGGATGCTGCCGTGCCGCCACAGGGACCACAGAAGGAGCCCCGCCGCCAGCGGGACGAAGAAGCCGACGACGGTGACGGGGGCGAGGCGCTGCTCTTGACGGGCGGCCTTGGGCAGCCGGTAGCCGTAGCGCCAGATCCCGGGCTCGACCGCCGGGCGCGGCTCGTCGAGCCAGTCGGCGACGGGCGAGGACGGGTGCGGAGCGGGCGCGGCGTACGACGGCCCGCCGCCCGCCGCCGGCACGCTCGGTGCGCGCGTCGGCCGCGGCGGCACGACGGCGTCACCGTACGACGGCGGCCCGCCGTGCGGGGCCGCGGGCGTGTCCGTCGGTGGCGCAGGGCGTGGTGCTGGGGGCGTGGGCGTGTCGCGTGTGTTGCGTGTGCCGTCGGTGTCCATCGACCCTGCCCCCTGACCAGCCGTTCCATCCGCCATTCGGTGCGCCATCAGCGAGCCAATCTAACGCCCCGGGAACGGGAGTTCACCGCTTACGCGGCCGGTGCGGGCCGCTGCCGTCCGGGCGGGCTATGTCCATCGCGGACAACGAGCGGCGCCGACAACGCCCACATGGAGCATGCCCGCGCCCGGGAACCGGTCTTAGCCTGCGGGAAAAGAAGGTATGCGTCCGTAAACGCACCGCCCGGAACCGCCCGGGACCGCCCGGTACGCAAGATCATCAGGGAGCCCCCCATGACCGCACTTCCGCAGGAGCGCCGCGTCGTCACCGCCATCCCCGGCCCGAAGTCGCAGGAGCTTCAGGCCCGCCGTACCGCCGCGGTCGCGCAGGGCGTGGGTTCCACGCTGCCGGTCTTCGTCACCCGCGCCGGCGGCGGCGTCATCGAGGACGTCGACGGCAACAGCCTCATCGACTTCGGTTCCGGTATCGCCGTGACCTCCGTCGGCGCCTCCGCCGAGGCCGTGGTGCGCCGCGCGAGCGCCCAGCTCGCCGACTTCACCCACACCTGTTTCATGGTCACCCCGTACGAGGGCTACGTCGCCGTCGCCGAGGCGCTGGCCGAGCTGACCCCGGGTGACCACGCGAAGAAGTCCGCGCTGTTCAACTCCGGCGCCGAGGCCGTCGAGAACGCCGTGAAGATCGCGCGTGCCTACACCAAGCGCCAGGCCGTCGTCGTGTTCGACCACGGCTACCACGGCCGGACCAACCTGACCATGGCGCTGACCGCGAAGAACATGCCGTACAAGCACGGCTTCGGACCGTTCGCGCCCGAGGTGTACCGGGTGCCGGTGGCGTACGGCTACCGCTGGCCCACCGGTGCGGAGAACGCCGGTCCGGAGGCCGCCAAGCAGGCCATCGACCAGATCACCAAGCAGGTCGGCCCGGACAACGTCGCCGCGATCATCATCGAGCCGGTGCTCGGCGAGGGCGGCTTCATCGAGCCCGCGAAGGGCTTCCTGCCGGCCATCCGGCAGTTCGCCGCGGACAACGGGATCGTGTTCGTCGCCGACGAGATCCAGTCCGGCTTCTGCCGGACCGGGCAGTGGTTCGCCTGTGAGGACGAGGGCATCGTCCCGGACCTGATCACCACCGCCAAGGGCATCGCGGGCGGCCTGCCGCTCGCCGCCGTCACCGGCCGCGCCGAGATCATGGACGCCGCGCACGCCGGCGGACTCGGCGGCACCTACGGCGGCAACCCGGTCGCCTGCGCCGGTGCGCTCGGTGCCATCGAGACGATGAAGGAGCTGGACCTCAACGGCAAGGCCAAGCGCATCGAGGAGGTCATGAAGGGCCGCCTCACCGCCATGGCCGAGAAGTTCGACATCATCGGTGACGTCCGCGGCCGCGGCGCGATGATCGCCATCGAGCTGGTGAAGGACCGTACGACCAAGGAGCCGAACCCGGAGGCGGCCGCCTCGCTGGCCAAGGCCTGCCACGCCGAGGGCCTGCTGGTCCTGACCTGTGGCACCTACGGCAACGTGCTGCGCTTCCTGCCGCCGCTGGTCATCGGCGAGGACCTGCTGAACGAGGGCCTCGACATCATCGAGCAGGCGTTCACGCGCATCTGAGCGAGGAGGACGCGCCTGCGGCAGGCCGTGTGAAGAAGGTGTGCGAGGTGGATGACGGGAGCGGGTTCCGTCTGCCCAAGCGCGCCGGCCTGCCGTAGGTTCTGTCCCGATGAGAGATACACCCCGCCCACAGGGGACTGTGGGCGACTCCGGGCCGGGGCATCCCCAGCTTCGACCCGGTCGTGCCCTCGCGCACGCGACCGGCGCCTGACGGCTCCGGGTCTCCTCACCGATCGGACGGTCGCCGCCCCAAACCCCCCGGGGCGCGCGACACTCCGGTCCGGACGGCCGCCTCGGAACACCCCCCCTGTTCCGGGGCGGCCGACCTCCTTCTTACGCCCCGCGCACCGGCCCGGGCACCGCCTCGCGCACCAGCCCGCGCACCGGCGCGCGCCCCGGCCTGCGAAGCTGGGCCCATGCTGTTCCTGGTCCTCCCGGCGCTGCTCTTCGCCCTCATCACCTGGCAGGTCCTCGCGGACGGGCCGCTGCTCCGGCTGGACGCGGACGTCAGCCGGGCCCTGGTGCACCCGGACCGGTTCTCCGAGCTGCTCGCCGACCTCGGGAACATCGAGGTCGCCGTCCCGGTGCTCGTCCTGGCCATCGGTTTGGCCCTGTGGCGCGGGCGGGCCGGCGGCGGCCCCCGCTGGTGGCTGCCGCCGCTGGCCGCCGCCGTGCCGACGGCGCTGCTGCCGGCGCTCGTCGTACCGCTGAAGGACTGGACCGCCCGGCCGGGGACACCGGTGGTGCCCCCGGCGGACGGTTACTTCCCTTCCGGTCACACGGCGACGGCGCTGGTCGCCTACGGCTCCGCGACCCTGCTCGTGCTGCCCTGGCTCCGCTCCCCCGCCGCCCGCCGCGCGCTGGCGGCGGGCTGCGCGGTGCTGGTGCTCGCGGTGTCCTACGGCCTGGTCCGCCGGGGCTGGCACTGGCCGCTGGACGTGGTGGCCTCCTGGTGCCTGGGCGCGGTGCTGCTGGCCGCGCTCGCGCGGGTGCTCGGCCGGTGTGCGCCGCTCAGCCGAAGTACGCGTCGAAGTTCTTCTGGAACTCCCAGTTCGCGTACCGGTCCCAGTTCACCGACCAGGTCATCAGGCCGCGCAGGGCGGGCCAGCTCCCGTGGGTCTGGTACGAGCCGCAGTTCGTCTTCTTCGTCAGGCAGTCCAGGGCCTTGGTGACCTCGGACGGGGAGACGTGGCCGTTGCCGGCGTTCGTCGACGCGGGCATGCCGATGGCGACCTGGTCCGGGCGCAGCGGCGGGAAGACGTTGTTCGGGTCGCCGGCCACCGGGAAGCCGGTGAGGAGCATGTCGGTCATGGCGATGTGGAAGTCCGCGCCGCCCATGGAGTGGTACTGGTTGTCCAGCCCCATGATCGGGCCCGAGTTGTAGTCCTGGACGTGCAGCAGCGTGAGGTCGTCGCGCAGGGCGTAGATCACCGGCAGGTAGGCGCCGCAGCGCGGGTCCTGGCCGCCCCACTTGCCGGTGCCGTAGTACTGGTAGCCGTTCTGCACGAAGAAGGTCTCCGGGGCCATCGTCAGCACGAAGCCGGCGCCGTACTTGGCCTTCAGGGTCTTCAGGGCCGAGATCAGGTTGACGATCACGGGTGTGGTGGGGTTCTTGAAGTCCGTGTCGTTGGTGTTCAGCGACAGCGAGTGGCCCTCGAAGTCGATGTCGAGGCCGTCCAGGCCGTACTGGTCGATGATCTTCGAGACCGAGGAGACGAAGGTGTCGCGGGCCGCGGCGGTGGTCAGCTGGACCTGGCCGTTCTGGCCGCCGATCGAGATGAGCACCTTCTTCCCGGCCGCCTGCTTGGCCTTGACGGCCGCCTTGAACTCGGCGTCGCTCTCCACGGTCGGGCACTCGGTGACCGGGCAGCGGTTGAAGCGGATGTCCCCGGAGGTGACCGAGGTGGGCTCGCCGAAGGCCAGGTCGATGACGTCCCAGCTGTCGGGTACGTCGGCGAGGCGGGTGTAGCCGGCGCCGTTGGCGAAGCTGGCGTGCAGGTAGCCGACGAGGGCGTGGGCGGGCAGGCTGCCCGAGCCCCCTCCGCCGCCGCCGGTGCCGGTGCTGGTCGTGGCGGTGACGACGGCGGACTTCGCGGACTCGCCGGCGTCGTTGACCGCGCTGACCTGGAAGCTGTAGGCGGTGGAGGCGGTGAGTCCGGAGACGGTCGCGGAGGTGCCGGTCACGGTCTGGACCTTGGCGCCGTCGCGGTAGACGGCGTAGCTGGTGGCGCCGGTCACCGCCGACCAGGACAGGCCGACGGAGGAGGAGCTCACGGAGGTGGTCTTCAGGCCGGCCGGGGCGGCGGGCGGCTGGGTGGTGCCGCCACCGCCGGGGCCGGTCAGGGTGATGTCGTCGGCCTGGTAGGCGCCGGTGCCGTACCAGCCGTGGGTGTAGATGGTGACCTTGGTGGTGGCGGCCCCGGTGCGGAAGGTGGTGCTGAGTTTCTGCCAGTCGGGGGCGGACTGGGTCCAGGCGGAGACGTCGGTGGTGCCGGTGCCGCTCGCGCCGAGGTAGGCGTAGGAGCCGCGGACGTAGCCGGACAGGGTGTACTGCGCGTTCGGCTGCACGCTCACCGTCTGGGCGCACTGGGCGTTGTCGCCGCCCGCCGGGGTGGCCTGGAGGGCGGAGGTGCCGCTGTGCACCGGGGAGTTGACGATCGTGCCGGCCGAGCAGGTCCAGCCGGTCAGGCCGGACTCGAAGCCGCCGTTGACGGCGACGTCCGCGTCGGCCGCACGGGCGGCCGACGAGAGCGCGGTGATGCCGGGCACGGCCAGGGCTGCGGCCGTGAGCACGGCGAGGACGGGTCGGGGACGTCTGGCGCGGTCCACGAGGACCTCCGTGGTCGGGGAGTGGAGGAGCGGAGCGCACACAACTTGGTCCAGACCAATCCTCTTGTCAAGGTCTCCGGGCGCTACCCGTCCGTCTTGCGCCGCCCGGCCGGGCCCGCCGCCGCCTCGTGCATCGCCAGTTCCAGCAGTGCCGGGTCGGTCAGCGTGCCGGAGCCGTCCGGCTCCACCAGCCAGCGCACGCCCCGGGCCGCCCGGCCCGGATACGGCACCACGATCCAGGTGCCGGTCCCGGCGGTGCGGATGCCGGTGCCGAGCCAGCGGGCGGCGGTGCCCGGCGGCACGAAGAAGCCGACCCGGCCGTCGCCGGGGTCGGCGAGCACCGGGCCGAGCCGGTCCAGGACGCGGGTGAGCACGTCCAGGGTCGGATAGCCGAGGTCACCCGGGACGATCAGGACGTCCCAGGCCTTGCCGGCGGGCAGCAGGGCGACCCCGCGGGGGTCGCGCTCCCACTCCCGGCGGCAGGCCAGGGGGTCCGGTGCGACGGATGCCAGCCAGGTGACGGCCGTCTTCGCCCCAGTCATCGTCAGAAGCCTCCCTCTCTCGATTGCCGTACGCCTTCGCGATCGCCGACGACTTCTCGGTCGCCGTACGACCTCCCGATCGCCGTACGACGCGATGGCGCCGGGAGATGAGAGGAGGGCGGGCGGGGAGCATTACGCGGGACGGGGCGCCGCGCGGAGTGAGGCGGGTCACACCCAGCGGCCGATGTGCGGCCCGTCGACCTCCTTGATCCGCGCGGTCAGTTCGGTCATCTGGTTGTAGATGGACCGCCGTTCGGCCATCAGCGCGCGCAGTTTGCGCTCCGCGTGGTCGACGGAGGACTGGTCCCGGCCGCCGAAGAGCTGGCCGATCCGCGGCGGTGACAGGTCGGTGAGTTCCCGGCACAGGTACATGGCCATCTGGCGGGCGGTCACCAGGGCGCGGCTCCGCTCCCGGCCGCACAGCGCCTCGGCCGTCACGCCGAAGTAGACGCCGGTCATCTCGATGATCCGCCGGGCCGCGTCCTCCTCGCGGGACGGTCCGCGGTCCGGGACCAGGTCGCGCAGCACGATGGCGGCCAGGGTGACGTCCATCGGCTGCCGGTTCAGCGCGGCGAAGGCCCGCACCCGCACGAGCGCGCCCTCCAGCTCGCGGACGTTGCGCCGGACCTGCGAGGCGATGTAGTCCAGCGTCTCGGCCGGCGCGTCGATGCCCTCCTGGCGTGCCGTGCGGTGCAGCAGGGCGACCCGCACCGCGTGTTCGGGCGGCCCGACATGGGTGATCAGACCGGACTCCAGCCGGCCGCGCAGCCGGTCGCCGAGGTCGGTGAGCTGTTTGGGCGGGCGGTCCGAGGAGACCACGATCTGCCGGCCGGCGCCGTACAGCTCGTCGAAGAGGTACCGGAACTCCTCGTGCAGCCCGCCCCGGTCGGGCAGGAACTGGATGTCGTCCACCAGGAGCAGGTCCAGGTCCAGGCAGCGGCGGCGGAACGCGTCCAGACCGGCGCCGCGGCCCGCGCCGAGGTACTCGTCGGCGAGCTGCTCGGCCGTCACCCGGCGCACCCGGGTGCCCGGCCGGTTGCCGCGGGCCTGGTGGCCGATGGCGCAGAGCAGATGGGTCTTGCCGATGGCCGAAGTGCCGTAGACGAAGAGCGGGTTGTACAGGGTGGCCGGTGCCTCGGCCACGGCCCGGGCCGCGCCGTGGGCGAAGCGGTTGCTGTCGCCGACGACGAAGGTGTCGAAGACGAGCCGCGGGTCGAGACCGTGCCGGGCCGGGTCGTCGCCCGCCGCCGGCACCGCCCGGCGCGCCCCGCCGCCCCCGTCCGGACCGTACCCGCCGGGCCCGCCACCGTCCGGACCGTACCCGCCAGACCCGCCGCCCTCCGGACCGCCGGTGCCGGGTCCGCCGTGTGCCGGGCCGCCGGTGGCGGGTCCGCCGTGTGCCGGACCGCCGGTGCCGGGTCCGCCGTGTGCCGAGCCGCCCGTGCCGGGTCCGCCGGTTTCCGCGCCGGCGCCCTGCGGGCCGGTGCCCGGCGGTCCGTGCGGGGCCGGGGGGCTCTCCCGGTCCGCCTGCTCCTCGGCCGCGACGAGCTGGCGCTCCAGCTCCTCGCACCGCCGCTCCGCGCGCACCCGTCGGGCGTGGGCGTCCTGCAACTCCTCGCCGAGCGCCTCCACCTGCTCCATCAGGTCCTGCCGCTCCCGCAGCAGCGCGGTCACCTGGTCCTGGTACAGCCGCAGGGCCTTGTCCTTCTCGGCGTCCGCGCGGTCCTGCCGGCCGTGCAGCCCGCGGATGCGCACCTCCAGGTCGGCGGCCCGGTGCTGCGCGTCGGCCAGCGCGCCCTCCAGCGCCCGGACGAGGGCGGCGGAGCGCAGCGACTGACGGTCGGCGTCGGCGAGTTCGTCCTCCAGCGCCTGCACCCGGTGCTGCGGGGAGCCGCTGCTCGCCAGCGCCGTGCGGTGCAGCCGGCGCAGCAGCTCGACGGCTTCCGCGGTGGGGGCGCGGCCCTGCTCCTCGGCGACGTCGTGGATCAGGTCGTGGACGAACTCCCAGGGCGGCACGCGGGTGCCGTTGAGGAACCGGGAGAGGGAGCCGGGGTCCCGGTGCCGGCGGGCGGCGTACCGGCGCACGCTGACGCCGAGGCCCGCGAACAGGCGCCGTAACGCCTCCGCCAACACCCGGGACTCCTCCGGGAGATCGCCGCCCAGCGGCACCAGAACACTCATCCCCGCCCTCTCGCGCCACGGCGCCCGGGTGTTGCGGCCACCGGCAACTGTGCCGCGTGGCGCAACACCGGACGGCCGCGCCAGTCTGTCTCCCGTCCCCGCCAGGAGTGGAGAAAGGCATATCAATGCGCGGCCCCCGAGGGCGAACCGATCTTGTGGCATTTCTCGCGGTCCTGCTGACCGGAGTGGTGCTCGTCCTGTCCGGCATCCCGCCCGAGGCGGTGTCCACCGTGGCGATCGGGCTCTCCACGCTGTACGCCGCCTGGCGGGGCGACCGGTCCTCCGGCGGGCGGGACGGGTGACGGCGGGCCGCGCCCGGCGGGCTCCGTCAACTGTCGAAGCCGAGCCCCAGCCGGTCCATGGTGCGCAGCCACAGGTTGCGCCGGCCGCCGTGGGCGTCCGCGCGGGCCAGGGACCACTTGGTGAGCGCTATCCCGGTCCAGGCGAACGGCTCGGGCGGGAACGGCAGCGGCTTCCGGCGGACCATCTCCAGCGCGGTGCGCTCGGTGTGCTCGCCGTCCAGCAGGTCCAGCATCACGTCCGCGCCGAACCGGGTGGCGCCGACGCCGAGGCCCGTGTAGCCCGCCGCGTACGCCACACGGCCCTGGTGGGCGGTGCCGAAGAACGCGGAGAAACGCGAGCAGGTGTCGATCGCGCCGCCCCAGGCGTGGGTGAAACGGACGCCCTCCAGTTGCGGGAAGCAGGTGAAGAAGTGCCCGGCCAGCTTGGCGTACGTCTCGGGCCGGTCGTCGTACTCGGCGCGCACCCGGCCGCCGTAGGGGTAGACCGCGTCGTAGCCGCCCCACAGGATGCGGTTGTCGGCGGACAGCCGGAAGTAGTGGAACTGGTTGGCGCTGTCGCCGAGGCCCTGCCGGTTGTGCCAGCCGATCGAGGCGAGCCGGTCGTCGGTCAGCGGCTCGGTCATCAGCGCGTAGTCGTAGACCGGGACGGTGTACGAGCGCACGCGGCGCAGCAGGCTGGGGAAGATGTTGGTGCCGAGCGCGACCTTGCGGGCGCGGACGGTGCCGTACGGGGTGCGTACGGCCATCCCGGCGCCGTAGTGCTTCAGCGTCAGGGCGGGCGTGTGCTCGTACACCCGCACCCCCAGCGCGAGGCAGGCCCGCTTCAGGCCCCAGGCCAGCTTGGCCGGGTGCAGCATGGCCACGCCGGTGCGGTCCCACAGGCCCGCCTGGAACGTGGGCGAGTCGACCTGGGCGCGCACGGCGTCGGCGTCCAGGAACTCGATGCCGTCCGCGAGGCCCTTGTCCGTCAGCTCCCGGTGCCAGTCGGCCAGTTCGCGGGCCTGGTAGGGCGCGGTGGCGACGTCGATCTCGCCGGTGCGTTCGAAGTCGCAGTCGATGCCGTGCCGGACGAGCGCGGCCTCGATCTCGTCGAGGTTGCGCCGGCCCAGCTCCTCCAGCTTGTGGATCTCGCCGGGCCAGCGGGTCAGGCCGTTGGGCAGGCCGTGGGTGAGGGAGGCGGCGCAGAAGCCGCCGTTGCGGCCGGAGGCGGCCCAGCCCACCTCGCGGCCTTCCAGCAGGACCACCTCGCGCCGCGGGTCACGCTCCTTGGCGTTCAGCGCGGTCCACAGTCCGCTGTAGCCGCCGCCGACGACCAGCAGGTCACAGGTCTCGGCGGCGGTGAGGGCGGGCTCGGCGGCGGGCTTGCCGGGGTCTTCCAGCCAGTACGGGACCGGCTGGGCTTCGGAGAGAGAGGCGATCCAGCTGTCTGTGCCACGGCTCATGGCGCTCGGGGCCATGATTTCAACTCCCTACAGAGGGTCGCGGGAAGGTCTATGCCTTCTGCTTGTTCCGGCGGTTCGTGACGGCCATCGCGACCAGGACGAACAGGACGGCCAGGAGGAACATGGCGGTGCCGATCACGTTGATCTGCACGGGTGTTCCGCGCTGCGCCGATCCCCAGACGAACATCGGGAACGTGACGGTCGAACCGGCGTTGAAATTGGTGATGATGAAATCGTCGAAGGAGAGCGCGAACGACAGCAGCGCGCCCGCGGCGATCCCGGGTGCCGCGATGGGCAGGGTGACCCGCAGGAAGGTCTGCACGGGACCGGCGTACAGGTCCCGGGCGGCCTCCTCCAGACGCGGGTCCATCGACATCACGCGCGCCTTGACGGCGGTGACGACGAAGCTCAGGCAGAACATGATGTGGGCGATCAGGATGGTCCAGAAGCCGAGCTGGGCGCCCATGTTGAGGAACAGGGTGAGCAGCGAGGCGGCCATGACCACCTCGGGCATCGCCATCGGCAGGAAGATCAGCGAGTTGACGGCGCCGCGCGCGCGGAAGCGGTAGCGGACCAGCGCGAAGGAGATCATCGTGCCGAGCGCGGTGGCGCCGACCGTCGCCCATACGGCGATCTGGAGGCTGCGCGAGAGCGAGCCGCACAGGCCGGCGACTCCGCACGGGTCCTGCCAGGCGTCCGTGGAGAACCGCTGCCAGGCGTAGTTGAAGCGCCCCTTCGGCTTGTTGAAGGAGAACACCGTGACGATGACGTTCGGCAGCAGGAGGTAGGCGAGCGTCAGCAGCCCGGCGAGGACGACGAGACGGCGCTTGAGCCAGGTGACGAGGGGCATGTCAGACCAGATCCTCCGTGCCGGACCGGCGGATGTAGAACGTGACCATGGCCAGGATGGCGGCCATGAGGATGAAGGACAGGGCCGCCGCCGTCGGGTAGTCGAGGATGCGCAGGAACTGCGTCTGGATGACGTTGCCGATCATGCGGGTGTCGGTGGAGCCGAGGAGTTCGGCGTTGACGTAGTCGCCGGCCGCCGGGATGAAGGTCAGCAGCGTGCCGGAGACCACGCCCGGCATGGACAGCGGGAAGGTGACCTTGCGGAAGGTGGTCCACGGCTTGGCGTACAGGTCGCCGGCCGCCTCGTGCAGCCGCCCGTCGATCCGCTCCAGCGAGGTGTACAGCGGCAGGATCATGAACGGCAGGAAGTTGTACGTCAGTCCGCACACCACGGCCAGCGGGGTGGCCAGCACCCGGTCGCCGGCCGTCCAGCCGAGCCAGTCGGTCAGGTCCAGCACGTGCACCGCGGTCAGGACGTGCACGACCGGGCTGTCGTCGGCGAGGATCGTCTTCCAGGCCAGGGTGCGGATCAGGAAGCTGGTGAAGAACGGCGCGATCACCAGGACCATGATCAGGTTGCGCCAGCGGCCGGCGCGGAAGGCGATGAGATAGGCCAGCGGGTAGCCCAGCAGCAGGCACAGGGCGGTCGAGGCGGCGGCGTAGCAGACGGACCGCAGGAACTGCGGCCAGTACTCGGACAGGGCGTCCCAGTACGTCGCGAAGTGCCAGGTGACCCGGTAGCCGTCCTCCAGGGAGCCCTGCTGCACGGAGGTGGAGGCCTGGTAGACCATCGGCAGCGCGAAGAAGACGACCAGCCACAGCAGGCCGGGCAGCAGCAGCCAGTACGGCGTGAACCGGCCGCGCCGGCGCGCGGGCCCGGACTCGGGCGCGGCGGGGCTGAGCGGCGGGGGCGCCTCGGTGAGCGTGTCCATCAGGCGGCGGCCTCTTCCTCGGTGCCCGCGGGGTCCACCGTGCCGGCGAGCGGGGACTGCGCGGCGTCCAGGCCGAAGGTGTGGGCCGGGCTCCAGTGCAGGACGACCTCGGCGCCGGGCACGAGCCGGGTGTCCCGCTCGACGTTCTGGACGTACACCGACAGCCCGGCGCAGACGGGGCTGTCGACGACGTACTGCGTGGAGACGCCGATGAAGCTGGCGTCCGAGATCGTCCCGGTGACGCGGTTGCGGCCCGCCGGGATGCCGCCCGCTTCGCCGGCGTGCGTGAGGGAGATCTTCTCCGGGCGGATGCCGGCCAGCACCTTGCCGCCGGCCGCCGGCGGCGCGGCGCACCGGGCCGCGGGCAGCACCAGTTTGCCGCCGCCCGCCCTGAGCACGATGTCGTCGCCGCTCCTGGTGTCGACCTCGGCCTCGATGAGGTTGGAGGTGCCCAGGAAGTTCGCGACGAAGGTGGTGCGCGGGTTCTCGTACAGGTCGGCGGGCGCGCCGAGCTGCTCGACCCGGCCGCCGTTCATCACGGCGACCGTGTCGGCCATGGTCATGGCCTCCTCCTGGTCGTGCGTGACGTGGACGAAGGTGATGCCGACCTCGGTCTGGATGCGCTTGAGTTCCAGCTGCATCTGGCGGCGCAGCTTCAGGTCGAGGGCGCCGAGCGGCTCGTCCAGCAGCAGCACCCTGGGGTGGTTGATCAGGGCGCGGGCCACGGCGACGCGCTGCTGCTGGCCGCCGGAGAGCTGGTGCGGCTTCTTGCGCGCCTGCTCGCCGAGCTGGACCAGCTCCAGCATCTCCTCCACCTGCTTCTTCACGCTCTTGATGCCGCGCCGGCGCAGGCCGAAGGCGACGTTCTCGAAGATGTCGAGGTGCGGGAAGAGGGCGTAGGACTGGAAGACCGTGTTGACCGGCCGCTTGTACGGCGGCAGGCGGGTGACGTCCTGGTCGCCGAGCCGGACCGTGCCCGAGGTGGGCTCCTCCAGGCCGGCGATCATGCGCAGGGTGGTGGTCTTGCCGCAGCCGGAGGCACCGAGCAGGGCGAAGAAGGAGCCCTCCGGCACGGTCAGGTCCAGCGGGTGTACGGCGGTGAAGGAGCCGTAGGTCTTGGAGATGCCGGAGAGGCGGACGTCGCCGCTGTTGTCCGGTGTGGTCTTCATCGTCGTCACGCCCCTGTGAGCTTCGCGAACTTCTCTTCGTAGGCCGTCTCTTCCTTCTGGCTCAGGGAGCGGAAGGCATGGGACTTCGCCTGCATGGCCCGGTCGGGGACGATCAGCGGGTTGTCCGCCGCGTCCTTGTCGATCTTCGCAAGGTAGGGCTTCACTCCGTCGACCGGCGTCACGTAGGTGATCTGCGCGGCGAGCGCGGCGGCCTGCCGGGGCTCGTAGTAGAAGTCGATCAGCCGCTCGGCGTTCGTCTTGTGGCGTGCCTTGTTGGGCACGCACAGGTTGTCGGTCGACGTCACGTAGCCGCTGTCCGGGATGACGAAGCCGACGTCCGGGCTGTCCGCCTTCAGCTGGACGACGTCGCCGGCCCAGGCGAGGCAGGCCGCGAAGTCGCCCTTTTCGAGGTCGGCTGTGTAGTCGTTGCCGGTGAAGCGGCGGATCTGGCCCTTGTCGACGGCCTTCTGCAGGCGGGCGATGGCGGCGTCGTAGTCGTCGTCGGTGAACCGCGCCGGGTCCTTGCCCATGTCCAGCAGGGTCATGCCCACGCTGTCGCGCATCTCCGACAGGAAGCCGACGCGGCCCTTGAGCCGGGGGTTGTCGAGCAGGTCGGAGACCGAGGTCACCTCGATGCCGTCGAGCGCCTTCTTGTTGTAGGCGATGACGGTGGAGATGCCCTGCCACGGATAGGAGTACGCCCGCCCGGGGTCCCAGTCCGGGTCGCGGAACTGGGGCGAGAGGTTGCGGTAGGCGTGCGGCAGGTTGGACGCGTCCAGTTTCTGGACCCAGCCGAGGCGGATCAGCCGGGCGACCAGCCAGTCGGTGAGGACGATCAGGTCGCGGCCGATGTCCTGGCCCGCGGCGAGCTGCGGTTTGATCTTGCCGAAGAACTCGTTGTTGTCGTTGATGTCCTCGGTGTAGTCGACCGTGATCCCGGTGCGCCGGCGGAAGGTCTCCAGCGTCGGATGGTGCTTGCCGCCGGCGTCCACGTCGATGTACTCGGTCCAGTTGGAGAAGTTCACCACCTTCTCCGCGGCCGAGTGGTCCTGGGCGGAGGTGCCGCCCGGGTTCCGGCCCGCCGCGGGGATCCCGCAGCCGCTCAGCGCCCCGAGGCCGCCGGCCGTGAGCGCCCCGGCGGCGGCGGTCCGCAGCACGGACCGGCGGGTCGGGGCGGCCCGGCCGCCGCGCGGGCCGCGCCGGAGGGCGGCCCCCGGTGGCGGGGTCGGACGGTCGGGCTCGTTGTGCTCCATGCGCGTGGTGCCCTTTCGGGAGGGATCGGCCTGGTCGGCGGCCGGGTCGGTCTCTAGCGGTCCCCGAAGACGGTGCGGTGCCAGTCCTTCTCGGCCACCGCGGTGTTGTCGAACATTACGTGCTTGACCTGCGTGTATTCCTCAAAGGAGTACGCCGACATGTCCTTGCCGAAGCCCGAGGCCTTGTAGCCCCCGTGCGGCATCTCGCTGATGATCGGGATGTGGTCGTTGACCCAGACGCACCCCGCCTTGATCTCGCGGGTGGCCCGGTTCGCGCGGTAGACGCTGGTGCTCCACGCGGAGGCGGCGAGACCGTACGGCGTGTCGTTGGCCAGCCGGATGCCCTCATCATCGCTGTCGAACGGCAGCACGACCAGTACGGGACCGAAGATCTCCGCCTGGACGATCTCGCTGTCCTGGGCCGCGCCGGTGATCAGGGTGGGCCGGTAGTAGGCGCCGCCCGCCAGCTCGCCGCCCGGGGCCTCGCCGCCGGTGACCACGCGCGCGTAGCCCCGCGCCCGGTCCACGAAGGCGGCGACGCGGTCGCGGTGGGCGTGCGAGATCAGCGGTCCGAGGTCGGTGCCGGGCGCGAACGGGTCGCCGAGCCGGACGGTCTCCATCAGCGCGGCCGTCCGCTCCACGAACGCCTCGTACAGCGGCCGCTGCACATAGGCGCGCGTGGCGGCCGTGCAGTCCTGCCCGCTGTTGATGAGCGCGCCGGCGACCGCGCCGTGCGCGGCGGCCTCCAGGTCGGCGTCGTCGAAGACCACGAAGGGCGCCTTGCCGCCCAGCTCCAGGTGGAGCCGTTTGACGGTGGCGGTGGCGATCTCCGCGACCCGCCTGCCGACGGCGGTGGACCCGGTGAAGGAGGTCATGGCCACGTCCGGGTGGCCGACCAGCCGCTCGCCGGCCTCCTTGCCGGTCCCGGTGACGATGTTGACCACCCCGTCCGGGAGGCCCGCGTCCGTGGCGGCCCGGGCGAACAGCAGCGAGGTCAGCGGGGTGGTCTCGGCGGGCTTCAGCACGACCGTGTTGCCGGCGGCGATCGCCGGGAGGATCTTCCAGGCGGCCATCTGGAGCGGATAGTTCCAGGGCGCGATGGAGCCGACGACGCCGATCGGCTCGCGCCGGACGTACGACGTGTGGTCGCCGGAGTACTCACCGGCCGACTGCCCCTGGAGGTGCCGGGCGGCACCCGCGAAGAAGGCGGTGTTGTCGACGGTCCCCGGCACGTCGAACTCGCGGGTCAGCTTCAGCGGCTTGCCGCACTGGAGGGACTCGGCGCGGGCGAACTCCTCGGCGCGCCCGGCGAGCACGGCGGCGAACCGGTGCAGGGCGTCGGAGCGCTCGCCCGGCGTGGCGGCGGACCAGCCCGGGAACGCGGCGCGCGCGGCGGCGACGGCCGCGTCGACGTCGTCGGGTCCGGCCGTCTCGTAGCGGTACACCTCCCGGCCGGTGGCGGGGTCGACCACGGCGTGGTGGCGGCCCGAGGTGCCGGTGGCCGGCCGGCCGGCGAGGTACTGCGCGCCGTCCGCGAAACGGTCCTGCGCGTCGAATCGTTCCGAGGTGGCGGTGCCCGGACTGTGCATGTCGCTCTCCTCCGCCGTGCGCCCCTCCCCAGGGGTGGGTGGCGTAGCTCCAGCTCGAATTGAGTGCCGATCCTGACAGAGCCATAGGTCATCAACAAGTGATTCCGTTGTTGCCTTTTGGTTACGCGACGGAATCAGTTGACCAGGTGTCGAGTCGGGGCGGAAAAGGGCGGACGGAGTGTCAGTGGTGCGTGCCAGACTCGCGTGCATGGCAAAGATCGACGGGGTGGACGCGCTGATCCGGGAGGTCCGGGCGGGTGCGCGGATCAGGTACCTGCACTTCTGGGGGCACCAGCCGCGGGCGGACGGGCGCATCGGGGCGAGCTGCCTGAGCCAGTGGTGGCCGTCACCCTTCGTGGTGGACGGGGTGGAGTACGCGACGGCCGAGCACTGGATGATGGCGGCCAAGGCCCGGCTGTTCGGGGACGCGGAGGCGGAGCGCCGGGTGCTGGCCGCGGAGCATCCCGCCGCGGCGAAGAAGGCGGGGCGCCTGGTCCGCGGCTTCGACGAGGAGACCTGGGAGCGGGAGCGCTTCCGGCTGGTGGTCGAGGGCAGCGCGCACAAGTTCGCGGCCCACGACGACCTCGCGACGTTCCTGCGGAGCACCGGGGACCGCGTGCTGGTGGAGGCCAGCCCGGTGGACCGCATCTGGGGCATAGGCCTGGCGGCGGACGACGAGGCGGCGACGGACCCGGAACGCTGGCAGGGCCTGAACCTCCTGGGCTTCGCCCTGATGGAGGTACGGGAACGGCTGGCGGGGGCGGGGGCCTGAGGGGCGGGTGCGCTTGGCCGTGGGGGCGCGCGGTTCTTGTGGTGACGGCGCGGATGCGCGGTGAGTGGCGTGCGCTTCTTACGGTGACGGCGCGCGGTTCTTACGGTGACGGCGCGCGGTCATGGTCGCGGTCCGTGCTTCCCGGGGTCCGGTGCGCTCAGGCGTACAGCGCTATCACGAAGGCCACCATGCCCAGCGCCAGGACGATCCCGGTGGCACCGCAGATGATCCCGGCCAGCGCCACGCCCGGGTTCGTCGCCTCGCCGCGGCGCGCCCGGCCCCGGCCGATCCCGCCGAAGACCAGGGCGAGGACGCCCAGCACCAGGGCGACCGGCCACATGAAGAAGCCCAGCGCGGAGATGATGCCCAGCACCAGCGCGGCCGTGCCCATGCCGTTGTTCGGCGCCTGCATACCGGGCCAGCCGTAGCCGTCGGCGACCGGGTAGGGGACGGCACCGTACCCGGCGTGCGGCGGACCCGGGTAGCCGTACGCCACCTGCCCGGGACCGTCGGGCGCGATGGGCGGCGGCGGCACGGGTTCCGCTCCCGCATAGGAGACCGGCGGGGCGAAGGGGTTGACCGGGGGCGCGGAAGCGGGCGGCGCGAAGGGGTAGGACTGCGGCTGGGGCGCCGCCGCGCTGGCGGAGGGCGGGGCGAAGGGGTTCACGGGGGGTGCGAACGGGTCCGCCGGGGGCGTGTACGGGTTCGCGGGGGGTGCGAACGGGTCCGGCGTGTACGGGTTCGCCGGGGGTGCGGAGGGGTTCGGCTGCGGGGCAGCCGCGGCCGGGGACTCGGCCCCGCCGGCGGGTCCGGCCCAGGCCACCGGGGGCGCGAAGGGGTTCGCGGCGGGCGCGAGGGGGGTCGGCTGCGGGGCGGCGGCAGCCGGGGACTCGGCCCCGCCGGGTCCAGCCCAGGCCACCGGGCCGGACGAGGCGCCGGGGCCGGTAGAGGCCGTGGGGCCGGTAGAGGCCGTGGGGCCGGTAGAGGCCGTGGGGCCGGAGGAGGCGCCGGGGCCGGCGCCAGCGGCGGGGGGCGTGCCGGCGGGCGCGGACTCGACGGGCCGGGCCTCGGATACGGCATCGACGGGCGCGGGCACGGCGTCGACGGGCCGGGACTCCGCGTCGACAGGCACGGCATGCGCCGACTCGGCGGGCCGGCGCTCGGGCACGGCATCGACGGGCCCGGACGCGGCCGAGGACTCGGTCCCGTCGGCGGGTCCGGCCCAGGCCACCGGGCCGGACGAGGCCCCGGGGCCGGTAGAGGCCGTGGGGCCGGAGGAGGCGCCGGGGCCGGCGCCAGCGGCGGGGGGCGTGTCGGCGGGCGCGGACTCGGCGAGCTGGGACTCAGGCACGGCGTCCGTGGGCACGGCTTCGACGGGCGCCGACTCGGCGGGCCGGCGCTCGGGCACGGCGGCCGCAGGCACGGCATCGACGGGGACGGACGCGGCGTCGACGGATTCGGACTCGACGGGCCGGGACTCAGGCACGGCATCGACCGGCGCGGACTCGACGGGCCGCGACTCGGGCACGGCATCGACCGGCTCGGACTCGGCGTCGGCAGGCGTGGGCGGCGCCGTCCGCAGCGAGGTCACGGGCCGGGCCCGGTGGTCGGGGGTCGGTGTCGGGGCCGTGTCCTGGCGGGGGGCTCCGGTGACGGGCGGTGGCGGCGTCTTGGCCAGGGAGACCCGGGGTGTCGCGGGCCCCTGTCCGGCGGACCGCTCCCCCGGTGTGGACTGCGGCGGCGCCTCGTCGGACATGCTGGAGCTCCCCCTCTGCTGGACCTCCCGTCATGCTACGGGCCCGGAAGGGCACCCCAACCCGGGGCCTACGATGAACCCGCGTCACCGATCAGCCGATCACCGCGCCCGGACCCCGCACCCCGGTCCACGGGCGCCCTGCCCGGGGAGGACCCTTGACCGACACCGCCGTACCCGCCACCGGCACCGCCGTCCGCGATCTGCGCGACTTCATCGCGGGGCTGCCCAAGGCCGAACTGCACGTCCACCACGTCGGCTCCGCCTCTCCCCGCATCGTCTCGGCACTGGCCGCCCGCCACCCCGACTCCCGGGTGCCCGCCGACCCGGAGGCCCTGGCCGACTACTTCACGTTCACGGACTTCGCGCACTTCATCCAGGTCTACCTGTCGGTCGTGGACCTGATCCGCACCCCGGAGGACGTCCGGCTGCTCACCTACGAGGTGGCCCGGGACCTGGCCCGCCAGCAGGTGCGGTACGCCGAGCTGACCCTCACCCCCTTCTCCTCCACCCGGCGCGGCATCGACGAGCGCGCCTTCATGGACGCGATCGAGGACGCCCGGAAGGCCGCCGAGGCGGAGTTCGGGACGGTGCTGCGCTGGTGCTTCGACATTCCCGGCGAGGCGGGCCTGGAGGCGGCCGAGGAGACGGCACGGCTGGCCACCGACGACCGGGTGCGTCCGGAGGGGCTGGTGTCGTTCGGGCTCGGCGGGCCGGAGATCGGCGTGCCCCGGCCGCAGTTCAAGCCGTACTTCGACCGGGCCATCGCGGCCGGTCTGCACTCCGTCCCGCACGCCGGGGAGACGACCGGACCGGAGACGGTGTGGGACGCGCTGACCGAGCTGCGCGCCGAGCGCATCGGGCACGGCACCAGCTCCGCGCGGGACCCGAGGCTGCTCGCCCACCTCGCCGAGCACCGCATCCCGCTGGAGGTCTGCCCGACCTCCAACATCGCCACCCGCGCGGTGCGGACCCTGGAGGAGCACCCGGTCAAGGAGTTCACCCGGGCCGGTGTGCTGGTGACGATCAACTCCGACGACCCGCCGATGTTCGGCACCGACCTGAACAACGAGTACGCGGTGGCCGCGCGGCTCCTGGAACTGGACGAACGGGGCCTCGCCGACCTCGCGAAGAACGCGGTGGACGCCGCCTTCCTGGACCCGGCGGGCAAGACGCGGATCGCGCGGGAGATCGACGCGTACACGGCCGCCTGGCTCGCCGGCTGATCCGCCCGGCACCGGCACCGCCGGGCCCGGGGCGGCGGCGGGGCGTGGTCCGGCCAGAATGGGGGCCATGCAGACCGTGACCGCCGTGGCCCACCGCGGCGACCCCTACCGCTTCCGTGAGAACACCCTCGACTCGCTGCGCTCCGCGCTCGGCCGGGGCGCGGACGCCGTCGAGATCGACGTACGGCTCACCCGTGACGGCGTCCCCGTGCTGCTGCACGACGAGACGCTGCGGCGGCTGTGGGGGGTCGACCGGCCGCTCGGCGCGCTGTCCGCCGCGGAGCTGCACGGGCTGACGGACGGCGGGGTGCCGACGCTGGCGCAGGCGCTGGCCGCGACCGGCGACAGCCGGGTGATGGTGGACCTGTGCGGGCCGGCCGGCCGCCGCACGGTGGAGCGGATACTGGACGTGGTGGGGCAGAGCGGGGCCCGGGACCGGGTCTACTACAGCGCGCACGCCAAGGCGGTGCTCGCCGTCCGCGCCGCCGACCCGGCCGCCGAGATCGCCCTGACCTGGACGACCCTGGCCCCGCCGCGGCCCGCGCTGCTCGCCGCGGTCCGCCCGCGCTGGCTCAACTACCGCTTCCCGCTGGTCGGCCGGGAGCTGGCCGCCCGCGTCCACCGCGACGGCTGTCTGCTGTCCGTGTGGACCCCGGACACCCGCCGTTCCATGAGCCGGCTGCTGGAGCTGGGCGTGGACTCGATCACGACGAACCGCATCGGCGTCCTGCACGCGCTGCGCTCCTCCTGACCCCGGCGCCCGTAGGGGTGATCCCGTACAACTCCCCGGACAGTACGGGTGGTTACTCAGGGACGGGCAAGGGTCGTACGCCCTCCTGGGTGAGGATCCCCGGCGGTGGTCCGGTGGCCGAGGATGATCAGGCATCTCCCGCCCGGCCTCTGAAGGAGCCCGCCCATGCGCCGTACCAGCCGCTCCACCCGTACCGCCGTCCTGGCCGCCGGTCTCGTCGCCGCGCTGGCCGCCGGTCCGCTGGCCGTGCCGGCGTTCGCCGCGTCCGCGTCCCCGCCCGCCGCACCGGTTCCGGCGGCCTCCGCCCCCGCCGCGTCCGGCCCGGACGCCGAGGCTCTCGCCGCCGCCATCGCCGGCCTGCCCGACCACGACGCCACGGCCGCGCTGCTCCGCGTCGGCGGCGACGGCACCTGGCGCGGGACGGCCGGGGTGCGGGACGTCCGTACGGGTGCGCCGGCGCTGGAGAACGCGCGGTTCCGGGCCGGTTCGGTGACGAAGGTGGTCACCGCGGCGCTCGTGCTGCAACTGGCCGCGGAGGGCCGGGTCGACCTCGACGGCACCGTGCAGCACTATCTGCCGGGTCTGCTCGACGACCGGTTCGAGCCGGTCGCCGTACGGCAGTTGCTGAACTACACCAGCGGGCTGCGTCCCGGGTCCTCCCTCGGCGACACGGTCGAGGAGGGCTACCCGCACCGGTTCGAGACGCTGACACCCCGTCAGGTCGTGGCGGACGCCGTCGCGCAGGGCCCGGCGTACGCGCCCGGCACGCGGCAGACCTACGGCAACATCCACTACACGGTGCTCGGCCTGCTCGTCGAGAAGGTGACCGGCGACTCGTACGCGCACCAGGCGGCGGTGCGGATCTTCCGGCCGCTGGGCATGCGCGGCAGTTCCTTCCCGGCCGGCGCGGACCCGCGCATCCACGGCCCGCACAACCGGGGCTACGACTGGATCGACGGCCGGCTGGTCGACGTGACCGACTGGAACATGACCGACCGGTTCGCGGCCGGCGACCTGATCTCGACCACCGCCGATCTGGAGCGGCTGCTGGTGGGGCTGTTCCGCGGCCGGGTGGTGCCCGAGCCGCAGTTGCGGGAGATGTTCACGCTGCCCGACGTGCCCGGGGCGCGGTACGGCGCGGGGCTGGAGCGGTTCGAGGTGAACGGCAGAGAGATCTGGGGCAAGACCGGTTCCCGGCCCGGCTACACGGCGGCGATCGCCGCGACCCGCGACCTGTCCCGCACCCTGGTGTACTCGGTGAACTCCACGGACTCCAAGGGCGACGGCCAGCAGTCCTCCGCCCAGCGCTTCGCGTACCCCGCGTTCAACCGCTGACGGGCGCCGGCGCCCCGGATGCCGTGGGCGGGACCGCGGTGCGGGCCGTGGAACGCGACCGCGACGGCCGGGACCGGTTCACAGGCCCACGATGCCGTTCCAGCGCCGGGCGAACTCCGTGCGGTGGGCGGCCGGGATGTCCCGGGCGACGGCCAGGCGCTCCCGCAGGACGGAGTCCGGGAAGATCAGGGGGTTGTCGGCGAGGGCGGCGGTGTCCTTGTCCTTGGCGGCGGCCAGGATCTCGCGGGCCGCGGGGACCGGGCAGACGTAGGTGACCCAGGCGGCCAGCTTCGCGGCGACCTCGGGGTTGTAGTAGTAGTCGACCAGCCGCTCGGCGTTGGCCTTGTGCCGGGCCCGGTCGGGGATCATCAAGGAGTCCGACCACAGCTCGCCGCCCTCCTCGGGGACGACGAAGCGGATGTCGGGGTTGTCCGCCTGGAGCTGGATGACGTCGCCGGAGTACGCCTGGCAGGCCAGGACGTCCCCGCTGACCAGGTCCTTGGTGTAGTCGTTGCCGGTGAAACGGCGGATCTGGCCCCGTCTGACCTCCCGCTCCACCTGGTCGCAGACCCGGTGGAAGTCGTCGGGGGTCCAGCGGGTGATGTCGACGCCGTTGCCCTGCATGAGCAGCGCGAACGCCTCGTCCAGGCCGGACAGCAGGGTCACACGGCCCTTGAGGTCCTCCGCCCAGAGGTCCGCCACCCGCCGTATCTCGCGGCCCAGCCTGCGGCGGTCGTAGGCGATGCCGGTGATGCCGGACTGCCAGGGCACCGTGAAGCGGCGCCCCGGGTCGAAGGCGGGCGAGCGCAGCAGCGGGTCGAGGTGGCGGGCCACGTTCGGCTGGCGGGCGCGGTCCATCTCCTGCACCCAGCCGAGGCGGACGTACCGGGCGCACATCCAGTCGCTGATGACGATCAGATCGCGGCCGGTGGACTGGTGGTTCATCAGCGCGGGGCTGATCTTGCCGAAGAACTCGTCGTTGTCGTTGACCTCCTCGGCGTAGTCGACGGCTATCCCGGTGCGCTTCTCGAACCCCTCCAGCGTGGGCCGCCTGTCGGGGTCGGCGTCGTCGGTGTCGATGTACAGCGGCCAGTTGGCCCAGGTCAGCTTCTTGTCGGCCGCGGACCGGTCGGGCACGGCCCGGTCGCCGGGGCGGACGTAGGCGGCGGGCACCCCGCAGCCGGCCAGGGCACCGAGCGCGGCGGTGCCGAGACCGGCGAGGAGCCGGCGGCGGGACGGCGGGGTCGTACGAGAGGAAGTCCGAGGCACCCCGGAAGGATGCCGGTGCGCCGCCCGGAGCGGCAATCGACACCGCGTCGAGCGGACCGGTACCGCCACGACACCTTGTCGATCACCGCACGGACCGGGCCCGTCACCCGGTCAGTCCCCGGCCAGCCCCCAGCTGCCCACCAGCCCCAGCGCCTCCCCGGCCCCGGTCTCCGGCGCGGGCAGATAGGTGACCAGCACCTGGCCCGGCTCGGGCGTGTGCAGCACCTCGAAGTCCAGGACGAGCGGGCCGACCAGGGGGTGGCGCAGGGTGTAGCGGCCGGGGCCCTTGTCGCGGACGTCCTGGCGGGCCCACAGCGCGGCGAACTCCTCGCTCTTCATGGCGAGCGTGCCGATGAGGGAGGCGAGGGCGGAGTCGTCGGGGTAGCGGCCGACGCTCACCCGCAGGAAGGCCACGGTCGCCTCGGCCTTGGCCTGGAGGCTGTCGCCGAGCAGCGCGCGGTAGCGGTCGTCGAGGAAGACCAGGTGCGCGAAGGTGCGCCGCCCGGCCGGCACGGCACCGAAGTCACCGAAGACGGCGGCGGCGAGCGGGTTCCAGGCGAGCACCTGGGTGAGGTGGCCGCAGACGTAGGCCGGGCCGGGCTGGGCGTCGACCAGCCGGCGCAGGGCGGGCCGTACCGTCCCGGTGGCCGGGGCCGCGTCCGGGCGGGCCCGGTCGGGGCGGGCCAGGGCGCGCAGGTACGCCCGCTCGTCCGCGTCCAGCCGCAGCGCGCGGCCGACGGCGTCCAGGACGCCGTCCGACACATGCGGGTTGCGGCCCTGCTCCAGCCGTACGTAGTACTCGACGCTCACTCCCGCGAGCTGCGCCAGCTCCTCCCGCCGCAGCCCGGGCACGCGCCGCGGCCCGTACGCGGTCAGGCCGACGTCGGCCGGGGTGAGCCGGGCCCGCCGGGACCTGAGGAACTGGCCGATCTGCGTGCGTCGTTCGCCGGGTGCCGTCATGCCTTCGAGTATCCCGGTCCGGCGCCGCCCGAGGGTGGTCAAGTCTTTCCCCCCGCTGAGCCGTGCCTGCCGGGACCGGTCGCGGGGCGCGCAGGGTGGTGGACGTCAGCGATCGACGGACGAGAACAACGAGTCCGGCGAGACCAACGAGACCAAGGACGTACGACATGACTCTCCCCCTCCGCCCCCTCGGCTCCTCCGGCCTGGACATCTCCGTGATCGGGCTCGGTGCCTGGGCGTTCGGCGGCGACGGCTGGCGCTTCTCCTGGGGCGCGCAGGACGACGCCCGGTCCGTCGCGGCCGTGCACCGGGCGGTCGAGCTGGGCGTCAACTGGATCGACACGGCCGCCGTGTACGGGCTCGGGCACTCCGAGGAGGTGGTCGGCAAGGCGCTGGCGGCGCTGCCGGCGGCCGACCGGCCGTATGTGTTCACCAAGGCGGGTCTGGTGTGGGACCCGGAGAACCCGGCGGCGGCGCCCCGGCGGATCATGCGGCCGGACAGCGTGCGGCGCGAGGTCGAGGACTCGCTGCGCCGTCTCGGCGTGGAGGTGATCGACCTGTACCAGGTGCACTGGCCGGACACCGGCGCGGCCCTGGACTGGGACGGCACCGAGCCGCCCGCGGACGCGGTGGCCACCGGCCTGGAGGAGTACTGGGAGGTGATGGCCGAGCTGAAGGCGGCGGGCAAGGTGCGGGCGATCGGCCTGTCCAACCACGGTCCCGAGCTGCTGGAGCGCGCGCGCCGGATCGCCGGGGTCGACGCGATCCAGCCCCCGCTGTCCCTCCTGAACCGCACGGCCGAACCGGAGATCGACTGGGCCGCCGGCCACGGCACCGGAGTGATCGCCTACCAGCCGCTCCACTCGGGCCTGCTCACCGGGGCGTTCACCCGGCAGCGGCTCGACGCGCTGGACCCCGCCGACTGGCGCCGCACCCACCCGGACTTCACCACGCACCTGGACGGCCACCTCCGTACGGTGGACCGGCTGAGGACGGTCGCGCGGGCGCACGGCACGACGGCGGGGGCGGTGGCGATCGCCTGGGTGCTGGGCCGCGAGGGCGTGACGGGCGCGATCGTGGGCGCCCGCGGTCCGGAGCAGACGGCGGACTGGGAGCAGGCGGCGAGCCTGCGACTCACGGCGGCGGAGCGGGAGTTCCTCGCCGGGGAGTGACACGGCGCGGCCCCGGACGGGTGGGTGAACCCGCCGGGGCCGCGCCGCCGTTCACGGTGTGTTACGCGTCCAGGGACGTCATCACGTGCTTGATGCGGGTGTAGTCCTCGAAGCCGTACGCCGACAGGTCCTTGCCGTAGCCGGACTTCTTGAAGCCGCCGTGCGGCATCTCGGCGACGAGCGGGATGTGGGTGTTGATCCACACGCAGCCGAAGTCCAGCTTCTTGGACATGCGCATCGCGCGGGCGTGGTCCTTGGTCCACACCGAGGACGCGAGGGCGTACTCGACGCCGTTGGCGTACTCGACGGCCTGGTCCTCGTCGGTGAAGGGCTGGACGGTGATGACCGGGCCGAAGACCTCGTTCTGCACGATCTCGTCGTCCTGCTTCAGGCCGGAGACGACGGTCGGGGCGTAGAAGAAGCCCTTGTCGCCGACCCGCTGGCCGCCCGCCTCGACCTTGGCGTGGGCGGGCAGGCGGTCGATGAAGCCGGCCACCTGGCGGAGCTGGTTGGCGTTGTTCAGCGGGCCGAAGAGCACGTCGTCGTCGTCCGGCTGCCCGGTCTTGGTCTCGGCCGCGGCCTTGGCGAGCGCGGCCACGAACTCGTCGTGGATGGACTCGTGGACCAGGACGCGGGTCGCGGCCGTGCAGTCCTGGCCGGCGTTGAAGAAGCCGGCGAGGGAGATGTCCTCGACGGCCTTGGCGATGTCGGTGTCCTCGAAGACGACGACGGGGGCCTTGCCGCCCAGCTCCAGGTGGACCCGCTTGACGTCCTTCGACGCCGACTCGGCGACGGACATGCCGGCGCGCACGGAGCCGGTGATCGACGCCATGGCGGGTACCGGGTGCTCCACCATCGTGCGGCCCGTCTCGCGGTCGCCGCAGATGACGTTGAAGACGCCCTTGGGCAGGATCGAACCGACGATGTCGGCGATCAGGACCGTGGAGGCGGGAGTGGTGTCCGACGGCTTCAGGACGACCGTGTTGCCGGCGGCGAGCGCCGGGGCGAACTTCCACACGGCCATCATCATCGGGTAGTTCCACGGCGCGACCTGGGCGCAGACGCCGACCGGCTCACGGCGGATGATCGAGGTCATCCCCTCCATGTACTCGCCGGCCGAGCGGCCCTCCAGCAGCCGGGCCGCGCCCGCGAAGAAGCGGATCTGGTCGACCATCGGCGGGATCTCCTCGGAGCGGGTCAGCCCGACCGGCTTGCCCGTGTTCTCCACCTCGGCCGCGATCAGCTCCTCGGCACGCTCCTCGAACGCGTCGGCGATCTTCAGGAGGGCCTTCTGCCGCTCGGCGGGCGTGGTGTCGCGCCAGGCCGGGAAGGCGCGCGCGGCGGCCTCCATGGCGGCGTCGACGTCCGCCTGCCCGGACAGCGGCGCGGTCGCGTACGCCTCGCCCGTCGCGGGGTTGACCACCTCGGTGGTCCGTCCGTCGGCGGCGTCCCGGAACTCACCGTCGATGTAGTTGCGCAGACGACGCAGCTCGGTGCTCACTGCCGGCCTCCTGATCTGGTTCTGTGCTGTCCACACGCTGAGACACCCACCCTAATCGGCGAGGCGACGTTTTCAACACCCCCAGCGCCATCCGTTCTGCGAAATCCGCAAGGCCAAGACTCCGAAACAACGGATTTCATCGATCCAGGGTTGCAAAACTGTCGAGACCTCGTGCACAGTGAGGTCGTGGCCAGTCGAAGCGCAGACCAGAGGGACTCGTCCCGCGAGTCAAGGAACGGCAACAGTCCCCAGCTGGACGCCGTCTCCCTCGCCATCATCCAGCAGCTCCAGGAGGACGGCCGCCGGCCGTACGCGGCGATCGGCAAGGCCGTCGGCCTCTCCGAGGCCGCCGTGCGCCAGCGCGTGCAGAAGCTGCTGGACCAGGGCGTGATGCAGATCGTCGCCGTCACGGACCCGCTCACCGTGGGCTTCCGCCGGCAGGCGATGGTCGGGATCAACGTCGAGGGCGACGTCGAGTCGATCGCGGACGCGCTGACTGACATGTCGGAAGTCGAGTACGTGGTGATGACCGCGGGCTCGTTCGACATCCTCGCCGAGATCGTCTGCGAGGACGACGACCACCTGCTGGACGTCATCAACAAACGCATCCGGGCGCTGCCCGGGGTGCGCTCCACCGAGAGCTTCGTCTACCTGAAGCTCAAGAAGCAGACCTACATGTGGGGAACCCGATAACCGTGAGGACCCGATAACCGTGAGCAGCAAGGACCTCAGCCGTACCGCGTACGACCACCTGTGGATGCACTTCACCCGCATGTCCTCGTACGAGAACTCCCCCGTCCCGACGATCGTCCGGGGTGAGGGCACCTACATCTACGACGACAAGGGCCGGCGCTACCTGGACGGTCTCGCGGGTCTGTTCGTGGTCCAGGCCGGTCACGGCCGCACGGAACTCGCCGAGACCGCCTTCAAGCAGGCCCAGGAGCTGGCCTTCTTCCCGGTGTGGTCCTACGCCCACCCGAAGGCCGTCGAGCTGGCCGAGCGCCTGGCCCACCACGCGCCCGGCGACCTGAACAAGGTCTTCTTCACCACCGGCGGCGGCGAGGCCGTCGAGACCGCCTGGAAGCTGGCCAAGCAGTACTTCAAGCTCCAGGGCAAGCCGACCAAGTACAAGGTCATCTCCCGCGCCGTCGCCTACCACGGCACGCCGCAGGGCGCCCTGTCCATCACCGGCCTGCCGGCCCTGAAGGCCCCGTTCGAGCCGCTGGTGCCGGGCGCCCACAAGGTGCCGAACACCAACATCTACCGCGCCCCGATCCACGGCGACGACCCGGAGGCCTTCGGCCGCTGGGCCGCCGACCAGATCGAGCAGCAGATCCTCTTCGAGGGCCCGGAGACCGTCGCCGCGGTCTTCCTGGAGCCGGTGCAGAACGCCGGCGGCTGCTTCCCGCCGCCGCCCGGGTACTTCCAGCGGGTCCGCGAGATCTGCGACCAGTACGACGTCCTGCTCGTCTCGGACGAGGTCATCTGCGCCTTCGGCCGCCTCGGCACGATGTTCGCCTGCGACAAGTTCGGCTACGTCCCGGACATGATCACCTGCGCCAAGGGCATGACCTCGGGCTACTCCCCGATCGGCGCCTGCATCGTCTCCGACCGGCTCGCCGAGCCGTTCTACAAGGGCGACAACACCTTCCTGCACGGCTACACCTTCGGCGGCCACCCGGTCTCCGCGGCGGTCGGCCTCGCCAACCTCGACCTGTTCGAGCGCGAGAACCTCACCCAGCACGTGCTGGACAACGAGGGCGCCTTCCTGCAGACCCTGCAGAAGCTGCACGACCTGCCGATCGTCGGCGACGTCCGCGGCAACGGCTTCTTCTACGGCATCGAGCTGGTGAAGGACAAGCACACCAAGGAGTCCTTCAACGACGAGGAGACCGAGCGCGTCCTGTACGGCTTCCTCTCCAAGGCGCTGTTCGACAACGGCCTGTACTGCCGTGCCGACGACCGCGGCGACCCGGTCGTCCAGCTCGCCCCGCCGCTGATCTCCAACCAGGAGACCTTCGACGAGATCGAGCAGATCCTGCGGGCCACCCTCACGGAGGCGTGGACCAAGCTCTGATCATCCGACCGGATGACAGCACGCGGCCCCGGCGCCGTCCGTTCGAGTGAGAACGGCGGCCCGGGGCCGCGTGCTGTCCGGGCTCCCGCCGGGGACCTGCCTAGCGTGCCAGTGACCGATCAGCCCGGCCCTCGTTCCCCCGAATGGCCCGTTTGGGGGACGGCAGACCGGGACAACGGATCCGAACCGAGGTGTACGCCCATGGAGGCCCCGCCGGACAACGACGTGCTCTGGGCACGCTCCCTGCACTACACGCACCGCGACGGCTCCCCCGGCCTCGCCGGGGTCTCGCTCGGCGTGCGGGAGGGCGAGATCCTCGCCGTCAGCGGACCGCGCGGCAGCGGCAAGACGACCCTGCTGCGCTGCCTGTCCGGCCTGGTGCCGGCGGGCGACGGCGAGGTGTGGTACAACAGCTCGCCCGTGCACACGCTCGGCCCGGTGGCCCGCGAGCGGCTGCGCCGGGACCGCTTCGGCTGGATCGACCCCGAGCCGGTCCTCGTGCCCGAGCTGAACGTCTGGGAGAACGCCGCGCTGCCGCTGATGCTGCGCGGCACCGGCCGCCGCCGGGCCAAGGCGGCCGCGCTGGAGTGGCTGGAGCGCCTCGACGTCGGCGACCGGGCCCGCTGCCGGCCGCACGCGCTCCGGCACGCCGAACGCCAGCGCGTCGCCATCGCCCGCGCGCTCGCGCCGGGACCCGCGGTGCTCTTCGCCGACGAGCCCACCGCGCCGCTGCACCGGGCCGACCGCACCCATGTGCTGCGCACCCTGACCTCGGCCGCCCGCTCCCACGGGATCACGGTCGTCCTCGCCACGCACGACCCGGACACCGCCGCCCTCGCCGACCGCACGGTGGCCCTGCTCGACGGGCGCCGCGTGCACACCGTGCACCTGCCGGACGCCCCGGACGCGGAAGGCCGGGCCGCGTGCTCGCTCTCCGTCTGATCCGCGCCGCCCGGCCCGCCGTCCACCTGCGCCGGCTGCTGGTGTCCGCCGCCTCGGCGGGCACCGCCTTCCTGCTGCTGTCCAGCCTCGGCTACGCCCTGCACCACCCGGAGGCGGCGGACGCCGCCGCGCTGCGCCTGGCCTGGTGCGCGGTGCCGCTCGCCGCCACGGTGTACCTGGCGCTGGCGGTCGCCCGCACCGACCCCGGCACCCGGCCGCGCCCCGGACTGTCCGCCGTAGGACTCGGTCCGGCCCGGCTGATGGCCCTGTCCGCGCTGACGACGGCCCTGTCCTGCGCCCTGGGCGCGCTGCTGGCCCTGCTGGCCTTCCTGCGGCTGCGCGGCGACCTGCCGGGCGGGCCGTTCGACGGCGCGGCGGACTTCCTCGCCGCGGACCAGCCGCTGCCGGTGCCGGCGGCCCTGACCCTGCTCGCCGTGGTCCCGGCGGCGGCGGCCGCGACGGCGGCCGTGGCCCTGCGCCCGAAGGACCCCCGCCCGGCGCGCCGGACCCCCCGGACGTCCGGCCGCTTCGGGACGTACGGCGCCTCGCCGGTCCGGGACACGTTCGGGGCGTACGGCCGCTTCGGCGCGCGCCGGCGCGGCGGGACCCCGGTGGCCGCGGGCGCCGCGGGGCCCGCCCGTGGTGCGCAGGCTTCCGGGGCCGCCGCCGATCTCCGGCCGGCGGCGGCCGTGCATGCCCCGGCCGAGCCGCCGTCCCCGGGCACCGCGCCGGCGGGCCGTCCCGGGCGGGCCGCCGCCGGCACGGCCCCCGGTACGGCCTCCGGCACGGCGGAAGACGGCACTTCGGTCCTGCCGGGCGTCGCGGACACCGACCCGGCCGGCCTGCCCTGGGGCGTCGCCCTCGTCACCGCCGGGCTCGCCGCGCAGGCGTACGCCGGCCGGTCCGCCCCGGCCCCCGCCCTCGCCGTACTCCTCGGCTGGCTCCTCGGCGGCACCGGTCTGGTCCTGGCCGGGCCGGGTCTCACCCACGGGTGCGGCCGGCTGCTCCAGGCCTGCCGGCCCGGTGTGCTGCGGCTGCTCGCGGGCCGGGTCCTGATGACGGAGGCCGCCCGGATCGGGCGCCCGCTCGGCGTGGTCTGCGCGGTGGCGTCCGCCGGCTGCGCCTTGACCATCGTGCACGGCTCCGCCGCCCCCGGCCACGACCCGCTGTCCGCGCTCGGCGCCCTGGTCGTCGCCGGCTCCACGCTCGCCACGCTGCTCACCGCCGCCGTGGAGACCCGCCAGTGCCGCGCCGGCACCACCGCCGCGCTGCTCCGCCTCGGCGCGCCCCCCGTCCTGCTGCGCGGGGCCGCCGCCCTCCGCGCGGTCGCCCTGGTGGCCCTGTTCGGCCCGCTCGTCCTGGTGATCGCCGCGCTGTCGGCACTGCCGCTGAGCCGCTGAGCCGCTGAGGAGCGACTCGGAAAAGATGGAAGAAAGATCGCCGGGGAGCGATGAGTCCGGGGCGGTCCGCCCGTCTACCCCTCGAACACGACGCACCGCGCACGACCCGACGGGAGAACCCGCATGTACCAGCAGATGATCTTCGTGAACCTGCCCGTGAACGACCTCGACGCCGCCAAGAAGTTCTTCACGGAGCTCGGCTACACGATCAACCCGCAGTTCAGCGACGACAACGCGGCCTCCGTGGTGATCAGCGACACCATCGTCGCGATGCTGCTGACCAAGCCGTTCTACGCGACCTTCACCAAGAAGGAGATCACCGACGCGACGAAGACCAGCGAGGTGCTGATCGCACTGAGCGCCGAGAGCCGGGAGAAGGTGGACGAGCTGGTCGACAAGGCGATCGCGGCCGGCGGCACGGCGAGCGGCGAGACCCAGGACCACGGTTTCATGTACGGCCGCTCCTTCGACGACCTCGACGGCCACACCTGGGAGATCGTCTGGATGGACCCGGCCGCGGTGCAGGGCTGACCGGGGCTCCGGAGGGACGCAAACGTGGGGGCGGTTAATAAGCGGGCAAAGCCAACAGCCGCCGTCCGCCCCCGCGTTGACACTGCCGCCGGGACGCTTATAAACCTGTGAGCTCCCGGGGGCGCCGGGGCCGCGCCTGGTCGCCGTCCCGACTCCCCCTCCACCCCCCGCAATTGCGCTCTGTAAAGGACAAACGTTGTCCATGACTCGCCGTAGCGTCCGCCGTTCCGCGAGTGTCCTGGGTGTCGCCTCCGGGTCGGCCGCTCTGATACTCGGCCTGACCGGCTCCGCCCTCGCGTGCACCATCGAGGACTTCTCCGCCGAAGCCAAGTGCGACGGCACCCAGGGCGTCATCGTCGTCACCGACACGGACGCCTCCGCCGCCGACGCCACCGTCAGCGTCTTCCTCAAGGGCGCCGGCGGCGTCGAGACGAAGGTCGGCGAGCAGCCGGTCACGGGGTCGAAGCAGGGCACCCGGATCACCTTCGCGGAGGACTGGAAGCCGAGCGCGACCTACCGGATCCATGTCACGGCCGGCCGGCGGGTCGACCAGGACGTCGCGCCCGATCTGGTGACACCGGCCACCGCGTGCGCGGCTGCGGACCAGAGTCCGGTGCCGGTGCCCACGCTCAGCGCCACGCTGACCGCGTCCGCGTCCGCCTCCGCGCCCGCCGCCTCCGCCTCCCCGGCCACCACCGCGTCCGCCCCGGCGCAGCCCGCCCCGCCCGCCCCGTCGGCCTCCGGGTCCGGGTCCGGCTCCGTCCCGGCGGGCACCTCGGAGAACGCGCCCTCCCCGGCGGCCGGTGACTCCGACCTCGCCGAGACCGGCGCGAACTCCCACACCGGTCTGATCGCCGGCCTCGCGGCGGCCCTGGTCGTCGTCGGCGGCGGCGCGGTCTGGTTCGGGATGCGCCGCCGCGGCACTGGCCGCAACGGCTGAGCCCGGACGCGTCGGGCGAACGCGGCCCGCTCCGGCCGGAACCCCGGCAGCTCCCGGTCGTCCGGCACCTCCGGGCCGGGGCCGTCCAGCGGCAGCGGCGGTGGAGGGCGAGCAGCTTTGAGGTGAGCGGGTCCGGTCCCTCCGCACGCGTGCGGAGGGACCTGACGGCCGGGCCCGCGCGGCTCCTTCACCGCCGAAGCGGCGAGGAGCGGTGCCGGGGCCCGCGAGCCCGGCGTGATCCGAACGACAGGCCCCAGCGGCGGACGATCAGTCCAGCACGGCGATCTCGGCCGCGTCGAACTCCACGCCGACGCGGTCGCCGGGGCCGGGCGCGTCCCGCAGCGAGCAGGCCGCCTCCAGGCGCGGTCCGTCCGCGGGCTGGAGGTGGACGGCGACATGGGTGCCCTTGAAGGTGCGGGCGGTCACCGTGCAGGGCAGGCCCCGGCCGGCCGGCACCAGCCGGACCCCGGCCGGGCGGACGAGGACCGTGCGGCTGCCCTGCGCCGAGCCGTCCGGCACGGGCAGCTTGCCCCAGGGGCTGTCGGCGGCCGGGCCGGAGACGGTTGCCGGTGCCACGTTCTGGAAGCCGAGGAAGCGGGCCACGAAGGCGTCCGCGGGCCGCTGCCACACCTCGACCGGCGTCCCGGACTGCGCGATCCGCCCGTCCCGCATCACCACCACCCGGTCGGCCAGCGCGAACGCCTCCCCCTGGTCGTGGGTGACGGCGAGCACGGTGGTGCCCAGCCGGCCGAACAGTTCCCGCAGTTCGACCACGAGCCGTTCGCGCAGCGAGCGGTCGAGCTGGCCGAGCGGCTCGTCCAGCATGAGCAGCCGGGGCCGGGGCGCGAGCGCCCGGGCGAGGGCCACGCGCTGCTGTTCGCCGCCGGACAGGGAGGCGACGGCCCGCCGGGCGGCCCCGGGCAGGCCGACCAGCTCCAGCAACCGGCCCACCTCGGCGTCCCGTTCGCCCTTGGCGACGCCGTGCATGCGCAGCCCGAAGGCCACGTTGGCGCCGACGTCCCGCTGCGGGAACAACTGGTGGTCCTGGAACATCAGGCCGACGTCGCGCTTGTGCGCGGGCACGCCCGTCTGGTCCCGGCCGTCGAGCAGCACCCGGCCGCTGTCCAGGGGTTGCAGTCCCGCCACCGTCCGCAGCAGCGTGGACTTGCCGCTGCCGCTGGGCCCGAGCACGCACACCACCTCGTGGGCGGCGACTTCCAGGCCGACCGCGTCGAGCACGGCCCGCCCGCCGAAGCGCACGGTCGCGGCATCCAGGCCGAGCAGCATCTAGAACTCCCCCGTCCGGTCGGTGCGCAGCCGCTCCAGGATCAGCAGCGCGAGGGCGCACACCACCATCAGAATGGTCGAAAGGGCCATCGCCTGGCCGTAGTTGAGATCGCCGGGGCGGCTGAGCAGCCGGGCCACGGCGACCGGGAGCGTGGGGTTGTCGGGCCGGGCGATGAACACGGTCGCCCCGAACTCCCCCAGCGACACGGCGAACGCGAAACCGGCCGCGACCAGCAGCGCCCGCCGCACCAGCGGCAGGTCCACCTCCCGCCACACCCGCCAGGGCGGGGCGCCGAGCACGGCGGCGGCCTCCCGCAGGCGCACGTCCACCGCGCGCAGCACGGGCAGCATGGTCCGTACGACGAAGGGGGCGCCGACCAGCGCCTGGGCGAGCGGCACCAGGATCCAGGACTGGCGCAGGTCCAGCGGCGGCTTGTCGAGGGCGATCAGGAAGCCGAAGCCGACGGTCACGGCGGACACGCCGAGCGGCAGCATCAGCAGCGCGTCGAAGCCCCGCACCAGCCGTCCGGCGTCCCGGCGGGCCAGCGCGGCGGCGGCGAGGGTGCCGATCACCATGGCGATGGCGGTGGCGGCCGCGGCGTACTCCAGCGAGGTCCACACCGCGTGCACCGGCGCCACCAGGAACGTACCGCCGTCGGGATCCGTCAGCGCCCGGTAGTAGCCGAGGCCGGGGGCGTCCAGGGAGCGCCGGACGAGGACGCCGAGCGGCAGCACCAGCAGCAGGGCGATGCCGGCCAGGACGCCGGCGAGCAGCGCGCGCTGTCCGGTCCCGCGCGGCCGGCGGGCGGTCGTCGCGGCGTCGACCAGGCGCAGCGCGCTCTCCCGCCGCCGTACCGTCCAGGCGTGTACGGCGAGGATCGCGCCGACGGCGGCGAACTGCACCAGGGTGAGGACGGCGGCCGTGGCCAGGTCGAAGGTCTCGGAGGTCTGGCGGTAGATCTCCACCTCGATGGTGGAGAAGGCGGGGCCGCCGAGGATCTGCACCACTCCGAAGGAGGTGAAGGTGAACAGGAACACCATCAGGGCGGCGGCGGCCACGGCGGGCCCGAGCGCGGGCAGCGTGACCTTGCGCCAGGCCGTCAGCGGGGAGGCGCCCAGCATCCGCGCGGCCTCCTCCTGCCGGGGGTCGAGCTGCGCCCACAGGCCGCCGACCGTGCGGACGACGACCGCGTAGTTGAAGAAGACGTGGGCCAGCAGGATCGCCCACACCGTGGTGTCCAGCCGTACCCCCCACAGCTCGTCCAGCAGGCCGCCCCGGCCGACCAGCGCCAGGAAGGCGCTGCCGGCGACGACGGTGGGCAGCACGAACGGGACCGTGACGACGGCCCGCAGCAGGTGCCGGCCGGGGAAGTCGAGGCGGGCGAAGACATAGGCGGCGGGCAGCGCGAGCAGCAGGGTGAGCGCGGTGGAGGCGAGCGCCTGCCAGGTGGTGAACCACAGCACCTGCCGCAGGTCCGGCTGGGTGACGACGTCCGCGATCCGGCCGAGGTGCCAGGTGCCGTCCGTCTTCAGCCCGCGCGCGACGATCGCGGCGACCGGCCAGGCGAAGAACACGGCGAAGAACGCGACGGGCAGGGCCATCAGCCCCAGCCGCGCCGCGCTCCCGCGCCGGGTCCGGGCTACTTCAGTACGAGCGAGGTCCACGACTTGACCCACTGGTCGCGGTTGGCGGCGATCTTCCCGGGGGCCAGGGTCCGCGGGTCCTTCGCCGCCGGACCGTACTGCGTGAACTCGGCCGGCACCTTCGCGCCCTTCACCACCGGGTAGACGAACATGTTCAGCGGCATGTCCTCCTGGAACTCCCGGGTGAGCAGGAAGTCGAGGAGCGCCTTGCCGCCCTCGGGGTTGCGGGCGCCGGCCAGCAGCCCGGCGTACTCGGTCTGCCGGAAGCAGGTGCCGTACGCCACGCCGGTCGGGGCGGTGGCGGGCCGCTTCTTGGCGTAGATCACCTCGGCGGGCGGGGAGGAGGCGTACGACACGACGAGCGGCCGGTCGCCGCCGGCCTTCCTGCCCTCGGAGGAACCGGAGAACTCCTGGTAGTAGGCCTGCTCCCAGCCGTCGACGACCTTGACGCCGTTGGCCTTGAGCTTCTTCCAGTACCCCTCCCAGCCGTCGTCGCCGAACGCGGCGGCGCTGCCGAGCAGGAAGCCGAGGCCGGGCGAGGAGGTGGCCGCGTTCTCGGTGACGAGGAGGTCCTTGTACCGGGGCGCGGCGAGGTCGGCGAAGGTCCGCGGCGGGGTCAGCTTGTGCTCGCTGAAGTAGGCCTTGTCGTAGTTGACGCAGATGTCGCCGGTGTCGACGGGCGTGACGTGGTGCCCGGCCTGGTCGGCGCGGTCCGCGGGCGGGATCGCGGCGGAGCCCTTCGCCTCGTACGGCTGGAACAGGCCGTTGTCCAGGGCCCGGGAGAGCAGGGTGTTGTCGACGCCGAAGAAGACGTCGCCCTGCGGGTTGCCCTTGGTCAGGATCGCCTTGTTGACGGCCTGTCCGGCGTCGCCGTCCTTGAGGACCCGCAGCTTGTACCCGGACCGCTTCTCGAAGTCCTTGACGACGCTTTTGGAGACGGCCCAGGAGTCGTGGCTGACCAGCGTGACGGTCTTGGCGCGGGCGGAGTCCCCGGTGTCCGACGACCCGCACCCGGAGAGGGCCAGCAGGCCGAGACCGACCGCCGCGGCCACGAGGGTCTTGGTGTGCACGTGAAGTGTCCTCCTGGAGTGGGCCAGGAAGAGACGCGGCCCTGTCCGGGTCTCCGCGGGGAGACCCGGACAGGGCGCAACAGCTTGAGTGGTGACCGAACTTCCTACCCAGAATGACCTGGGCGAGGTTCAGAGGGTCTGCGGCCCGGTGCCGCACTCTCAGCGCTGTGGCGCTCCCCTGTCGGAATATGAAGATATGTGGACGTGGTCAGATTACCGCTCGGTGGCCGCGAGCTGACCACAGGCTCCGTCGATCTCCTGACCGCGGGTGTCCCGGATGGTGACCGGCACCCCGTGCGCGGCGATGGCCTCCACGAACGCCTTCTCATCCTCCGGCCGCGACGCGGTCCACTGGGAGCCCGGCGTCGGGTTCAGCGGGATCAGGTTGACGTGCACGGGCCTGCCCTTGAGCAGCCGGCCGAGCCGGTCGCCGCGCCAGGCCTGGTCGTTGATGTCGCGGATCAGCGCGTACTCGATCGACAGCCGGCGCCCGCTCTTCGCGGCGTACTCGAACCCGGCGTCCAGCACCTCGCGGACCTTCCAGCGGGTGTTCACCGGGACGAGGGTGTCGCGCAGCTCGTCGTCGGGGGCGTGCAGGGAGATCGCCAGCCGGCACTTGAAGTCCTCGTCGGCGAACCGGTGGATGGCCGGCACCAGGCCCACGGTGGAGACGGTGATCCCGCGCTGGGAGAGGCCGAGCCCGTCCGGGGCGGGGTCGGTGAGCGCCCGGATGGCACCCACGACCCGCTTGTAGTTGGCGAGCGGCTCGCCCATCCCCATGAAGACGATGTTGGACAGCCGCGCCGGACCGCCCGGCACCTCGCCGTCGCGCAGCGCCCGCATGCCGTCCACGATCTGGTGGACGATCTCGGCGGTGGACAGGTTCCGGTCCAGACCCGCCTGGCCGGTGGCGCAGAACGGGCAGTTCATCCCGCAGCCGGCCTGCGAGCTGATGCACATGGTCACCCGGTCCGGGTACCGCATCAGCACGGACTCCACGAGGGTGCCGTCGAACAGCCGCCACAGCGTCTTGCGCGTGGTCCCCTGGTCGGTGGACAGATGCCGGACGACGGTCATCAGCTCCGGGAACAGCGCTTCTTGCAGCTTGGCGCGCGAACCGGCGGGGATGTCGGTCCACTGCTCGGGGTCGTGCGCGTACCGCGCGAAGTAGTGCTGCGCGAGCTGCTTGGCACGGAACGGCTTCTCCCCGACCTCGGCCACCGCGTCCTTGCGCTCGGCGGGCGTGAGATCGGCGAGATGCCGCGGCGGCTTCTTGGCTCCGCGCGGGGCGACGAAAGTGAGTTCTCCGGGCTTAGGCATGGCGTTACCAGTGTCGCAGATCGACCCGGGTGTCCCGGAGAGATGTCGGGGAGGCGTGCCTCACCATCTCACCGGCAGGGACTCCGGGCCCCGGAGCAGGCCCCGGCGGTGGAAGGGGACGTCCTCGGGAGGTACGGCCAGGCGGATGCCGGGGAAGCGGGCGAGCACCGAGCCGATCATGATCTCGGCCTCCATCCGGGCCATGACGGCGGCCAGGCAGTGGTGCGGGCCGTGACCGAAGGCCAGGTGGGCGGGGTGGTCCCGGTCGAAGTCCAGGGTGTCGGGGCCGGGGAACACCGCGGGGTCGCGGTTGGCGGCGACGTAGGCGTTGTAGACCACGTCGCCGGCGCGGATCAGCCGGCCGCCGATCGTGACGTCCTCGGTGGCGATCCGGGGGATGCCGACGCCGTTGCGGTGCGGGACGTAGCGGAACAGTTCCTCCACGGCCCGGGGCAGCAGCTCCGGCGCGCGGCGCAGCCGGTCCAGGTGCGCGGGGTGGGTGAGCAGCGCGTACATCATCGCGGCGCTGTTGGTACGGACCGCGTGGCCGCCGCTGACCTGGACGGCGATCGCCAGGGAGACCGCCTCGTCGTCGGTGATCTCGCCGGTGGCGGCGGCGCGGGCGAGCACTCCCGCCAGATCGTCGCGGGGTTCCTCGCGGCGGCGGCGCAGCAGTTCCGTGATCCGGGCCCGGGTCTCCCGGGCGGCCTCCCGGGCGCGTTCCGCCGAGCCGGCACCCGCCGACAGCAGGGCCTCGCCGGTCGCGGCCCACCGCTGCCAGTCCCGCTCGTCCACGCCGAGGAAGTCGCGGAGCACGGCGATCGGGAAGGGGCCGTGCAGATGGGCCACGAGGTCGGCCGGTGCGCCGGCGCGCGCCATGCCGTCGAGCAGTCCGGCGGCCCGGCGCTCGGCGAGCGGGCGCAGCCGCCGCATGCTCGGCCCGGTGAAGGCGCGGGCGACGACCCGGCGCAGCAGGCTGTGCCGGGGCGGGTCGGTGTACTGCAGGCCGGCCGTCTGCGAGGCGACGGGCGCCGGGCGCATGCTGGTGACCTCGCGGCCGGCGACCCGGGCCCGGGAGAAGCGCGGGTCGGAGGTGACGAAGCGCACGTCGTCGTACCGCGTGACCAGCCAGGCCCAGCCCACGCCGTACGGCAGCCGGATCCGGCTGACCGGCTCCGCACGCAACAACGCGTCCAGAAACGGATCGGGATCAAGCCCCGGCAGATCACCGACAGGCCAGAACCGCACGGGCGAAGCGGAAGCGACGGGACAGGCCGCGGGGACGGGGTTCCCGGGCGGGGGCGGGCTGTCGGCGGGGGCCCGGTTCATGGACCGGGACGCGCCGACGGCGGGAGCGGGGCCCACCGACAGGGGCGCGTCGGCGGCGGGAACCGGGCCTACCGAGAGGGGCACATCGGCGGCGGGGGCCGAGTTCGCGGGCGAGGGTGCGTCGGCGGCCGGGGGCGGGTTCGCGCACTGGGGCGCGTCGGCGGGGGGAGCGAGGCCCGCCGACGGGGGCACACCACCGGCGGGGGCCGGGTTCGCACACGGGGGCGCGCCATCGCCGGGAGCGGGGCCTCCGGCCAGGGGCACGTCGGCGGCCGGGGCCGGGTCCGCGGCCGGGGGCGTGCCATCGCCGGGAGCGGCACTCACCGTCAGGGGCGGGCCACCGGCACAGACAGGGGTCACGGACCCGGGCACACCACCGGCGGAGGCAGGGTCCGCGCACAGGGGCGCGTCATCGGTGGGAGCGGGGCCTCCGGCCAGGGGCACGTCGGCGGCCGGGTTCGCGGCCGGGGGCGTGCCATCGCCGGGAGCGGCGCCCACCGAGAGGGGCGCGTCGGCGGCCGGGTTCCCGGGCGGGGGTGGGTCGAGGGGCATGGCGGGCTCTCCCTGGGCGGCGCGGCGGCGGTGGGGGCGGCGTCCTGTCAGGGAGTCTGCCGCGCGCCGGGGCCGGCCGCCGAGCCGGGCTGCGGCATCCGGGTACGGCCGCGGCCCCCGCCCCGGACCGGGACGGGGGCCGCGACGACCGTTCCGCTCACGCGGAGCCGACGAAGACCACCATGAGCAGCCACACCACCGGTGCCGTCGGCAGCAGCGAGTCCAGCCGGTCCATGATGCCGCCGTGGCCGGGGAGCAAGGTGCCCATGTCCTTGATGCCCAGGTCCCGCTTGATCATGGATTCGCCGAGGTCGCCGAGGGTCGCGCTGGCCGCGACGGCCAGACCCAGCAGCAGGCCCTGCCACCAGACGCCGTCGTCGATCAGGAACTGCATGCACAGCGCGCCCGCCGCCATCGCGAACAGCACCGCGCCCAGCAGGCCCTCGCGGGTCTTGCCGGGACTGATGCGCGGGGCCAGCTTGTGCTTGCCGAAGCGCCAGCCGACCGCGTAGGCGCCGGTGTCGCTGACGACCGTCAGCACCAGGAAGGTCAGCACCCGCCAGGGACCGTCGTCGGCGGTGAGCAGCAGCGCGACGAACGTGGCCAGGAACGGGACGTAGAACGCGGCGAAGACGGCGGCCGTGACGTCCTTGAGATACCCCTCCGGTGGCTCCGTCATCCGCCACACCAGGGTGGCCAGGGCGGTGAGGGCCATGGCGACCCACGCGCCCTCCGCGCCGCGCACATAGCCGGCGACGACCATGGCCGCGCCGCCCACCGCGAGCGGCACGAGCGGCGCCTTGATGTCCTTGCGCTCCTGGAGCCTGCTGGTCAGCTCCCACAGGCCGACGACGACCGCGACCGCGATCACCCCGACGAACACGGCCTTGCGGACGAACAGGGACGCGACGATCACCACGCCGAGCCCGACGCCGACGCCTATGGCCGCGCTCAGGTCACGGCCCGCGCTCTTCTTCTGCGGCGCCGGCGGCGGCTGCTGCGGGACGTCGGGCATGGGCTCCGGGTTCTGGGTCTCGGCCGGGAGTTCCCGGGCCTGGAACGGCTCGTCGCGGAACAGGGGGCCGCTCAGCCGGGCGGCCCCCCGGTCGTCGTCCTGGTCTCCGCCGTACGCGGGGCCGTCGGGCACGATCGGCATGGGGCGAGTGTGCTGCGCCTCAGGCGCATCGTACGCGGGACCCGCCGGGGCAGTCCCCTGGACAGGTCCGCCCGCGGTGGACCCCCAGTAACCGGCCTGCCCCGCCGGCGGCGGCGCCCCCCAGGAAGAGTCGCTCATCAGACTTCGAGCAGCTCCGCTTCCTTGTGCTTGAGGAGCTCGTCCACCTGGGCGACGTACTTCGCCGTCAGGTCGTCGAGTTCCTTCTCCGCACGGCGGCCCTCGTCCTCACCGATCTCGCCGTCCTTGACCAGCTTGTCGATGGCGTCCTTGGCCTTGCGACGCACGGAGCGGATGGACACCTTCGCGTCCTCGCCCTTGGCCTTGGCGACCTTGATGTACTCGCGGCGCCGCTCCTCGGTCAGCTCGGGGAACACCACCCGGATGATGTTGCCGTCGTTGCTGGGGTTGACGCCCAGGTCGGAGTCTCGGATGGCCTGCTCGATGTTGCGCAGCGCGGTCTTGTCGAACGGCGTCACGACCGCCATGCGCGGCTCCGGCACGGAGAACGAGGCCAGCTGGTTGATCGGCGTCGGGGCACCGTAGTAGTCGGCCACGATCTTGTTGAACATCGCCGGGTGCGCACGGCCGGTGCGGATCGCGGCGAAGTCCTCCTTGGCGACCACGACGGCCTTCTCCATCTTCTCCTCGGCTTCGAGGAGGGTCTCTTCGATCACCACTTGCTCCTGCGTGTCTTGAGTAAGGCCCGGCTGCGGTTCCCCGCGGGGCGGCGGCCGGCTGCGTCGCGTCTTCTTCCTGCACGGTTCCCGACCGGCAGGACATTGTCCATCCCCCGGCCAGGGCGCGTCCCGTCCGTCCCCCGGACAGGTGGCGTTCCCGGACGACGGGAGCGTGCCGGTCAGTCCCGGCTGCTCTGGTCACCCACCAGCGTGCCGATCTTCTCACCCTTGACGGCGCGGGCGATATTGCCCTCCGCGAGGAGTTCGAAGACGAGGATCGGGAGCTTGTTGTCACGGCACAGCGTGACGGCGGTGGCGTCGGCGACCTTGAGGTCGCGGGTGATGACCTCGCCGTAGCCGAGCGCGTCGAACTTGACGGCGTCGGGGTTGGTCTTGGGGTCGGAGTCGTAGACCCCGTCGACGCCGTTCTTGCCCATGAGGAGCGCCTCGGCGTCGATCTCCAGGGCGCGCTGGGCGGCGGTGGTGTCGGTGGAGAAGTACGGCATGCCCATACCGGCGCCGAAGATGACCACGCGGCCCTTCTCCAGGTGGCGCACGGCGCGCAGCGGGATGTACGGCTCGGCGACCTGGCCCATGGTGATGGCGGTCTGCACCCGGGACTGGATGCCCTCCTTCTCCAGGAAGTCCTGGAGGGCGAGGCAGTTCATCACGGTGCCGAGCATGCCCATGTAGTCGGAGCGGGCGCGGTCCATGCCGCGCTGCTGGAGTTCGGCGCCGCGGAAGAAGTTGCCGCCGCCGATGACGACCGCGACCTGCGCTCCGTCGCGCACGACGGCCGCGATCTCACGGGCGATCTTGTGCACCACGTCGGGGTCGACGCCCAGGCCCCCGCCGCCGGAGAAGGCCTCTCCGGACAGCTTCAGCAGAAACCGGCCGGGTACTTTGCCGTCGTCGCTCTTCTGGGCCTTGGTGGTCATGGGGGATCCCGCCTCTTTCACGTGTTGCACATACGAAGAAGGCCATTGCCGATGGGGTCGCTTTTCGCTCCCATGCGCGGCAATGGCCTCCTCGTCAGATCTGCTGCCGTCCGCCGCACGCCGGGGTGTGGCGGTGTGGACGGACGACTGCGGTCGACCCTATCGGGAATTCCTCGGGGATTTCTCCGGGGGTCGCGCGTCGATCGCGGTACGGACTCAGATGCCGACCTTGATGCGCGAGAAGCGCTTCAGGGTGACACCGGCCTCGTCCAGAACCTTCTGGACCGACTTCTTGTTGTCCAGCGCGTACGGCTGGCCGAGCAGCGTGGCGTCCTTGAAGAAGCCGTTCAGCCGACCCTCGACGATCTTGGCGATCGCGGCCTCGGGCTTGCCCTCGGCGCGGGTGGTCTCCTCGGCGATGCGGCGCTCGGACTCGACGACGTCGGCCGGGATCTCGTCCTTGGAGAGGTACTTCGGCGCGAAGGCGGCGATGTGCTGGGCGATGCCCTTGGCGACCTCGGCGTTCGGCTTGTCGAACTCGACCAGGACACCGATCTGCGGGGGCAGGTCGGGCATGGTGCGGTGCATGTAGGCCGTGACGTAGCCGTCGGCGAACTGCGCGAAGCGGTCCAGGACGATCTTCTCGCCGAGGTTGGCGTTGGCCTCGTCCACGTACGCCTGGACGGTCTTGCCGGGCTCGATCTCGGAGGCCAGCAGGGCCGCGATGTCGGCCGGGTTCGTCTTGGCGGCGTGCTCGGCGATGGCGTTGGCCACGGCCTGGAACTTCTCACCCTTGGCGACGAAGTCCGTCTCGCACTTCAGCTCGACCAGGACACCGGAGGAGTTGTCGCCGGCGATGACGGAGACCACGGCGCCGTTCTCGGCGGAGCGGCCCTCGCGCTTGGCGACGCCCTTCTGGCCCTTGATGCGCAGCGCCTCGACGGCCTTCTCGACGTTGCCCTCGGCCTCGTCCAGCGCCTTCTTGCAGTCCATCATGCCGGCGCCGGTGAGCTCACGGAGCTTCTTGACGTCGGCGGCGGTGTAGTTCGCCATGAGTCTGTGAGTCTTTCTCGAAGTCTGGTTTAGGTCCGCACGGCCGCGACCCGCGTGCAGTCGCGGACCGCGTACACCGTGCCGGCCTACGGGTGAACGGCGGGGGCGGACTTCACCGCGCCCGAGGGGCTACCGGGTGAGGTACCGCCCCCGCCGTCGAACGCTGACGGACCGGCGTCAGGCCTGCTCGCCCTCCGCGGCGGCCTGCTCGCCCTCGGCCGGGGCAGCGGCCTCGGCCGGAGCGGCCTCCTCAGCCGGGGCAGCAGCCTCGGCCGGAGCGGCGTCCTCGGCCGGAGCGGCCTCGGCGGCCGGGGTCTCCTCGGCCTTCTTCTCACCCTCGAGCAGGTCGCGCTCCCACTCGGCGAGCGGCTCGCCCGCGGCCTTCTCGCCCTTGTCACCGGCGGCCACGCCGGAACGGGAGATGAGGCCCTCGGCGACGGCGTCGGCGATCACACGGGTGAGCAGGGTGACGGAGCGGATCGCGTCGTCGTTGCCCGGGATCTTGTAGTCGACCTCGTCGGGGTCGCAGTTGGTGTCGAGGATCGCGACGACCGGGATGTTCAGCTTCCGGGCCTCACCGACGGCGATGTGCTCCTTCTTGGTGTCCACGATCCAGACGGCGCTGGGCACCTTCTGCATCTCGCGGATACCGCCGAGGGTCTTCTCCAGCTTGGCCTTCTCGCGGGAGAGGACCAGCAGCTCCTTCTTGGTCAGACCGGAGGCCGCGACGTCCTCGAAGTCGATCTGCTCGAGCTCCTTGAGGCGCTGCAGACGCTTGTAGACGGTCGAGAAGTTGGTGAGCATGCCGCCCAGCCAGCGCTGGTTGACGTACGGCATGCCGACGCGGGTGGCCTGCTCGGCGATGGCCTCCTGCGCCTGCTTCTTCGTGCCGACGAACATGACCGTGCCGCCGTGGGCGACGGTCTCCTTGACGAACTCGTAGGCGCGGTCGATGTACGACAGCGACTGGAGCAGGTCGATGATGTAGATGCCGTTGCGCTCGGTGAAGATGAAGCGCTTCATCTTCGGGTTCCAGCGACGGGTCTGGTGACCGAAGTGGACGCCGCTCTCCAGCAGCTCCCGCATCGTGACGACGGCCATGGCCGTTTCTCCTTGGTGTTCTCGGTTGTGCCGCGTCCGCCGGACGGCGGTCGCGCCTGACGCCCGCGTTGCGCCGTGCCACTAAGGACCGAGGGGCGCTGGTACGACACCGTTGCCGGTCGCCGTACCGGGGCGTGCGAAGTCGACCCGGTGACCCGGATCGCCAGAAGAAGTGTACGGGACCGACGGGGCGCCGGGTGACGGCACCGTCCACAACCGGCGAGTAGTCCACAGGCGCCGGCCCCGACCGGCGCGGGTGCGGGACGGTGTACGGCATGCGCCACGCGATGATCTGTACGGCCCTGCTGCTGATGACGGCGACCGCCCCGCTCACCCCGCCGGCCCGCGCGGACACCCCGCCGGCCCCGCTGCCGGCGCCCGCGCCACCGCCGCCGGGCCCGGTGCCGGCCGTCGCCCGCGGCTGGCCGGTGGGCACCCGGCCGCCGGTCCTGCGGGGCTGGGAACCGCCGGCCACGGTGTACGCGGCGGGGCACCGGGGAGTGGACCTCGCGGCACCGGCCGGGGCCCCGGTGCGGGCGGTGGCGGCCGGCCGGGTGACGTTCGCGGGGCGGGTGGCGGGCCGCGGTGTGGTGTCGGTGTCCCTGGCGGGCACGGACCTGCGGACGACGTACGAGCCGGTACGGGCCTCGGTCCGCCGCGGGGACGAGGTGCGGGCGGGCGAAGTGGTGGGCACGGTGGAGCCGAACGGGTCACGGGAACCGGACGGGTCACGGGAGCCGGACGGGTCACGGGAGCCGGACGGGTCACGGGAGCCGGACGGTGCGCACCGGTCACACTGCGGACCGGCGTCCTGCGTCCACTGGGGCCTGCTGCGGGGCGAGACCTACCTGAACCCCTTGTCACTGCTCCCGCCCTGGCTGCTCGGCGGAGGCCCGTCGAGACTGCTACCGATCCCACCCCCGCCGTAACCCGCCCGGGCTCCCCGGGTCGGCACCGGGCGCCGCCGGCGAGGCTCAGCCCGTCACGCCGCGCAGGGCCAGGGCCACCGCCGCGTTCGTGACCGCCGCCGGGTCCTCCGCGACGCCCCGTTCGATCCTGCGCACCGCCGCGTCCACGATGCCCTGCACCAGCATCGCCGCCAGCCGGGGCTGCTCGTGCCCCAGCCCGCCCAGTGCCTCGACGATCATCGCGACCAGCTCTCCGTGGGCGGCCCGGATCTTCTCCCGCGCGCCGGCGTCCAGCTCGCTCGCGGAGATGGCCACCACCGCCCGGTGCCGCCGGTCCCCGACCAGCGCGAGCTGCCGCCGCACATACGCCTCGACCTTGCCCTCGGCGGAGCCGGCACGCTCCATCGCCGCCGCGACCTCGGCCGCCCACACCGGGAAGTCGACCGCGCACAGCTCCTCGACCACCGCGGCCCGTGACGCGAAGTACTCGTACACGGACGACCGCGCCAGGCCCGTCCGCTCGGCCAGCGCGGGGAAGGTCAGCGCCTCCGTCCCGCCCTCCGACAGCAGGGTCCGAGCCGCGTCCAGCAGGGCGGCTCGCTGCATCGACCGGTGTTCGGCCACGGAGGCCGCTCGAATCCTTGGCACGGCGACCACTGTACGGACCCGCCCTCCGGCCGGGGCGCGGGCTTCAGCGGCCGAAGCCGGCCAGCTTGGCCCGGAGCTGGAGGACCGACTTGGTGTGGATCTGGCTCACCCGGCTCTCGGTGACGCCGAGCACGTTGCCGATCTCGGCGAGCGTGAGGCCCTCGTAGTAGTACAGGGTGACCACGGTCTTCTCCCGCTCGGGCAGCGTGTTGATCGCCCTGGCCAGAAACCGCCGCAGCTCCCGGTCCTCGGCCACCTCCACCGGGTTGTCGGCGGCGGTGTCCTCCAGCGTGTCCATCAGGCTGAGCCGGTCCCCGCCCTCGCCGCCGACGTGCAGCAGCTCCTCCAGGGCGACCACGTTGGCCAGCGACAACTGGCTGAACACCGCGTGCAGTTCGTCGACCTCCATGCCCAGCTCGGCGGCGACCTCGCCCTCCGTCGGGGTGCGCCGCAGCCGCGCCTCCAGGGTGGCGTAGGCGCGCTCGACGTTCCGCGCCTTCTGCCGCACCGAACGCGGGATCCAGTCCAGCGCGCGCAGTTCGTCGATCATCGCGCCCCGGATCCGGGTGATCGCGTACGTCTCGAACTTGATCTCCCGGTCGATGTCGAATTTCTCGATCGCGTCGATCAGCCCGAACACCCCCGAGGAGACGAAGTCGGCCTGCTCCACATTGGGCGGCAGCCCGACGCTCACCCGGCCCGCGACGTACTTGACCAGCGGCGAGTAGTGCAGGATCAACTGCTCCCGCAGCCGCTCGTCCCCCGTCGCCTTGTACGACCGCCACAGCTCGTCGAGCGTCGAGGGAGCGGGCGGTCGCACGCTGCCACCGTCGCGGGCGGCTGGGGGGATCGCCGCCCGGTCGGACCCGGAGGTGTGCTGGGGCATTCGTCGCCTTGTGCCGTTCTGCCGTGAAGTGCTGCGAAAAGGGCGGGAGGGGGGATCGTGGGCGGAAGGGGCTGACTGGGTGAGGTGTCGGTCTGGTGTCGGGTTGCCGCGGTCTGCGTCACCGCATTTCGTGAGCGTAGCGTGACTGAGGAGTCGCGGTGTGCGAACAGGACGGCTCCACCCCTGCGCGGGTGGCTCGCGCCGGGCGGGTGACCGCGTACGCCGGCTCGCTCTCCGTCACCGGCCGGGGGCGCCAACTCCGGGAAACCCCAAGGGCGTCGGGTGTTCCCCCGGACGGCCGAACACGGTCGGTCAGCGAGGGTGGCGGCCGTCCCGGACCGAGATCACCGCCTGGCGTGTCAACTTCCAGCCATCGCCGTGTCGTTCGACATAACCCAGTGCCCGCAGTTCGTACAGTCTCGCGATCGCGTCCTCCGGGGTGGTGCGCGCGCCGAGGGCGATCTCCTCGGCGGGGGCCGCGCGGTCGCCGGGCAGGGCGGCGAGGACGCAGCGGGCGTCCGGGTGGAGCAGGTCGCGCGGGAGGACGGGGCCCCGGTGGGCCGGTGCGAGGTCGCCGATGCCGCCGACGAGTTCGATGACCTCCGGGGCGTCGGTGACCAGGGTGGCCTCCCCGCGCAGCAGGTCGTGCACGCCCGCGGACAGGGCGCTGGTGACCGGGCCGGGCACGCCCATGGTGAACCGGCCCAGGCGCTGCGCGGCCCGCGCGGTGGCCAGCGAGCCGCTGCGGCGGGCGGCCTCCACGACGACGGTGCCCCGGGTGAGCGCGGCGATCACCCGGTTGCGGAGGATGAACCGGCTGGGCGTCGGGTGATCTCCCGGTGGCAGTTCGCCCACGACCAGGCCCTGGTGCGCGATGCGGCCGATGAGGGCGGCGTGGCCGCGCGGGTAGGGCTGGTCGACGCCGCAGGCGAGGACGGCGACGGTGGCGCCGCGGGCGGCGAGGGCGCCCCGGTGGGCGGCGCCGTCGATGCCGTAGGCCCCGCCGGAGACCACGACCCAGCCGTGCTCGGCGAGGGCGGCGGCCAGGGTGGCGGCGGCATGGCTGCCGTAGGCGGTGCAGGCGCGGGCGCCCACCACGGCGACCGAGCGCAGCGCCCACATCCTGAGGCTGGGCCGGCCGCGCACCCACAGCCCGAGCGGCCGGGCGTCCCCGAGGTCGTCGAGCTGGCCGGGCCACTCCCCGTCTCCCGGGCACACGAACCGCGCGTCCACGGCGCGGGCCTCGGCCAGGTCCCGTTCCGGCGCGGCCCGCCCGGCGCGCGCGACCAGGCCCGCCCACCGGGTGGGACTCACCCCCGGCAGGGCGGCGCCGCCGCACCGCAGCCGCCGCACCACCTCCCGCACCCCGAACTCGCGCACCCACCGCCCCGCGACCTCGTCCCCGGGCTCGGTCACCCGGCCGAGGAAGACCCGCCCGAGCCGTTCACCGTCCGGCTCCCCCGGGCCGGTCATGTCAGCGCCCCGAGGGCCATCGGCACCCCTCGGGGGACGCCGGTGCGCAGTTGCAGTGCCAGGGCGACGTCCGTCGCGTCCGGGCGGTCGTGTCCGACGAGGTCGGCGACCGTCCAGGCGACGCGCAGGACCCGGTCGATGCCGCGGGCGGTGAGCACGCCCCGCTCCAGACCGCGTTCGGCCTCGTCCATCGCCCCGGCGGCGGCCACGTACCGGCTGCGCAGTTCGCGGCCGGGCACCTCGCTGTTGGTGCGCCACGGCGTGCCGGCGAGGCGGGCCGCCGCCCGCTCCCGGGCCTGGCGCACCCGGCCGGCGACGGCCGCCGTGGACTCGCCCCGGGCGCCCGGCGCGGTGAGCTGGGCCCGGGTGACCGGGTCGACCTCCACCCGCAGGTCGACCCGGTCGAGCAGCGGGCCGGACAGCCGGGACTGGTAGCGGCGGATCGCCGAGGGCGGGCACTCGCACAGCGCGTCGCGCGGCGAGAAGCGCCCGCAGGGGCACGGGTTGGCCGCGAGGACCATCAGGAACCGCGCCGGGAACCGGACCACGCCGGCGCTGCGCGCGATCACGACGTGCCCCGACTCCAGGGGCTGCCGCAGGGCGTCCAGGGTCTGGCCGTGGAACTCGGGTGCCTCGTCCAGGAACAGCACGCCCCGGTGGGCCAGGGAGACCGCGCCGGGCCGGGCGATGCCGGGGCCGCCGCCGACGAGCGACTGCATCGTGGCCGAGTGGTGCGGGGCGCAGTAGGGAGCGGTGTCGACGAGCGGCTTGCCCGGCGGCAGCAGCCCGGCGACCGAGTGCACCGCCGTGACCTCCAGCGACTCCTGCCGGGTGAGCCGGGGCAGGACGGCGGGGAGGCGTTCGGCGAGCATGGTCTTGCCCGCGCCGGGCGGTCCTTCCAGGAACAGGTGGTGCCCGCCCGCGGCGGCCACTTCCACGGCCGTGCGGGCGGAGGTCTGTCCCACGACGTCCGCCAGGTCGTGACCGTGGTCGTGCTGTGCCGCGCCGGTGCTGTGCATGCCGGTGGCGGCGCCCGTGCCCGGGACCCGCAGTCCGGCGAGGAGGGGATCGGGGCGGCCCTGTTCGTCCGGTTCCTCCTCGGGGACGGGCTCCTCGGCCAGGACCGCGATGAGCTGCCGCAGGCTGCGGATGCCGAGCACGGAGACACCGGGGACCAGCGACGCCTCGGCGGCGGCGCACTCGGGCACGACCACCTGCTCGTACCCCGCGTCCGCCGCGGCGAGGACCGCCGGCAGGATGCCGCGGACCGGGCGGACCCGGCCGTCGAGGCCCAGTTCCCCGATCATGACGATGTCGGCGAGCACGCGCGGATCGACGCGTTCGGCCGCGCCGAGGACGGCGGCGGCGACGGCCAGGTCGAAGCCGCTGCCGCTCTTGGGCACCGACGCCGGGCTGAGTCCGACCGTGAGTTTCTTGGCCGGCCAGGCCGCGCCCGAGTTCACCACCGCGGCGCGCACCCGGTCGCGGCTCTCCGTCAGGCTCTTGTCCGGGAGGCCGACCAGGGTGAACGCGGCGACTCCCGGTTCCAGGTCGGCCTGGACCTCGACGACCACGCCCTCGACGCCGACCAGCGCCACCGAGCACGTACGGGCGAAGGCCATTCAGACCACCCCCCGCGCGTGCTCGACGGACGGGGCGCCCCGGCGGGGCAGCAGGACGCCGACGAAGTCGATGCGGACGCCGCCCGGCGGGGCTCCGCCGTGGGCCTGGATCCAGTGCTCGGCGAGGGCGCGGAGCCGGGCCGCCTTCTCCTGGGTCAGCGCGGCCATCGGATGCTCGTACGCCCCGCCCGTGCGGGTCTTCACCTCGCACACGACCAGCGTGTCGCCGTCCCGCGCGACGATGTCGATCTCGCCGGCCCGTCCGCCGCGCCAGTTGCGCTCCAGGATCGTCAGGCCGGTCTCGGCGAGCCGGCGCGCGGCCAGGTCCTCGCCGTACTTGCCGATTGCCTCTCGTGCGTTCATGTCGGCACCACCTCCGGCGCCCACCGTCACGCATCCCGGCCCGCGAAGTTGATCTTCGTGGACTACCCGGCGGTTGTGGAGAACTCCCTCACCCGGACGGGTGAATCCACCCACGGGCGGCCCACGGAACCGCAGGTCCCCGGCCACGGAACCGCAGGTCATAGACCATGGAACCGCAACGTCATCAGCCGCCCGGCAGCTCCAGATCGCTCTTGTTCAGCTCCTCGATGTTCACGTCCTTGAACGTGAGGACGCGGACCTGCTTGACGAAGCGAGCCGGCCGGTACATGTCCCAGACCCAGGCGTCGGCCATCGTCACCTCGAAGAAGACCTCGCCCTGCACCGAGTGCACCTGCATCTCGTAGTCGTTGGTGAGATAGAAACGCCGCTCGGTCTCGATCACGTATTTGAACAGACCGACGACATCTCGGTACTCCCGGTAGAGCTTCAGCTCCATCTCGGTCTCGTACTTCTCGAGGTCCTCGGCGCTCATGGCATGTTCCCCTTCAGCCGTGCGATCCCACCATTGTGCGCCAGTCCTGGGGGCCCTCAGACGATTTCCGTGTCAAGGGTCACGGGTCTGGCGGGGGGACCTTCGACGAGCAGCGTGCGCAGCAGCCCGGCGAGTCTGGTCGGGTACACCGTCTCACGTGCCCGGGCCAGTTCCCGACACGTCCACCAGCGCGCTCCGACGACGCTGCGCCGTTCCAGCTCCGTCAGTCCCGTGGCCGTGGTCACCGTCTGGCTCGTACGGGCCAGGTAGTACCACTCGTCCTGGTCCCAGCGGCGGCCCGCGAACGGGAACGAGCACCGCCGCCGCCAGAGCACCGGGCCCAGTTCGACGTCGGTGATGCCGGTCTCCTCGGCGAGTTCGCGCAGCGCCGCCTCCTCGCGTGTCTCGGCGCCCTCCAGGCCGCCGCCGGGCGTGAACCACCAGTCGTCGGAGGGGTCGTCGGGCTCGTGGCCGTGCAGCAGCAGGATGCGGTCCGCGGGGTCGAGCAGGACCACCCGGGCCACCTTGCGCACACCGGCGCCCGGACCCTCGCCTTCGAAGACCTCGTCCCCCGGCTCAGCGGGCACCGGCCGCCTCCGGGCGGGTCGTGGTGGTGCGGGAGCGGCCGAGGCGGGCGGCGACCGGGCCGTAGGCGCCGCCGCCGAGGACCAGGACCGCGCCGGCCAGGATCAGCAGCTCGATGGTGCGCAGCGGGCCCGGCCGGGAGAGCGCGCCGAGCGTCTCGAAGCCGGTGGGGCGCTGGAGCCCGCCCTTCCAGGGCCAGACGACGGCGTCCACGCGGGCGGAGACGGCGTCCCGGGAGACGGTGCCCCGGGCCGCGTCGGTGAGGTGGGCGGTGGAGTCCAGGGAGCCCTGGCGTTCGTCGCCGAGGAGGAACAGCCGGCCCTCCGGGACGGTCACCGCGGCGAACTTCTTGTTCCCGGCCAGGCCGTCCGCGGGCAGGTACGGCTCCTCGATCCGCTTGCCGTTGACGGTCAGCCTGCCGTCGGTGCAGCAGGAGACGGTGTCCCCGCCCACGGCGACCACCCGCTTGACCACCTTGGCGTCGCTGACCCAGTCCCGGTCCTCGAAGACGACCACGTCACCGCGGCGCACCTCGTCGCCGTCGACTCGCTGGGCCAGCACCCGGTCGCCGACGCCGATGGTGGGCGACATGGAGGCGGTGGGCACGGTGTACGGCCGGTAGACCACCGCTCCCCAGGCGAAGCCGCCCAGGAACAGCACCAGGCCCAGCGCCACGGCCAGTCCGGAGATCCGCTGCCCGAGCCGGCCGCCGCCGGCCGGTGCCGTGCCGGTGCCGCCGCCGTGCGGGGCCGTACGCGTCATGCTCTCGCCACCCATGGACCCGCACCCTACCCGGCGGTACCGAGCGGGGGCAGCCCCTCTTCCGCGGCCCCCGCCTGCGTGCGGCCCCCGCCCGCGGGAGCCCTCGCCCCGCGGCCGGGGCGGCGGCGGTCGGGGCTACTGCTTCCCGGCGCTCGCGCGGGCCGTGCGCCGGCGCCGCCACACCACCACCGGCAGCACCGCGGCGACGGCCACGCCCTGCGGGGCCACCGGCAGGGACGCGGCGGCGGAGGTCTGCTCGCCGAGGCCGGGCTGGTCGAAGGTGTCCGGGATCGGCAGGGTGCCCCAGCGGTTGACCGGCCACGCCTTGACGATCGCGCGGCCGACGACCTTCTCGACCGGGACCATGCCGTGGTTCACGTCGGACTGGTTGTAGCGGGAGTCACGGGAGTTCTGGCGGTGGTCGCCCATCACCCAGATGAAGCCCTTGGGCACCTTGACCTTGAACTGGCCGCCCTGGTCGTCCACGCTGCACGGCGTGTTGCCGGGGTAGACGTACGGCTCGTTCAGCGCCTTGCCGTTAACCTTCAGCGGGCCGCTGTTCTTGCACTCGACCGTGTCGCCGCCGACTCCGATCACCCGCTTGATCAGGTCCTTCTCCTCCGCCGAGGGCATCAGGCCGATCCAGCTGAGGAATTTCTGCACCGGGTTCGGCGTCGGGGTCGGCTCGCCCGCCAGCCATTCGTCGGGGTCGTGGAAGACGACGACCTCGCCGCGCTCGGGCTTGGAGCCGAACCACGGGGTGAGCTTGTCGACCAGGACGCGGTCGCCCTGCTGGAGGGTGTTCTGCATCGAGTCGGACGGGATCGAGAACGCCTGGACCAGGAACGTCTTGATCAGCAGCGCCAGGACCAGCGCGATGCCGATCAGGATCGGCAGTTCCTTCCAGAAGGACCGCGGCTTCTTCGGCCGGCGCGTCCCCTCGTCCGTGTCCGCGGCGCCGGGCCGCTCGTCCTGCGGGGCGCCCTCGTCACCCGCCGTCCCGTCGTTCCGGGAGGTCATGCCGCCGTCCGGTACGGGACCGTCCGGGGCCACGGGGTGCCCGCGGTTCTCCTCGCCGTCGTGTCCCGACCGTGCGCCAACCGCCACATCCCCCACGCCAACTCCTCACTCCGTGCCGCCGCCTGCCCCAGACTCGGCGCAGGCCCACCACTCCCATAACGAGCGGGAGTTCCGCAGGGGTCGGGAGCTGGGTCATTCCGTTCCGGTTCTCGGGGGCAACCCTATGCGACGGCCGGGAAACGGCGGCCGTCCCCGGCGCCGAGTCGGTGACGCTTGCAAAGGTTTTAGGTTCCTCCAGGCGCGTCCAGTGGCCGACCGGCCAGCCGATGACCATGGCCCGGCCGACGACCGAGTCCACGGAGACCGTGCCGCCGTAAGGCGTGTCCTGGTGGAAGCGGGAGTCCGCGGAGTTGCCCCGGTGGTCGCCCATCACCCACAGCCGGCCCTTGGGCACGGTGATGTCGAAGGGCTGGGCGGAGGGGACGTCGCCCGGGTAGAGGTAGCCGCCCTCGGTGAGGGGCACGCCGTTGACGGTGACGCGGCCCCGGGCGTCACAGCATCTGACGTGGTCACCGCCGACTCCGATGACCCGCTTGATCAGGTCCTTCTCGTTGTCGGACGGCAGCAGCCCGATGAAGCTGAGCCCTTCCTTGAGCTGTTTGACGACGACGGGAGCGGACTTCCCGGCGGTCTGCTCGTCCTGGAGCCAGCCGCCCGGGTCGTGGAAGACGACGACGTCCCCGCGCCGCGGTTCGGAGCCGAACCAGGGCGTGAGCTTGTCGACCAGCACCCGGTCGCCGATCCGGATGGTCTGCTCCATGGACCCGGACGGGATCACGAACGCCTGGACCAGGAACGTCTTCAGGACGAGCGCGATGAGGACGGCGACCCCGACCAGCAGGGGGATCTCCCGGACGGCGGAACGTCTGCGCTTGCGCTTGACCTTGCGCTGGAGCCTGCGGCGCTCCGCGCGCGTGCGGCCGCCGCCGGGCGCGGAGGCGCGGCGGGCCCCGGTGGGCAGCAGGTTGCCGGCCGGTCCGGCGGGCACCCCGCGCGGCTTGCCGCGGCTACCCATGCGCGCCCTCCGCCGCGGCGGGCACGCGCGCGTAGGCGGCCGGGCGGGTCAGCCGCGTCCAGTGGGAGTACGGCCAGATGATCCAGTCGGCGCGGCCGATGACGTCCCCGACCGGGATCATGCCGCCGCCGGGCGAGCCGAGGTGGTCGCGGGAGTCGCTGGAGTCGTCGCGGTGGTCGCCGAGGACGAACAGGCGGCCCGGGGGCACGACGACGTCGAAGGGCACGCTGGAGGCGCCGTCCCCGGGGTAGAGGAACGCGGTCTCGTCCACCGGCCGGCCGTTCACCTCGATCCTCCCCCTCGTGTCGCAGCACGTCACATGGTCTCCGCCCACCCCGACCACGCGCTTGACGTAGTCGGCGTCCCCGAAGTACCCGGTGCCGTCGAACACGATCACGTCACCGCGGCGCGGCGCGGCACCGAAACGGTACGCCACCTTGTTTACGAGGATGCGGTCGCCGATCCTCAAGCCCTGCTCCATGGATCCGCTGGGGATCTCGAAAGGCTGCGCCACGAAGGCGTTCAGGAGCAGCAGGAACGTCAGGCCGGTGAGCACACAGAGGGTGATCCGGCCGCCCGGGAGCCAGTCGGCGGCCCGGGCCGCCCACGCGAAACGCGACCGTCCCTCCGCCCCCGGGGAACCGGGAGGGGAGGAGCGGTCGCGTTCCGTCTGCTGTGCTTCGGTGTCCATCGGGGCCAGATGCTATCCGGCTCCGCTGTGACCGAGGGACAAGCGTCAGCTGTCGCGCTTCTCCTTGATCTTCGCGGCCTTGCCGCGCAGCTCACGGAGGTAGTACAGCTTGGCGCGGCGCACGTCACCGCGGGTGACCAGCTCAATCTTCTCGACGATCGGGGTGTGCACCGGGAAGGTGCGCTCGACGCCGACGGAGAACGAGACCTTGCGGACCGTGAAGGTCTCGCGGACGCCGGAGCCCTGGCGGCGGATCACCACGCCCTTGAACTGCTGCACACGGGAGCGGTTGCCCTCGATGACGCGCACGTGGACGTTGACGGTGTCACCCGGGCGGAAGGCCGGGATGTCGGTGCGCAGCGACGCGGAGTCGACGGTGTCGAGCAGGTGGGACATTTCGTCTGCTTTCCTCGCTGATGCCACAGGTCATCAACGGAAACTAGGGGTTCCAGGAGGAGTGCCGTGCGGATCGGGGCGGGCGTCGTGTCCCCCTGTGGCAGGGGCGCACGCCGGACGGCGCACAGCAGCGGCCTATTCTTCCACGCTCTCGGCCCGGCGCCAAAATCGGCCGTACGGCTCGCCGTCCGGGTCGGGTTCCCAGCCCAGGATGGAGAGCATCTCGCGGTCCTTCTTGTCGAAGGTCTTCGGGTCGCAGCGCTCGATCAGGTCGGGCCGGTGGGCCGTCGTACGCCGCAGGGCCTCGTCGCGGCGCCAGCGGGCGATCTTGCCGTGGTGGCCGCTGAGCAGCACCTCGGGGATGTCCCGGCCGCGCCAGACGGGCGGCTTGGTGTAGACGGGCCCTTCGAGGAGGCTGGCCATCGCGCCGGGCGCGAAGGAGTCGTCGCGGTGGGACTCGGCGTTGCCGAGGACGCCGGGCAGCAGCCGGGCGACGGCCTCCGTGACGACCAGGACGGCCGCCTCGCCGCCGGCGAGGACGTAGTCGCCGATGGAGACCTCGTAGACCGGCATCCGCTGGGCGTACTCGTCCACGACGCGCCGGTCGATGCCCTCGTAGCGGGCCGGTGTGAAGATCAGCCAGGGGCGTTCGGACAGCTCGACGGCGAGTTCCTGGGTGAAGGGCCGGCCGCTGGGCGTGGGCACGATCAGCGCGGGGGTCCGTGCGCCGGTCTCGTAGCCGTCGGCGAGGACGGTGTCCAGGGCGTCACCCCAGGGGCCGGTCTTCATCACCATGCCGGGGCCGCCGCCGTACGGGGTGTCGTCGACCGTGTTGTGCCGGTCGTACGTCCATCCGCGCAGGTCGTGCACGTGGACGTCGAGCTGTCCGCGCGCGCGTGCCTTGCCGACGAGGGAGACGTTCAGCGGTTCCAGGTACTCGGGGAAGATGGTGACGACGTCGAGACGCATCACGCCTCGTCCCCGGCGTCCCGGGTGGACGCGATCTCGGCGCGGTCGTCGATCAGGCCCGGCGGGGGCGTGATGACGGCCCGCTGCTCCTCCAGGTCGATCTCGGCGACGATCTCCTCCACGAAGGGGATCAGCACCTCGCTGCCGTCCGGGCGCTCCACGATGAACAGGTCCTGCGTGGGCAGGTGGGAGATCTCGGTGATCCGGCCGACCTCCGTGCCGTCCGCGGTGACCACGTCGAGGTCGACGAGCTGATGGTCGTAGTACTCGTCCTCGCCCTCCGGCAGCTCCTCCGGGTCCACCTCCGCGATCAGCAGGGTGTTGCGCAGGGCCTCGGCGCCGGTGCGGTCGGTGACGCCCGCGAAGCGCAACAGCAGACGGCCGCTGTGCACCCGCCCGGTCTCGATGGTCAGCGGTCCCGCGGCGGCGGGATCGGTGGCGAGTACGGCGCCGGGGCCCAGCCTCAGCTCCGGCTCGTCGGTACGTACCTCGACGGTGACCTCGCCCTTTACGCCATGGGCACGGCCGATCCGTGCGACTACCAGCTGCACCTGTACAAATCTCCTGTCATACGACTGCGGGCCGGGGACGGCCCAGTGGCCCTCCCCGGCCCGAGCCGGTTGCGATGAAGCGTCAGCGGACGTGGTCCACATCGACCAGGTCGACGCGGACACCGCGGCCGCCGATGGCGCCCACGACGGTACGCAGAGCGCGCGCGGTACGGCCGTTGCGGCCGATCACCTTGCCGAGGTCGTCCGGGTGCACCCGGACCTCCAGCACGCGTCCGCGGCGCAGATCACGCGAGGCGACCTGCACATCGTCAGGGTTGTCGACGATGCCCTTCACGAGGTGCTCAAGCGCCTCTTCGAGCATGCTGCTCAGGCCTCGGTCGACTCAGAGGACTCAGCAGCCGCCTCGTCCTTCTTCTCGGCCTTCTTCTTCTGGGTGATGGCCTCACCCTTGCCCTCGTCGTCGCCGCCGAGAGCCTCGAACGACGGACGGGCCGGCTTGGGCTCGGCGGTGAGCAGCGGCGCGGGGGCCGGCTCGCCCTTGAACTTCTGCCAGTCGCCGGTCTTCTTCAGGATGGCGAGCACGGGCTCGGTCGGCTGCGCGCCGACACCCAGCCAGTACGCCACCCGCTCGGCGTCCACCTCGATGACCGACGGGTGGTAGGTCGGGTGGTACTTGCCGATCTCCTCGATGGCCCGGCCGTCACGGCGGGTACGGGAGTCGGCGACGACGATGCGGTAGTGAGGCGAACGGATCTTGCCCAGACGCTTCAGCTTGATCTTGACTGCCACTGGAGTGGGTTCTCCTGGATTTGACGTGGTTGGGCACGGCGAGACGCCGCGTGGGGTTGCGGTACCCGAGTGCCCGATGGACGCGTCAGCCGGAGGAGAGAGGGGTCCTTTGCGGCTGTCGAGTACAGCTAGCCATTCTGCCACACCCGCGCCCCGCTTCCGGCCGGGGGCGCCGGGCGGACGCCCCGGGCAGGCCGGTGGGGCACCCGGCGTGGAGGTGAGGTCACGTCGGGTGCGCCGTCCGGTGCCGGGGCCGCCGGCCGCGCCCGGGGCCTGTCCGGCCCTTCGGGGCGGAGGGGAAGCGCCGGGCAGGCCTAGGCCGCTCCCACGACGTCCGGGATCCGGAAGGGCTTGCCGCAGCCGCCGCAGACGATGGGCGCCTGGGCCAGGACCGACGGCACGACGCGGACGTTGCGCCCGCAGTCGCACACCGCCTTGACCCGCACGCCGCCGCCGGAGGAGCCGTGCCGGGCGGCCGGGCCGCGGAAGGTGCGCGAGGTGTCGGACGAGGTGGCCACGGTGTGGGCCTTCAGCGCGCGCTGGAGCCGGTCGATGGTCGGGCGGTAGCGCCGCTTCGCCTCGGGATTGAGCGTGACCAGCGAGAAACCGCTGCTCGGGTGCGGCTCCTCGGAGTGGTCCAGGCCCAGTTCCTCGGCGATCGCGAGGAAACGGCGGTTGTGGTAGCGGCCGGCCCGGGAGGTGTCACGGACGCCCCGGGCGGCGGCGATGCCGTGGACTGCTTCGTGGAGCAGTCGCTCGAAGGAGAGCTCGTGCCCGCACGCGGACGACGACTCCCCGATCAGGGACTCTGGTGCGGCAAGGTCGGGCAGCTCGGGGTGGTACCGCTGAATGTCGGCCCACGCCTGCGCCAGCTCTGCGGCGAGAACAGGTGGTGTCTGTGTCGTGCTCACGTAATCACAACGAGCGGAGGTACCTCCGTGTTCCTATTCCGGGGCATCTCAAATAATTTGCACGTACCCGTCAGTTGCCGCTGATGTGTCCTGACGAGGGCGGGTGCGCTGATCTGCCCAGAAGGCGCGCAGCTCCGCCCAAGCTGGTGCGTAGGCCCCGCCGCGCGTCCCGTGGCGAGCGCCCCGGTGACGGTGACCGGCCCATGCGCAAGGGGGGTTTCGGCCGCTCTCGGCCCGTCGTCCCGCCCGGGCCGGCGCCGCCGGTCCGCGTGAGGTTACCGGGTGCCGTCCGGCCCCCCGCCACCGCCCCGTCCCCGTGTGCGCCCACCGTACGGCCGCGCAGATTGCCGGCAGGTGAATTCTCGCCACTCCCGTGTCCGCGGCCCAAGCCGGGCGCCACAACCCCTGGACGGCACCGCGAGCCGGGAGTTACCTGGCATAGGTGGAAGGGCGCGCGCACGGCACGGGGGCCACGCAACCGGGCGCCGCGACGAACCGTCGGCGGATTGGGGCGCTTCTATGACACCTACGCTCGTGCGGCAGCACGTGTCCCCCACGGCCTCCGCATCCGGCGTGGACCCGGGCGCACGCGCGCGTGACTGGTCCGAGATCCAGGAACGGATGCTGGTGCCGCTCTACGAAGCCGTGTACGACCGGCTCGACGTGGGCCCCGCCAGCCGGCTGCTCGGCCTGCGCTGCGGTTCCGGGCTCGCCCTGCTGATGGCGGCCGCGCGGGGCGCCGCCGTCACCGGTGTCGACTCCGCCTCGCCCGAACGGCTGGCCCTCGCGCGCGAGCGCCTGGCGCCGGACAGACCCCGCGGCCGCGGACCCGCCGGCGGCGGGCGGGCGCGGACCGCGCCCGGACTCCTCGGCGCACCGCCCGCGCCCTCGACCGCCACCCGGGCGGACCCGTACACCCTGGTCACCGTCTTCGAGCCGGTCGGCGGCCACGCGGACGACCCCGAGGGGCTCGGCGCGCTCCTCGCGGGTGTGCTGCCGCTGGCGGCGCCCGGGGCCGCCGTCGTGCTGACCGGCTGGGGACCGCCCGAGCGCTGCGCGACCTCCTCGGTGCTGCGCGCGGCCGCCGGTCTCGCCGGTCCGCCGCCCGGTGCCCGCGGCTGGCGGGCCGCCCGGCGCGACGACCTGGAGGAGGCCGCCGCGCGGGCCGGGCTGCGGCCGGACGGCTCGGGCCGGGTCGCCTGCCCGTTCGGCTACGCCGGCCTCGACAGCGCCGTACGCGGACTGCTGTCGACCGGCCTGTTCGACGCGGCGATCGAGGCGGGCGACGCCCAGCAGGTCGGCAAGGAGCTGACCGAGGCCCTGCACCCGCACCTGCGTCCGGACGGCACCGTGTGGATGCCGAACGTCTTCCGCTACCTGATCGCCCGGGTTCCCTAGGCTCTCTCGCCGGGATCAGGCCGGGATCAGGCCGGGATCAGGCCGGGACCGAGGTCCTAACCCTCGGCGTCCTTGGACAGGCGGGTGATGCCGGCGACCCGGTACGCGTCCGCCTCCTCCAGCGTCTCGTTCTCCAGCAGGGCGTGGGCGAGCGCGTCGAGCTGGGCCCGGTGGTCGCGCAGCTTGCGGCACGCCTCGGCGTAGCACTCGTCCACGACGCGGCGCATCTCGGCGTCGATCACGTCCAGGGTCCCCGGGGCCGCGGCGAGGCCGTACGCCTGCTGGGCGTCGTTCGGCAGCGCGGACAGCCGGCCCACCCGCTCGCTCATGCCCCAGCGCGACACCATGCCCCGGGCCAGGCGGGTGACCTGCTCCAGGTCGCTCTCGGAACCCGTGGTGATCTCGCTGTAGACCACCTGCTCGGCCGCCATGCCGCCCAGCGCGCCGATGATCCGGCCGCGCAGGTACTCCTCGGTGTACGCGTACTTGTCCGACTCCGGAGTGGACAGCGTGACGCCCAGCGCCCGGCCGCGCGGCACGATCGTGATCTTGCGGACCGGGTCGGCGCCGGGCTGCAGCATGCCCAGCAGGGCGTGCCCGCCCTCGTGGTACGCGGTGCGCCGGCGCTCCTCCTCCGGCATCACGAGCGGACGCTCCGCGCCCAGTTGGACCTTCTCCAGCGCGTCGGACAGGTCGGACCGCGTCACCCGCGACTGCTTCCGCTTGACCGCGAGCAGCGCGGCCTCGTTGGCGAGGTTCGCCAGTTCCGCGCCCGTCATGCCCGGCGTCGTACGGGCCACCTGCGCGAGGTCGACGTCGTCGGCGAGCGGGATCTCCCGGGTGTGGATCTCCAGGATGGCCTGGCGCCCGCCGCGGTCCGGCGGCGAGACCTGCACCACTCGGTCGAAACGGCCGGGACGGGTCAGCGCCGGATCGAGGATGTCGGCGCGGTTGGTGGCCGCGATCACGATGACGCCCTCCGCACCGGAGAAGCCGTCCATCTCGGTGAGGATCTGGTTCAGCGTCTGCTCGCGCTCGTCGTGCCCGCCCATCGACGCGCCGCCGCCGCGCGCCCGCCCGATGGTGTCGATCTCGTCGATGAAGATGATCGACGGCGCCACCTTGCGGGCCTCCGCGAACAGCTCCCGCACCCGGGAGGCGCCCACGCCCACGATCATCTCGATGAATTCGGAGGCCGAGGCGGAGAAGAACGGCACGCCGGCCTCGCCGGCCACGGCCCGCGCCAGCAGCGTCTTGCCGGTGCCGGGCGGACCCGCGAGCAGCACACCGCGCGGCATCTTGGCGCCCATCCGGCGGTAGGCGTCGGGGTTCTTCAGGAAGTCCACGACGTCGTTCAGTTCGCCCTCGACCTCGTCGATGCCGGCCACGTCGGCGAACGTGGTGCGCTTCTGCCCCGGCACCAGTTCCACCGGCTTCGGCGGCGCCTTGCGGCCGAGCATGCCGCCCGCTCCGCCGAGCCCCGCTCTCATCCGGCGGGCGATGAACACCCAGACGGCGATCAGCAGCAGCATCGGCGCCAGCGAGATCAGCAGGTTCGACAGGAAGCTGCGGTGCTGGACGACCGGTTCGGCGGTGACCGTGACCTTGTTCCTGGTCAGGCTCGCCCACAGGTCGTCGTGCGCGAAGGACGGCCGCTCGGTGTTGAACTTGGTGTACGCGCCGCCGCCCCCGGGGCTCTTCCGCTCCTTCTTGAGCTGGCCCTGGATGGAGTCGCCCTTGGCGTAGATCTTGGCGACGTTGCCGTCGTTCACCTGCCTGCTGAACTCGGTGTACGAGATCGTCGGCTCGTTGGCCTGGTCGACGTACGACAGCACCAGGTTCGCGATCAGGTACACGACCAGCGCGGTGAGGACCAGCCGCCACCAGCCGCCCCGCATCCTGCCCCCGCCGGGCGGCGGCTGCGGCGGCTCCTCCGGGGCGCCCTCGGTACGCCATGGCTGGTCCGGCGACTTGCGCGGCGGAGCAGGGTTGGTCATACGGGGACGGTACGACACGGCTCCGGCACCGGCATGCGCAGGGGGCGCCCTTCCCATGGAAGAGCGCCCCCCGCGGCGTACGGACCGGGTCAGCCCATGAACTTCTTGAACTCGTCCGGCAGCTCGAAGTCCTGAGCGCCCTGCTGCGGCAGCCCGAAGGCGTTCCCGCCCTGCGCGGCGGCGGCCTCGCGGCGCTGGGCCTCCTCCAGCTCCTGCTGCCTGCGCTTCATCGGGTTGCCGGAGCGCTGCTTGCCCTTGGCCTTCTTCTGCTGCTTCTTCTGCCGGCCGGGCCCGCCGCCCATGCCGGGGATCCCCGGCATGCCCGGCATACCGCCGCCCTGCGCCATGCGCGACATCATCTTGCGGGCCTCGAAGAACCGGTCGACCAGGTTCTTCACCGCGCTGACCTCGACACCGGAACCCCGCGCGATACGGGCGCGGCGGGAGCCGTTGATGATCGTCGGGTCCTGCCGCTCGGCCGGGGTCATCGACTTGATGATCGCGGCGGTGCGGTCGACGTCCCGCTCGTCCAGGTTGGCGATCTGGTCCTTGATCTGGCCCATGCCCGGGAGCATGCCGAGCAGCTTGCTGATGCTGCCCATCTTCCTGACCTGTTCCATCTGGGACAGGAAGTCGTCCAGGGTGAAGTCCTGGCCCTTCTTGGACGCCAGCTTCGAGGCCATCTTCTGGGCCTCTTCCTGGCTGAACGTCTTCTCCGCCTGCTCGATCAGGGTGAGCAGGTCACCCATGTCGAGGATGCGGGAGGCCATCCGGTCCGGGTGGAACGCGTCGAACTCGTCCAGCTTCTCGCCGTTCGACGCGAACATGATCGGCTTGCCGGTGATCTGCCGGATGGACAGGGCGGCACCACCGCGGGCGTCGCCGTCCAGCTTGGAGAGCACCACACCGTCGAAGCCGACACCGTCGCGGAACGCCTCGGCCGTGTTGACGGCGTCCTGGCCGATCATGGCGTCGACGACGAAGAGGATCTCGTCCGGCGAGACCGCGTCGCGGATGTCCGCGGCCTGCTGCATCATCTCGGCGTCGATGCCGAGGCGGCCGGCGGTGTCCACGATCACGATGTCGTGGACCTTGGACTTCGCGAAGTCGATGGAGTCCTTGGCGACCTTCACCGGGTCGCCGACGCCGTTGCCCGGCTCCGGCGCGTACACCGCGACGCCCGCGCGCTCGGCGACGACGCTGAGCTGGTTCACCGCGTTCGGGCGCTGGAGGTCGCAGGCGACCAGCAGCGGGGAGTGGCCCTGCTCCTTGAGCCACTTGCCCAGCTTGCCCGCGAGGGTGGTCTTGCCGGCGCCCTGGAGACCGGCCAGCATGATCACGGTGGGCGGCTGCTTGGCGAAGCGGAGCCGGCGGGTCTCGCCGCCGAGGATGGTGACCAGCTCGTCGTTGACGATCTTGAGGACCTGCTGGCCGGGGTTGAGGGCCTTGGAGACCTCGACGCCGAGGCACCGCTCCTTGACGTTCTTGATGAACGTGCGGACCACGGGCAGGGCGACGTCGGCCTCGAGAAGCGCGATGCGGATCTCGCGCGCCGTGGCGTCGATGTCCGCTTCGCTCAGCCGGCCTTTCCCGCGGAGGTTTTTGAAAGTCGCGCTGAGGCGGTCGGAGAGAGTATCGAACACGGCGGCTTCGGTCCTCGGAGTCGGGGGCGGTCTGAGCGTCTTCCAGGGTATCCGGCCCGGCAAGGCGACGGTTCCCGCCCGCCGCATTCGGCGGACGGGGCCCACCCCGGCGGCCGCCGGGACCACAGCGGGCCGGCGGCGGCCGGGGCCCGGGCGTCACGCCCGCAGGGTCTCCTCCAGCGCGCCCGCCAAGGTGCCCGCGTCCCCGGTGGGCAGGGGCGCGCCCGTGCCCGTCGTGACGTAGAAGGCGTCGACCGCGTTGGAGCCCAGGGTCGACACGTGCATGCTCCGCACCCGCACGCCCGCCTTGTCCAGGGCCGTGCCGATGCGGTGGAGCAGGCCCGGCGCGTCCTGGGCGCGGACCTCGATCACCGTGGCGTGGCGGGAGGCGGCCGGGGCCACCGTGACGCGGGGCGGCGGGGCGGTCCAGCCGCGGCGGCGCGGGTAGGCCGCGTCCCGTTCGGCGAGCCGTCCGGCGATGTCCAGGGAGCCGTCCAGGGCGCGCACGAGGTCGGCGCGCAGCCGGGCGGCCTGGGGCAGGGAGCCGTACTCGGCGGCGACCCGCCAGTTCAGCAGGAGGATCGCGCCGTCGTCGTCCACGTCCTCGGGCAGCGGCACGGCGCGCAGCTCCGCGGTGCGGACGGTGAGGCGGTGCACGGCGAGGACGCCGGCCACGGCGGGCAGGACGCCCGGCTGGTCGGGTACGGCGATGAGGAGTTCGACGCCGAGCGGTTCCGGGTCGCCGGGCTGTTCCGCGCCGGCCACGGGTTCGGTCTGGGCGCGCAGCGCGAGGACGGGGCCGCCGGTGCGGAAGGCCTCGATGGCGAGGCGCTCCTGCTCGGCGGTGGGCGCGGCGGGTTCGGGTTCCCCGGGCGCGTCGCCGGTGAGGACGGCGCGGACGCGGCGGACGAGGTCGGCGACGAGGGAGCCGCGCCAGGAGGACCAGGCGGCGGGGCCGGTGGCGAGGGCGTCGGCCTCGGTGAGGGCGTGCAGCAGTTCCAGGGTGCTCTGGCCGCCGACGGCTTCGGCGACCGCGCGGACGGTGGCCGGGTCGTCCAGGTCACGGCGGGTGGCCGTCTCGACGAGGAGGAGGTGGTGGCGGACCAGTGTGGCGATGACGGTGACGTCGGCGCGGTCGAAGCCGATGCGCGCGGCGACGTCCCGGGCGATGATCTCGCCGGCCACCGAGTGGTCGCCGGGCCAGCCCTTGCCGATGTCGTGCAGCAGAGCGGCGACCAGGAGCAGGTCGGGGCGGCTGACGCGGCGGGCGAGTTCGGAGGCGCGCACGGCGGTCTCGATCAGGTGCCGGTCGACCGTCCAGAGGTGGACGGCGTTGCGCTGGGGCCGGCAGCGGACCCGTTCCCAGTCGGGCAGGAGGCGGCTGATCAGTCCCTCGGCCTCCAGGGCTTCCCAGACCTCGACGGTGGGGGCGCCGGAGCCGAGCAGGGTGACGAGCTGTTCCCGGGCCTCGGCGGGCCAGGGCGTGGGCAGCGGGCGCACGGTGGCGGCCATGCGCCGTACGGCGTGCAGGGAGAGCGGGAGGCCGGCCTGTGCGGCGGCGGCCGCGGCGCGCAGCGGGAGCACGGGGTCGCGTTCGGGGCGTGCGGCGCGGGCGAGCACCACCTCGCCGTCCTGTTCGACGACGCCCTCGGCCAGCGGGGAGCGTTCCGTCACGGGTTTGCCGCCGCCGAGCATGGCGCGCAGCCGCGGCCGGACGGCGCGCGAGCGCAGGACGCGCCCCACTTCGCGCCAGGTGACGTCGCTGGCGTACGCGATCACGCGCGCCGCTTCGTAGACCTGCCGCAGCAGGATGTCGGCGTCGAGCAGGCCCAGGCCGGCGGCCACCTGGTCCTGTTCCTGGAGGGCGAGCCGGTCGGTGGCGCGGCCGGTGGCCAGGTGCAGGGCGTCGCGGACGTCGAGCAGCCGGCGGCGGGCGTCGGCCAGGCCCTCGCGCGGGGCGTCGGCGAGCCAGGAGGCGGCGACGGCGCGCAGGGCGGTGGCGTCGCGGAGGCCGCCGCGGGCCTCCTTCAGGTCGGGTTCCAGCAGGTACTGCAGTTCACCCTGGCGGGCGGCGCGCTCGGCGCACAGGTCGCGGAGTTCGGGCAGGCGCCTGGGGGCCTGGTTGCGCCAGTCGGCGAGGACGGCGGTGCGCAGCCCGGCGGTGAGGCCGAGATCGCCGGCGAGGTGGCGGGCGTCCAGCAGGCCGAGGTGGACCTTCAGGTCCTCGGCGGCCGTCTTGCGGGCCTCGGCGGGGGTGCGGACGGAGTGGTCGAGGGAGATGCCGAGGTCCCAGACCGGGTACCAGAGCCGGTCGGCGAGGGCGGCGACCGCGCCGGGGTCGGAGCCGTCGTGCAGCAGGACCAGGTCGAGGTCGCTGCGCGGGGAGAGTTCCCCGCGGCCGTAGCCGCCGACGGCGACGAGCGAGACGCCGGCGGGGCCGCTCCGCCGCCCTCCGTCGTCCTGCCGCCCGGAGCGTTGCGCCGCCGTCCGCTCCCCCGCCGCCGCGCCGAACAGTCCCGCGAGCCAGTCGTCGGTCAGCCCGGCGAGGGCGGCACGGCGCGGCGGCCCGGACCGCGCCTCCTCGGTGAGGAGGCGCAGCCGCGCCGCCGCGTAGCCGCCGGGTCCCGAGTCCTGCGTCCCTGTGTGCACATCCGTACCCGTCACCCGGCGACTCCTGTTCTGTTGCTACGGCTCAGAGCGCGTCCGGACCGCGCTCGCCGGTGCGGACCCGTACGGCGGTCTCCACCGGCAGGGACCACACCTTGCCGTCTCCGATCTTCCCGGTCCGGGCCGCCTTCACGATGACCTCGATCAGCTGCTCGGCGTCGTCGTCCTCGGCCAGCACCTCGACGCGGATCTTGGGGACGAGGTCGACGGTGTACTCGGCACCACGGTAGACCTCGGTGTGGCCGCGCTGGCGGCCGTAGCCGCTGGCCTCGGTCACGGTCAGTCCGTGGACGCCGAAGGCCTGGAGGGCCTCCTTGATCTCGTCGAGCCGGTGGGGCTTGACGACGGCGGTGATGAGCTTCACGCGTCCACCTTCCTGGTCTGCACGGCGGCCGGGGCCTGCGCGGCGGTCGTGACGACGCCGCCGCCGGCGCCGCTGAAGTCGTATGCGGTCTCGGCGTGCTCGGCCTGGTCGATACCGGAGATCTCCTCGTCCTCGGCGACCCGCATGCCGAGGGTCTTGTCGAGGAGGAAGGCGAGGACGGCGGAGACGACCAGCGAGTAGGCGAGGACGGCGAAGACGCCCGCGCACTGCTTCCACAGTTGGGTGAAGGAGTGGTCGCCGTAGAAGACGCCGGTGGCCGCGGACTGGCCCTTGCCGGTGGCGAAGAAGCCGATGAGCAGGGAGCCGAGGATGCCGCCGACCATGTGGACGCCGACGACGTCGAGGGAGTCGTCGTAGCCGAAGCGGAACTTCAGGCCGACGGCCGCGGCGCAGGCGACGCCGGCTATGGCGCCGACGGCGATGGCGCCGAGCGGGGAGACCGCGCCGCCGGACGGGGTGATGGCGACCAGGCCCGCGACCGCTCCGGAGGCGGCGCCCAGCGTGGTGCACGCGCCGTGCCGGATCTTCTCGTAGGCGAGCCAGGCCAGCATGGCGGCGGCGGTGGCGACCTGGGTGTTGACGAACATCAGCGCGCCCACGCCGTCGTCGTTGCCGAGCCAGGAGCCGGCGTTGAAGCCGAACCAGCCGAACCAGAGCAGACCGGCGCCCAGCATGACCAGCGGGAGGCTGTGCGGGCGCATCGGGTCCCGCTTGAAGCCGACACGCTTGCCGATGACGAGGATGACGCCGAGCGCCGCCGCGCCGGCGTTGATGTGGACCGCCGTGCCGCCCGCGAAGTCGATCACGCCCAGCTTGTAGGCCCAGCCGTCGGCGCCCCACACCCAGTGGGCGACCGGGACGTAGACGACGGTGACCCACAGGGCGACGAAGAGCGCCCAGGCGGAGAACTTCACCCGGTCGGCGAGGGCGCCGCTGATCAGGGCCGGGGTGATGATCGCGAACATCAGCTGGAAGACCATGAAGACGAAGACCGGGATGGTGTAGCCGTCCCAGAGTTCGGTGAGGCCGATGTCGCTGAGGCCGATCCAGTGGGCGTTGTAGCCGAGGAGGCTGTTGCCGCTGCCGAAGGCGAGGGAGAAGCCGTAGAGCACCCACAGGATCGTGACGATCCCGAGGCTGATGAAGCTCATCATCAGCATGTTCAGGGTGCTCTTGACGCGGACCATGCCTCCGTAGAAGAAGGCCAGGCCCGGGGTCATGAGCATCACCAGGGCGGAGCAGATGAGCATGAAGCCGGTGTTGGCGGACGACAGTCTGGGTGTGTCCGCCGCAAGCATGATGGCTGGTGCCATCGGCGTCTCCTCGTCGGTTGGTACGGCCCCGTGCGGGCGGTGCGTGAGCGGTCCGGTCGGGGTGAGGGGTGGCCGGTTATGCGCCACGAGACTGACGCAGCGCGGTTTCGGTGGAGGCCCCTCGTTGTTTCGCCCGGGTGACGAAGGCGTCCTGCGTGTTACGCGTCGGTGAAGCGCCGGATACCGGGTCGCGCGATCGTTATCGTGGCGCAACCTCGCGCGGACGATGCCCGCGGCGGGGAACAGGCCGGCCGCGGCGGGCCTCTCGATGACCTGGCATGGGGGAGCCGAGTCGGGCAGTTCGGGAGGCCCGGCCGCGGCCGGGGTTCGGGGTGGTGCCGGATCAGCTCGCCTCGGCGGCCTCCGGCAGTTCGACGGCCAGCTTGTCGGAGAGATCGGCTACGACGGCGAGGTCGCCGTAGTCCCGCACGGCCGTGTCGACCGTCTTGCGGATACGGGTGTTCACCCGCTCGGAACGGACCCTCTTGGCGACCTCCATGGCCTGCGAGACGCACTGCGTGCCGCACTCGGGCTCGCGCTGGAGCAGGTGCACGGTGGCCATGCCGACCAGGTTGAGCGCGTACGACCGCTGGTGGTCGCCGTCCTTGGCGAACAGCTCCACGGACCGCCGCATCAGCGGCTCGGCCAGGGAGGCGTAGGTGGGGCTGCGGCCGGCGACATAGGCGAGGTCGCGGAAGGAGTGGGAGGTCTCGCCGTACAGCTCGGCCTCGGAGAAGAAGCGGATCCAGTCGGGGTCCGGCTCGTCCCACTCGCCGGCCTCGGCGAAGGTGTCCTCGGCCATGCGGACGGCGCGTTTGGTCTTGGCGGGCTGGCCCATGTTGGCGTACGCGCGGGCCTCCATCGCATACAGCATGGACTGGGTGCGCGGGCTCGCGCAGTCGCGGCTGCCGTACTGGGCGAGGTGGATCAGCTCCAGGGCGTCCTCGGGCCGGCCGAGGTGGATCATCTGGCGGCTCATGCTGGACAGGACGTACGACCCGAGCGGCTTGTCGCCGGCTTCCTTGGCCGCGTGCAGGGCGAGCACGAAGTACTTCTGAGCGGTGGGCTGGAGACCGACGTCGTACGACATCCAGCCGGCCAGTTCGGCCAGTTCGGCGGCGATCTGGAACAGCTTGCGGGTGGTGGCCCCGGGCTGGGGTTCCTGGAGCAGGTCGGTGACCTCGTGCAACTGGCCGACGACCGCCTTGCGGCGCAGTCCGCCGCCGCACTGGGCGTCCCACAGGCGGAACATCCGCGTGGTGGACTCCAGCAGGTCCAGCTCGGGCCCGGACAGCCGGCCGGGCCTGCGCGGGTCCGGCGCGGGCTCGGGCCCGGCCTGGGCCGCGGCGGCCTGGGCGGGCACGAGCCAGCGCTGCATGGGCTCGATGAGCGAGGGGCCGGCGGACAGGGCGAGCGAGGCGCCGAGGAAGCCGCGCCGGGCGAGCATCAGGTCGCTGCGGGAGAACTCGCCGAGCAGGGCGACGGTCTGCGGGCCGGTCCACGGCAGGTCGACCCCGGAGGCGGCGGGCGGCTGGCGGGCGGCGCGCAGACCGAGGTCCTCGATGGAGACCACGCAGCCGAAGCGCTCCGAGAACAGCTCCGAGAGGATGCGCGGGATCGGTTCGCGCGGGTTCTCCCCGTCCAGCCAGCGGCGCACCCGCGAGGTGTCGGTGGAGATGTGGTTGGCACCCAACTGGCGTGCCCGGCGGTTGACTTGGCGGGCCAGCTCGCCCTTGGACCAGCCGCTGCGCACGAACCACGAGCCGAGCAGCTCGTTGGGGCGCTTGTCAGCGTTCGTCCCGCCTCCGCCGTTGCCGCCCACTGGAACGCCCCCATTTCTGAGACCACTTGTCGCCTGTGCGCTGCCGCTTGTCCCGCCTGTGCGCTGCCGCCCCGCCGGCGCGCCGCCGCCGGCGCGCCAAGCCCTATCAGCATGCCGGTGCCTACGGCGTTCCGTCCGCCGGTTCTCACCCTTCGAACGCGCCGGCGGCTTGCCTCCGGCATACCCACGGGTGCACGCACCCCCAGGACTCGCACACTCAGAGTAACCCCACGATTACCCATCAACCACCTGCATCACGGAAACGCCACCATTCGCCACCCCTTCGAATGAACTCACGACCAGCCAGGCGCGATTGACTTGACAGAGAGCGAGCGGACATCGGCGGACTGAGGCATACAGGGGCGCACGGTTCCGGATGTGCCACCCCGAACGCTTCAAGGCGCCGCCTTGATCACGGGCCACTCGGGCAGGCGGAGCCGTAGCGTTACGTTCCGCTTCCGTCTCGTTCCGTGTCGTAACCACCGGCGCGCACGACCCGTTGGAGGGGGCATGGGCTTCACGATCGGCGGCATCCGCGAGATCCGGTCCGGCACGCGCCGGCGCGGGCGGGCGGCGGAGGTCACCGCCGTCGCCGAGTTCACCGGGCTGTGGGGCTGGGACGTGCTGCCGGGGGCGCGGGCCGCCGGGGGTGCCTGCTCGTGCGGGCGCGCCGGCTGCCCGGAGCCGGGCGCGCATCCGCTGGAGTTCGCGCCGGCGGTCCCGGCCGGGGCCACGCTGGACGAGGTGAGCAAGGTCTGGTCCGAGTTCCCGGGCGCCTCGGTGATGCTGCCGGCCGGCCAGGCGTTCGACGCCGTCGAGGTCTCGGAGACGGCCGGCCGCCGCGCCCTGGTCCGGCTGGAGCGGATGGGTCTGCCGCTCGGTCCGGTCACCGCCGGCCCGGACGGCCGCGTCCACTTCTTCGTCGCCCCCGGCGCCGCCGCCGAGCTGCCCCGGCTGCTCTACCGCATGGGCTGGGACGACCCGGCCGCGCTGGACCTGCGCGGCCTCGGCCCCGGCGCGTACCTCACCGCGCCGCCGTCCGACCGGGGCGGCCTGGGCCCGGTGCGCTGGCTGCGCCCGCCCGCGCTGGACTCGGCGACCCGGCCGCCGCCGGCCCGGCTGCTGCTGGGCACCCTGGCATACGTGGCCCACCGGTCCCGCAGCCGGGACTGAGCGGCCGGCGGGGCGGGCGCCGGGGGCCGTTGACCGGACGGCGGCACGGGGCCCGTGACGTCGGCGGGACGGCCGGACGGCCGCTCCGGGCGGGGTGGGCGCCGTAGGGGAAAGGCGTGGTGCGTGCGGGAAGTGGGCCACCGCGCGCGAAGCACCGTGACACGAAAGCGCCCGCCGCCTCGGATGCGAGGGGGCGGGCGCTTTTCCGGTGTCCGGTCGGCGGGTCCGGTCAGCGGGTCCGGTCAGTCGCCGATCAGGGCGTCCACGAACGCCTCCGGCTCGAACGGCGCGAGGTCGTCCGCGCCCTCGCCGAGCCCGATCAGCTTCACCGGCACGCCCAGCTCGCGCTGGACCGCGATCACGATGCCGCCCTTCGCCGTGCCGTCCAGCTTGGTCAGCACGATGCCGGTGATGTCCACGACCTCGGCGAAGACACGGGCCTGCACCAGGCCGTTCTGACCGGTGGTGGCGTCCAGGACGAGCAGCACCTCGTCCAGCGGCGCGTGCTTCTCGACCACGCGCTTGACCTTGCCCAGCTCGTCCATGAGGCCGGTCTTGGTGTGCAGCCGCCCGGCGGTGTCGATGAGGACCACGTCGACCCCCATCTCCTTGCCCTCCTTCACCGCGTCGAACGCCACGGAGGCGGGATCGCCGGCCTCGGGGCCGCGCACGGTGTGGGCGCCGACGCGCTCGCCCCAGGTCTGGAGCTGGTCGGCGGCGGCGGCCCGGAAGGTGTCGGCGGCGCCCAGCACGACGCTGCGGCCGTCGGCCACCAGGACCCGGGCCAGCTTGCCGGTGGTGGTGGTCTTGCCGGTGCCGTTGACGCCGACGACCATCACGATGCCGGGCTTGCGGCCCTCGGGCTCGGTGCGCACCGCGCGGTCGACGTCGGTGCCGACCAGGTGGAGGAGTTCCTCGCGGAGCAGGGCCCGCAGCTCCTCCGGGGTGCGGGTGCCGAGCACCCGGACGCGTTCGCGCAGGCGCTCGACCAGTTCCTGGGTGGGCTGCACGCCGACGTCGGCGGTGAGCAGCGTGTCCTCGACCTCCTCCCAGGTGTCCTCGTCGAGGTGCTCGCGGGACAGCAGCGTGAGCAGGCCCTTGCCCAGGGCGTTCTGCGAGCGGGACAGGCGGGCGCGCAGCCGGATCAGCCGGCCTGCGGTGGGCTCCGGGATCTCGATCTCGGGAGCCTCGACAACGGGGGGCTCCTCTACGACGACCGGTGCGGGGCCGCCCGGGAGATCCACCTCCTCGATCGTCCGGCGCGGTTCGTCGCGCGGCGTCTCGGCCTCGTCGCCGACATGCGGCTCGGCCGGGGGCGCGGTGATGTCGGGCGCCTTCGGGGGCGGCGGGGGCAGCGGCTTCCGGCGCCGGCTGCCCACGATCAGCCCGCCGAGCGCGCCGAGCACGACCACGGCGATGACTACAGCAAGGATGACGGTTTCCATAACCCGACCAGTATCGGCCATGGGGTCCGCCGGGGGCCCGTTTGTGGCTTCCTCTGAGAGACAAACGCCACGTAAGGCGAGGACTCGGAGCAAAGTACGATGGTGGCACGTCTATCCACGCGCGTAGAGTCCCCACGTCCCCCTGTCCCCCCATGTCTGGCACCTCTTTCATGAGCACATCCGTCGAGACCGAAGGCGCTCTCGAGACCCGCGGGATCGAGCAGGTCCCCGACCATGAGCGCACCGGGCGCGCCCGCGAGCTGTTCCCCACGTGGGTCGGCGCCAACATCAGCGTGCTGCTGCTGACCATGGGCGCGAGCCTGGTCGTGGCGTATCACCTCGACATCTGGCAGGCCCTGGTCGTCGCCGTGGCCGCGCCGGTCGTGTCGTACGGCCTCGTCGGTCTGATCGGCATCGCGGGCAAGCGGGGCGGCGCGCCCGGCATGGCGCTGTCGCGCGCGGTCTTCGGACAGCGCGGCAATCTGCTGCCCGGTTCGCTGATCTGGGTCGCGCGCTGGGGCTGGGAGACGATCAACGCGGTGACCGGCGCGTACGCGCTGCTCACCATCCTGGACATCCTGTTCGGCATCAAGGCGAACAGCGTGCTGGACATGGTGACGCTGCTGGTGTTCGTGGTCGCGACGTTCGCGATCTCCGGGCTCGGCATCAACGCCGTGCAGAAGTGCAACAAGTACGCGACCTACCTCTTCGGGCTCTTCTCGGTGCTGGTGCTGGGCTATCTGGTGGCGAACACCGACTGGTCCGAGGTGCTGGACCACAGCGCCGGGTCCACGGCCGCGGTGATCACCGGCATCGGCATGATCGCGGCGGGCGGTGTCAGCTGGATCCCGACCGCGCCGGACTTCACCCGCTACCTGCCGCGTACGGCGTCCTCGAAGACGATCGTGGGTACGGCGGTGGGCGGCGCCGGTGTCGTCGTGCTGCCGATGGTGCTGATGGGCGCGGTGATGGCGGTCTCCACGCCGGACCTGGCCTCGGCGAGCGACCCGGTGTCGTTCCTGGGCGAGATCCTGCCGACGTGGATCGCGGTGCCGTACCTGTTCATCGCGCTCATCGGCATGCTGCTGATCAACTCGATGTCGATGTACTCGGCGGGCTTCACCGCGCAGACGCTCGGCTTCAAGGTGCCGCGGCACTGGGCGGTCTCGGTCAACGCGGTGATCTCGCTGGCCTTCGGCGGCGTGCTGATGCTGGTGGCCACCAGCTTCATGGGCTCCTTCATCGCCTTCCTGTCGCTGCTGGCGGTCGCCTTCTCGGCGTGGGTGGGCGTGTTCGGCGCGGACATGCTGCGGCGCACGGAGTACGACGGCCGGGCCATGGCCGACACCACGCGCACCAGCGCCTACTGGTACCGCGGCGGCTTCTCCCCCGCGGCCGTGGCCGCCTGGGCGGCCGGTCTGGTGGCGGGGCTGATGTTCACCACGTCCGACTGGTTCACCGGGCCGCTGGCGACGAACAACGTGATCGGCGAGTACGGCCTCGGCTGGGTCGCGACCATCGTGATCTCGGGCGTGCTGTACCTGGTGCTGCCCAAGCCGGCGGTCACACCGGCCCCGGCCGCCGACCCCGCGGACCGGCCGGCGCCCGCCGGCGTCTGACCTAGACCACCCCTGCCGTCCCCCTCCACCGAGCCCCACCGGAGGGGGACGCCGCACATCCAGGCAGTCCACGACGCCCCCGAGACCCACGCCCGGCCCGGCGACGCGACCGGCCCCCGCCCCCGACGGACGGTGCCGGCGCCGACCGCCCGCCGCGACCGGCCGGGCGGCCGGGCGGCCGGGCGGCCGGGCGGCCGGGCGGCCGGGCGGCCGGGCGGCCGGGGGCCCAACTCCCCACCACCCGAGGACTACTCCTGCCCGGCGGCGCGTGGCGGCGATACGACTGGTTCCCCGGCCCCCGCCGGACGGTGCCAGGGCTGACCGCCCGCCGCGACCGGCCGGGCTCGGCCCGGCGCCACCCGGCGGCGCGTGGCGGCGCGTGGCGGCGCGTGGCGGCGCGTGGCGGCGCGTGGCGGCGCGTGGCGGCAGTACGACTGGCTCCCCGGCCCCGGCCGGAGGGCTCCGGGACTGACAGCCCGCCGCGACCGGCCAGGCTCGACCCCCGCACGCCCTGCCCCGCGCCACCCGGCGGCGCGTGGCGGCGGTACGACCGACTCCCCGGCCCCGGCCGGACGGTGCCGGCGCTGACCGCCCGCCGCGACCGAGGGCTCGCCCACCACTACGCCCTGCCCAACGCCACCCGGCAGTGACCCGACCGGCCCACCGGCGGGCAACCGCCCTCGGCGGGTTCACCGGGCACGGCACCGGGCCGGGCGGGTACCCGCCGCCGTACCGTGCCCGGATCGGTGCCTGCGGGCGGCGAGAGGGTCGGGCACTGGTCCCGTCGGTCGCCGGGGCCGCGTCGCCTGTGCGGCGAGCACCTGCCTCGTGAGAGTCCCGGGCGGCGCCTCCCAGGCCGGGGGGTGCTCTGGCGTGCCGGTCTCAGGCTCTCGTACTGGACGTACTCGGCTCCGGGGTCACCGCGGCGAGTGCGTGAATGGCGTCGCGCGGCGGACGGGAATGGTCAGGCGGTTCCCAGGGCCGTGAGGACGGCTCCGGCGCCGGGCACTCACGCCGATCGCCCAGGCCCGCCGCCGCGCCTCGCCCCGGCCGGCCCTAACCGAGGCCGCCCCCCGGGAACTCCGGACCGGCGTCCGCCCCCACGGCACCAGACACCGGCCCCTGCAACCCCGCCGCCACACCGACCACGAGTCGAGTACGGCACCAGGTGTCAGACACCCGGCCCCCGAACCCGCCACGAGCCGGGTACGGCGGACAGCCACCGCAGCAAGCCGGGACCAGGCCCCCAACGGCCGGACGCCTCCGCAGCACGGCACCTGGCACCAGACACCGGCCACCGGAACTCCACCACCGCCCCTCCCCCAAACCCGGCGTAGCCGACGGCGGTGCGCGCCCGTGTCGCCGGGCCCCGGCCCGTGCCCCGGGGTCGGACCGGGCGCGCCCGGTGCCGTAGTCGGTGGGCGGCCCCGAGGCCGCGGGCGGGGGTGGGCGGGGGCCGAGATCGCGGCGGGCCCGTTGGGCCGGGTACGCACCGCCGCCCCCGGTCCGGGCAGTGGCCGGGCCGGGGGCGGCGGAGGGTACGAGGAGAGGGGCAGCGGGGACTTGGCCCTTCTCCCCGAGTTCGGGGAGCCGCGGGTCAGCCCATCTCCTCCAGGGACTTGCCCTTCGTCTCCTTGACGAACTTCAGGACGAACGGGATGGAGAGCGCGGCGAACACGGTGTAGATCACGTACGTGCCGGACAGGTTCCAGTCGGCCAGCGACGGGAAGCTGGCCGTGATGGCCCAGTTGGCGATCCACTGCGCGCAGGCGGCGACACCGAGGGCGGCGGCGCGGATCCTGTTCGGGAACATCTCGCCGAGGAAGACCCAGACCACCACGCCCCAGGACAGGGCGAAGAAGAGGACGAAGATGTGGGCGGCGATCAGGGCCACCCAGCCCTGGGTGGCCGGCAGCTTGCCGTCGACCAGGTGGTAGCTGAAGGCCCACGCCTCCAGCGCCAGGCCGACGACCATGCCGACGGAGCCGATGAGGGCGAGCGGCTTGCGGCCGACGCGGTCCACGAAGATCATCGCGATCACGGTGCCGACGATGTTGATGATCGAGGTCGTGAAGGAGTAGAAGAACGAGTCCGTCGGGTCCACGCCGACCGACTGCCACAGCGTCGAGGAGTAGTAGAACGCGACGTTGATGCCGACGAACTGCTGGAAGACCGACAGGCCGATACCGATCCAGACGATCGGCTTGAAGAAGAAGGAGCCGCCGAGCAGGTCCTTGAAGCTGGACTTGTGCTCGCTCTTCATCGCGTGCTCGATCTCGGCGACGCGGGCGTCGAGGTCGACTTCCTTGCCCTCGACCTCGGCGAGGATCGCGCGGGCGCGCTCACGCTTGCCGACGGAGAGCAGGAAGCGCGGGGACTCGGGGATCGCGAAGGACAGCATGCCGTAGAGGACGGCCGGGACGACCATCACGCCGAGCATGACCTGCCAGGCCTCCAGGCCCATCAGCTTGCCGCGCTGGTCGCCGCCGGCGGCGTTCAGCAGGCCCCAGTTCACGAGCTGGGAGACGGCGATGCCGACGACGATCGCGGCCTGCTGGAAGGAGCCGAGCCGGCCGCGGTAGGCGGGCGGGGCGACCTCGGCGATGTAGGCCGGGCCGATGACGGAGGCCATGCCGATGGCGAAGCCGCCGACGATGCGCCAGAAGGCGAGGTCCCACAGCGCGAAGGGCAGCGCGGAGCCGACGGCGCTGATGGTGAACAGGGCCGCGGCGATCTGCATGCAGCGGATACGGCCGATCCGGTCGGCTATCCGGCCGGCGGTGGCGGCGCCGATGGCACAGCCGATCAGCGCGATCGCGATCACCTGGGCGAGGGCGGCGGAGCCGACGTCGTAACGGCCGCGGATGGCCTCGACGGCGCCGTTGATCACGGAGCTGTCGTAGCCGAAGAGGAAGCCGCCCATGGCGGCAGCCGCCGCGATGAAGATGACGTGCCCGAGATGTTCGGGGTGAGCCGTTCTGGCTCCTGACTGAGGTGCCTGCGCTGTGCTGGTCACGGTGTAACTCCTCGGGCCACGGCAACGCTGCCGGGTGGGGGCGAGCCCTTCCAGGTCTCCAGTGGCGCATACGGAGGCGCCGCTTACACCTGAAGGTAAAAGCAACGTTGCAGAGACTATGCCTTCAAGTTTCGAAGTCAATAGTTCAACGACTGTGAGTTTTCAGATACGGCTTAACGATCTGCGTTCAAGAACTGAACACCGAGTCAGATGATCTTGTAGGGGACGTGCACAAAGCGCTAGCGCAGCCGCTGGGAGATGACCTTGGACACGCCGTCGCCCTGCATGGACACGCCGTAGAGCGCGTCCGCCACCTCCATGGTGCGCTTCTGGTGCGTGATCACAATGAGCTGCGAGGTCTCCTGGAGCTCCCGCATGATCCCGATCAGCCGCTGGAGGTTGGTGTCGTCGAGCGCGGCCTCGACCTCGTCCATGACGTAGAACGGACTCGGCCGGGCCTTGAAGATCGACACCAGCAGCGCCACCGCCGTCAGCGAGCGCTCGCCGCCCGAGAGCAGGGAGAGCCGTTTGACCTTCTTGCCCGGCGGACGCGCCTCCACGTCCACACCCGTGGTGAGCATGTCGTCCGGGTCGGTCAGCACGAGGCGGCCCTCGCCGCCGGGGAACAGCCGGCCGAAGACGCCCTCGAACTCGCGGGCGGTGTCCCGGTAGGCCTCGGAGAACACCTGCTCCACGCGCTCGTCGACTTCCTTCACCACCTGGAGCAGGTCGGCGCGGGTCTTCTTCAGGTCCTCCAGCTGCTCGCTGAGGAACTGGTGGCGCTCCTCCAGCGCGGCGAACTCCTCCAGCGCCAGCGGATTGACCTTGCCGAGCTGCTGGTACGCCCGCTCGGCGGCCCTGAGCCGTTTCTCCTGCTCGGCGCGGTCGAAGGGACGGGGCTGGTGGCGCGGGTCCTCCGGGTCGTCCGGCAGCCGCTCGCCCTCGGCGGGGGGCGAGGGCGGCACGAGCCGGTGCGGACCGTACTCCGCCACCAGCCCCTCCGGTTCGACACCCAGTTCCTCCAGCGCCTTGGTCTCGAGCTGCTCGATGCGCAGCCGCTTCTCTGCTCCTAGTACCTCGCCGCGGTGAACCGAATCAGTCAACTTGTCGAGTTCTGCCTTCAGTTCACGGCCGGCCGTCCGCGCGGCGGTCAGCTCCCGCTCGCCCCGCGCCTTGGCGGCCTCGGCGGCGGCGCGCTCGCGTTCGGCGCGGCCGAGCGACACCTCCACGTGCGCGAGCAGCTGCCGGGCGCCGGAGGCGACGGCCCCGGCCACGGCCGCCTCGTGCCGTAGCCGGGCCCGGCGCTGCTCGGCGCGGGCGCGGGCCTCGCGTTCGGCGCGGGCCGTCCGGTCGAGCGCGTCGGCGCGGCCGGCGAGCCCCTTGACCCGCTCCTCGTGCGTACGGACCTGGAGCCGGGCCTCCATCTCGGTCTGCCGGGCGTTGGCCCCGTCGGCGGCGAGCCGGTCCCGCACCGAGGTGTCCGGCTCCTCCTCCGCGGGCGCCTCCTCGGCCACGGCCAGCCGCTCGGCCAGCTCCTCGGCCTCCTGTACGGCCGTGTCCAGCGCTTCCTGGGCGCGCGCCGCCACCGCGGCGGACCGCTCGGCCTCGCCGGCGGCGGCCCGTGCCTGTCCGGCGAGGCGTCCGAGCTGCTGGGCTACGGCCGACTTCTCCCGGTCGGCGGCGCGGCGCCGTTCGCCCAGCTCCTCGACGAGGGCCGCGGCCTCGTCACGGTGCTGCGCCGCGGCCCGCTCCTCCTCGGCCAGCGCGGTGCAGCGGACCGCCAGCCCGGCCAGCTCGGCGGCGGCCTCGTCCACGGCGGCCCGGACCTCCAGCAGGCTGGGCGCACCGGCGGAGCCGCCGTGCGCGAGGTGTGCGCCGAGCAGGTCGCCCTCGGCGGTGACGGCGGTCAGCTCCGGACGGGCGTAGACCAGGGCTTCGGCGTCCTCCAGGGTGTCCACCACGACGATGTCCGCCAGCAGCCGGCGTACGGCGGGCAGGAGGCCGGCGGGGCCGCGGACGAGACCGGCGGCGAAGAGGGGGGCGCCGGGCGGGCGGGCGGCTGCCGCGTCGCCGCCGTCCTCCGCGCCCTCCCGGGGTGTCTCGGGAGCATCCGCCAGGAGCAGGGTCGCCCGGCCGCCGTCCTGTTTGCGCAGGAGGGTGATCGCCTCGGCCGCCGCCGCGGGGCTGGTCACGGCGAGGGCGTCGGCCGCCGCGCCGAAGGCGGCCGCCACGGGGATCTCGTAGCCCGGGGTGACCGTCAGCAGCTCCGCCGCCGGGCCGAGGACTCCGGTGAGCCGGTCCCGGGCGCCGAGCAGTATCCCGGTGCCGTCCTTGCGGCGCAGGCCCAGCGACAGCGTCTCGTGCCGGGCCTGGGTGGCGGCGCGCCGGCGTTCGGCGGCGCCGGCCGCCTCGCGGGCCGCGCCGAGGGCGGCCTCGGCATCGGCGAGCCGCCGCTTGGCGGCCTCGTGCTGTCCGGCCAGGTCGGCGTCGCCGGCGTCCAGGCCGTCGACCTCGGCCCGCAGGGTCTCGTACTCCTCCTGCGCCTGCTCCGCCCGCTGCCGGGCCTCGTCGCGGGCGGTGGCCAGCCGGTCGATCTCCGCCTGGGCGGAGGCGGCGCGCGAGCGGGCCGCGGCGGCCTGCCCGGACAGCCGGGCCAGGCCCTCCCGGCGGTCGGCGATGGCGCGGGCGGCGTCCTTCAGCCGGCGGTCCTCGGCGGACAGCTCGCGCTCCAGTTCCGCGCGGTGGGCGACGGTGTCGTCCAGGGCCCGCCGGGCCGCCTCCAGCGCGGCTTCCAGCTCGGCCTCCTGCTCGCGGACGCGGGCGGCCTCGCGCTCCAGGTCCTCGGGGTCCCGGCCGCGCCGTTCCTCGGGCGGGGCGGAGGTGGCGCTTTTGAGCCGGGCGTCGGCCAGCGAGACCGTGCCGCGGACCCGCTCGGCGAGCTGGGACAGCTCGTACCAGGTCTGCTGGGCGCGCGCCAGGCGCGGGCTGAGCCGGCGCACCTCGTCCTCCAGCCGGGCCTCGCGGTGCAGGGCCTGCTTCAGTGCCTGCTCGGCGCTCTCCTTGCGCTCCTTCAGGGCCGCCTCGTCGGCGATCTCGGCCCGGAGGGCTTCGCGCAGCCGTACGAGGTCGTCGGCCAGGAGCCGCAGCCGGGCGTCGCGGAGGTCGGCCTGGATGACGGCGGCCCGGCGGGCGACCGCCGCCTGCCGGCCCAGCGGTTTGAGCTGGCGGCGCAGTTCGCCGGTGAGGTCCTGCACGCGCGCGAGGTTGGCCTGCATCGCGTCCAGCTTGCGCAGCGCCTTCTCCTTGCGCCTGCGGTGCTTGAGGACCCCGGCCGCCTCCTCGATGAAGGCGCGGCGGCCCATGGGGTCGGCGTGCAGGACGGAGTCGAGCTGGCCCTGGCCGACGATGACGTGCATCTCGCGGCCGATGCCGGAGTCGGAGAGGAGTTCCTGGATGTCCAGCAGACGGCAGGTGTCGCCGTTGATCTGGTACTCGCTGCCGCCGTTGCGGAACATGATCCGCGTGAGGGTGACCTCGGCGTACTCGATGGGCAGGGCCCCGTCGGAGTTGTCGATGGTCAGGGACACCTCGGCGCGGCCGAGCGGCGGGCGGCCGGTGGTGCCGGCGAAGATGACGTCCTCCATCTTGCCGCCGCGCAGCGACTTGGCACCCTGCTCGCCCATGACCCAGCTGAGCGCGTCCACGACATTGGACTTGCCCGAGCCGTTCGGGCCGACGACACACGTGATGCCCGGTTCGAAGCGGAGCGTGGTCGCCGAGGCGAAGGACTTGAAACCACGCAGGGTCAGGGCCTTGAGGTGCACGCCGCCGGACTTTACCCGCCGCCGATGCCCCGCTCCACGAACCCTGGTGGCCGCGCGGTTTCGTCACCAGGCACGCAGGGCACACCAGATGGTGAAGAAGGTGAAAGGATGCCGGGGGGAAAGAACGAAGGGACGCCGAAGCGTCCCTTGCAACTCTGACGACTGGATCGCAGTCGTCCGATCAACTGAGCGGTTGATACGGACAGCCCGATCGCTGTGTCTGCTGTTGTGGAGCGTTGGCAGTGATCAGGTGAGCGCAGGCTCCGCCTGGTGTGCGTCGATGCTCTCCATGATCCTGTCCTGAGAGGCGGCAGCCGTCAGCGCTTGGTTCTCCGCCTGGATCCGGACCAGCTCGGACTCCAGGTCCTGAACGCGCTGTTGCAGCCGTCGCATCTCGGCGAGGAGTCGAGGGTCGGAGCCGCCGACGTAACCGAGAAGCGCCTTTGCCATGATGGATGGTCCTCCACAATGAGTGACCGACCGATGCGGTTGGGTCGTGAGGGATTCGCACCCGCGGTGCTTGGCACGGGGTGGTGCTCTGCTGTTGTTCCATGCCAAACAGCTAAGGTGCGCGGGGCTTTCAGCGTCTCACCAAAAAGTTTGACGGTCAACACGATCACGCCCTGTATCGGGGGCGAACCGGGGCGCACGGCCGGGAACACGACGGTGCGGCGCCTGCCCGGGCCCCTCGGGGTGCGGCGGCCAGCAGTACCAGCGGAGCCTGCCATGACCCGCCCGGATTGGCAACCACCTGGGCGTTTCCACTCCGGCACGCGACCTCGGCGCCGTGGAGGCCGCCGCCGCGGAGGGCCCCGGGGGCCGGATCAGCGGATGGCGAAACCGTCGTAGCCGCCGCGCGGTGTGTCCCAGATCTCGGTCACACCGTCCACGCGCCCGGGCGTGTCGCTGCCCTGGAGCCAGCTCAGCAGCCTCTCGCACCCCTCCTGTGACCCCTCCGCGACCACCTGGACCCGGCCGTCGGCCGTATTGAGAGCAAAACCACTCAATCCGCCGATCTCCAGCGCCTTGGCCCGCGTGAACCAGCGGAAACCCACGCCCTGCACGTGTCCGCGCACCCAGGCGACCAGTCGTACGTCCTCGCTCATGGCTGCAACCTAACCGGCCGGTGTCATTCGGGACACATCGCCCCGGCGCTTCATCGGGTACGGTCCGGAAGCGGTGAACCGCAGCGGGAAACTCACTCGATCGAGTGAGTCGGGTTGAGCCGGGTTGATCAAGGGGGGCCACGCCGGCCGGCCGCACGCACGAGGAAGAAGGCAAGGACATGGGACGCCACCGACGCTCCGCCGCCGGCCGCGCCGCCACGGGCCGCGCCACGGCGGCCGACGCCGGCCGGCACACCGGCCAGGGCACCGACCAGGGCACCGGCAGTGACGCTCCGCGCACCGTCCCCATGGGCGTCGCGCCCGGCCCGGACCCGGAGGCGTACGCCGAGGCCACCGCGAAGGCGCAGGCGTACCTCTTCGCGTCGGACGACACGCCGGACGACGCATCAGGCGAGACGCCGGACGACGGCCAGGCACCGGCCGCACCCGCACCCTCGGCCGGTCCGGCTGACGGACCGGTGTCCGCCCGGGAGCGTCGGAGCGGGGCCGCACGGCCGGTGCGCGCGGGTCTGCTCGGGCTGACCGTGGCCGTCACCCTGGGCACGGTCGCGACGGTCACCGGAGTGGTGCCCGCCGTGGTGCCGGGCCTGGAGCACTACCAGCTCGGCGGCGGCACGCACACCACCGGCGGCGAGCAGACGACGGCCGTCGCATCCCCGGGCTACACGGCGAGCGAGCAGGGTGGCACCTCGGGCGGCGCGGAACCCCGTATCGGCGGCCCCACCGCGGGCTCCGCCCAGGGCGGTACCGCAACCCCCACCGCCTCCGCGAGCCCGTCCGCCTCCCTGTCCCCTTCTCCGTCCGCCTCCTCCCCTTCTCCCTCCGCCTCGAAGCCGGCCGCCGCCCCGCCGGCCCCGCCGAAGACGGCGACGGAGAAGCCGGCCGGGCAGAAGCCGGCCACGCAGACGCCCGCGCCCGCGAGGAGCAGGCCGGGCGGTTCGGGGACGGCCCCGGGTGGATCGAAGACGAGCCCGAACGGTCCGAAGACGACCCCGGCCGAGCCGAAGCCCACCCCCGCCACGCCGAAGGCGACTCCGGCCGAGCCGAAGCCCACCCCCGCCAAGCCCTCCGCCTCCGCTTCCGCCCCGAAGCCGAAGCCCACCCCGGCCAAGCCGAAGCCCACTCCCACGAAGCCGAAGGCCACCCCCGCCAAGCCCAAGCCCACCCCGTCCCGTACGGCCACCAAGGCGCCGGTGCCCCCCTCCGGGCCCGTGACGGTGTCGCGGGAGGCCGCCGCCGAGGCCGAGATGCTGAAGCTGGTCAACGGCGAGCGGGCGAAGGCCGGCTGCACCCCGCTCGCGGCGAACTCCGCGCTGACCGGGCTGGCCGAGGCGTTCAGCGACGACATGGCCGCGCGGAACTTCTTCGGTCACATCGACCCGGACGGCCGCACGCCGTGGGACCGGGCGGCCAAGGCCGGCATCACCGGCCTGGGCGGCGAGAACACGGCCCGCGGCCAGGCCGGCGCGGCGGCCGCGGTGACGGCCTGGATGAACAGTGCCGCCGATCGCGCCAACATCCTGAACTGCGGCTTCCAGACGGTCGGCGCCGGTGTCCACTTCGGCCCGGGCGGGCCGTGGTGGACCGTGGACTTCGGGTCCTGAGACCACCATCCGGCGGACCCTGAGACCGCCGTCCGACGGGTCCTAGGACCGCCGTCCGGCGCGGGCCGCCCGCGCGCGGCCCGTGCGGTGCGGCCGTCAGGCGGCGGTGCGGCCGAGGAGGAAGGTCCGCGTCGTCTCCGCCACCCGGCGGCCCAGGTGTTCGGCGGTGGCTATGTCCGCCTTGTGGACGCCCTCGGGCCCCTGGTCGCTCGGGGACTGGGCGGCGGCGCCGGCGAAGAAGCCGAGACGGTTGAGGTCGTTCTCGGAGGCGGTGGTGCTGTTCCAGCCGGGGAGCAGGCCGAGGTTGACCCAGTGCATGCCGTGCTGGGCGGCGAGCGTCTGGAAGAACTGCAGGGTGTGCAGCTTGTCGCCGCTCTTGGAGGCGGAGTTGGTGAAGCCGGCGGCCAGCTTGTCCCGCCAGTCCTGGCCGAACCAGCGCTTGGAGGTCGCCTCCGCGAACACGTGGAAGGCACCGGAGGCGGTGCCCATGTAGGTGGGCGAGCCGAAGACGATCGCGTCGGAGCGGTCCAGCGCCTCCCACTGTTCGTCGGTGATCTCGTCCACCTTGATCAGCCGCACCTCGGCACCCGCGTCGGCGGCACCGGCGCGGACGGCCTCGGCGAGGACGGCGGTGTGGCCGTAACCGGAGTGGTAGGCGATGGACACCACGGGCGTGGTCATACGGGGCTCCTTGAAGGCGTGTCACTCACTGGCGATGACCAAAGGAAAGCACTAACCAGAAGTTAGTGCAACCCTGCGGTCAGTGCTGTGGAGGCGTATCCTCGGGGTATGACCGCCATCACCCAGGACCACGACGACCTCGCGTACAACGTCTTCGCCAAGGCCTGCCCGTCGCGCGGCACGCTCGAGCACGTCACGGGCCGCTGGGGCGGGCTGACGCTCGGCGCGCTCCACGAGGGCTCGCTGCGCTTCAACGAACTGCGCCGGCGGGTGGACGGGGTGAGCGAGAAGATGCTGTCCCAGACGCTGCACGCGCTGGAGCGCGACGGGCTGGTGCACCGCGAGGCGCAGCCGACGAACCCGCCGCGCGTGGACTACGAACTGACGCCGCTGGGCCACCGGGTCGCCGAGCGGCTGCTGTCGCTCATCCACTGTGTGGAGGGCGCGATGGACGACGTCCTCGCGGCCCGCGCGCGCTACGACGAGACGCGCGGCGCCCTCTGACACTTCGGGCAGAAGTAGCTGGAGCGGTTCATCCAGGGCCGGCGGCGCAGGGGTGTGCCGCAGCGCTTGCAGGGCAGCCCCTCGCGGCCGTACGCGTCCAGCGAGCGGTCGAAGTAGCCCGACTCGCCGTTGACGTTGACGTACAGACTGTCGAAGCTGGTGCCGCCGACGGCGAGGGCCGCGTTCATCACGTCCCGGACGTGGCCGAGGAGTTCCGCCGTGGCCGGGCGGGTGAAGTGCGCCGTCGGGCGTTCGTAGTGGACGCGGGAGCGCCACAGCGCCTCGTCGGCGTAGATGTTGCCGACGCCGCTGATCAGCGACTGGTCCAGCAGGGCCCGCTTGATCGTGGTCCGCTTGCGGCGCAGTGCCTGGTGGAAGGCCTCGTCGTCGAAGAGCGGGTCCAGCGGGTCGCGGGCGATGTGGGCGATGACGTCGGGCAGGCCGTCGTCGGTGGTGTCGTGCAGCGACAGCCCGCCGAAGGTGCGCTGGTCGACGAAGCGCAGTTCGGTGCCGAGCGCGTCGGCGAACCGGACGCGGATGCGCAGGTGCTTCTCGTCCGGCGCGTCGTGCGGCTGGACCAGGAGCTGGCCGCTCATGCCGAGGTGGGCGAGGACCGCCTGGCCGGTCTCCTCCAGCGGCAGCCACAGGTACTTGCCGCGCCGCCGCGGGGTGCCGATGTGGTGGCCCTTGAGCCGGTGCGCGAAGTCGTCGGGTCCGGCGAGGTGCCGGCGGACGGCGCGCGGGTGCAGCACCTCGGTCGCGGCGACGGTCCGGTGCGCGACCCAGCGCTCCAGGCCGCGCCGGACGACCTCGACCTCGGGCAGCTCGGGCATCGGGACCCCCGTGAGAACCGTACGGACCGGTGGATGAGGTGAGCGCCCGCGCCGGCGTGGACGGCCGGAGCGGGCGCTCGGATACTGCGGGTCAGGCGGTGGCGGACGACGTGTCGCCGTCCTGGACGGCCGCGTCGGCCGTCTCCTTCACAGGCTCTTTCGCCACGTGGGCGCGCTCGTCCGCCGCGGCCCGGATGGACCGCCAGGCGGACTCGGCGGCCTGCTGCTCCGCCTCCTTCTTGCTGCGGCCGGTGCCGGTGCCGTACGAGACGCCTCCGACGCGGGCGGCAGCAGTGAAGGTCTTCTCGTGGTCGGGGCCGGTCTCCGTGACCAGGTACTCGGGCACGCCGAGTCCCTCCATCGCGGTGAGCTCCTGGAGGGAGGTCTTCCAGTCCAGGCCGGCTCCGAGGTTGGAGGACTTCTCGATCAGCGGGTCGAACAGGCGGTGCACCAGTTCGGAGGCCGCGTCGAGGCCCTGGTCGAGATAGACCGCGCCGATCACCGCTTCGAGGGTGTCGGCGAGGATGGACGCCTTGTCCCGGCCGCCCGTGCCCTCTTCACCCCGGCCGAGCCGGATGAAGGCGCCCAGGTCCAGGCCACGGCCGACCTCCGCCAGCGCACGCGAGTTGACCACCGCGGCCCGCAACTTGGCCAGCTGGCCTTCGGGCAGGTCGGGGTGGGTGCGGTACAGCGTGTCCGTGACGACGAGGCCGAGCACGGAGTCCCCGAGGAACTCCAGCCGCTCGTTCGTCGGCAGACCGCCGTTCTCGTACGCGTAGGAACGGTGGGTCAGCGCACGCACCAGAAGGGCGGACTCGAGCTGGTAGCCGAGCCGCCCTTCCAGAAGCGTGTGGGACGAGGCCTGCGGACTACCCCCGCGCTGGCGGGGACTAGCTGCTTTCGCGTCAGTCATCGGGCCTCTCACCAGCCACTCAGACTTCGAGGACCTGGCGCTTGTTGTAGGTGCCGCAAGACGGGCACGCGATGTGCTGCTGCTTGGGCTCGTGGCAGCGCTCGCACGCAACCAGGGTGGGGACCGCAGCCTTCCACTGCGACCGGCGGTGGCGCGTGTTGCTGCGCGACATCTTCCGCTTCGGAACAGCCACGGCTACTTCTCCTGCTTCTCGTCGACGCCCGCTTCGGCGCCGCTCATCTCGTCCTTCTCGCCGTCCTTCGTGGAGCCGGCGAGTCCCTGCAAAGCCGCCCAACGGATGTCGACGGCGTCATGGTGGTGGTCCGGGTCGTCCGCGAGCCGCACTCCGCATTCGGAGCACAGGCCCGGGCAGTCGTCCTGGCACACCGGCTGCATCGGCAGTGCGAGCACCACCGCATCACGCAGCACAGGCTCGAGGTCGATCAGACCGTCCTCGATGAAGAGCCTGTCCTCGTCGTCCTCGGCGTCGTCGCCCGGTTCCGCGATCACGCGGCCCCGGTCGTCGGCGTCAGGGTACGAGAACATCTCCTGGAAGTCCGCTTCGAGCTCCAGCCCGACCGGCTCCAGACACCTTACGCACTCCCCCTCGGCCGTGGCACGGGCGGTGCCTGTGACAAGCACCCCTTCCAAGACCGACTCCAGACGGAGGTCGAGTTCCAGCGGGGTGCCTTCCGGCACTCCGATGACTCCCTGGATGCCGAGATCCCGGGGAGCGTCGATCTCGCGGGTCAGGCGCTGCAGCGCGCCAGGACGCCGGCCCAGCTCGTGCGTGTCGATCACGAGGGGGTTGCGGTGGTCGAGGCGGGCGTTGGGAGCCATTCCTGCTTTCGATCTGCGAACTCGGAGGGACGCCGCCCCTCGGTGGTGCGGGCAGCGGTGATCGCGGACATACGCGCGACCGAAGAGCCAGGATACTGGACCTTTCGCTCAGCGCCCAATCGGGCTCCCGGCTACCGTCCCCGGCCCTCCTCGTACGCCCGCATCTGCTCCGCGCTGATCATGCCGGTGTCGAAGAGGCTGGTCTCGTCCAGGGCGTAGTCCTGCCGGGCCGGGGCCTGCGCGGGCGCCTGGCCGTGGGGCTGCGGCTGGTGCGCGGCCTGCCGGGGGTCGTAGGCGGGCTGCTGGGGGTCGTAGCCCTGGTAGGCGTAGGGGTCGGCCTGCTGGTAGCCGTACGGGTCCTGCGGCGCGGCGTACTCCGGCTGCTGGGGATAGCCCCCGTACGGGTCCGGCTGCTGCGGGACGGCGCCGGCCGGCGGGTCGTAGCCGGCGGCGGGCGCGTAGGCGGGCTGCGGCGCGTAGGCGGGCCGGTCCGGCGCGGACCGCTCGGGCTGCCGGCCGGCGCGGTCGCTGTCGGCGAGGGCCGCGAGGTCGGCGAGGTAGTCGGCGTCGCTGGAGTGCTGGTAGGTCGTGGTGTCGTCGGCGAGCGCGCCGAGGTCGTCGGTGGCGATCCGGCCGTGCAGCTTCTGCCGGCCCCGGCCGACGGCCTCCAGGGTCTTGGCGAGGACCGCCTCGAAGGCGCCCAGCTTGGCGTCCACGTAGGCGTCGGCGTCGCGGCGCAGGGTCTCCGGGTCGTGACTGCGCTCGGGGGCGTCCTCGTCCGCGTAGCCCGCCTCGTCCAGGCCGGGGCCCGTGCCGAGCAGCTTCTCGCGGCCCCGGCCGACCGAGCCCAGGGTCTTGGTGAGGACGACCTCGAAGTTGGCCAGCTTGGAGTCGACGTAGTCGTCGGCCTCGGCGCGGATCTCCTCGGCCTCCTTGCGGGCCTCGGCGAGGATCCGGTCGGCCTCGGCCTGGGAGCGGCGGGCGATCTCGGTGCCGGAGATCAGCGAGCCGCGCTCGGCGTGCGCGCTCTCGATGATCCGCTCGGCCTCCTGCCGGGCCTGCTCGACCATCTGCTCGCGGTCGCCGATCAGCTCCCGCGCCTGGGCGAGGGAACCGGGCAGCGCCTGGCGCACCTCTTCGAGCAGCGCGAGCAGTTCGGCGCGGTTGATCACGCACGACGCCGACATGGGCATGGACCGGGCGCCGGAGACCGCGGAGACGATCTCGTCCAGCTTCTTCTGCACGTCCACCTGTGCTCGCCACTCTCTACGGCCGGATGGGCAACGGACGGGACGACTGTAGCCCCATCAGCCCTTGGCGAGACGTTGGTTCAGCGCCTGGAGGACCGGGGCGGGCACCAGGTGCGAGACGTCGCCGCCCCAGGCCGCGACCTCCTTGACGAGCGAGGAGGAGAGGAAGCTGTAGGTGGGGTTGGTGGGCACGAACAGCGTCTCGACGCCGGTGAGGCCGTTGTTCATCTGGGCCATCTGGAGTTCGTAGTCGAAGTCGCTGACGGCGCGCAGGCCCTTGACGATGGCGGGGATCTCGCGCTGCTTGCAGAAGTCCACGAGGAGGCCGTGGAACGCCTCGACGCGGACGTTGGCGTACGCGGAGGTGACCTCGCGGATCAGCTCGATCCGCTCGTCGATGTCGAACAGGCCCTTCTTGGACTTGTTGATCATCACCGCGACGTACACCTCGTCGTAGAGACGGGAGGCTCGGGCGATGATGTCGAGATGTCCGTTGGTGATCGGGTCGAACGACCCGGGACAGACGGCGCGGCGCACTTGTGATCCCTCGCTCTCCGGTCCGGTCATCGTGCGTCTTCGCACGTAGAGGCGGCGCGACCGTACCAAAACGTTCCCTCGCCGTAGCGACGGGACCTGATCGCCTCGAAGCCGTCCGGCCAGCGGAATTCGCCGCCTCTGGTGCTGCGCTCCACGGTGACGAGGGCGCCGTCGGCTAGCCAGCGTTCCGAGCGGAGTGTGAGCAGGATCTCCCGAAGATCGTCGTCGGTGACGGCGTACGGCGGGTCGAGGAAGACCAGGTCGTACGGCTCGGCGGGCGGTGCGGTCCGGATGACTTGTTCCGCTTTGCCCGCTCTGACCTCCGCGCCGGGCAGGCCCAGGTTCCTGACGTTCTCCCGGACGGTCCGCGCGGCTCTGGCGTCCGCCTCGACCAGGAGGGTGTGGCCCGCGCCCCGGGACAGGGCCTCCAGGCCCACGGCGCCCGAGCCGGCGTACAGGTCGAGGACCCGCTCGCCGGCCAGCGGGCCGCCCAGCAGGGACTGCCAGGTGGAGAAGAGACCTTCGCGGGCGCGGTCGGAGGTGGGGCGGGTGCCGGTGCCGGGCGGGACGGCGAGGCGACGTCCGCCGGCTGCGCCGGCGATCACGCGGGTCATCTTCGGTCCTTGCTGGTGAGCGTCTTCGGGTTCAGTGTGGCCGGTCGCGCGGTTCCCCGCGCCCCAGAGCCCCTAGGAGTCTCCCTCACCCCTTCTCCAGATACTGCTCCCTCTCCTCGTCCAGCAGGGCGTCCAGGGCCGTGCGCAGGCCCGGGAGGCCGGTCAGTTCCGGGTCGGCCGCGACCACCGCCGCCGCCTCCTCGCGGGCCTGGGCGATGACCTCCTCGTCCTCGATGACCGCCAGCACCCGCAGGCTGGAGCGGGCGCCGGACTGGGCCTGGCCGAGGACGTCGCCCTCGCGGCGCTGTTCGAGGTCGATGCGGGACAGCTCGAAGCCGTCCAGGGTGGCGGCGACCGCGCTCAGCCGCTGGCGGGCCGGAGCGGCCTCGGACGCCTCGGTGACCAGCAGGCACAGGCCCGGTGCGGAGCCGCGGCCGACCCGGCCGCGGAGCTGGTGGAGCTGGGAGACGCCGAAGCGGTCCGCGTCCATGATGACCATGGCCGTGGCGTTCGGGACGTTGACGCCGACCTCGATGACGGTGGTGGCGACCAGGACGTCCGTCTCGCCGGCCGCGAAGCGGCGCATCACGGCGTCCTTGTCGTCCGGGTGCATCCGGCCGTGCAGGACCTCCACCTTCAGGCCCTTCAGGGGCCCGCGGCCCAGTTCGGCGGCCACGTCGAGCACGGCCAGCGGCGGGCGGCGGTCCGCCTCGTCCGCGGCGGGCTTCTTCCTGCCCGCCTTCTTCGGGTCGTCCTCCTCGTCCCCGATCCGCGGGCAGACCACGTACGCCTGGTGGCCGGCCGTGACCTCCTCGCGGACCCGCTCCCAGGCGCGGGCCAGGAAGTGGGGCTTGTCGGCGGCCGGGACGACATGGCTGGCGATCGGCGAGCGGCCGGCCGGGAGCTGGTCCAGGACCGAGGTCTCCAGGTCGCCGAAGACCGTCATGGCGACCGTGCGCGGGATGGGCGTGGCCGTCATGACGAGCAGGTGCGGCGGCTGCTTGCCCTTGCCGCGCAGGGCGTCGCGCTGCTCCACGCCGAAGCGGTGCTGTTCGTCGACCACGACCAGGCCGAGGTCGTGGAAGAGCACCTTGTCCTCGATCAGGGCGTGGGTGCCGATGACGACACCGGCCTCGCCGGTGGCCAGGTCGAGCAGCGCCTGGCGGCGGGCCGCCGTGCCCGTCGAGCCGGTGAGCAGCACCACCTTCGTGGCGTGCTCGGCGCCGCCCAGCATGTTCTTCTCGGCCAGTTCGCCCATCATCTCCGTGATGGAGCGGTGGTGCTGCTGGGCGAGGACCTCGGTGGGCGCCAGCAGGGCCGCCTGTCCGCCCGCGTCGACCACGGCGAGCATGGCGCGCAGGGCGACGAGGGTCTTGCCGCTGCCGACCTCGCCCTGGAGCAGGCGGTGCATCGGGTGGGCGGTGGCGAGGTCGTCGAAGATCTCCTGGGAGACCTTGCGCTGGCCGTCGGTGAGGGTGAAGGGGAGGCGGTCGTCGAAGGCCGTGAGCAGGCCGTCCGGGCGGGGCACGCGGGGCACGGCGGCGAGCTGGGTGTCGGCGTGCCGGCGGCGGGCCAGGGCGACCTGGAGGACGAACGCCTCGTCCCACTTCAGGCGGGCGCGCGCGTCGGCGATGTCGGCCTTGGTGTGCGGCCGGTGGATCTTGAGCAGGGCCTCGGGCAGGGACACCAGGCCGCGGCCGGCGCGCAGCGACTCCGGGAGCGGGTCGACGGCCTCCTGGGCGCTGGGCAGCACCGTCTGGACCGCTTTGCCGATCTTCCAGGACTCCAGTTTGGCGGTCGCCGGATACAGCGGGATCAGCGCGCCGGCCCAGGTCTCGACGGTCTCCTCGCCGTCGCCGCGCAGCAGTTCGTACGCCGGGTGGGCGAGCTGGAGGCGGCGGTTGAAGACGGAGACCTTGCCGGCGAACAGCGCGCGGGTGCCCGGCAGCAGCTCCTTGTGGGGTTTGTGCACGCCCGCGCCGAAGAAGACGAGCTGGAGCCGGCCGCTGCCGTCGGTGATCGTGACCTCCAGGCGCTGGCCCTTGCCGCGCGGGGCCTTGGCGGAGGCGAACGTGTGCAGGCGGGCGTCGGCGACCTGGGCGACCACCGTGACGTGCTCGTCCATGGGCAGGTCGGCGAGGTGGGTGAGCTGGCCGCGCTCCTCGTATCTGCGCGGGTAGTGGTGCAGGAGGTCGCCGACGGTGTGCAGGCCGAGGTGCTCGGCCATCACCTTCGCGGTGGCGGGGCCGAGCACCTTCTTGAGCGGTTCTTGCAGTGCGGGCACGAGATCCATTGCACACCACGGCACTGACAATGCCGTAGCCGCCGCCCTGGCGGTTTCCGGACCCGGCGCCGGACGGTTCCCGCCGTGACGCTGTAAACATCAGGGAAACTCCTGGTCAGACGGGCTGGTGCGGCCCTAGGATGACCGGCTCCGGCCATCCTTCGCGGTCACCGCCCCGCCGGGACCGCCCGACCCCGCGCCGCACGCGCTCCCCCTCTGCCGGCGCAGTGACGATGGACTCCCAGACCTCACAGGCATCCCAGCCGCCCCAGCCGCCCCACCAGCCCCATACCTTCCAGGTCGACCTGCGCGGTCTGGTGGACCTGCTCTCCCATCACCTGTACTCCAGCCCCCGGGTCTATCTGCGCGAGCTGCTGCAGAACGCCGTGGACGCCATCACCGCCCGGCGGGCCGGCGAACCGGACGCCCCGGCGCGGGTCCGGCTGCACGCGGTGGACGGCGGGCTGCGGGTGGAGGACACCGGTGTCGGGCTCACCGAGCCGGAGGTGCACGGCCTGCTGGCCACCATCGGCCGCAGCTCCAAGCGGGCCGACGGCCTGCACGAGGCCCGCTCGGACTTCCTCGGCCAGTTCGGCATCGGCCTGCTCGCCTGCTTCGTGGTCGCCGAGCGCATCCGGGTGGTCAGCCGCAGCGCCCGTACGCCCGGCGCCCCGCCGGTGGAGTGGACGGCCCGGGACGACGGGTCGTACACCGTGCGCACGCTGCCCGCCTCGGCGCGGCCCGAGCCGGGCACGACCGTGTACCTGACGGCGCGGGCCGGCGCGGCCGAGTGGCTGGCGCCCGCCCGGGTGCGCGCGCTGGCCCGGGACTTCGGCTCCCTGCTGCCGTACGACGTCCGGGTCGGCGACGAGCCGGTCACCGAGCGGCCCGCGCCCTGGGACCGCGCCTATCCGGCTCCGGGCGCCCGCCGGGCGGCGCTGGCCCGGCACTGCCAGGAGCTGTTCGGCTTCGCCCCGCTGGACGCGATCGACCTGGACGTGCCGCTGGCCGGGATCCGCGGGGTGGCGTACGTGCTGCCGTCGGCGGTCAGCCCGGCGCAGCGGGCGACCCACCGCGTGCACCTGAAGGGCATGCTGCTCACCGAGCGGGCCGAACAGCTCCTGCCGGACTGGGCGTTCTTCGTGCGCTGCGTCCTGGACACCGACAGCCTGCGCCCCACCGCCTCCCGCGAGGCGCTGTACGAGGACGAGACCCTGGCCGCCGTCCGGGAGGCGCTCGGCGGCCGGATCCGGTCCTGGCTGTCGGGGCTCGCGGCCGGCGACCCGGAGCGGCTGTCGGCGTTCCTCGCCGTGCACCACCTGGGCGTGAAGTCGCTCGCCCGGCACGACGCGGAGATGCTGCGCACGATGCTGCCCTGGCTGCCGTTCGAGACGACCGACGGGCAGCTCTCGCTGGAGGAGTTCGCGCGGCGGCACCCGGTGGTGCACTTCACGCGGACGGTCGAGGAGTACCGGCAGGTCGCGCCGATCGCCTCGGCGCAGGGCGTCGGCGTGGTCAACGGCGGCTACACCTACGACAGCGAGCTGGTCGAGGCGCTGCCGCGGGTGCGGCCGGGCACGGTGGTCGCCGAGCTGGACGCGGACACCGTGACCGCGCACCTGGACACCGTCGACCCGGCCGAGGAGCTGGCGCTGGCCGGGTTCCTGGCCGTCGCGCGCGACCGGCTGGACCCGCTGGGCTGCGACGTCGTCCTGCGCGCCTTCCACCCGCCGGCCGTGCCCGCGCTGCACCTGGACGACCGGGGCACCCGGCACGAGCAGGCCCGCGCGGCGGCCGAGGAGCGGGCCGACGACCTGTGGGCGGGCATCCTGGGCTCGCTGCGCGGCAGCGCCCCGCGCGCGCGTCTGGTGCTGAACCAGCTCAACCCGCTGGTCCGGCGGATCGGTTCGCTCGGCGACCCGGAGCTGATCGGCACCGCGACCGAGTCGCTGTACGGGCAGGCGCTGCTGCGGGCGCAGCGCCCGCTGCGGCCCGCCGACTCGGCGCTGCTCAACCGGGCGTTCATGGGGCTGCTCGCCTGGGCGACCCACGGGGAGGGGGACGGAAGATGAGTGAGATCACGGACATCGACGCGCTGCGCCGGGCGCTGGCGGAGAACGCCGAGCGGCCGGAGGGCCCGGCCCGCAACGCGCGCGCGGAGCAGTTGCTCGCCGAGGCCGAGCGGCTGGACGTCCCGCTCGCCGTGGTCGAGGCGCTCGGACACCAGCTGAAGGTCTACAACTACAGCTCCGAGAAGGACCGGATGTTCGTCCCGTTCGCGCGGCTGCTGCGCCTGTGGGACGAGCGGCCGGAGGTGTTCGACGCGTACGAGACGCACACGCTGCACTGGGTCTTCAAGTGGATGTCGGCGGGCATGCTGGACCAGCCGCACATCCCGCTGTCCTCGATCGAGAAGTGGCTCGGCGAGATGGAGCACCGCTACCGGCTCGCCGGGCACTCCGAACGGGCCGTGCGCAGCGCCGAGTTCAGCGTGGCCGCGCACATCGGCGACCTGCCGCGCGCGGAGCGGGCGTACGCCGCGTGGCTGGCCGCCGACCGGGACGAGATGGCCGACTGCCACGCCTGCGAGCTGCACGGGCAGGGTGTCTGGCAGGTCCGGTGCGGCCGGGACGCCCAGGCGCTGCGGCTGTGGCAGCCGGTGCTGGAGGGCGAGTTCGCCTGCGCGCACGAGCCGCACTCCGTGCTGGCCTCCTCGCTGGCGCCGCTGCTGCGGCTGGGCCGCCTGGACGAGGCCCGCGCGCACCACCTGCGCGGCTTCCGGCTGGTCCGCCCGATGGAGAGCATGCGCGGCGCGTACGCCGAGCACGTGGAGTTCTGCGCGCTGACCGGCAACGAGGCGCGCGCCCTGGAGCTGCTGGCCGAGCGCCCGGCGTACTTCACGGACACCGGGGATCCGCGCAGCCGGCTGGAGTTCCTGGCCGTGGTGGCCCTGCTGATGGACCGGCTGACCGCGCTGGGGCTCGGCGGGCAGCGGGTGCCGGGGCCGGCCGGGCGGACCTGGACCGCGGGGGAGCTGGCGGCGCACGCCCGCGCGGAGGCGACCGGCCTCGCCGAGCGGTTCGACCGCCGCAACGGCACCCGGGCCGTCGGCGACCGGGTCCGCGCGCGGATGGACCAGCGCCCGCTGGCGGACCGGCTGCCGCTGGGCGTACGGGCGGCACGGACCGCACCGGCCCCCGTGCCCGCGCCCGCACCCGCGCCCGTGGCGGCGGACGACGGTCCCGGGGAGCCCGGTCTGCCGGCCCTGCTCGCCGAGGCGCGGCGGCAGTCGGAGGGCCTGCGGCCGCACGCGCTGGAGGCCTGGGCGGCGGTCGCCCGGGCCGCCGGGGACACCGGTCTCGAACCGCGCGACCGCGCGGAGATCGCCGACCACGAGGCGATGGCCCGCGGCCCGGAGGGGCTCGCCCTGTTCGAGCGGGCGGCACGGCTGTACGCGGAGGCGGGCGACCCCGGCGAGGCCCTGGCGGCCCGGGCGCGCTGCGCGTACGTCCGCGCGCTGTCGGGTGCCGTCGACGCGGCCCTGGCCCAGGTCACGGACCTGTACGACGAGGCGCTCGCGCTGTACGCCGACGAGGGCACCGGAGTGCGGCAGACCGCGTCGGTGGTGATGAGCCGGGCCCGGGTCCTGATGCGCCGGGTGCACCAGGCCGCGGGAGCGCCGGGCGAGGAGGGCGGGCCGGCGGCCGGCGCGGGCGGCCTGGACGCCGGGCGGGCCGTGGCGGAGGCCGAGGCCGCGGTGCGGGAGGTGCTGGCGCTCGTCGGGGGACGGGGGCGCGAGGACGTGCGGCTGGCGGCGCGGGCCGCCGAGGCGCACGGGATGCTCGCCGAGCTGGCCGGGCTCACCGGGGACGCCGGGCGGGCGGCGGAGCTGTTCCGGCGGTCCGCCGACGCCTACGTCGCCGCCGGGCTGCCGTGGTTCGCGGTCGAGTACCGGGTGCAGGTGGCCGCCCTCGCCCACCAGGCCGGTGACCTGGCCGGCGCCGAGCGGGCGCTGCGGGCGGCGCTGGCGCACGGCGGGCCGTACGTGGAGCCGGTCGGGCGGGCCCAGCTCCATCTCCAGCTCGCCGAGGTGCTCGGCGCCCTGGACCAGCCCGGCGAGGCGGCCGAGCACGCGTGGGAGGCCGCCCACTGGGCCGACGAGGCCGGCGAGGGCGGCACCCTGGGCGCCTGGGCCCGCCAGCAGCTCGGCGGTTTCCTGCTGCGCCGGGGCCGGTACGCCGAGGCCGCCGAGGTGCTGGACTCCGCGCTGGCCGATCTGGACGCCGGCACGCACGGCGACGGAGCGGTCGTCCAGGCCCGCTGGTGGCTCGGGGACTGCCTGGGTGAGCTGGGCGACCACCGGGCCGCCGCCGAACAGCGGCTCCAGGCCGCCGAGCTGGCCCGGCACTGGCCCGAGAAGCAGGACCACGCCACGCTCGCCCATCTCGCCGCCGAGTCGCTGGGCCAGGCCGGCCTGACCGTGGAGGCGGACCGGGCGTACGCGCGGGCGGGCGAGCTGTGGCGCGCGCTCGGCAACGCGCCGTTCCTGGTCCGCTCGCTGCGCGCCCGCGCCTGGCTGGCGCTGGGCGGCGAGGCCGGCGCGGCACCCGCGCGGACGCTGATGGCGGCGGCGGTGCGCGAGTGCGAGACGGCGCTCACGGCGGCGCCGGAGGCGGACCGCGCGGAGCTGGCCGAGGAACTGGGCGGCACCCACCGGCAGTTCGCCGAGCTGCTGGCCCGCTCGGCGTCCGAGGAGGCCGAGGACGCGGCGATCCGGGCCGCGTTCGAGGCGGCACTGGAGCAGATGACCCGGGCCGCGGCGGTGTTCGCCGGGCTCGGCGCGGCCGGGCTGCACAGCCGTACCGGCGCGGAGCTGGGCGCGGGCTGGCTGGAGGCCGACCTCGGGCGTCCGGCGCGGGCGGAGGCACGCGCGCGGGCGGTGCTCGCGGCCTACGCGGACGCCGGCGACGGGGACGAGACGGTGCGGGCGCGGCGGGAGGAGGCCGCCCAGATGCTGGAGGCGGCACGGGAAGGCGCGCCGGACGCGGGGGACGGGCGGCGGGAGTGAGCGGGCGGGCGGGAGTGCCGGGCGCTCACTCCACGCCGACGAGCAGCAGCGCTCCCTGGCGGCCGCCGTGGTACACCACCGTGTCCACCGCCAGGTAGGAATCCCGCACCCGGGCCTCCAGGTGCCCGGCGACGCCGTCCGGTGCCTCCTCGCCGACGACCAGCGTGACCAGTTCGCCGCCGGCCTGGAGCATGCGGTCCAGGACGGTGCGGGCGGTGGCGGTGACGTCCGCGCCGATCACCGCCACGTCTCCGTCGATCAGCCCGAGGACGTCCCCGGCCTGGCAGATGCCGGCCGTCGTCCAGGACTGGTGCTCGGCGACGACGACCTCGCCGTACCGGGTGGCGCCCGCCGCCGAGGTCATCTGGACCACGTCCTCGTCGAACCGGCGCCCCGGCTCGTGCACGGCGAGCGCGGCGATGCCCTGGACCGCCGAGCGGGTCGGGATCAGGGCCACCCGGATGCCCTCGGTGCGGGCCTGCTCGGCCGCCGCGGCGGCCGTGTGGCGCAGCTCGGCGTCGTTGGGCAGCAGCACCACCTCGCGGGCGTGGGCCCGCCGCAGCGCCTGCACCAGCTCGCCGCTGGCCGGCGGCTCGCCGGGGCGGGCGAGGACGGTGGTCGCGCCGGCCTCGGCGTACAGCCCGGCCAGGCCCTCGCCGGGTACGACGGCGACGACCGCGCGCTGGGCGCGTTCGCGGGGCGGGCGCTCGCGGCCGGTGTGCGCGTCGCCGTGCCCGAAGTGCGTGATCCTGATCCGGTACGGCCGTCCCGCCTCCACCCCGGCCTCCACGGCGGCGCCGGCGTCGTCGACGTGCACATGGACGTTCCACAGGCCGTCGCCGCCGACCACGACCAGCGAGTCGCCCAGGGCATCGAGCCGGGCGCGCAGCCGGGCCACGGCCGCGTCACCCGCCTCCAGCAGGTAGATCACCTCGAAGGCGGGCCCGCCGGTCCCGGCCGCCCCGGCGCAGTCGGACCCGCCGGCCCCGGTCACGCCGGCTTCCGCGAGGCCGTGGGCCGCCCCGGCGCGGGTCCCTCCGGCGCCGGTCTCCTCCGGACCGGCGGCGGACAGGTCCGGCACACGCGGGTGCCCGGCGCTCCCGCCCCGGGACGGAGCGGGCCCCACCGCCTCTCCCGTGCACGCCTCCACCAGCGCCCCGAGCACCGCCACCAGCCCCCGGCCGCCCGCGTCGACCACGCCGGCCCGCCGCAGCACGGTCAACTGGTCCGGTGTCGCCGCCAGGGCCGTCCGCGCGCCCTCGTAGGCGGCCCGCGCGACCGTCCGGCAGTCGCCGTCGGCCGTCTCGGCGGCGTCGGCGGCGGCCGAGGCCACGGTGAGCACGGTGCCCTCGACCGGGTGGGCCACGGCCTGCCGGGCGGAGTCGGCGGCCCGGCGCAGGGCCAGCCGCAGTCCGGTGCCGTCGGCGCGGGAGGCGTCACCGGACGCGGCGAGCACCTGCGCCATCCCGCGCAGCAACTGCGCGAGGATCGTCCCGGAGTTGCCCCGGGCCCCGATGAGCGCCCCGTGGGCCATCGCACGCACCGCGTCCGCGAGGGAGGGCTCCGCGCCGCCGGTGCCGTACCCGGCGAACACCGCCTCCACGGCCGTCGCCGCCGACTCCACGGTCAGGTACAGGTTCGTCCCGGTGTCGCCGTCCGCCACCGGATAGACGTTGATCGCGTCGATCTCCTCGCGGGCCCGGCCCAGTTCCCTCAGCGCCAGACCGCACCAGGTGCGCACCGCGGGAGCGTCGAGGAATGTCTGCGGCACCTGCGCCACCTGCGCCTCCCTGAGCTGGCTGGACGTGGACGCAGCGTAGACCCCGGACCGGTGGCTTCCGGAAGCGGGCCGGGGCGGGGACCTGGGCCGACATGGTAGTTTCGTTGAACGGACGCAGTCGTTGTATGCTGCTCCGGTTGCCCGATCCGATCGGGCCATTCCCCTGGCACCGCCACTCAGATCCCATTCGTGGGATCTTGATCCCGGCATGCCGGGATCAACCGTAAGTGCATCTGAAGTCTTTGGAGTGACCCGTGGCTGCCAACTGCGACGTCTGCGGCAAGGGGCCGGGCTTCGGCAACAACATCTCGCACTCGCACCGCCGTACGCCCCGCCGCTGGAACCCGAACATCCAGCGTGTGCGTACCGTGGTCGGCGGGACGCCGAAGCGCGTGAACGCTTGCACCTCGTGCATCAAGGCCGGCAAGGTCTCGCGCTGACGCTACAGCTGAGCGCGCGGCCACTGCCTGCTGGTTCGCTGCACTGAGCCGGTCCACCGAGAGGTGGGCCGGCTTTTTGCCGTGCCGTCAGGACGGGTCCCGGCGCAGCGCCCAGCCGTGGTCCACCGGGCCGATACCGGCGCCGAGGGCGAACCCGGCGGCGATCGCCCCGGTGACGTACTCCTTGGCCGCCGTGACCGCCTCCGGCACGGACCGGCCCCGGGCCAGGCCGCAGGCGATCGCGGAGGCGAGGGTGCAGCCGGTGCCGTGGGTGTGCCGGTTGTCGTAGCGGGGCGCGCGCAGCAGATACTCCGCGCTGCCGTCGGTGAGCAGGTCCACGGCGTCCCCGGCCAGGTGCCCGCCCTTGATCAGCACCCAGCGCGGCCCGTACGCCAGCACGGCCGCCGCGGCCCGCCGCAGGTCGTCCTCGTCGCGCACGCGCACCCCGGTGAGCTGGGTCACCTCGTCGAGGTTCGGGGTGGCGACGGTCGCCGCCGGCAGCAGCCTGGTGCGTACGGCGTCCAGGGCGGAGGCGGCCAGCAGCGCGTCGCCGTGCTTGGAGACGCCCACCGGGTCCACCACGGCCGGCGCGTCCGTGCCGGCGATCAGGTCGGCGACCTCCTCGACCAGTTCCGCGGAGGCCAGCATGCCGGTCTTCACGGCCTGCACGCCGATGTCGTCCACGACGCTGCGGTACTGCGCCCGGACCGCCGCCACCGGGAGTTCCCAGGCGCCCTGGACGCCCAGGGAGTTCTGCGCGGTCACCGCGGTGAGCACGCTCATGCCGTGCACGCCGAGCGCGAGCATCGTCTTCAGGTCGGCCTGGACGCCGGCGCCGCCGCCGGAGTCCGAGCCCGCCACCGTGAGCACCCGGGGGATCACGACTCGATGTCCCCGAAGTGGTCCCAGCCGCCCTTGCTGGTCCAGGGCGCCCCGTCGACCGTCACCTGGGGCAGCGCGGAGGGGTTGAGGACCTCGCCGATGACCTTCCAGCGGGCCGGCAGCTTCACGTCCGGCGGGAAGGTGGCCACGATCGCGTGGTCCTCTCCCCCGGTCAGCACCCACTGGAGCGCGTCGACGCCGACGGCCTGGCCGATGTCGTGCATCTGGGTCGGGATGTCGATCGCGGCGGACCGGATGTCGATGCGGACCTTGCTGGACTCGGCGATGTGCCCGAGGTCGGCGATCAGGCCGTCGCTCACGTCGCACATCGCGGTGGCGCCGAGCGCGGCGGCGGCCGGCCCGGCGTGGTACGGCGGCTCGGGGCGCCGGTGGGCCTCCACGAAGGCGCGCGGCGAGCGGAAGCCGCGGGAGAGCACCGCGTACCCGGCCGCGGACCAGCCGAGCCAGCCGGTGACGGCGACGAGGTCGCCGGGCTGGGCGCCCGCGCGGGTGACCGGCTCGTGGTTGCGCAGATCGCCGAGCGCGGTGATCGACACCATGATCGTGTCGCCGCGTACGACGTCGCCGCCGACCACCGAGGCGCCGGCGACCTGGCACTCGTCGCGCAGGCCGTCCATCAGCTCGGTGGGCCAGGCGACGGGCAGTTCGGCCGGGACGACCAGGCCGAGCAGCAGCGCGGTCGGCACCGCGCCCATCGCGGCGATGTCGGCGAGGTTCTGCGCGGCGGCCTTGCGGCCGACGTCGTAGGCCGTGGACCAGTCGCGGCGGAAGTGCCGGCCCTCCAGCAGGATGTCGGTGCTCGCCACCACCCGGCGGTCGGGCGCGGCCACCACGGCGGCGTCGTCTCCGGGGCCGACCCGGACCGCCGCGGTGGTGGTGAGACGGGAGGTCAGCTCCCTGATGAGCCCGAACTCCCCTAGCTCACCGACAGTGCCCTTCATGTGCCTTGGCTCCCCTTCTCTCCCGTGCCGTGCCCGGTCGCGCGTCTTCAGTGTCCCCGATACGGTCGAGGTGTCCGTCGTCGTGGTCGCGCCGGCCGTCGGCGCGGACGTGACGACCGTCCGTACGGTCCAGGTGACCGTCTGTCCGCCGTGTCCGCACCCGGGCGCGCAAGCCCGCGTCCCGCGGGTCTCCCCGCGGGCGGCGGCGACGCGATACCGTGGCGTTCCTTTCCCCCACATGATCCTCGTGGCCGCCCTGGAGGTTCCGTGGTACAGGCGTACATCCTGATCCAGACGGAGGTCGGCAAGGCGTCGACCGTCGCCGACACGATCGGCAAGCTCCCTGGAGTGCTCCAGGCCGAGGACGTGACGGGTCCGTACGACGTGATCGTGCGCGCCCAGGCAGAGACGGTCGACGAACTCGGCCGCATGGTGGTCGCCAAGGTCCAGCAAGTGGACGGCATCACGCGCACCCTGACCTGCCCGGTCGTGCATCTGTAGCCCCCGTCTACGCTTGGCCGGTGAACATCTTCCGTCACCGGCCTCTCGGCCTGCTCGCGCCGGCGCTGCTCCTCGCGGTCGCCGGCTGCTCCGCGGCGGACCACGGCGCCACCGTGCCGGTACCCACCCCCGACGCGAGAACCGCCCCGCTGTGCCGGGACCTGGCGAAGGTGCTGCCCCGCAAGGTGGACGGGCGGGCCCGCCGGGACCCCGAGCCCCGGTCCGCCTACACGGCGGGCTGGGGAAGCCCGGCGATCATACTGCGCTGCGGCATCGTCCGGCCGCCGAAGATGGTCGATCCGAAGGTGGCCCGGGGCGAGGACCCGGACGCCATCGGCGGCGGGGTCGGCGACGTCGACTGGCTGATGGAGAAGCAGGACGACGGGACGTGGCGGTTCACCACGTCCGGACGCCGCGCGTATGTGCAGGTGACGCTGGACAAGGAGCTGTCCGGGGCGGACGACAGCACGCAGGTGCTGCAGGACCTGGCGCCGGCCGTGCAGAAGGCGATCCCCGAGGGGCTCGCCTCCATGCGGCACTGACCGGCGGGCGGTCAGCGCAGCCCGGTCGGCCGGTTCAGCGCCGACTGCACCAGGCGGTCGATCAGCTCGGGGTAGGCGACCCCGGCCGCCTGCCACATCTGCGGGTACATCGAGATCGGCGTGAAGCCGGGCATGGTGTTGATCTCGTTGATCACGAACTCGCCGTCCTCGGTGAGGAAGAAGTCGGCGCGGACCAGGCCCTCGCAGGAGGCCGCCTCGAACGCCTCGACCGCGAGCCGGCGCACCTCGGCGGTCTCCTGCGCGGTCAGCGGGGCCGGGACGACACCGGGCGTGGAGTCGATGTACTTGGCCTCGAAGTCGTAGTACGCGTGCGCGTCCGGCGGCGGGATCTCGGCCGGCACGGAGGCGCGCGGGCCGTCCTCGAACTCCAGGACGCCGCACTCGATCTCGCGGCCCCGCAGGGCGGCCTCGACCAGGATCTTCGGGTCGTGGCGCTGGGCCTCGGCGATCGCCTCGTCCAGTCCGGCGAGGCCGTCGACCTTGGTGATGCCGATGGAGGAGCCCGCGCGCGCCGGCTTCACGAACAGCGGCCAGCCGTGCTCGCCCGCGAAGTCGACGATCCGCTTGCGGGCCGCGGCCTCGTCGCGCTGCCACTCGCGGGGCCGGATCACCAGGTACGGGCCGACCTTGAGCCCGAAGGAGGCGAGCACCCGCTTCATGTACTCCTTGTCCTGGCCGACGGCCGAGGCGAGCACGCCCGAGCCCACGTACGGCACGCCGGACAGTTCCAGCAGGCCCTGGAGGGTGCCGTCCTCGCCGTAGGGGCCGTGGAGCACCGGGAAGACCACGTCGACCTCGCCGAGCGCCTTGGGCACCGAGCCGGGCTCGCTGTAGACGACCTCGCGGCTGGTGGGGTCGACGGGGAGCACCACGGCACCCTCGTGGGACTCCGCGAGCTGGTCCACGCTGGGGGTGCGGCGGTCGGTGATGGCCATCCGCTCCGGCTCGTCGGCCGTCAGGGCCCAGCGGCCGTCCGTGGTGATACCGATCGGCAGGACGTCGTACTTCGTCCGGTCGATGGCCTTGAGGACGGCGCCGGCGGTGACCACGGAGATGCCGTGTTCGGAGCTGCGTCCGCCGAACACGACGGCCACGCGCGGCTTGCGCGACGGCTGCTCGGGGCTCTGGGGAAGGTTCTCGGTGCTCATATCGGGTTGAGAGTACCCGGAGGCAGGCGGCAAGTCAGCGCGCGCTGCGGGGCCGTCGCTCAGCGTCGCACGGATGGTCGCGCAGCGTCGCGGACGGCCCCCTGGCGGGGCCCGGGCGGGCCGGTCAGCGCCGTTCGGGCTTGGCGCTGCGCGCCATCAGCTCCTTGAGCGCGGCGACCGGCGACTTGCCCTCGTGCACGATGCCGACGACCGTCTCGGTGAGGGGCATGTCGACACCGTGCCGGCGGGCCAGATCGAGCACGGACTCGCAGGACTTGACGCCCTCGGCGGTCTGCCGGGTCACCGCGATGGTCTCCGCCAGGGTCATGCCCTTGCCGAGGTTGGTGCCGAAGGTGTGGTTGCGCGACAGCGGCGAGGAGCAGGTGGCCACCAGGTCGCCCAGGCCCGCGAGTCCGGAGAAGGTCAGCGGGTCGGCGCCCATCGCGAGGCCGAGCCGGGTGGTCTCGGCGAGGCCGCGCGTGATGAGCGAGCCCTTGGCGTTGTCGCCGAGCCCCATGCCGTCGGCGATGCCGACGGCGAGCCCGATGACGTTCTTGACCGCGCCGCCGAGTTCGCAGCCGACCACGTCGGTGTTGGTGTACGGCCGGAAGTACGGCGTGTGGCACGCGGCCTGGAGCCGCCGCGCGACCTGTTCGTCGGTGCAGGCCACCACGGCCGCCGCGGGCATGCGGGCGGCGATCTCGCGGGCCAGGTTGGGTCCGGTGACCACCGCGATGCGGTCGGCGCCGACCTTGGCGACGTCCTCGACGACCTCGCTCATGCGCATGGTGGAGCCGAGTTCGACGCCCTTCATCAGGGAGACGAGGACGGTGTCCGGCGCGAGCAGCGGGGCCCAGCCGGCGAGGTTGGCGCGCAGCGTCTGGGAGGGGACGGCGAGCACGGTGAAGTCCGCGTCCCGCAGCGCCGCGGCCGCGTCGGCGGTGGCACGCAGGTTCTCCGGAAGGGCCACGCCGGGCAGGTAGTCGGGGTTGGTCCGGGTGGAGTTGACCGCCTCGGCCAGCTCCGGCCGGCGGGCCCACAGGGTCACGTCGCAGCCGGCGTCGGCGAGCACCATGCCGAAGGCGGTGCCCCACGATCCGGTGCCCATGACGGCCGCCCGCACAGGCTCGCTCACTTGCTCTGCCCTTCCGCTTGCCTGGCCTGGGTCCGCGCCTGTTCCTGCGCCTGGGCCTGCGCCCGTGCCTGGGCCTGGGTGCGGCGGCGCTGCTCGATCCGTTCCCGGCGCGGGTCGTACGGCTTGTCGGGCGCCTTCTCGCCGCGGATCTCCTCCAGCAGGCGGGTGATGGCCGCCATGATGACCTCGGTGGCCTCCTTCAGCACGTCCGGGGTCATCTCCCGGCCGTAGAAACGGGAGAGGTCCACCGGCGGGCCGGCCAGCACGCGGTGGGTCTTGCGCGGGAAGAGGTCCGGCTTCCTGGCGTACGGCGGCAGCAGTTCGTTGGCGCCCCACTGGGCGACCGGGACGACCGGACACCTGGTCTCCAGGGCGACCCGGGCGGCGCCGGTCTTGCCGGTCATGGGCCAGCCGTCCGGGTCGCGGGTGAGGGTGCCCTCGGGGTAGAAGGCGACGCACTCGCCACGCTGCACGGCGTCGATGGCGGCCCGGAAGGCGCTGAGCGCGTCCGTGGACTCACGGTAGACGGGGATCTGTCCGGTGCCGCGCATGGCGGCGCCGACGAATCCTTTCTTGAAAAGCCCGCTCTTCGCCAGGAATCGCGGAACCCGTCCGGTGTTGTACTGATAGTGCGCGTATGCGAAGGGGTCCACGTGGGAATTGTGGTTCACCACGGTGATAAATCCGCCCTCGGCCGGAATGTGCTCCATTCCACGCCAGTCCCGCTTGATCAGAACCACCAGCAGTGGTTTGCAGATCACCGCGGCGAAGCGGTACCAGAAGCCGATTCTGCGGCGGGGCACAAGGACACCTTCCTCTAGGACTGCCACCCCGGCGGGGGCCGCACAAGTCTGGCCCCGGGCCGCCGGTCTGTCGAGAACACCGTACGCCCCGCCTCCCGTCGGACCGGATGGCCCGGGGGACAATGAACGCGACAAGAGAGGGACGGTACGCCGGTGCAGTGGACCTTGGTCATCCCCCTGAAGCCCCTGGCCCGGGCGAAGAGCAGGCTGGCGGACACCGCGGACGACGGGGTGCGCCCGGCTCTGGCGCTGGCGTTCGCGCAGGACACCGTGGCGGCGGCGCTGGCCTGCGCGGCGGTGTCGGATGTGGTGGTCGTCACGGACGACGAACTCGCCGGCCGGGAGCTGGCGGCGCTCGGCGCGCGGATCGTCCCGGACGTTCCGGGCGCCGGTCTGAACGCCGCCCTGGCCCATGGCGCGGCGGCCGTGCGCCAGGGCCGTCCCGGCGCCGCGGTGGCGGCCCTGAACGCCGATCTGCCGGCGCTGCGCGCCACCGAACTGTTCCGGGTGCTGGACTCGGCCGCGCAATTCCCGCGCGCATTTCTCCCGGACGCCGCGGAAGTGGGCACGACTTTGCTGACGGCGGCCGGCGATCAGGCCCTGCGGCCCGCGTTCGGCGCCGATTCCCGTATCCGGCACCGGGCGTCGGGCGCGACGGAACTCTCGCCGGCGGGCGTCGGTTCGGTACGGCAGGACGTGGACACCGGGGACGACTTGCGCGCCGCGCTGGCGCTGGGCGTCGGACCGTATACGGCGAAGGTCTCGGCGGGGCTGCTGATTCCGGGGCCGTGACGGGAGCGGGCGGCCGCGGACGGGCCCGGCGGGGTGCGGCGGGAGGCACTACGCTGGCCGTCATGCAGGCGACCGCGTACACGTACGACCCGCAGACCCGCAGCGGTCAGGTGCTGCTCGACGACGGCACCCCGGTGCCGTTCGGCGCCGCCGCGTTCGACGCCGGCGGTCTGCTGCTGCTGCGTCCCGGGCAGCGGGTGCGGATCGAGACCGAGGGCGAGGGCGAGGCCGCCCGGGTCACCCTCGTCACCCTGCACACCCTGTAACCGTCCCCGCACACGCCGCGGGCCGGGCTCCCCACGGGAGTCCGGCCCGGCGCGTGAGTGCCTGGCGGCCTTACGACGTCGCCTTGCGGGCGGTCGTCTTCTTGGCCGTGGTCTTGCGGGCCGTCGACTTCTTGGCCGGGGCCTTCTTCGCGGTGACCTTCTGCGCCGGGGCCTTCTTGGCGGTGGTCTTCTTGGCCGCGGTGGTCTTGGCGGTCGCCGTGGTCTTCTTGGCGGGGGCCTTCTTCGCCGGGGCCTGGGTCTGCTTCGCGGCGGCGGTGGCCGTGGTCTTCTTGGCGGGCGCCTTCTTCGCCGTGGTCTTCTTCGCCGCACCCGCCGTCTTCTTGGCGGCGGCCTTCTTGCCGGCGGCCTTGGCGATGGTGGGCGGCGGGCCGGACAGGCTGCCCTTGGGCGCCTTCTTCACGGCGACCTCGCCGCCCTTCGGCAGCTTCTTGGAGCCGCTCACCAGGTCCTTGAAGCCCTGACCGGCGCGGAAGCGCGGCACGGAGGTCTTCTTGACCCGAACCCGCTCGCCGGTCTGCGGGTTGCGGGCGTAACGGGCGGGGCGGTCCACCTTCTCGAAGGACCCGAAGCCGGTGACCGAGACCCGCTCGCCCGCGACGACCGCGCGGACGATGGCGTCCAGGACATGATCGACAGCGTCGGCGGCCTGCTGGCGGCCCCCCAACTTGTCGGCAATCGCTTCCACGAGCTGCGCCTTGTTCACGTCTTCCCCTTCGGAGACATTGCCAGAACGAAAGTGTTCAAGCGTTTTCGCACGTTAGGCAGATATATACCGCAAATCAAACACGAAACGGGCTTATCACCCTTGTGCCGCAACGGACTCGGCCGCACCGGACGGTTCAGTGGTCCTCTCCGGGGATCCGACCCGCGTCGAGGTCTGCCGTGAACCGGTCGAGCCGCCTTGCCGCGTCGGCCAGGTCGTGCTTGGCCGCGGCCGTAATGACCAGCAGCTTCCGGGTCAGCGCCATCCGTACGCCCTCCGGGACTTGCAGTGCGCGCACTTTGGAGTGCGCTTCCTTGAGCTGGTTCGCGACCGCCGTATAGAGCTGGAGTTGGCCGTCGTGTCCCATGCACAGATTGTGCCATCTGGGGCGAGTTGTCGCCTGCGCAGGGTGGTAACTGCCGCCTCAAATGGCCTTCCAGGCACTTGCGGCGGGTCGGAACGCACCACTCACCTACCCAGCCAACGGCCTTTTTAACGTGGGGAGTTGCCCCTGCGGGGAGATCACCGCAGGTCCGTCCGGGGGCAGACATGGCTGTACCCCCAATCGTGGCGATCGGGGGTACAGACGGAGTGTTGGGGTGGCCGAAACCCGACCCTCGCGGGCCCGGCCGGCGGCCGGATCAGACCGGGAGCGTCCGCGGCTTGTAGGCGGGGCGCCCGGACTCGTAGGCGGCGATGTCCGCCTCGTTCCGGAGCGTGAGGGAGATGTCGTCCAGGCCGTTCAGCAGCCGCCAGCGGGCGTTCTCGTCCAGCTCGAAGGAGGCGGTGATGCCCGGGGCGCGCACCTCACGGGTCTGGAGGTCCACGGTGACCTCGACCGTGGGGTCCTGCTCGGTCAGCTCCCACAGCGCGTCCACGGTGCGCTGCTCCAGCACCACCGTGAGCAGGCCGTTCTTCAGCGAGTTGCCGCGGAAGATGTCGGCGAAGCGGGAGGAGATCACGGTCTTGAAGCCGTAGTTCTGCAGCGCCCAGACGGCGTGCTCGCGGGAGGAGCCGGTGCCGAAGTCGGGGCCGGCGACCAGGACCGTGGCGCCCTGCCGCTCGGGCCGGTTGAGGATGAACTCCGGGTCCTTGCGCCAGGCCTCGAACAGCCCGTCCTCGAAGCCGTCGCGGGTGACCTTCTTGAGCCAGTGAGCGGGGATGATCTGGTCGGTGTCCACATTGCTGCGGCGCAGCGGGACGGCCCGGCCGGTGTGGGTGGTGAAGGCTTCCATGGTTATCGGACTCCAGCGGGGACGTCGGTCAGGTCGGCCGGGGAGGCCAGGTGGCCCAGGACGGCGGTGGCCGCCGCGACCTGCGGCGACACCAGGTGCGTACGGCCGCCCTTGCCCTGCCGGCCCTCGAAGTTGCGGTTGGAGGTGGAGGCGGAGCGCTCGCCCGGGGCGAGCTGGTCGGGGTTCATGCCGAGGCACATCGAGCAGCCCGCGTGCCGCCACTCGGCGCCGGCCTCCTTGAAGACCACATCCAGGCCCTCGGAGACGGCCTGGAGACCGACCCGCGCGGAGCCCGGCACGACCAGCATCCGTACCCCGTCGGCGACTTTGCGGTCCCGCAGGATGTCCGCGGCGGCCCGCAGGTCCTCGATGCGGCCGTTGGTGCACGAGCCTACGAAGACGGTGTCCACGCTGATGCTGCGCAGCGGCTGTCCGGCCGCCAACCCCATGTACTCCAGGGCCTTTTCGGCGGACAGGCGCTCCGAAGCGTCTTCGTACGAAGCCGGGTCGGGGACGGACGCCGAAAGCGGCGCGCCCTGGCCGGGGTTGGTGCCCCAGGTGACGAACGGCGACAGTTCCGTGGCGTCGATGACGACCTCGGCGTCGAAGACGGCGTCGTCGTCGGTGCGCAGGGTCTTCCAGTACGCGACGGCCGCGTCCCAGTCGGCGCCCTCGGGGGCGTGCGGGCGGCCCTGGAGGTAGGCGAAGGTCGTCTCGTCCGGGGCGATCATGCCCGCGCGGGCGCCGGCCTCGATCGACATGTTGCAGATGGTCATCCGGGCCTCCATCGAGAGCTTCTCGATGGCGGGGCCGCGGTACTCCAGGACGTAGCCCTGGCCGCCGCCGGTGCCGATCCGCGCGATGATCGCCAGGATCAGGTCCTTGGCGGTGACGCCGTCGGGCAGCTCGCCCTCGACGGTGATCGCCATGGTCTTGGGGCGGGCCATCGGCAGCGTCTGGGTGGCCAGCACGTGCTCGACCTGGGAGGTGCCGATGCCGAACGCCAGCGCGCCGAAGGCGCCGTGCGTGGAGGTGTGCGAGTCGCCGCAGACGACGGTGGTGCCGGGCTGGGTCAGGCCCAGCTGGGGGCCGACGACGTGCACGACGCCCTGCTCGACGTCGCCCAGCGGGTGCAGCCGCACGCCGAACTCGGCGCAGTTCTTGCGCAGGGTCTCGAGCTGGGCGCGGGAGACCGGGTCCGCGATGGGCTTGTCGATGTCGAGGGTCGGGGTGTTGTGGTCCTCGGTGGCGATGGTCAGGTCGAGACGGCGCACCTTCCGCCCGCTCTTGCGCAGCCCGTCGAAGGCCTGGGGGCTGGTCACCTCGTGCAGCAGGTGCAGATCGATGTAGAGGAGGTCGGGCTCGCCCTCGGCGCGCCGGACGACATGGTCGTCCCAGACCTTCTCCGCGAGTGTCCTACCCATCGCTTTCCCTCCGGCCGGCAAGCGTCCACCGACCCAACTAGAGATCTTGAGGGGCGGTGGCTGCCCTACCTGGGGGCCCCTGAACGTCGTGATTCCGGGCGTCCACCGCCGGGCCCGCTGGTCGTCGGGCCGTCGTGTGATTCCAGGGTGGCGCGTTCCACGGAAAATTGAACTTGCGTTTCACAGAGTGAGACGTGAGTATCGTTGCATGGACAACAGTAGCGGCGTGGGCGTTCTGGACAAGGCGGCCCTCGTCCTGAGCGCCCTGGAGTCCGGTCCGGCCACCCTCGCGGGTCTGGTCGGAGCCACCGGACTGGCACGACCCACGGCCCACCGCCTGGCCGTGGCCCTGGAACACCACCGCATGGTGGCACGCGACATGCAGGGCCGGTTCATCCTCGGCCCGCGCCTGGCGGAGCTGGCGGCCGCGGCGGGCGAGGACCGCCTGCTGGCGACGGCGGGCCCCGTGCTCACCCACCTCCGTGATGTCACCGGCGAGAGCGCGCAGCTCTACCGCCGCCAGGGCGACATGCGGATCTGTGTGGCCGCGGCGGAACGTCTCTCCGGGCTGCGGGACACCGTGCCGGTCGGCTCCACCCTGACGATGAAGGCGGGCTCCTCGGCGCAGATCCTGATGGCCTGGGAGGAGCCCGAGCGCCTGCACCGGGGCCTCCAGGGCGCCCGCTTCACGGCGACGGCGCTGTCGGGCGTACGGCGGCGGGGCTGGGCCCAGTCCATCGGCGAACGCGAACCGGGCGTCGCGTCCGTCTCCGCGCCCGTGCGCGGTCCCTCCAACCGCGTGGTGGCCGCCGTGTCCGTCTCCGGGCCCATCGAGCGGCTGACCCGCCACCCGGGCCGGATGCACGCCCAGGCGGTCATCGACGCGGCCACCCGCCTCTCCGAGGCCCTGCGCCGCTCAGGCTGACCCCGGGGGGCCGACCGCGCGCCCGACCAAACCGTCACCCCGCACGCCCCCACCGGCCCCGCGGGCACGGACGGCCCCGCGCACGGGCCGCCGCATGCACGGGCCGGCCCCCGCCGGGCGCCACCGTCGGCATCGACGGAGGGCGGGCCCTGAGCGCACGGCCGGCCCCGCGGGAGGGCCAGCCCCGCCCGCACGGACCGCCGTGTGCACACGGCCGGCTCCGCGCATGGCCGGCCCCATACGCACGGACGACCCCGCCCGCACAGACTGCCCCGCGCACGGCCGGCCCCGCCCGCGCGGACGGCCCCGCCGGGAAGGAACCCGTCTCGACGCCGCGGCGGACCCTTCCCCGGTACAGGTCCGTCCGCGGCCGGCCGTCTCTAGAGGCGCGTGTCCGTTCCCGAGCGGTGGGCGAACCGGTCCTTCGCGTACCGGCCCCGCGCGGCGAGCGGCACCTGTCCGTGCGCCGCCGCCAGCCCGAACGCCGGCATGTCGCCGTAGACCGCCTCGTACGAGCCCTCCGGCACGACGTACGTCTCGTGCCAGATCCCGACCTGTCCGCGCAGCCCGCCCTGCCGCTCCTTGCGGTTGACCAGGGCCCAGGCCCGGTGGTGCAGGGCGTCCGGCGCGGTCGCGTAGGCGTACAGCTTCTCCTTCGACTCCCAGTACTGCACGGCGTAGTACGTCCGCGGCGAGGCCGTCAGCAGGACCTTGGCGCGCAGGCCCCGGGCGGGGTCGCGCTCCAGCTCCCGCAGCATGCGGATCATCGCGATCAGCACGGGCAGCCACAGGTGGACGGCCCGGAAACGGTTGACGCGCATGCCGATCAGCAGGACGACGACCTCGCCCCGCGCGTCGGCGGTCGTACGGGACACCATGGGTTCCCCCCTTATCGGTGAGCGGCGCTATCCAATGGCCGGTGCTTGGATAGTGCCGGTATCCGAGAAGGGGCGCAAGGGATGCGGCTCGCCGAACTCAGCAGACGCAGCGGGGTGTCCGCCGCGACGATCAAGTACTACCTGCGCGAGGGCCTGCTGCCGCCGGGCCGCCAGGTCAACGCGACGACCGCGGAGTACGACGAGGAGCACCTGCGCCGGCTCCGTCTGGTGCGCGCGATGATCCAGGTCGGCCGGCTGCCGGTGGCGACGGTCCGCGAGGTGCTGGGGCACGTGGACGACGACTCCCTCGGCCGCACCCTCCGGCTCGGCGCGGCCCTGTGGGCGCTGCCGCAGGTCCCGGAGCCGGACGAGGACGACGAGTTCGTCCGGGCGGCGCACCGGGAGGCGGACGCGCTGCTGGACCGGCTGGAGTGGTCCCGCGCGAAGTTGCTGACCACGATCTCCCCCGCCTACCGCTCGCTGGTGGTGGCGATCGCCGCGCTGCGCCGGATCGGCTACGCCTGGGACACCGAACTGCTCGCCTCGTACGCCCGGTTGATGCACGAGGCGGCCCGGCTCGACCTGGACTTCGTGGAGACGCACCGCACGGAGGCGGAGAAGGCGGAGACGGCCGTGCTCGGCGCCGTGCTGACCGAGCCGATGCTCCAGGCGCTGCGCCGGCTGGCCCAGGAGGAGGAGTCGGCCCGGCGGTACGGCTTCGAGTGAGGGCTGCTTCCGCCCTCACCGCGCACGTGCCCGGCCCGTTGTTTCTCGCCCGTGCCGCTGCCGCGAGCCCCTACATCGGCCCGCGACGGGTCACACCAAGTGCCCACCGGTACAGATCCGGAACCTTGAACAACCGCTCCGACCCATCGCCGTCGAGGGCCTCCAGCAGTCCCGCCTCCTGAGCCAGCACGACGAGGTCTTCCTCCATGTCACCCAGGGCATCCTCGCTGACGGGCGTCCGGCCGTACTCCCGCAAGGCCTCGGCCATCTCCCTGAGCTCCTGGAACTCCTCGTCGAGCAGGGCGGACAGAGCCTTGTCGCTCACGCTCTCCAGGCTGAGTGCGAGACTGCGTGGCCGGAGAACGGAACGGTCGTAACCACTGCGCTTCTCCTCCGCCCTCTCCCAGTCCAGCGCGGCCGCGAAGAGCTGCAGCAGGGCACGCGGCGAATGGTCACCGTTGCCGTCCGCGAGCCGGTTCCAGACCCAGTTGGCCGTGAAAGCCGTGCGCTCGCCTCGCATGCGCTCGCCCACCAGGGCACTCCAGGCGACGACCACCTGTTCAGGGCTCCAGGCCGCCACTTCCGTCGTGGACAGAGCGGGATCGAGCACAGCCAGTACATCCGCGAAGGCGGAGGCGCGTACGGCACGCTTGAGCACGACCTTGAAGTAGTCCTCCCGGTCCTCCCACTGAAGACGGCGGGACAGACCGAAGAAGTGGCTCTTGTTCTCGAAGCGCAGCCCCTGCCAGATGTCCTGCCTTACGAAAACCTTGAGACGAATCCTGTGCAGGCGGGACGCGAGGTCCGCCTGCTTCGTGAGCAGCCCGGCGATGGCGGCCGACCTGCGCGACCGTTGAACCGGCGAGTGACCGAAAGCCGTGTCCAAGCCGTCGAAGAGCAGGAGGAGGCCCTGGTCGCCGTTGACGTCCACACGACGCAGCCAGTCTCCGCACCGAAGCGGGCCCATGGGGTCGTCGAGAACGTCGAAGACCGCCTGCGTCACCGCGAAGTCGCCGTCCCCCAGTTCAGCGAGAGCCGGGTGCGGAGCCCCGTGTTCCAAGGCCGGGGCGTAGGACCGGTAGATGGCAAGAGCCATGAGCACCTGCCAGAAGGAACCCCAGTCCAGACCTCGCTGTTCGAGTGCACCACCGACAGCCGCGTAGTTGTCCGGCCCGAAGGACCAGGCCGGGCGATCCTTGTACTGGTTCGGCGTCGTCACCAGCACCGGTTCCCAGCCGACCAGTTTTCCAGCCGCCAGCCACCGGAACAGGGCCGTCTTGCCCGTGCCTTTCCGGCCCAGGATCAACGGCACGTCCGGGGCGGCCGTCTCGTTGACCTGGCGTGTCACGACGTAGTCCTGCAAGAACTCGTCGTGATCGAGGATCTCGGCCGTACCCGTGGAGAACGACAGCTGCCGCAGCGCCTCGGCCTTGCTGGCGGAGGTCTGGTTCTGGATGGCCAGCGTGGGCGTGGGCTCGGGCACGATCTGGACGATCCAGTCGGCGATACGTGCGTAGGGGGTCAGCCGACTGCCGGAGGGGCTCACCGTGTCGGCGAAAGCCACCTCGGCGTTGTACGGGACCATGTGCGTGATCTCTTCGGCCGACAGCGCCTGAGCATCCTGCCGCTGGGAGCCTGCGGTCGCCGTCCACGTCTCGACCCAGGATTTGGCGCGTTCGGCCAGGCGCGTCGCGCTGATGCCGGGCGGCATCGGCGACACCACGAAACGCGGCTCGGGCGTCAGGACGCGGTCGGCGGTGCTGCGCCGCGTGGTGGCACCCAAGAGGGCCTTGGTCAGCATTTCGGTGCCTGCCCGGGCTTGCGCATGCGGATGAAAGCAGATCACCGCCATGTCCGACACGTCGAACAGCAGAGGAGCGGCGACAGGGCTCACACCGGTGCGCGAGTCGATCAGGATGACATCGGGCCTCAGGTTGGATTCACGTACTTCGTCGATGAGGCGATGCAGAGCGTTGGTCCGCTCCCGGTACCAGATCTCCGGTTCAAGCGACCGCAACTGCGCGGCGTAGGAACTGTCGATCCGGCCGGCGGGCATGCAGTACAACCGTCCCGCGTCGTCCACCGGGATGAGGTGCTTGAGCACCGATCCCTGTTCCCCGAACTCGTAGTGCAGCAGAGCTGACACCACGCCTTGGTCGGTGTCGACCTGGCTCTCGATCCCGAAGAGAGAGTCGAGACCGGGCGCCTCCAGGTCCATGTCGATGCAGACGACGGTGAGCCCGTGATCGCTGCTCAGACGGCGCGCTACCGACACCAGTGCCGTGCTGCGCCCGACTCCGCCCTTCAGGCTGTAGAAGGTGACGACCGGCGCGGAGTCGAGGTCCTCGTCCAGATCGCTGGCGAAGGTCACGGTGGACAGCGCGCGGTTCGCATCCTGGGCGCGCTCCAGAGCGGACGTCCAGTGTGGCACGCGATCATCGGCATCGGTGTGGCCCAAGTCGCCGTACCACTCGGCTTCCGCCGACGTGATCAGTTCCCAGGTGTGCACCTCGCGCACCACATCACCGTCGAGCTGTGCCTCCACCCTGGCCTTCCGCTCGTCGGGTGTCCACGGGCCGAAGCTGTCGCTCTCGGCGCGCACCAGGAGACCTCCGGCGTCACGGACCACGTGAACCACTGCCGACGGAACAACCTCTCGTACGGCTGCCGTGATCTTCTCAGTGGAGTCATGGTCGGACATCACATCGGCCTTCCTGATTCGTTCCACCTACGGCCGGCGGTCCCTCGTCGGGAGCTCGCCTGCCGGATACGCGTCGCCACCCAGCTTGCCAGCTCCCTTCCGCCCTTGAGCAGGTCTTTCGGGTCCACCTCGGCGGGCAAACGGGTCTCGTAGCGCAGTTCCGTACCCCAGTGGGCGATGAACAGGCCGGCATGGCCGCGCGGTGGCGGGAACTCGGCGGACCGCCACAACCCTCGCAGGTTGTGCCCCTCGCTGCCGCCCCGTGGGAAGCGGATACCGTTGAGTTGCAAGTAGGTCTTCAAGCGACACTCGACCACGTAACCGGCCAAGTAGACGGCTCCGAGGTAGTGACCCGAGTCAGCCAGCGCCTTGGCTTCCGCCGCGCGCACTCCGGCCACGCCCTGAAAGTCGGCCACGCACTCCCCCTGCCCCTGCCACGTGCGTCATCGAGGCTCCCCACCTGATGACCGCTGGCGCATCCGAGACGACGGAAGCCTCTCAGATAACTGAGAGGCTTCCGTACGCACGTACCCCCGACCGGATTCGAACCGGCGCTACCGCCTTGAGAGGGCGGCGTGCTAGGCCGCTACACAACGGGGGCGAGGATCTTGCGTTTCCGCAGATCCGAGCTGGTCTACCTGGACTCGAACCAAGACTAACTGAACCAGAATCAGTCGTGCTGCCAATTACACCATAGACCAATGATGGTTTAGACCAGACAGTACCCCCGACCGGATTCGAACCGGCGCTACCGCCTTGAGAGGGCGGCGTGCTAGGCCGCTACACAACGGGGGCCCTAGCGATCCCGACATGATCGAGATCAGTACCCCCGACCGGATTCGAACCGGCGCTACTGCCTTGAGAGGGCAGCGTGCTAGGCCGCTACACAACGGGGGCTTTGCAGATGAGCTCTGCGAGCTGGCCTACCTGGACTCGAACCAAGACTAACTGAACCAGAATCAGTCGTGCTGCCAATTACACCATAGGCCACTGGAACTCAATCCCCCTGCGGGGTTCTCGTTCTAGTTCGCTCCTCGGGGCTTCGGCCTTCCGGCCCGCGCCCCTCGGCGCAGAAAGAACATTACCCGAAGGTGGACGGGGCTCCAAAACGGGTATCCGCGCGGACGAGCGCCGGGAGTTCGGCGAGGCTCGCGATCCGGTGCGCGAGGGCCTGTCCGGCGGCCCGCGCCGGGACCGTCCCGCGGTCGATCCACACGGACAGCAGCCCGGCCTCGGCGGCGCCCCGCCCGTCGATCTCCGGGTGGTCGCCGACGTAGGCCACCTCGTGCGGGGGCAGGTCCAGCGCCTCGCAGGCCGCCAGGAAGGCGCCGGCCGCCGGCTTGGAGACGCCCAGCTCGGCGGCGCACAGGACGGTCTCGAAGCGGTCGTGCAGGCCGAGGGCGCGCAGCTTGCGCTCCTGGACGACGAGGCTGGAGTTGGACAGCACCGCGTGCCGGTAGCCGGCCGCGAGGGCGTCCAGGGCGGGCAGGACGTCCGGGAACAGGCTCCAGGCGGCCTCGTAGTGGACCAGATAGCGCGCGAACCAGGCGTCGGCCTCCTCGTCGGCCAGCTCCCGGCCCAGGAAGACGCGGATCCGGTCGCGGCGCTGTGTGACGAAGTCCACCTCGCCGGCGGCGAACCGGGCCCACTGGGCGTCCGTGATCTCCCGCCAGCGCGGCAGGGCCCGCTCCACGCCGCCGTGCGCGGCGAGCAGCCCCTCGGCCAGCAGATGGGCGTGCATGCCCGCCCGGTCGGCGGTCGTGTAGTCGAAGAGGGTGTCGTCGACGTCCCAGACCACGGCTCTGATCGTCATGCCCCGACGGTACCGCCGCGGGACCGGCCCCGGGCAGGCCCCGGCGCGGCCGGTGCGCGCGGGGCGCGGGAACGCGTGCGGGGCGGCGCCCGGGGGTCCGGGTGCCGCCCCGCGCGTACGGGCCGGTCGGGCGGTCAGGCGGTCAGCTTCGCCAGGGCCGCGTCGATGCGGGCCAGGGTCTTGTCCTTGCCCAGGATCTCCAGGGACTCGAAGAGCGGCAGGCCGACGGTGCGGCCGGTGACGGCCACCCGGACCGGCGCCTGGGCCTTGCCCAGCTTCAGGCCGTGCGCCTCGCCGGCGGCCAGGACGGCCTCCTTCAGCGACTCGGCCGAGGTCCAGTCCGCGGCCTGGAGCTTCTCGCGGGCCGTGCGCAGCAGGGCGTCGGAGCCCTCCTTCATCGCCTTGGTCCACGAGGCCTCGTCGAAGACCGGCTCCGGGAGGAACAGGAAGTCGACGTTGGCGGTGATCTCGGAGAGCACCTTCAGCCGGGTCTGGGCGTGCGGGGCGACGGCCTGCCACCGGGCCTCGTCGAAGTCCTCCGGCGCCCACGGGGCGAACGGCGCCCGCAGCCACGGACGGCAGCGCTCGGTGAAGTCCTCCACCGTCAGCATGCGGATGTGGTCGCCGTTGATCGCCTCGCACTTCTTGAGGTCGAAACGGGCCGGGTTGGGGTTCACGTCGGAGATCTCGAAGGCCGCGACCATCTCCTCCACCGTGAAGATGTCCTGGTCGGCGGAGAGCGACCAGCCGAGCAGCGACAGGTAGTTGAGCAGGCCCTCGGGCAGGAAGCCCTGCTCGCGGTAGAGGTTGAGGGAGGCCTGCGGGTCGCGCTTGGAGAGCTTCTTGTTGCCCTCGCCCATCACGTACGGCAGGTGGCCGAAGGCGGGGGTCCCCTTGGCGATGCCCAGCTCGGTCAGCGCCTTGTAGAGGGCGATCTGCCGCGGGGTGGAGGACAGCAGGTCCTCGCCGCGCAGCACGTGGGTGATCTCCATCAGCGCGTCGTCCACCGGGTTGACCAGCGTGTACAGCGGGGCGCCGTTGGCCCGGACGATGCCGTAGTCGGGCACGTTCTCCGGGGTGAAGGTCAGCTCGCCGCGGACCAGGTCGGTGAAGGTGATCGTCTCGTCCGGCATGCGGAAGCGGACGATCGGCTGGCGGCCCTGGGCGCGGTACTCCTCGACCTGCGCGGCGGTCAGCTCGCGGCAGTGGCCGTCGTAGCCGGAGGGCCGGCCGGCGGCGCGGGCGGCCTCGCGGCGGCTGTCCAGCTCCTCCTGGGAGCAGTAGCAGTGGTAGGCGTAGCCGCCGTCCAGCAGCTTGCGCGCCACGTCGGCGTAGATGTCCATGCGCTGCGACTGGCGGTACGGCGCGTGCGGGCCGCCGACCTCGGGGCCCTCGTCCCAGTCGAAGCCGAGCCAGCGCATCGCGTCGAGGAGCTGCTGGTAGGACTCCTCCGAGTCGCGGGCGGCGTCGGTGTCCTCGATGCGGAAGACCAGGGTGCCCTGGTGGTGCCGGGCGAACGCCCAGTTGAACAGGGCGGTGCGCACCAGGCCCACGTGCGGGTTGCCGGTGGGCGAGGGACAGAAACGGACGCGGGGGGGTACCCCCTGCCCGAGCGGGGTCGAGAGCTTGGGGGAGGGTGCGCTAGCCACGCTTGACAACCTTGTTGGTGAGAGTGCCGATGCCTTCGATGGTGACGGCGACCTCGTCGCCGACGCCGAGGGGGCCGACCCCCGCGGGGGTGCCGGTGAGGATGACGTCGCCGGGGAGCAGGGTCATGGCCTCCGAGATGTTGACGATCAGGTCCTCGATGGGGTGAATCATCTCGCTCGTCCGGCCGAGCTGGCGCTGTTCGCCGTTGACGGTGAGCTGGATGGTCAGGTCGTTCGCGCGCTCCAGGTCGAGGTCCGTCTCCACCCAGGGGCCGAGCGGGCAGGAGCTGTCGAAGCCCTTGGCGCGGGCCCACTGCTTCTCGCGCCGCTGCACGTCGCGGGCGGTGACGTCATTGGCGCAGGTGTAGCCGAGGATGACGTCCTTGACGCGGTCGCGCGGGACCTCGCGGCACATCCGGCCGATGACGACGGCCAGCTCGGCCTCGTGGTGCAGTTCCCGGGTGAACGCGGGGTACTGGATGGCGTCGCCGGGGCCGATCACCGAGGTGGACGGCTTGAAGAAGGCGAACGGCGCCTCGGGCACCTCGTTGCCCAGCTCGCGCGCGTGCTCGGCATAGTTGCGGCCGAACGCGACGACCTTGTTGGGGAGGACCGGCGGCAGCAGCCTGACCTTGCTCAGCGGCACCTTGGTGCCGGACAGCTCGTGGTCCGCGAACGGGATGCCCTTGATGATGTCGAGGACGAGTTCGTCCTGCTTGTCGCCCTCGACCGCGCCGAAGGCTACGTTCCCGTCGATGGAGAACCTGGCGATGCGCACGGGATTCCTGCGCCCCTCACTGAGAACCGGCGTATTGACGCCCCAGGTTATCGGAGCTATACGCGCTTCTCCGCTGCCGGGGTGTCGCCGCAGGTCAGAGGCGGGTCAGGGGCGGGCCGGGAGGGAATGAAGGGAACGAAGGGAACGAAGGGAACGAAGGGAACCGGGGGGAGACCGGCGCGGCCGGATACGACGAGGGCGCGGCCGGGGGGACGCTCGTGCCGTCCCGTCCGCCGCGCCCGGTGGAGCCGTCGGTCACTCGCCGGCCGGGGCGCCCGCGCCGGCCGGGATCTCCATCAGGATGGTGCGCCGGGGGTTGGCCGTCTGGGCCGGGAGGTCGGCGGTGTGCTCCGGAACCTGGGGCGTGTGCAGCTCGCCGGCGTCCTTGAGGTGCGCCAGGGTCGTGCGTCGCGGGTTGGCTATCTTGTGGAACATCATCGTCGTCTTCACCGTTGTCGTCCTGTGGCCTCTGGTCGAGTGGGGTTGGCAGAGTCGTCCCTCTTGTAAAGCGTCAGGCTAAACATCCGATTCCCCGACGAAGCCGCCAACTGCCCCCGCGAACCCTGTGAGTTTGCTCACGAACTCGCTGGCAAACCGGTCAATTCCGGCCGCCAACCGGCCTTAACGAAACGGACATTGGCCTACTGAAGCCATCATTCCGCTCCTGATCATGGCGACTGGGACACCAGGCACCGGCCGACGACTCGCCAAGGTATGCCCGTTATTGGCCGAAACCGGTTCCACGGCTGGTAGTCCGCCCCTCACACCCCGTCACGTAGGTCACAGCTCGGCCCGCTGCCCTTGTTGGAGATCCGGCACTGTGCTGGAATCTCACGGACCGCCGCAGGATCGAGCCGGCGCACAGCGAGCGCGACACCGCGCCGAGTGGCGGCGAGATAGGGGGAACCAGCGCCGGTCACTCAAGACCACCGGGGGGCGTATTCAGGGCGCTCTCCACAACGCCGACACCGTGTCCCTCCGTTCACGCGGAGGGGCGCCTGGTCCAGAGGTTGCGACGCTAGTGCAGGGACGTTTCAAGAGGGATGGCAGCGCTTCGGCGGAGCCGGAGCCGCAGGGCGGGACTGGCCCCAAGGCCGTCGGCTCCTCGCCCCAGCACGCCCAGAACCCGGGCCAGACCCCGCCCGGCGACGGCGGTGACCGGGGCGGACGTCCGGGCGCGGCGGCCTCCTCGGCGTCCGGCACGGCGACCCCCGCGGGCACCCCCACGCCCACGGTCAAGCCCGTGCAGGGACCCACCGGCCCCGGCTCCCGGCTGCACCTGCGCAACTGGCGCATCTCCACCCGCCTGGTCTCGCTGCTCGCGCTGCCCGTGGTCGCGGCCACCTCGCTGGGCGCGCTGCGCATCAACGAGAACATGAACGACATCCAGCAGCTCGACAACATGAAGCTGCTGACGGAGATGACCAAGCAGGCCACCGAGCTGGCCATGGCGCTCCAGGACGAGCGCGACCAGTCCGCCGGCCCGCTGGCCCACGGCGGCCTGAAGACGAACGACTACCAGATCAAGGCGTACCAGCAGAAGAGCGACCGGGCCCGCGACAACTTCCTCGACGCCTCCGAGGAGATCGACGCGGCGAGCAAGAACGGCAACCTCCAGGGTGTGCGGGACGCGCTCGTCGGCCTCGCCAACCAGCTCGACGACCTCGCCAAGATCCGCCAGAAGGCGTACGGCTCGAAGCAGAACGCCTCGCAGACGGTCGAGTCGTACCACCGGCTCATCACCCAGCTCATCGGCCTGTCCCAGGACATGGCCGAGGCGTCCAGCAACCCGGAGATGATCTCCCGTACCCGTGCCCTGGCGGCGTTCTCCACCGCCAAGGAGTACGCGTCCGTGCAGCGCGCCATGATCGCCGCGGCGCTGCCCCCGACGCCCGCCACCAAGGGCGACCTGACGGAGAACGACCGTCTCTACGGCCAGTCGGCGTACGAGAGCGAGAACTCCGAGCTGGCGATCTTCCGCAAGATCTACGCGGACCACGACGCCGAGGAACTGCTGCGGCCGATCGACGAGGGCAACCCGACGATCGAGTCCGCCGACACCTATGCCAAGCGGTCCTTCGAGTCCCCGGACGGTCTCCAGCAGCTTCCGGCGCGGTCCTACAAGGACTGGGTGGACGACAGCTCGACCAAGATCGAGCAGATGAAGAAGATCGAGCACACGCTCCTGGAGGAGATGGAGCAGAAGGCCCGCGAGCTGAAGAGCGCCACCCAGCGTGACGCCATCATCTCCGGTGCGCTGATCCTGCTCGTGCTCGGTGTCTCGCTGGTCGGCGCGTTCGTCGTGGCCCGCTCCATGATCCGCTCGCTGCGCCGGCTCCAGGAGACCGCGACCAAGGTCGCCCAGGACCGGCTGCCCGAGCTGGTCAAGCAGCTCTCCGAGTCCGACCCGCAGGACGTGGACACCTCCGTGGAGTCGGTCGGTGTGCACTCCCGGGACGAGATCGGCCAGGTGGCCGCGGCCTTCGACGACGTGCACCGCGAGGCGGTCCGCCTCGCCGCCGAGCAGGCCCTGCTGCGGGGCAACGTCAACGCGATGTTCACCAACCTCTCGCGCCGCTCCCAGGGTCTGATCCAGCGCCAGCTCTCGCTGATCTCCGAGCTGGAGTCCCGCGAGGCCGACCCGGACCAGCTCTCCTCCCTGTTCAAGCTGGACCACCTCGCCACCCGTATGCGCCGTAACGGCGAGAACCTGCTCGTCCTCGCCGGCGAGGAGCCCGGCCGCCGGTGGACGCGGCCGGTCCCGCTGGTCGACGTGCTGCGTGCCGCCGCCTCCGAGGTGGAGCAGTACGAGCGCATCGAGCTGGCCTCGGTGCCCACCACCGAGGTCGCCGGCCGGGTCGTCAACGACCTCGTGCACCTGCTCGCCGAGCTGCTGGAGAACGCGACGTCGTTCTCCTCGCCGCAGACCAAGGTCAAGGTCACCGGCCACGCGCTGCCCGACGGCCGGGTGCTCATCGAGATCCACGACACCGGTATCGGCCTCTCCCCCGAGGACCTCGCGGCGATCAACGAGCGGCTCGCCTCGCCGCCCACCGTGGACGTGTCGGTCTCGCGCCGCATGGGTCTGTTCGTGGTCGGCCGGCTGTCGCAGCGCCACGGCATCCGCATCCAGCTCCGTCCGTCCGACTCCGGTGGCACGACCGCGCTGGTCATGCTGCCCGTGGACGTGGCCCAGGGCGGCAAGAAGCCCGTTCCGGGCAAGCCCGGCGGGTCCGTGTCCGGTGGTCCGGCCGCCGCGCAGGCCGCCGCGGGCGCGGCCGCGGCCCGGCGGCAGAACGGCGGCCAGGGCGGTGCCCCGGCCGGCGGCGGTCTGCTCGGCGGCGGGCCTGGCCCGCGCGGCCAGGTCGGTTCCGCCCCGGGCTCCCGGGCGCTGCCCGGCACGGGCCAGGGCGGCCGTCCCGGTGCGCCGGGCGGAGCGCGCGGTCCCCAGGGCGGTCCCGGCGGTGCCCCGCAGCAGGGCGGCCGGACGACGGCCGGGTCCGGCGCGGGCGGCTTCGGCGGCCAGACGCCCGGCGCGCCGCAGGGCTTGCAGGCCGCGCGTCCCGGCGGCCCGCAGCAGGACCTCTTCGGCGGCGGCCGGAAGCGGCCCGGTGCGCCCGCGGAGCAGGGCCGCCGGCCCCAGCTTCCGCCGCGCGGCGGCCCGCGGGCCGAACTGCCCGGCGGTGCCCCGCAGTCGCGCACCCCGGACTGGGCCGGCGGCCCGGCCCCGGTGTCCCGCGCCTCGCTGGACACGCCGCGCGGCCATGACGAGCAGGACCCGGCGCAGACCTCGCACCTGCCGCGCGTCGACGACCGGCAGGGTCCGGGCGCGACCGCGGAGATGCCCCGGATCGACGCCCAGGGACCGGCGACGGGCGCGTTCCCGCGCGCCGAACTGCCCGGCGCGGACGGCTCCGCCCCGCAGACGGGCCAGTTCCCGCACCTGGACGACGCCCAGCAGACCGGCCAGTACGCCCGCCCGGACAACGCCCGGCAGACGGACCCGTTCGCGCGGCCCGACAGCCCGCAGCAGACCGGCCAGTACCCGCGCCCCGACGCCGACCCGCAGCAGGGCCAGTACGCCCGTCCGGACGACGCCCAGCAGACCGGCCAGTACGCCCGCCCGGACAGCGCCCGGCAGACGGACCCGTTCGCGCGGCCCGACAGCCCGCAGCAGACCGGCCAGTATCCGCGCCCCGACGCCGACCCGCAGCAGGGCCGGTTCGACGGGCCCGACGGCCGGCAGGGCGGCTCCGACCCGTTCGTCCGCTCCGATGTGTTCGGCAGCGCGCCGGCCAACGGGCGGCCGGACGGCGGCGCGCAGCACACCGGCCAGTTCCCGGCCCCGCAGGCCCCGCAGGCGTACGACGGCGGTTACGACGGCGGCTCCACCGGCCAGCACGCCCTGCCCGCCCGGAACAACCCCGGCCACACCGGGCAGTTCGAGCGTCCGCAGCCGGCCGGCCGGGACGAGTTCGGCGCCCCGCGCCCGCCGGCCCCGCAGCAGCGTCCGGTCCACCCGGAGCCCGACCACCGCGGTGCCGCGCAGCGGCCCGACGAGGGCCGGGCGCAGGGTGACGGCTGGGCCCTGCCGCCGGCCAGCGGTCCGGGCGACGGCCGTACCCCGCTGTACGACACGCTGGAGACCAACTGGTTCCACCAGCAGCAGCAGGAGAACGGGCAGCAGGAGGGCGCGCCCGCGTCACCGCAGCAGTCCGCGTCCGCTCCGCAGCGGTCCGGGCCGGGCACCGGTTCCTGGCGCACCTCGCCGAACGACGAACTCGTCCGGCAGGCCGAGCGGGTCCGGCAGCCCGCGGCGGGCGGGGTCACCACCTCCGGCCTGCCGCGCCGGGTGCCCCGGGCGAACCTCGTACCGGGCACGGCCCAGCAGCAACAGCACCAAAGCGGTCCGCAGGTCTCGCGTGCGCCTGACGACGTACGCGGCCGGCTGACCAATCTCCGTCGGGGCATCGCTCAGGGCCGTCAGGCCGGCAGCGGCCAGACCGGCAGCTTCCCGAGCCCCACTCACCAGCAGGAGCGTTAGTTGAGTCCGATGAGCCAGGCGGCACAGAACCTGAACTGGTTGATCACCAACTTCGTGGACAACACCCCCGGGGTGTCCCACACAGTGGTGGTCTCCGCCGACGGCCTTCTGCTGGCGATGTCCGAAGGCTTCCCACGGGACCGCGCCGACCAGTTGGCGGCGGTCGCGTCCGGCCTGACCTCGCTGACGGCCGGGGCGTCCCGGATCTTCGAGGGCGGCACCGTGGCGCAGACGGTCGTCGAGATGGAACGCGGGTTCCTCTTCCTGATGTCCGTCTCGGACGGGTCGTCCCTCGCGGTCCTGGCCCACCCCGAGTGCGACATCGGTCTCGTCGGCTACGAGATGGCACTGCTCGTCGACCGCGCGGGTGCGGTACTCACCCCGGACCTGCGCGCCGAACTCCAAGGCAGTCTGCTTCACTGACCGGCCCCGGCACCACCCACCTCACAAAAACACCGTCCGGCCGCCACAATCCCCCCACCGGCCCCGTCAGACGGCTTGACTGACCGACTTGCTGTCCCGCCCGGAGGATCCATGACCCCGCCCACCGCCCATCATGATCCGTACGCGGAACCGTACGGGGACGAGGGCGACCAGCCGCTGGTGCGTCCGTACGCCATGACCGGCGGCCGGACCCGGCCCCGCTACCAGCTCGCCATCGAGGCGCTGATCAGCACCACGGCCGACCCGGCAGCGCTCATGGGGCTGCTCCCCGAGCATCAGCGGATCTGCCACCTGTGCCGCGAGGTCAAGTCGGTCGCGGAGGTCTCCGCGCTGCTGGCCATGCCGCTCGGTGTGGCCCGGATCCTGGTGGCCGACCTCGCCGAGGCCGGCCTGGTCGCCATCCACCAGCCTGGTGGCGACGAGAACAACGGCGGCGCTCCGGACGTGACGCTGCTCGAAAGGGTGCTCAGTGGACTTCGCAAGCTCTGACGCGGGCCGGGCCACCACCTCCGCGAAGATCGTGGTGGCGGGCGGCTTCGGCGTGGGCAAGACCACGTTCGTCGGCGCCGTCTCGGAGATCAACCCGCTGCGCACAGAGGCCGTCATGACGTCCGCGTCCGCCGGCATCGACGACCTCACCCACACCGGGGACAAGACCACCACCACGGTGGCCATGGACTTCGGCCGCATCACCCTGGACCAGGACCTCATCCTCTACCTGTTCGGCACCCCCGGACAGGACCGCTTCTGGTTCATGTGGGACGACCTGGTCCGCGGCGCCATCGGCGCCATCGTCCTCGTCGACACCCGCCGCCTCGCCGACTGCTTCCCCGCCGTCGACTACTTCGAGAACTCCGGCCTGCCCTTCGTCATCGCCCTCAACGGCTTCGACGGACAACAGCCCTACAGCCCCGACGAAGTCCGCGAAGCACTCCAGATCGGCCCCGACACCCCCATCATCACCACCGACGCCCGCCACCGCGCCGACGCCAAGAGCGCCCTCATCACCCTCGTCGAACACGCCCTGATGGCACGCTTGAAGTAGCACTCAAGTACGACGGACGGTAGGGCAGTTGCCGTACCGGTTCCGGAGCCGGCTGTGGCCTTTGACACGGTCGGCTCCGGTGTTCATAACAGTTCGGCAGAGGAATCGCCGGTGATCGCCACTCGACGCGGTCGTCCGGTGCCCCTGCGCGCACGTTCGTCCCGCCTTTTGGCAAGGCTCGCTCTATATGACCGTTTTATCTCGCGTTTACAAGCGCTCCGTCACCGGGCCTCCACTGTTTGGAAGTGCGCTGGTCCACGTGCTGGAATGCCTGAACTGCCCATGGGTCCTAGACGTACTCCGTACTGGTCTGTGGCGAACCGGGCTCTGAGAGACTGCGGCACGACGTAGGTGCCGACCGCCGAGAGGTTGTTGGTCGAGTGAGGCGAAGCAAGAACGGTCCCGAGCCGTCGGCACGGGGCAACTTCACCCCGCCGCCGCGCGCTGCGGCGCCCACCCCCGTTTCCGGTGCGGAGCCGACGGCCACCCCCTCGGCCGGCGGCCGTTTCTCCCCGCGGAACTGGCGGGTGCCGACCCGGCTGAACGCCATCCTTCTCATACCCGTGGCGGTCGGCCTCGTCATGGGCGGCTTCCAGGTGAAGAGTTCGATCGACACCTGGCAGCAGGCCCGGGACGCGGAGAACACCGCGCGGCTGGTGCGTGCCGCCCTCGCCTACGCCGACGCCCTGGAGAACGAGCGGGACGTCACCGCGGCACCGCTGCTGCTGAACAAGAAGGACGCGGCGGGCAAGCAGACCGTCGACGCCGCCCGCCGGGCCACGGACCAGGCCGCCGACGCCTTCGACCAGGCGGCCGCGAGCATGCCGGACGAGCCCGGCCTCAACCGCCGGCTGAAGCTGTTCCGCGAGGACGAGCCCTCGCTGGCGCAGCTGCGGCAGTCGGCGTACACCTCCCGGATGACCGGCGTGCAGTCGGAGGAGGGCTACGTCGCCGTCGCCCACCCGCTGATGGAGTTCGCCAACGAACTCGGCCTCGGCACCGGAAACATCACCTCCTACGGCCGTACCGTCTACGCGATCTCGCTGACCAAGGCGGCGCTGTCGCTGGAGCGGTCGATCGGCACGCACCTGCTGGTCAAGCCCGGTCCGGACGCGCCGAACCTCACCACCCAGCAGATCTCCCTGTCCTCGTACGCCTATCTGGAGCGCATCGCCCTGGAGGAGTACAAGGGCGGCGGCACCGAGGCGGACGCGCAGAAGCTGAAGGACGCCAAGACGAAGATCGAGGCGGACGCGGCCGAGCTGGCCCGGAAGGCGAAGGCGGAGAACCCGCAGTACGTCGCCCCGCCGGCCGGGGACACCGGCATGGTCACGGCGCTGGCCACCATGCCGGACACCAGCGCCGCCAGCCGGGCCGCGCTGGCCGGCAAGGGCGTCACCGTCGAGAACTGGTGGGCGGTCAACACCCTGAAGTACAAGGCCTACCGCCAGATCGAGGCGGACATGGCCGACAAGGCGGTGAACGAGGCGTCGGACATCGCCGACGACGCCAAGACCTCCGCCTTCATCACCGGCGCCGTGGTCGTCATCGCCCTGCTCGCCGCGTTCCTGCTGGCCGGGCTGGTGGCCCGGCAGATGAGCCGCTCGATGCGCCGGCTGCGCAACGCCGCCTTCAACGTCGCCGAGCAGCGCCTGCCGATGCTGGTCGACCAGCTCTCGCGCACCGATCCCGGCCGGGTCGACACCCGGGTCACGCCGATCCCGATCACCACCAAGGACGAGATCGGCGAGGTCGCCCGCGCCTTCGACCAGGTGCACCGCGAGGCCGTCCGGCTCGCCTCCGAGCAGGCCCTGCTGCGGGGCAACATCAACGCGATCTTCACCAACCTCTCGCGCCGCAACCAGTCGCTGATCGAGGGCCAGCTCACCCTCATCACCGACCTGGAGAACAACGAGGCCGACCCGGACCAGTTGGAGAACCTCTTCCGGCTGGACCACCTGGCCACCCGTATGCGCCGCAACGGCGAGAACCTGCTGGTCCTCGCCGGCGAGGAGCCCGGCCGCCGCTGGGACCAGCCGGTGCCGCTGGTCGACGTGCTGCGCGCCGCCTCCTCCGAGGTGGAGCAGTACGAGCGCATCGAGCTGTCCGGCGTACCGGAGGCCGAGATCCACGGCCGCGCGGTCACCGACCTCGTGCACCTGCTGGCCGAGCTGCTGGAGAACGCCACCACGTTCTCCTCGCCGCAGACCAAGGTCAAGGTGACGGCGACCCGGCTGCCCGACGGCCGCGTCATGGTCGAGATCCACGACAAGGGCATCGGTCTGACCGCCGAGGACTTCGCGGACATCAACCACAAGCTGGCCAACCCGCCGACCGTGGACGCCGCGATCTCCCAGCGCATGGGCCTGTTCGTGGTCGGCCGGCTGTCCGACCGGCACGGCATCCGGGTCCAGCTCCGCCCCTCGGGCGAGCAGGCCGGCACGACCTCGCTGGTCATGCTCCCGGACGCGATCACGCACGGCGGCGGCGGCGAGATGCCGCTGGACCGCGAGGAGTTCACGGTCTCGCAGATCATCCCGGAGCAGCAGTTCCAGGGTGAGGACTTCGGCCGGCAGCAGCAGCCGCAGCAGCGCACCGCCGCCGAACTGGGCTTCGACGACAGCCGGTACACCGAGGTCCCCGACGACGCCCGGGATCTCGACCCGGTCGGCCGGACGCGGCTGCGCGAGGAGCGCCGCGCCGCGCTGGAGGCCCAGGGCCACGGCCAGCAGTCCGAGGCGCCGCGGCAGGAGTCCGCCGAGGCCCCGGCCGGCTACCAGGACCCCTTCACCGGGCAGCACGCCTACCCGGAGCGGCAGCAGCCCTACGGCGAGCAGGAACCTTACGGCGAGCAGCCGCAGCAGCCGTACCAGGAGCAGCAGCAGGCGTACGGCGAGCAGCCGCAGCAGGCGTACGGGGCGCCGGCGTACGAGGAGCAGCAGCACTCCACGGCGTACGAGCAGTCCTACGAGCAGTCGTACGACGAGCGGTACTACGCGCCGGACGGCGAGGCGTCGCAGCACGAGGGCTTCTCCCCGGCCGGCGGCTACGGCGAGTCCGGGGCCCCGTACGGGGAGCCCGCCCGGACGCCCTCCTACCAGGACGACTGGCCGCAGCAGGACGGCTACCGCAACGGCTATCCGGCCCAGTACGCTCCGGAGACGGGATCGCCGCAGGCCGGTGACGTGAGCGAGCCGGACCGCGTAGGCTTCGACCGTCCGGGAACGGCATCTCCCGCCGCCCACGAGCTGACCGACGCCGGGCTGCCCCGCCGCGGTGCCCCCGCGAGCGGCTCCCCCGACGCCGGAAGCCCGAACGGCACGCCGCGTGCGCGGCAGGACGGGCCGGCCCCGGCACCGGGCGACGCACCGGACGCCGGCGGCGACAGCGGCTGGCGCACGGCGAACGACGAGCGGTGGCAGCAGGCCGCGCAGCTCCGCAAGCCCAAGGCGGGCGGGGTGACCTCCTCCGGTCTGCCGCGGCGGGTGCCCAAGGCCAACCTGGTCGAGGGTTCCGCCGAGTCCACCCCCCAGGGAGGCCCCCAGGTCTCCCGCGCCCCGGAGGACGTCCGGGGCAGGCTGAGCAACCTGCGCCGGGGCGTCCAGCGCGGACGCAGCGCAGGCAGTGAAACGAACGGCCAGGGCTTCGGTCCTGACAGCACCTACAACCAGGAGCGTTAGTGTGAGCCCGATGAGCCAGGCGGCACAGAACCTGAACTGGTTGATCACCAACTTCGTGGACAACACCCCGGGGGTGTCCCACACGGTGGTGGTCTCCGCCGACGGACTCCTTCTGGCGATGTCCGAAGGCTTTCCCCGCGACCGTGCCGACCAGCTCGCGGCCGTCGCCTCCGGTCTGACCTCGCTGACCGCGGGTGCCTCGCGCATCTTCGAGGGCGGCAGCGTGAACCAGACGGTTGTGGAGATGGAGCGAGGATTTCTCTTCATCATGTCCATCTCCGACGGTTCGTCGCTCGCCGTCCTGGCGCACCCGGAGGCGGACATCGGCCTCATCGGGTACGAGATGGCCCTGCTGGTGGACCGCGCGGGCACGGTTCTCACCCCGGATCTCCGCGCGGAGCTCCAGGGCAGCCTTCTCAACTAGTAATCGGACGATGCGTATGCGTGTCCCGGCACCGTAAGGTTTCGGGACGCGGCACCCCAGGGATGGGGGCCCGGCGCAGTCGGAGGAGGAGAAAGTGGCAACACCCCCAGGCGGATCGTCTACGGGCAACTGGTCGTACGGCCCCGGACAGGGCCAGGGTGACGGTTCGGCGAACCGGTACGGCTACCCCTCCACCCCCGGCCACCGTCAGCCCTACGTCCCGCAGGGCCCCGGCCCGTCTCCGTACGACCAGCCGCCGGCCCCGCGCATCCAGCCGGTGCAGCCGCAGCGCCGTCCCGAGCCGGCCCCGGCGGCCGCGAACAACCCCCTGGTGCGTCCGTACGCCATGACCGGCGGCCGGACCCGCCCGCGCTACCAGCTCGCCATCGAGGCGCTGGTGCACACCACCGCTGCTCCGCACCAGATGCAGGGCCAGCTGCCCGAGCATCAGCGGATCTGCAACCTGTGCCGGGAGATCAAGTCGGTGGCCGAGGTCTCGGCCCTGCTGACGATCCCCCTCGGCGTGGCCAGGATCCTCGTCGCCGACTTGGCGGAGGCGGGCCTGGTCGCCATCCATCAGCCCGGCGGCGACGAGAACGCCGGTGGCCAGCCAGACGTGACACTGCTCGAAAGGGTGCTCAGTGGACTTCGCAAGCTCTAGCGGCGGTCCTTCCCGCTCCACCACCTCCGCGAAGATCGTGGTGGCGGGCGGCTTCGGCGTGGGCAAGACCACGTTCGTCGGCGCCGTCTCGGAGATCAACCCGCTGCGCACA
>NZ_JBVHSO010000014.1:0-217042 GCF_055566335.1 Streptomyces sp. NPDC027672 | reverse complement strand
GTCCAGGGCGCGGTATGGAACATCGACTCCTTCGACCAGTGGGGCGTGGAACTGGGCAAGGTCCTCGCCAAACGCGTCGAACCCGCCCTCACCCACGGCACCGACGTCCCCGGCCTGGACCCGTCCACCAAAGCCCTCGTCGCCAGGTACCGGGAGCTGCGCGGCCGTAACTGACCCGCGCGCCCGGAGTCGGCGGCGCCCACCGGCCGGCCCGGCCCACCGGCGCCCCGGTAAAGCAAGAGGCGGCGGGAACCGGAAGGTTCCCGCCGCCTCAGGCCCGGCCGGTGCTCAGGGCGACGCCGGCGGATACAGCGAGCGGGGTAGCTGGGAGGCCGCCGCCGTGTCCAGAAGCCACAGGGTGCGGGCGCGGCCCCGCGCACCCGCCGCCGGCGCCTGGATCTCACCCGCGCCGGACAGGGCGATGGCCACGGCCTCCGCCTTGTCCTCGCCGGCCGCGAGGAGCCAGACCTCGCGGGCCGCGCGGATCGCCGGCAGGGTGAGGGAGATCCGGGTCGGCGGCGGCTTGGGCGCGCCGTGCACGCCGACCACCGTGCGCTCGGTCTCCCGTACGGCCGGCAGCTCCGGGAAGAGCGAGGCCACATGGGTGTCCGGGCCGACGCCCAGCAGCAGGACGTCGAAGGCGGGCACCGGGCCGTGGTTCTCCGGACCGGCCGCCTTCGCCAGCTCCGCCGCGTACGCCTCGGCCGCGGCCTCGACGTCCGAGCCGTGCGGGCCGTCGGAGGCGGGCATGGCGTGCACGCGCTCCGGGTCGAGCGGGACCGAGTCCAGCAGGGCCTCGCGGGCCTGCGTGACATTGCGCTCGGGGTCGCCCTCGGGCAGGAAGCGCTCGTCGCCCCACCACAGGTCCAGGCGGGCCCAGTCGACGGCGTCCCGGGCGGGCGCCGCCGCCAGCGCGGCCAGCAGCCCGTTGCCGTTGCGGCCGCCGGTGAGGACCACGGACGCGCTGCCCCGGGAGGTCTGCGCGTCCACGATCTTCGTGATCAGACGGGCCGCGGCGGCCTGCGCCATCAGCTCCTTGTCGTGGTGGACGACCAGCTGGGGAGTGCTCACTTCGCCGCCGCCTTCCTCGCCGGTGCCTTCTTCGCGGTCTTGGCCGCCGCCTTCTTCGCGGGCGCCTTGGCCGCCTTCGCGGCCGGTTCCGGCTCGGCGGCGGGCTCGGCCGAGCCCGGCTGAGCCGATCCCGGCTTGGCCGCTTCCGACTGGGCCGTCTCCGGCTCGGCCGGGTCTGACGGCTCGGCGGCCGGTCCGGCCGGGTCCTCGGAAGCCTGTCGCGGGACCGTGTGCAGCCGCTCCACGCCGTAGCGCAGCGCCGACGCGTAGGTGTCGTCCGGGTCCAGCCGGCGCAGCTCCTCCGCGATCAGCTCGGCGGTGTCCCGCCGCTTCAGCGCCACCGCGCGGGCCGGCTGCCCGTCGATGGCGAGGTTGGCCAGCGAGCCGTCCGCGCGGTCCAGCACGACCGGACCGCGGCTGGTGTCCATGCGGACGGCCGTGAGACCGGGGCCCGAGGACAGGGAGCGCTTGACGGGAACCGCCAGCCGGTCCGCGAGCCACATCGCCAGCAGCTCGCAGCTCGGGTTGTACTCCTCGCCCTCCACCTCGACGGCGGTCACCTCGCAGTCGATCTGGTCCAGGGCCGCCGCGAGCATCGAACGCCACGGGGTGATCCGGGTCCAGGACAGGTCGGTGTCGCCGGGCGTGTAGGCCGCGGCGCGGGCGGACAGCTCCCGCACCGGGTGCTCGGCGGTGTAGGTGTCGGTGACCCGGCGCTGCGCGAGCGCGCCCAGCGGGTCCTTCGCCGGGTCGAGCGGCGCGTTCACCGGCCACCACACCACGACCGGGGCGTCCGGCAGCAGCAGCGGCAGGACCACCGAGTCGGCGTGGTCGACGACCTCGCCGTACAGCCGCAGGATGACCGTCTCGCCGGTGCCCGCCTCCGCGCCCACCCGCACCTCGGCGTCCAGCCGCGAGGACGTGCGGGCGCGCGGCGAACGCGAGACCCGCTTGACGACCACCAGGGTGCGCGAGGGGTGCTCGCGCGAGGCGTCGTTGGCGGCCTTCAGGGCGTCGTAGGCGTTCTCCTCGTCGGTGACGATGACGAGGGTGAGGACCATGCCGACGGCGGGCGTGCCGATGGCGCGGCGGCCTCGCACGAGCGCCTTGTTGATCTTTCCGGCGGTGGTGCCGGTCAGGTCGATCTTCATGGCCGGCGCCAGCTCCGTCCGTCTCGTGCGAGCATCTCGTCCGCCTCCGCGGGTCCCCACGTGCCCGACTCGTACTGCGCGGGCCTGCCGTGGGTGTCCCAGTACTCCTCGATCGGGTCGAGGATCTTCCAGGACAGCTCGACCTCCTCCGTGCGCGGGAAGAGGTTGGCGTCGCCCAGCAGCACGTCCAGGATCAGCCGCTCGTACGCCTCCGGGCTCGACTCGGTGAACGACTCGCCGTAGGCGAAGTCCATCGAGACGTCCCGGATCTCCATGGAGGTGCCCGGGACCTTGGAGCCGAAGCGGACCGTGACGCCCTCGTCCGGCTGGACGCGGATGACGATCGCGTTCTGGCCCAGTTCCTCGGTCGCCGTGGTGTCGAACGGGGAGTGCGGGGCCCGCTGGAAGACGACCGCGATCTCCGTCACCCGGCGGCCGAGCCGCTTGCCGGTGCGCAGGTAGAACGGCACGCCCGCCCAGCGGCGGTTGTCGATCTCCAGCTTCACCGCGGCGTAGGTGTCGGTCTTCGACTGGGTGTCGATGCCCTCTTCCTCGAGGTAGCCGATGACCTTCTCGCCGCCCTGCCAGCCCGCCGCGTACTGCCCGCGCACGGTGCTGTGGCCCAGGTTCTTCGGCAGCCGTACGGCGCCGAGCACCTTCTCCTTCTCCGCGGCCAGCGCGTCCGCGTCGAAGGAGGCGGGCTCCTCCATGGCGGTGAGCGCCATGAGCTGGAGCAGGTGGTTCTGGATGACGTCCCGGGCGGCGCCGATGCCGTCGTAGTAGCCGGCCCGGCCGCCGATGCCGATGTCCTCGGCCATGGTGATCTGCACGTGGTCCACGAAGGACCGGTTCCAGATCGGCTCGAACATCGTGTTGGCGAAGCGCAGGGCCAGGATGTTCTGGACGGTCTCCTTGCCGAGGTAGTGGTCGATCCGGAACACCTGGTCCGGCGCGAACACCTCGTGCACGACCTTGTTCAGTTCCTCGGCCGACTTCAGGTCGTGCCCGAACGGCTTCTCGATGACCGCGCGGCGCCAGGAACCGCCGGCCTGGTCGGCCAGGCCGTGCTTCTTCAGCTGCTGGATGACCACCGGGAAGGAGCGCGGCGGCACCGACAGGTAGAAGGCGAAGTTGCCGCCCGTGCCCTGTGCCTTGTCCAGCTCCTCGATGGTGGCGCGCAGCCGCTCGAACGCCTCGTCGTCGTCGAAGGTGCCCTGGACGAAGCGCATCCCCTGGAGGAGCTGCTGCCAGACCTCCTCACGGAAGGGCGTGCGGGCGTGCTCCTTCACCGCGTCGTGGACGACCTCGGCGAAGTCCTCGTGCTCCCAGTCGCGGCGGGCGAAGCCCACCAGCGAGAAGCCCGGCGGCAGCAGACCCCGGTTGGCGAGGTCGTACACCGCGGGCATCAGTTTCTTACGGGACAGGTCGCCCGTGACACCGAAGATGACCAGACCCGACGGCCCCGCGATGCGCGGGAGCCGTCGGTCGGCCGGGTCACGGAGCGGATTCGCTCCGGAGCCGGAAACGGATGACAACTCAGCCCTCCGAGGGGGCCAGGCGCTCAAGCTCCGCCTGGGTCGACTTGAGGAGGTCGTTCCAGGACGCCTCGAACTTGTCGACGCCCTCGTCCTCCAGGACCTGTACGACGTCGTCGTACGAGATGCCCAGCTTCTCCAGGGCGTCCAGGTCGGCACGCGCCTGCTCGTAGGTGCCGGTGATGGTGTCGCCGCTGATCTCGCCGTGGTCGTCGGTGGCCTCCAGCGTGGCCTCCGGCATGGTGTTGACGGTGTTCGGCGCGACCAGCTCGGTGACGTACAGGGTGTCCTGGTACGCCGGGTCCTTCACGCCGGTCGACGCCCACAGCGGACGCTGCTTGTTGGCGCCCGCGCTCTCCAGCGCCTGCCAGCGGTCGGAGGAGAAGACCTCCTCGTACGCCTGGTAGGCGAGGCGCGCGTTGGCCAGGGCGGCCTTGCCGCGCAGCCCCTTGGCCTCGTCGGTGCCGATCCCGTCGAGGCGCTTGTCGATCTCGGTGTCCACGCGGGACACGAAGAAGGACGCCACCGAGTGGATCTTCGACAGGTCGAGACCCTTCTCGCGGGCCTTCTCCAGACCCGTCAGGTAGGCGTCCATGACCTTGCGGTAGCGCTCCAGCGAGAAGATCAGCGTGACGTTGACGCTGATGCCGAGGCCGATCGTCTCGGCGATCGCCGGCAGACCCGCCTCGGTGGCCGGGATCTTGATCAGGGTGTTGGGGCGGTCGACCAGCCAGGCCAGCTGCCTGGCCTCGGCGACGGTCGCCTTCGTGTGGTGCGCCAGGCGCGGGTCGACCTCGATGGAGACCCGGCCGTCCTGGCCGTCGGTGGCGTCGAAGACCGGGCGCAGGATGTCGGCGGCGTCCCGGACGTCCGCCGTGGTGATCATGCGGATGGCCTCTTCGACCGTGACCTTGCGGGCGGCGAGGTCCGACAGCTGCTGGTCGTAACCGTCGCCCTGGGAGATCGCCTTCTGGAAGATCGTCGGGTTGGTCGTGACGCCCACGACGTGCTGCTGGTCGATCAGCTCGGCGAGGTTGCCGGACGTGATCCGCTTGCGCGACAGGTCGTCCAGCCAGATCGCGACGCCCTCCTCGGAGAGGCGCTTGAGTGCGTCTGTCATGGAATTACATCTCCTACGTGTCGTATATGAGCGTCAGCGTCGGGCGTCGGCGAGGGATTCCCGCGCCTTCGCGGCCACGTTCTCGGCGGTGAAGCCGAACTCGCGGAAGAGCACCTTGGCATCGGCGGAGGCACCGAAGTGCTCCAGGGAAACGATGCGGCCGGCGTCCCCCACGTACTTGTGCCAGGTCAGCCCGATGCCCGCCTCGACGGAGACCCGGGCCTTGACGGACGGCGGCAGCACGGAGTCCCGGTACCCCTGGTCCTGCTGCTCGAACCACTCCACGGACGGCATCGAGACGACCCGCGTGGGCACGCCCTCGGCCTGGAGCTGCTCACGCGCCTCCACGGCCACGTGCACCTCGGAACCGGTGGCGATGAGGATGACCTCGGGCTCGCCGCCCTCGGCCTCGAACAGCACGTAGCCGCCCTTGGCCGCGTCCTCGTTGGGCTCGTACGTCGGCACGCCCTGCCGGGTGAGCGCCAGGCCGTGCGGCTGGCCCTTGCCGAACTCCTTGGTGTAGCGCTTGAGGATCTCCCGCCAGGCGATCGCGGTCTCGTTGGCGTCCGCCGGGCGGACGATGTTCAGACCGGGGATGGCGCGCAGCGAGGCCAGGTGCTCGACCGGCTGGTGGGTGGGGCCGTCCTCGCCGAGGCCGATGGAGTCGTGCGTCCACACGAACGTCACCGGCAGGTGCATCAGGGCCGACAGACGCACGGCGTTGCGCATGTAGTCGGAGAACACCAGGAAGGTGCCGCCGTAGACCCGCGTGTTGCCGTGCAGCGCGATGCCGTTCAGCTCGGCGCCCATGGAGTGCTCGCGGATGCCGAAGTGGATGGTGCGGCCGTACGGGTTGGCCTCCGGCAGCGGGTTGCCCGCGGGCAGGAAGGAGCTGTCCTTGTCGATGGTCGTGTTGTTCGACCCGGCGAGGTCGGCGGAGCCGCCCCACAGCTCGGGGATCACCGCGCCGAGCGCCTGGAGCACCTTGCCGGACGCGGCACGCGTGGCGAGGCCCTTGCCGGGCTCGAAGACCGGGACCTTCTCCTCCCAGCCGGTGGGCAGCTCGCCCTGGGCGATCCGGTCGAACTCGGCGGCGTGCTCCGGGTTGGCCTGCCGCCACTCCTGGAGGGACTTCTCCCACTCGGCCTTCGCCTGGGCGCCGCGCTCGCGCGCCTTGCGGGTGTGGCTGATGACCTCGTCGGCGACCTCGAAGGACCGCTCGGGGTCGAAGCCGAGGACGCGCTTGGTGGCCGCGACCTCCTCCTCGCCCAGCGCCGAGCCGTGCGCGGCCTCGGTGTTCTGCGCGTTCGGGGCCGGCCAGGCGATGATCGAGCGCATCGCGATGAAGGAGGGCCGGTCGGTGACGGCCTTGGCCTCCTGGATCGCGGCGTAGATCGCCGCCGGGTCCAGGTCGCCGTCCTCCTTGGCCTCCACGCGCTGCACGTGCCAGCCGTAGGCCTCGTACCGCTTGACGGTGTCCTCGGAGACGGCCGTCTCCGTGTCGCCCTCGATCGAGATGTGGTTGTCGTCCCACAGCAGGATCAGGTTGCCCAGCTTCTGGTGGCCGGCCAGCGAGGACGCCTCGGCGGAGATGCCCTCCTGGAGGCAGCCGTCACCGGCGATGCAGTACACGAAGTGGTCGAAGGGGGACTCGCCCGCGGGCGCCTCCGGGTCGAACAGACCGCGCTCGTAGCGGGCGGCCATCGCCATGCCCACCGCGTTGGCGACACCCTGGCCCAGCGGGCCCGTGGTGGTCTCGACACCCTTGGTGTGCCCGTACTCGGGGTGGCCCGGGGTCTTGGAACCCCACGTCCGGAACGCCTTCAGATCATCCAGCTCGAGGCCGAAACCGGCCAGGTACAGCTGGGTGTAGAGGGTCAGGGACGAGTGGCCGGCGGACAGCACGAAGCGGTCGCGGCCGACCCACTCCGGGTCGGCCGGGTCGTGCCGCATCACCTTCTGGAAGAGGGTGTAGGCGGCGGGGGCCAGGCTCATCGCCGTACCGGGATGGCCGTTGCCGACCTTCTGTACGGCGTCTGCGGCCAGGACACGGGCGGTGTCCACGGCCCGCTGGTCCAGCTCGGTCCACTCAAGGTCTGTGGTGGTCGGCTTGGTGCTCACCCTGGGTCAGGGCTCCTCTCCACATGTCGGTCGCCGGTCGTCGGGGCGTGTGCCCACCCGGCCGCCGGAAGGCGTGGCGCCCACCGGCCGCTGTCGAGCCTACCCCCGTGAGGACGTGCGTTTTTTCGATTGTTTACAGACTGCCGGGACTCCCCGAGATCCGCCTCCCGACGGGCCGGTGAACGGCATGTGGCACATGAATACGGAGCCGGTCATCTGAGCGCTCAATCGAGTACCGGACCCCCTCTTATGGGGTGTGCGCCAAACACGTACCCACCCCCGCGAAGGGCGGGGTATGGGCAACGTCTAAAGTGGCGTGGTACGCGCGAGCCTTTACCGCGACTTCACACGGGTGGCTCGCTGGGATGTCTCTGTCAGGGGTGTGCGTGACGGCCGTCGAATCCCGTCCTGGGGACACCTCCCAGGCCTTCAAGGCTCTGGGGGAGGGTGTGCCCGGTGCGAGCCAGGGCCCGGTTCACCGGCCGTTCGGGGCTCGTGTCAAGGCGTTCGTGGCGCTGACCAAGCCGCGGATCATCGAGCTGCTCCTCATCACCACCGTTCCGGTGATGTTCCTCGCCGAACAGGGCGTGCCCGACCTCGGGCTGGTGCTGCTCACCTGCCTCGGCGGCTATCTGTCGGCGGGCGGCGCCAACGCGCTGAACATGTACATCGACCGGGACATCGACGCCCTGATGGACCGCACGGCCCAGCGTCCGCTGGTGACCGGCATGGTCAGCCCGCGCGAATGCCTGGCCTTCGGCATCACCCTGGCCGTGGTCTCGACGCTGCTGTTCGGGCTCACCGTCAACTGGCTGAGCGCCTGGCTGTCACTCGGAGCGCTCCTCTTCTACGTCGTCGTCTACACGATGATCCTCAAGCGCCGTACGGCGCAGAACATCGTGTGGGGCGGCATCGCGGGCTGCCTGCCGGTCCTCATCGGCTGGTCGTCCGTCACGGACTCCATGTCGTGGGCGCCGGTCATCCTCTTCCTCGTCATGTTCTTCTGGACGCCGCCGCACTACTGGCCGCTGTCCATGAAGGTCAAGGAGGACTACGCGCGCGTCGGCGTGCCGATGCTGCCGGTCGTCGCCTCCAACAAGGTCGTCGCCAAGCAGATCGTCATCTACAGCTGGGTGATGGTCGCCGTCTCGCTGCTGCTGACCCCGCTCGGCTACACCGGCTGGTTCTACACGGCCGTCGCCCTCGCGGCGGGCGGCTGGTGGCTGTGGGAGGCGCACGCGCTGCAGAACCGGGCCAAGGCCGAGTCCACCGGCACGAAGCTGAAGGAGATGCGGCTCTTCCACTGGTCGATCACCTACGTGTCGCTGCTGTTCGTGGCGGTCGCGGTCGACCCGTTCCTGCGCTGACCCGCGGGCCCGCCGGGCGTACGTCCTACGTCACAGCGGCCCGCACTCGCCAGTCGATCTACCGGTGAGTAGCATCCTGGGCATGGCAGACACGCAGCAGGTTGACGCGCGGGCCGAGCGCAAGGTGTCCCGGCTCGCCCAGCAGATCAGCGCCTTCGCGAAGGCGCACGGCGGCGCCGAGGGCCAGGTGGCGTACGTCGGCGAACGCGGCGCCCGCATCGTCCTCGTCGGCGAGGACGGCGGCTGGGGCGACCTGGTCGCGCCCAGTCACGCCATCGCCGAGCAGGCGGTGGCCAAGTCCGGCATCACGGTCCACGAGTCCTTCGACGGCGAGTTCGCGGCGAAGGTGACGACGGGGCCGTACGAGTGGAAGCGGATGGCCGGCATCCAGGTCGGCGGCTCGCAGGAGCGCTGAGACGCGCGGCCCTGACGGCGCACCGCCCGGCCGGGTGAGCGCGGCCGGGCGGCCGTGACGGCACCGCTCGGCGGTCTGCGGCGGTCCTCGGGAGCCTCGGTACGGCGGGTGCCCGGCGGGCCGCGGCGTACGGCGTGCGCCGGGTGTACGCGCCCTGGGGAGCCGTCCAGACTGGGCGGATGACGACCGCTTCCCTGCTCGACGAGTTCCAGGCGGCCCTGCTGCCGCTGCGGCCCCGCGCGGTCTGGGCGCACGGCTCACTGGCCGGCGGCGACTACCAGGAGGGCCGCAGCGACCTGGACCTGATCGCGGTGCTGCCCGGGCCCCTGACCCCGTGGACCGCGGCGCGGCTGGTCCGGCTGCACAGGCGGCTGCGCGGGCGGCCCCTCGCGGCGAAGCTGCACTGCAGCTACCTCGCCCCGGCCACCCTGGACGATCCCGGCCGCCCGCACCCCACCTGGGCGCACGGCCGTGTGCTGCGCCGCCCGGTCACCCCGGTCACCCGCCGTGAGCTGCACGAGTTCGGGCGGGTGCTGCACGGTGAGGCACCGGCCGGACTGCTCCCGCCGGTACCCGAGCGACAGCTTCACGACTTCGTCGTACGCGACCAGCGCGACTTCTGGCGGCCGGCCGTGGACAAGGCCCCGCTGTGGCGGCAGGACGTCTGGGTCGACCTGGGTCTGCTCACCTACGCCCGGGCCGCCGTGACCCTGCGCGAGGGCCGGCTGATCAGCAAACGCGAGGCGCTGGACCGGCTGCCGGCGCTCGGTGCGCCCGCCGACGTCGTCGAGGACATCACCCGCCGGCGGTACGACGACCCGGCCCCGGCCCTGGCCGACGACGGCTGGCGCGCCCGGCGCGCCGAGGCGACCCGGGCGTTCCTGGGCCCCGCGATCGACGCCCTGGTCGCGGAGGCCGGCTGACCTAGGACCGCGCGCCGGCCGGCTGAGCTACGACCGCGCGCCGGCCGGCACCTCGACGGCGGGCGCGGGCAGGTCCACGGTGGCCTCGGGGCGCTCGCGCAGCGACAGCAGCACCCGCAGCACCCAGATCCACATCACCGTGGAGCCGAGCATGTGCGCGGCCACCAGCGCTTCGGGGAGGTGGGTGAAGTACTGGACGTAACCGATCACGCCCTGCGCGAGCAGGACGAGGAACAGCTCCCGGGTGCGGGCCAGCGGGCCCTTCGGCGCGTCCACCGCCTTGAGCACGAACCACAGCGCGAAGGTCAGCGTCACCACGATCCAGGCGAGCACCGCGTGCAGCTTGGCGACCGTCTCCCAGTCGATCGGGATGCGCTCGACCTCGCTGGAGTCACCGGCGTGCGGCCCGGCCCCGGTCACCACCGTGCCGGCCGCGATGAGCAGCACGGAGGCGGCCACCAGGAACCACACGAGCTGCCGCACCGCGGCGCCCACCAGCGGACGCGGCGCCGCGTCGCCCTCGCGGGCGCGCTGCCACATCACCGTGGCGAGGGCGATCAGGGCCGTGGAGAGCAGGAAGTGCGCGGCGACCGTGTACGGGTTGAGGCCGACCAGGACGACGATGCCGCCCAGCACCGCGTTGCCCATGACCACCCAGAACTGGGCCCAGCCGAGCCGGACGAGGGTGCGCCGGCCCGGCTTCGCGGCGCGCGCGGCGATGATCGCCCAGCCGACGGCCGCGCACAGCACGTACGTCAGCATGCGGTTGCCGAACTCGACGACCCCGTGGAAGCCCATGGCCCGGGTGGTGGTCAGCGAGTCCTCGGTGCAGGTGGGCCAGGTCGGGCAGCCGAGGCCCGAGCCGGTCAGGCGGACGGCGCCGCCGGTGACGACGATGACCACCGACATCACGAGCGCGGCGAGCGCCGCCCGCCGGATGGTCCGGGGGTCCGGGGTCCACCGGTCGGCGATGAAGGCGAGAGGGTTGCGCAGGGCGGCTTCGGCGTCGGCGCGGTTCAGCTTAGGCACGCCCACCATGGTAGGCCGCCGCTTGTGCACGCGTTCACGAGGGTCACTCTTCCGGGCCCGCAGGAGTCACTCGCACGCGGCCAGGAGGGTGATGGCCATGCGGCCACGGGGGTGATTCCCGCGCGGCCACAGGGGTGATTGCCACGCGGTCCCGGGGGTGATGGCCATGCAGCCTAGGGGGGTCACTCCCAGCGGAAGAACTTCCCCGCCGCGGCGAGGCCGGCGACCGCCCAGACGGCGAGGACGCCCAGGTCGCCCCAGGGCAGGCCGGCGCCGTGCTGGAGGACGTCCCGCAGGCCGTCCGAGAGGGCGGAGATGGGCAGCAGGCCCAGCAGCCGCTCGCCCGCCGGGCCGAACTTCTCCAGCGGCACGATCACCCCGCCGCCCACGAGCAGCAGCAGGAACACCAGGTTGGCGGCGGCCAGCGTCGCCTCCGCCTTCAGGGTGCCCGCCATCAGCAGGCCGAGCCCGGAGAACGCGGCGGTCCCGACGACGAGCAGCAGCACGACCGCGGCCGGGTTGCCGTGCGGGGACCAGCCCAGCGCGTAGGCGATGACGGTCAGCAGCAGGACCTGGAGGACCTCCGTGACCAGCACGGACGCCGTCTTCGCGGTCATCAGGCCCCAGCGGGGCAGCGGCGAGGAGGCGAGCCGCTTCAGCACGCCGTAGCGGCGCTCGAAGCCGGTGGCGATGGCCTGGCCGGTGAACGCCGTCGACATCACGGCCAGGGCCAGCACGCCGGGGGCGAGGAAGTCGACCGCCCGGCCCGCGCCGGTGTCCACGATGTCGACCGCGCTGAAGAGCACCAGCAGCAGGGTGGGGATGACGACCGTCAGCAGCAGTTGCTCGCCGTTGCGCAGCAGCATCTTCGTCTCCAGGGCCGCCTGCGCCGCGATCATGCGGGGGAGCGGGGCGGCTCCGGGCCTGGGCGTGTAGGTACCCGCGGTGGTCACGAGCGCAGCTCCTTGCCGGTCAGCTCCAAGAAGACGTCTTCCAGGGTGTGCCGCTCCACCGAGATCCGGTCGGGCATCACCCCGTGCTGGGCGCACCAGGAGGTGACGGTGGCCAGTAGCTGGGGGTCGACCCGGCCGGCCACCCGGTAGGCGCCCGGCATCAGCTCGGCGGCCGTGCAGCCGGCCGGCAGCGCCTTGAGCAGGGAGCCGACGTCGAGGCCGGGGCGGCCGGAGAAGCGCAGGGTGTTCTCGGCGCCGCCCTTGCAGAGCTGCTCCGGGGAGCCCTGCGCGATGACCCGGCCGCCGTCGATGATCGCCACGTCGTCGGCGAGCTGCTCGGCCTCGTCCATGTGGTGCGTGGTGAGGATCACCGAGACGCCGTCGGCGCGCAGGTCCCGCACCAGGTCCCAGGTGGCCCGGCGGGCCTGCGGGTCGAGACCGGCGGTCGGCTCGTCCAGGAACACCAGTTCCGGCCGGCCCACGACGGCCATGGCGAGCGCGAGCCGCTGCTGTTGCCCGCCGGACAGCCGCCGGTAGCCGGTCCGGCCGCAGGAGCCGAGGCCGAGCCGCTCGACGAGGGCGTCGACGTCGAGCGGGTGCGCGTGCAGTTTCGCCACGTGCCGCAGCATCTCGCCGGCGCGGGCGCCGGAGTAGACGCCGCCGGACTGGAGCATCACGCCGATGCGGGGCCGCAGCTCGGCGGAGTTCCGCACCGGGTCGAGGCCCAGGACGCGCACCGTGCCGGAATCCGGCTTCCGGTACCCCTCGCAGGTCTCGACCGTGGTCGTCTTCCCCGCCCCGTTGGGGCCGAGTACGGCGGTCACGCCCGGCCGGGCCACCAGGTCGAGGCCGTCCACCGCGGTCTTCGTGCCGTACCGCTTCACCAGGGCCTGGACCTGGACCACGGGCTCACTTCGCATAGGTCCAGAGTCTAGGGAGACGGCGGGTGCTCCGGACGGGCGGGTGCCGGAAGCCGTGGCCGGGAGCAGCGGACAGGCACCCGTGGTCCGGACGGGCGGCTGCCGGACCCGCGGTCAGACGGGCGGCTGCGGGTGCTCCTCCGGGCGCGGCCGGTGCAGCGGCAGCCACCGTTCGGCGTAGGCCACGGCGTCCGCCAGCGGGAACAGCCGGGCCTCGGCCGCGCCCACCCGGCCGCGCACGACGGGCCGGTCCCGTTCGAAGTCGTGCCCCAGCTCGTCGAACCGGTCCGAGGTGACCGAGACCTCGGCCACCGTCTCCCAGCCGCCGCCGGGCGCGGGCCGGCCCACCTCCACGAGCGGGCCGGGTATCCGGTACTCGGCCAGGTGGAAGGCGGTGCAGGAGGTGTAGTCCGCGCCCAGCAGCAGCACCCGGGCGCCCAGTCTCTCCAGCCGGGCCAGCGGGCTGCGCTCGCCGAGCCGGCAGTCCGGGGCGTGGCCGTCGGTGATCTCCCGCGCGCGGGGGCCGAGCGCGGCGAAGGAGGTCTGCGGGTGCGCGCTGCGCCGGGCGCCGGGCCAGGTCCGCACGGTCTCGGGGATGACCCCGACGCCACGGGACGGGGTCACGAGCGGGTCGTACGGCGGCATGGTCGCGCGGATCCGGTCCCACCACTCCTCGGGCACCGGCGGGTCCTCCCACAGCGCCGGGTCGGACTGCTCGCCGGTCTGGGTGGGAACGACGAGCGTGCCGTCCGGGCCGAGCGCGTCGAGGAGTCCCCGGACGACCGCGACGGCGCCTCCGTTCACCCAGCCGAGGGAGCTGAGCGAGGAGTGCACCAGCAGGGTCTCGCCGCTCGCCACCCCCAGCAGGCGCAGGCCGGCGGCGATGCCGTCGCGCGTGACGAGTGGCCCGGTGGGAGGGGGTGCGGACATGGTCACGGAGTCTTCCGGACGGGGCTGCCCGGCGCCACCGGATTGTTCCGGCGCGGCCCGGAGGGACCGGCCGGAAGATCGTTTGCGCAGGTCGGATTAGGTATGCCTAAGTGACGCAGGGCACCGCGCGGTGATCCGGACGTCGCTTGTCAGGTTCCGCGGAATTACGCAACAATGGCGTTGTGAAAAACGTCGGCGAGGCTCGGGACACCCCCACGGGGGCCGGCCAGGAGGAGCTAGCGACCGGTGAGCGTTCGACGCGCAACCGGGTCGCGCGCTCCATCCTGGACCACGGGCCGTCGACCGTCGCCGAACTCGCGGGCCGGCTGGGCCTGACCCAGGCGGCCGTCCGGCGTCACCTGGACGCGCTGGTGGCCGACGACGTCGTGGAGGCGCGCGAGCAGCGGGTGTACGGCACGCGCACGCGCGGCCGCCCCGCCAAGGTCTTCGCGCTCACCGACTGCGGCCGGGACGCCTTCGACCAGTCGTACGACAAGCTGGCCGCGGACGCCCTGCGCTGGATCGCCGAGCGGGAGGGCGGCTCCGAGGCGGTCGCCGCCTTCGCCCGCGCCCGGGTCGCCGCCCAGGCCGGCGCGTACCGCCGGGCGGTCGAGTCCGTGAGCCCCGACAAACGCGCCGAAGCGCTGGCCAGGGCCCTGAGCGCGGACGGGTACGCTGCTACGGCGCGCAGCGCACCGGTCGGCGAGCAGCTCTGCCAGCACCACTGCCCGGTCGCCCATGTCGCGGAACAGTTCCCGCAGCTGTGCGAGGCGGAGACGGAGATCTTCGCGGAGCTGCTGGGCACCCACGTCCAGCGACTGGCGACCATCGCGCACGGCGACGGCGTCTGCACGACGTTCATCCCCAAGATTTCCACTGACGCACCTGCAAGCACGGCCGGGAGGAACCCCGCATGACTCTCCCCACGGAGACTGCCCACCCTGAGCTCGAGGGCCTGGGCAAGTACGAATACGGCTGGGCCGACTCCGACGTGGCCGGTGCCTCCGCCAGGCGCGGCCTGAGCGAGGACGTCGTCCGCGACATCTCCGCGAAGAAGGCGGAGCCGGAGTGGATGACCAAGCTGCGCCTGAAGGGCCTGAAGCTCTTCGAGAAGAAGCCGATGCCGAACTGGGGCTCCGACCTCTCGGGCATCGACTTCGACAACATCAAGTACTTCGTGCGCTCCACGGAGAAGCAGGCGGAGTCCTGGGAGGACCTGCCCGAGGACATCAAGAACACCTACGACAAGCTGGGCATCCCGGAGGCCGAGAAGCAGCGCCTGGTCGCCGGTGTCGCCGCCCAGTACGAGTCGGAGGTCGTCTACCACCAGATCCGCGAGGACCTGGAGGAGCAGGGCGTCATCTTCCTCGACACCGACACCGCCCTGAAGGAGCACCCGGAGCTCTTCAAGGAGTACTTCGGCACGGTCATCCCGGTCGGCGACAACAAGTTCGCGTCGCTGAACAGCGCGGTGTGGTCCGGCGGCTCCTTCATCTACGTGCCGAAGGGCGTGCACGTGGAGATCCCGCTCCAGGCCTACTTCCGCATCAACACGGAGAACATGGGCCAGTTCGAGCGGACCCTGATCATCGTGGACGAGGGTGCCTACGTGCACTACGTCGAGGGCTGCACGGCGCCGATCTACAAGTCGGACTCGCTGCACTCCGCGGTCGTCGAGATCATCGTCAAGAAGAACGCCCGCTGCCGTTACACGACCATCCAGAACTGGTCGAACAACGTCTACAACCTGGTCACCAAGCGCGCCGTCGCCTACGAGGGCGCGACCATGGAGTGGGTCGACGGCAACATCGGCTCCAAGGTGACGATGAAGTACCCGGCCGTCTACCTGATGGGCGAGCACGCCAAGGGCGAGACCCTGTCCATCGCCTTCGCCGGCGAGGGCCAGCACCAGGACGCGGGCGCCAAGATGGTCCACATGGCGCCGAACACGTCGTCCAACATCGTCTCCAAGTCGGTGGCGCGCGGCGGCGGCCGCACCTCCTACCGCGGTCTGATCGAGATCGGCGAGGGCGCCTCCGGGTCGAAGTCCAACGTGCTGTGCGACGCGCTGCTGGTCGACACGATCTCCCGCTCGGACACGTACCCGTACGTCGACGTCCGCGAGGACGACGTGTCCATGGGCCACGAGGCCACCGTCTCCAAGGTCTCCGAGGACCAGCTCTTCTACCTGATGAGCCGCGGTCTCTCCGAGGACGAGGCGATGGCGATGATCGTGCGCGGCTTCGTCGAGCCGATCGCCAAGGAACTGCCGATGGAGTACGCGCTGGAGCTCAACCGGCTGATCGAGCTGCAGATGGAAGGCGCGGTCGGCTGACCGCCGCCATCACCGGCAGACGTCTTACTCAGGAAAGAGAGCACTACGACAGCCATGGCTGAGGCCCAGAACTCCCCCACGCCCGGTTCCGCCAGCGCGGGGGGACCCCCACCGGTGGGTTCCACCACCGCCGGCTCGATCGCGGTCGCCGCGGAGTCGACCGTCGTCTCGCGCATGAGCGCGCCCCCGTCCTTCGACGTGACGGACTTCCCGGTCCCGCACGGCCGCGAGGAGGAGTGGCGGTTCACCCCGCTGGAGCGGCTGCGCGGACTGCACGACGGCACCGCCGTCGCGACCGGTGACGGAGTGAAGGTCGACGTACAGGCCCCCGAGGGCGTCACCGTCGAGACCGTCGGCCGCGACGACGCGCGGCTCGGCAGGGCGGGCACCCCGGTGGACCGCGTCGCCGCGCAGGCGTACTCCGCCTTCGAGCAGGCCTCGGTCGTGACCGTCCCGAAGGACACCGTCCTCACCGAGCCGGTCCGTATCACGGTGCACGGCCAGGGCGGCACCGCCTTCGGCCACCAGGTGATCGAGCTGGGCGCCTTCGCCGAGGCCGTCGTGGTCGTCGACCACACCGGTGACGCGGTGCTCGCCGCCAACATCGACTACGTCCTCGGCGACGGCGCCAAGCTGACCGTCGTCTCCGTCCAGGACTGGGACGACAAGGCCGTCCACGTCGCCCAGCACAACGCGCTGATCGGCCGGGACGCCTCCTTCAAGTCCGTGGTCGTCACCTTCGGCGGCGACGTGGTGCGCCTGCACCCGCGCGTGGAGTACGCCGGCCCCGGCGGCGAGGCCGAGCTGTACGGCCTGTACTTCACCGACGCCGGGCAGCACCAGGAGCACCGCCTGCTGGTCACCCACAACACCCCGCACTGCAAGTCGAACGTCGTCTACAAGGGCGCGCTCCAGGGCGAGCAGGCGCACGCCGTCTGGATCGGCGACGTGCTCATCGAGGCCAGCGCCGAGGGCACCGACACCTACGAGATGAACCGCAACCTGGTCCTCACGGACGGTGCGCGCGTCGACTCGGTGCCGAACCTGGAGATCGAGACCGGCGAGATCGTCGGTGCCGGTCACGCCTCCGCCACCGGCCGCTTCGACGACGAGCAGCTCTTCTACCTGATGGCCCGCGGCATCCCGGAGCACGAGGCCCGCCGGCTGGTGGTCCGCGGCTTCTTCGCCGAGCTGATCCAGCAGATCGGCGTCGCCGACATCGAGGAGCGCCTGCTCGCCAAGATCGCCGAGGAGCTGGAGGCGTCGGTCGCATGACGGCCTATGTACGCGTCTGCGGGCTGAGCGAGCTGGCCGAGGACACCCCGAAGCGGGTGGAACTCGACGGCACGCCGGTCTCGGTCGTGAAGACCGGGGGCGAGGTGTTCGCGATCCACGACATCTGCTCGCACGCGAACGTCTCCCTCTCCGAGGGCGAGGTGGAGGACTGCCAGATCGAGTGCTGGCTGCACGGCTCCGCCTTCGACCTGCGCACCGGCAAGCCGTCCGGCCTCCCCGCGACGCGCCCCGTCCCCGTATACCCCGTAAAGATCGAAGGGGACGACGTTCTCGTCTCCCTCACCCAGGAGTCCTGAGGCACCCATGGCAACGCTTGAAATCCGAGACCTGCACGTCACCGTCGAGGCCGACAACGCCACGAAGGAGATCCTCAAGGGCGTCGACCTCACCGTGAAGCAGGGCGAGACGCACGCCATCATGGGCCCCAACGGCTCGGGCAAGTCGACCCTCGCCTACTCCCTGGCGGGGCACCCGAAGTACACCATCACCGGCGGCAGCGTCACCCTGGACGGCGAGGACGTCCTGGAGATGAGCGTCGACGAGCGGGCCCGCGCCGGCCTGTTCCTGGCGATGCAGTACCCGGTCGAGGTCCCCGGCGTCTCGGTCTCCAACTTCCTGCGCACCTCCGCCACCGCCATCCGCGGCGAGGCCCCCAAGCTGCGCACCTGGGTGAAGGAGGTCCGGGAGGCCATGGAGCGCCTCAACATGGACCCGTCCTTCGCCGAGCGCAACGTGAACGAGGGCTTCTCCGGCGGTGAGAAGAAGCGCCACGAGATCCTCCAGCTCGAGCTGCTCCGGCCGAAGATCGCGGTCCTGGACGAGACCGACTCCGGCCTGGACGTCGACGCCCTGCGGATCGTGTCGGAGGGCGTCAACCGCGTCCGCGAGACCGGCGAGGTCGGCACCCTGCTGATCACGCACTACACGCGCATTCTGCGCTACATCAAGCCCGACCACGTCCACGTGTTCGCCGGCGGCCGCATCGTCGAGTCCGGCGGCCCCGAGCTGGCGGACAAGCTGGAGAACGAGGGCTACGAGGCATACGTGAAGGGTGGCGCATCCGCGTGACACAGCTGCCGGGCCTCCTCGACACCGAGGCGATCCGCAAGGACTTCCCCGTCCTGGACCGAGTCGTCCACGACGGCAGGAAGCTGGTGTACCTGGACAACGCGGCGACCAGCCAGAAGCCGCGCCAGGTGCTGGACGCCCTGAACGAGTACTACGAGCGCCACAACGCCAACGTCCACCGCGGTGTGCATGTGCTCGCCGAGGAGGCCACGGCGCTGTACGAGGGCGCGCGGGACAAGGTCGCCGCGTTCGTCAACGCCCCCAGCCGCGACGAGGTGGTCTTCACCAAGAACGCCTCCGAGGCGCTGAACCTCGTGGCGAACATGCTGGGCTGGGCCGACGAGCCCTACCGGGTGGACCACGAGACCGAGATCGTCATCACGGAGATGGAGCACCACTCCAACATCGTGCCGTGGCAGCTGCTGGCGCAGCGCACGGGCGCGAAGCTGAAGTGGTTCGGCCTCACCGACGACGGCCGCCTGGACCTGTCGAACATCGACGAGGTCATCACGGAGAAGACGAAGATCGTCTCCTTCGTGCTGGTGTCCAACATTCTCGGCACCGTCAACCCGGTCGAGGCGATCGTGCGCCGCGCCCAGGAGGTCGGCGCCCTGGTCTGCGTCGACGCCTCCCAGGCGGCGCCGCACATGCCGCTGGACGTGCAGGCCCTCCAGGCCGACTTCGTGGCCTTCACCGGCCACAAGATGTGCGGCCCGACCGGCATCGGCGTCCTGTGGGGCCGCCAGGAGCTGCTGGAGGACCTGCCCCCGTTCCTCGGCGGCGGCGAGATGATCGAGACCGTCTCGATGCACTCCTCCACCTACGCCCCGGCACCGCACAAGTTCGAGGCGGGCACGCCGCCGATCGCGCAGGCGGTCGGCCTCGGCGCGGCGATCGACTACCTGAACTCGATCGGCATGGACAAGATCCTCGCCCATGAGCACGCGCTGACGGAGTACGCGGTGCGGCGGCTGACGGAGGTCCCGGACCTGAGGATCATCGGCCCGACCACGGCCGAGGACCGGGGCGCGGCGATCTCCTTCACCCTCGGGGACATCCACCCGCACGACGTGGGCCAGGTCTTGGACGAACAGGGCATCGCGGTCCGCGTCGGCCACCACTGCGCCCGGCCGGTCTGCCTCCGCTACGGAATTCCCGCGACCACGCGAGCGTCGTTCTATCTGTACTCCTCGCCGGCCGAGATCGACGCTCTGGTCGACGGCCTGGAGCACGTACGGAACTTCTTCGGCTGAGAGGCGTGCTGAAAAGGTGAAGCTGGACTCGATGTACCAGGACGTCATCCTGGACCACTACAAGAACCCGCACGGTCGTGGTCTGCGGGACGGCGACGCCGAGGTGCACCATGTGAACCCGACGTGCGGCGACGAGATCACCCTGCGCGTGAAGTACACCGGCACGACGATCGAGGACGTCTCCTACGAGGGCCAGGGCTGCTCGATCAGCCAGGCGAGCGCTTCGGTGCTGAACGAGCTGCTGGTCGGCAAGGACCTCGCCGACGCGCGGAAGATCCAGGAGACCTTCCTGGAGCTGATGCAGTCCAAGGGCAGGATCGAGCCGGACGACGCGATGGAGGACGTCCTGGAGGACGCGGTCGCGTTCGCCGGTGTCTCCAAGTACCCCGCGCGGGTCAAGTGTGCCCTCCTGAGCTGGATGGCGTGGAAGGACGCGACGGCCCAGGCGCTGGGCGCCGACGCGGAAAGGAAGACGGCATGACCGACACCGTTGAGATGAAGCCGGTCTCGGAGGAGGAACTCCGCGAGGCCCTGATGGACGTGGTCGACCCCGAACTGGGCATCGACGTCGTCAACCTCGGGCTGATCTACGGCATCCACGTCGACGAGTCCAACATCGCGACCATCGACATGACCCTCACCTCCGCGGCCTGCCCGCTGACGGACGTGATCGAGGACCAGGCGAAGTCCGCCACGGACGGCCTGGTCAGCGAATTGCGCATCAACTGGGTCTGGATGCCGCCGTGGGGCCCCGACAAGATCACGGACGACGGCCGCGAACAGCTGCGGGCGCTCGGCTTCAACGTCTGACGGAACACCGCGAAAAAGGGGGCCGTGGCCATGCGCCGCGGCCCCCTTCTCCGTCCCGGCGGACAGGCCGGTACGGCACGGTACGGACCGCCCGGCCCGCGCGTACGCTGCTGCGCATGGGTTACCTGCTGCTCGCCGGTGCCATCGCGGCCGAGGTCACCGCTACGACGGCGATGAAGTACAGCGAGGGGTTCAGCCGGCTCTGGCCCTCGCTCGTGACCATCGTGGGGTACGTCGTCTCGTTCGCCCTGCTCGCGCAGACGCTGAAGAGCGTGCAGATCGGCACCGCGTACGCCATCTGGTCCGGCGTCGGGACCGCGGCCGTCGCCGTGCTCGGGCTGCTGCTGTTCGGGGAGGGGCTGTCCCCGGCCAAGGTCGCCGGGATCGTGCTGATCATCGGGGGAGTGGCGGTGCTGAACCTGGGCGGGACATCGCACTGACGCCGGGCCGTCGGTGCGGAGCGTGGCGGCCCCGCCGGCCCCGCCCGGAGCCTCGGGGAGCGGCGGCACGGTGCGGGAGCGCGTCCGGTGTCCGCAGGCGCCGCGGCGGCTCGCCGTACCGGCCGGCCACCCGCGGGCCCGCTCGCCGGGCCGGCTCGGCCGATCCCCTGAACCGCGCCCGGCAGATGAGACGCGGTTCGCTCTCGGTACCCCGCCCACGTTAGGTTTTCCCCCATGACCGAGTCTGCTACCCGTACCACCGGCGCCGTCGCCGCCGGCCTCGCCACCATCGCCTCCGACGGCACCGTTCTCGACACCTGGTTCCCGGCCCCCGAGCTGGTCGAGGAGCCGGGCCCGGCCGGCACCGAGCGGCTCTCCGCCGAGCGGGCGGCGCAGCTGCTGGGCGGCGGCGCCACCGCGGCGACCGGTCCGGACGCCCGCCGGGGTGTCGAGGTGGTCGCGGTCCGCACGGTCATCGCCTCGCTGGACGACAAGCCGGCCGACGCGCACGACGTCTACCTGCGGCTGCACCTGCTCTCGCACCGCCTGGTCAAGCCGCACGGGCAGAACCTGGACGGCATCTTCGGCCACCTCGCCAACGTCGCCTGGACCTCGCTCGGTCCGGTCGCCGTGGACGACGTCGAGAAGGTGCGCCTGAACGCCCGCGCCGAGGGCCTGCACCTCCAGGTCACCTCGGTCGACAAGTTCCCGCGCATGACCGACTACGTCGCCCCGAAGGGCGTGCGCATCGCCGACGCCGACCGCGTCCGCCTCGGCGCGCACCTCGCCGCGGGCACCACGGTCATGCACGAGGGCTTCGTCAACTTCAACGCCGGCACGCTCGGCACCTCCATGGTCGAGGGCCGGATCTCCGCGGGCGTCGTGATCGGCGACGGCTCGGACATCGGCGGCGGCGCCTCCACCATGGGCACCCTGTCCGGCGGCGGCAACGTCGTCATCTCCGTCGGCGAGCGCTGCCTGATCGGCGCCGAGGCGGGCGTCGGCATCGCGCTCGGCGACGAGTGCGTGGTCGAGGCCGGCCTGTACATCACCGCGGGCACCCGCGTCACCATGCCCGACGGCCAGATCGTCAAGGCCCGCGAACTCAGCGGCGCCTCGCACATCCTCTTCCGCCGCAACTCGGTCACCGGCACCGTCGAGGCCCGCCCGAACAACGCGGTCTGGGGCGGTCTGAACGACATCCTGCACAGCCACAACTGACGCCGCTTCACCGCCGGAGCGCCCCGCAGCCCGTCCTCGGGCGTGCGGGGCGCTTCCGTGTGCCGCCGGCCGGCCGGGCGGTACGGGAGGAAGCCCCGGCCAGCCGGGGGAGTACTGGCCGGGGCGGCTTGGGGGACGCCGTCCGGCCGGGGGCGGCCGGGGCGTGCGGGAGGCGTCAGGTCGCGTCGGGCGCCAGGGCGAGGGGGAACATGACCCTCTTGAGGAACTGCCAGGAGGCGGCGGCCGGGACGCCCTCGCCGCTCGGCGGCGTGCGGGCCGGGACGGGGGCCGGGGCCGGGGCGGTCCGGCGGGCGAGCATGCACTCCTCCAGGAAGGCCAGGGCCCGCAGGTGATAGGTCCGCGCCGCCCAGCCGAGGCTGATGTTGTGGCCCGCGTCCGGCAGGTGGTCCACCCGCACCCGCGCCGCGGCCAGCGGCCCGGTCAGGTCGGCCACGGCCTGCGCGTCGGACCGCCACCACGGTTCGTGCTCGGCGAAGGTGAAGCGGACCGGCACCGTCACCGAGGCGGCGAGACAGGCGTACGTCTCGGGCCAGACCGGCACTTCCTGGATCTCCTGGACGGGGATCGGGGCCAGCAGCGCACGGCACCGGCGGAACGTCTCGGCGGGGTAGAGGGAGGGATCGCCCCAGTGCCGGTACCAGTCGATGCGGCCGGCCGGGTCCCGGGGGAGCGTGCCGTCCGCCGCCGGTGTGCTGCCCAGGCCCGAGACGTCCAGACCGATGACGCGGTCGTCCAGGTCCTGGGCGGCCATGGCGAGCCCGGTCTTGCCGCCGCTGGAGTGCGCCACCACGAAGAAGCCCTGCCCGGTCTGGTGCGTGCGGGCGAAATCCGCCAGCGCGGCACGCAGCAGCGTGGCCTGCTCCTGGGTCTGCGCCCCCTGCGGCAGGAACGGCGCCGACGCGCCGTAGCCGGGCCGGTCCAGCGCGAGGACGGTGAAACCGAGCCGCGCGCCCAGGTCCAGCAGCGAGTGTCCGGGCTCGGCGTGGCCGTCGAAGTAGCCGGCCCGGATGCCGCCGCCGTGCAGTGCCACGACCACCGCCCGGGGCGGCCCGGACGGCGGTTCGGCGAGCAGCCCGGACAGGGGGACGCCCAGCGCGTCCAGGGTGATCCCGGTGGCCATTACTCCGGACCGTCCACGCCGAGCAGCGCGTTCAGTTCGCTGATCGCCCGGGCCGGGTCCGTGAAGTGGATGGCGTGCCAGCCGGCCTCCCGCGCCCCCGCGCAGTTCTTCTCGATGTCGTCGACGAGAACGCACTCGTGCGGCTGGAACCCGGTGCGCTCCTCGGCCACCCGGAAGATGCCCGTCTCCGGTTTCCGGCTGCCGACCTCGAAGGACATGACCAGCTCCTTGAAGAGCCCGTCGGGCGAGACGACCCGGCGCCAGTGCTCGTCCCAGGCCGGCACCATGTTGGACATCAGCCCGACGAAGACACGGCGGGAGACGAGCCACCGCAGGTGCGCGACCCACGGCTCGTTGGCGGAACGGCCCTCGAACCAGCGCGCCGGGAAGTCCGACAGGTCCGCCTCCACCCCTTCGTCGGCCCGCAGGACGTCCTCGACCTGCGCCGACCACTCCTCCTGGGTGACGAGCGGGGTGTCCAGCGGCGCCAGCAGGTCCACCCCGTAGGAGTCGGCGACCTTCTCCATGGCCCCGAGCAGCTGCGCCGGGGCGAGGCCGGCCTTCGCGCAGAAGTTGGCCACCGTCACCTTGGTGGACGGAACCTCCAGAACGCCTCCGTAGTCCGTCCAGACGGCACGGACCGGAGAGCCGGCGGATCCCTGCATGTCTACCCCCTGATGATCGTGGAGCGGTGACACCGTCACTGCCCCATCGCCAGACCGCCGCCCACGGGAATCGAGGCCCCGGTCACATACGAGGCCGCGTCGCTGGCGAGGAACCGGACGACCTCGGCCACCTCCGTCGGCGTCCCCACGCGCCGCAGCGCGGTCTGGGCCAGCAGCCCGTCGCGGCGCTTCTCCTTCACACCCTTGATCATGTCGGTGTCGATCAGACCCGGGGTCACCATGTTGACCGTGATGTTCCGCGAGCCGAGTTCCCAGGCGAGCGAGCGGGTCAGACCGAGCAGTCCGGCCTTGGAGGACGCGTAGTTGACCTGGCCGGGGGAGCCGAGGAATCCCATCACCGAGGACATGAAGACGATGCGTCCCCAGCGGGAACGGATCATGTCGGGCGCCACGAGCCGGGCACAGCGGAACGCGCCGACCAGGTTCGTCTCCAGGACGCCCCGGAAGTCGTCGTCGGACATCATCGGCGCCAGCGCGTCCTTGGTGATGCCGGCGTTGGCGACCAGTACCTCCACGGGGCCGAACTGCTGGGCGACCTCGGCGAGCGCGCGCTCCGAGTCCTCGCGGTCGGTGACATCGCACCGCACACCGAAGAACTCGGCGGGAGGCTCACCGCTGCGGTAGGTCACGGCGACCTTGTCACCGGAACTCGCCAGCACCCGGGCGATCTCCAGTCCGATGCCGCGGTTTCCGCCCGTTACCAGGACTGTCCTGCTCATTTCGGCTCCTCGCTGTATGAAAGATGGGGACGCGCCGCCGCCGGGGACGTCAGCCGGCGGGCGCGGGCGGGCGGACCTCGGTACGGATGGCGGCCACGGTCGTGTCCGACTGCTCGAAGGCCACCGAGATCCGGTGCGGCGCCTCCTGCCGGGCCTCGAAGGCCGCGACGACCCGTACCGGCGCGTCCAGTTCGGCGAAACGCGAGAAGGAGGCCTCGAACGCGGTGATCGAGCCGGGGCCCTGGGCCGCGCCGCCGGCCGCGGAGTGCGTGGTCAGCAGCAGCGCGGACTGGCGCGCGGCCTCCATCAGCACCATGGCCGGGATGTGGTCGTAATCGTGGTCGAAGAGCCCGCTGTTGCCGTAGTCGGGTGCCAGGACGGCGGTCAGCGTCCCCTGCCGCGCGTCGAACGCGGTCTCGCGGAGCACGACGTTCGCCGGGTTGCCGCGGCCCACCCCGGCCGGCGGTTCGGCGTCCCGCCGGTGCCCGGGCGAGCGGAACGCGGAGGTCATGGGCGGGGTGCTGCCGCGCTGCATGTACCGCAGCGACGCGTACTGCGCGGTGGGCGCGGAACTCACCCGGATGTGGGCCTCTCCCACCGGCTGCTCCCCGAGGTGCAGCGTGATGTCGAAGCGCAGCGCGGTGATGCGGTTCCTGCGGTCGTACGTCGGCGTCATGACCTCGCCGAGGATCAGCTCGCCGGGCTTCGGGCCGACGAGCAGGGCGTCGGCGTGCCGCAGGGTGATCGACCAGTCGTTGACCATGAAGGTGGTCTGGAGCGGGATGTCCAGCTGCGCGTGCGCGCCGTAGATGGACGCCTGCCGGCAGATCTCCAGCAGCAGCAGCGGGTCGTAGACCGCGGGAGCCCCGGTGTGATCGTTGAAGTACGCGTGGGACAGCGGGAGCTGGGCCGCGGACCGGAAGGTGAGGTCCCCGGTCCGTTCCATTCCGGTGACGAAGACCTCGGCGACCGAGGCCCGGTGGACCAAGCGCCGGTCGACGGTCCGATGGAAACCGAGAGTTTCCGGTACTCCTGACTTTTCCTGTTCCGGAGTAATTTCCGAGACCGTCACGCCCAGGCCCTCCTTCTGCTGTAATTCCCGTCGCCCGTCGGCCTTAATTCAAGAACGTAGGCTTCGGCGTGCGGCAGCTCAAGGGCGATACCACTTAGAACGAGGCGGTGCTACCTCCTAGGAGGTACGCGGGAGGCCGGTTCCCGGGGCGTGCGGTACAAATGCGGGCGGTGCCGGGAGAAAAGGGGTGCATAAAGCGGTGCCCCGCCCGGCGGAAGATCGCGGGGCGGGGCAGGGGTAGGGCGGGCGTGCGAACCCTAGGCGGGGCAGGTGAGGGCTTCGGGGATCCGGGCGAAGGTCTCCTCGACCAGTTTCATCAAACCGTCGCGGCCGCCCTGGCCGCCCTGGGCCGTCCAGTGCAGGGAGGCGGTGTGCCAGGCGGCCACGAAGATCTCGACGGTGAGCCGGAGGCGGATCTCGTCGACGCCGGCGCCGGACCGCTCGGTCACCGTGTCGACGATGGCGCGCGTCGTCTCCTGGCAGTACCCGAGGCCGTGCGACTGGAGCGCGGGGACGCCCTCCGACAGCTCGCGGGTGGCCAGGAAGCGGCGGTCCCAGTCCGGGTCCAGGGCGCCCAGCGTGGTGTCGAGGGCCGTGCGGAGGGCCTCCAGCAGCGGACCGTCCAGCCGGGAGGTGGCCACGCAGTCCAGGTACGCCGACCACAGGTCGCTGTCGGCGGCGAGTGCGACGTCCTCCTTGGACCGGTAGGTCCGGAAGAAGGTGCGCTTGGAGACCTCCACCGTGTCGCACAGGTCGTCGAGCGTGGTGGCGTCGTACCCCTGCTCGGTGAACAGGCGCAGCGCGGTCTCGGCCAGGGCCCGCCGCGTGCGCAGCTTCTTCCGTTCCCGCAGTGGCAGGTCGCGCAGATCATCACTCACGTCCACGAGCCTACCACCGGGCCGCGATTGCGCTTTGACAGCTAGTGCCACTAGGTGGCACTGTCGCCTTGGTGGCCGACCGCGGCTGTTGAACGCCTCCTAAGGAGCCTGAACTCGTGACTACCGTTCCTACGGGCCGCTCACGCCCAGCGATCACGCTGGCAGTGGTGTTGCTGGCCTTCGTCACCGTGCCGATGTCCATCTCGGGAGCGGCCGTCGCCCTGCCGGACATCGGTGACGACCTGCACACCGCGGGTGCGCCCCTGCAGTGGGTGATGAACGCCTACAACCTGACGTTCGCCTCGTTCATGCTGGTCACCGGATCGGCCGCCGACCTGATCGGCCGGCGCCGGGCCTTCGCGGCGGGCGCGACGGTGTTCGCCGTCGGCTCGGTCGCCGCGGCCGCCGCGCCCGGCATCGTCCTGCTCGACCTCGCCCGCGCCTTCTCGGGCATCGGCGCGGCGGGCGTGTTCGCCAGCGGTGGCGCGATCCTCGCCACCACCTTCGACGGGCCCGCGCGCACGCGTGCCTTCGCCGCCCTCGGCAGCGCCGCCGGCCTCGGCCTCGCCGCCGGACCCACCCTGTCCGGCTGGCTGGTGGGCGCGCTCGGCTGGCGTGCCACGTTCGGGCTGCACGCCGTGCTGGTGGTCGTGGCGCTGGCCGGCGTCGGCTTCGTCGCCGAGTCGCGGGCCGAGCAGCGCCCCCGGCTGGACATCACCGGTGCCGTGGTGTTCGTCGCGGGCCTCGGCCTGCTCGTCCTCGGCGCGGTCCAGGGCCCGGAGTGGGGCTGGGCGAGCCCCGGCGTGCTCGGGCTGCTCGTCGCCGGCGTGGCGCTGCTGGTGTTCTTCGTGTACCTGCAGTCGCGCTCCGCCGCGCCGGTGCTGGACCTGTCGCTGGTGAAGAACCGCCGGTTCTTCGCGCTGTGCATGGTCCCCGTGGTGTCGACCTTCGGCTTCGTGACGCTGCTGACCTACCTGCCCACCTATCTCGTGGGCGCGAGCGGCTTCTCGGCCCAGCGCGCCGGAACCGTGCTGCTGCTGATGACCGCGCCGGTGCTGCTGGCCCCGCCGCTGGCCGGCAGCCTGGTCAACCGCGGTGTGTCGCCCCGCGCGCTGATCACGTTCTCGCTGGTGATGTTCGCCGGCGGCAACGCGTGGCTCACCGTGATCGGCCCCTCCAGCTCCCTCGGCGTGATCGCCGGCCCGCTGCTGATGACCGGCCTGGGCGCCGGCGTGTCGTTCGGCGTGGGCGACGGCGCGGCGATGAGCCTGGTCGAGCCCGAGCAGGCCGGCATGGCCACCGGGTTCCTCAACACCATGCGCATCGGCAGCGAGGCCATCGTCATCGCCGTGTACGGCGCGGTCCTGGTCAGCCTGATCAGCACCCGGGTCGGCTCGCCGGAGCTGGCCGCGAAGGTCGCCGCGGGCGACCTGTCCGGCGGCACCTCCGGGGTGCTGGCCGACGGGTTCACCCACGCGCTGCACGTCGCGCTCTACGGGACGGCCGCGGTGTGCGCCGTCGGCGCGGTGGCCATCGCCGCCGCCCTGGTCCCGCCGCGCCGGAACACCGCCGCGACGGCCCCGGCCCGCGAGGATGCCCAGCTGCCCAGCGAAGTGGCCTGATCCCGCGGGACAGGATCCGGCCCGGCTGTCCGGGAACGACGTTTCGCCGCCCGCGCGGGCGAAAGAGCGGAGCGTCGTTCCCGCGCGCGTTTTTGCCGCGCCTGTGGGACACCTTGCCGGGAATGCGCCGCGGCTGGAATGCCTCGGGAATGTCACCAAATGAGTAAGCACCCGCTGTTGACAGCAAAACTCTGTATTTCATAGCGTCCGGGGCATTCGATGGTGCCTGGCCGAGGCATGAATCCGACGCGGAAGGACGAGCCGGAATGCAGGATCACCAGGGAGCGTCACACGAGGACCAGACTCCCACACCGGACGATGTGGCGCGGATGTACGACAACTCGTCCGCCCTGCTGTCCGAAGTGATGGGAGGAAACATCCACTTGGGCTACTGGCACGGGGACGACGACACCCGCTCGGTCGCCGAGGCCACCGACGCCCTGACCGGCATGGTCGCCGACCGCCTCGCCCTGTCACCCGGCATGCGCGTCCTCGACATCGGCTGCGGCACCGGGCGCCCCGCGGTCTATGTGGCGGGCACCTACGACGTGCATGTCACCGGTATCACGATCAGCCCCCAGCAGGTGGAGCTGGCCCTCGCCCGGCCCGAGGTCGGGGAGGGTCCGGGCCGGGTGGCGTTCGAGTGTGCCGACGGCATGGCGCTGCCCTTCCCCGACGGCCGCTTCGACGCCGTCTACGCCATCGAGTCCTTCCTGCACATGGACGACCGGGCGAAGGCGATCGCCGAGGCCGCCCGGGTGCTGCGGCCCGGCGGCATGCTCGTGATGGCCAACCCGTACGTGGAGGGCGAACTCACCGAGGCCGAGGCCGAGATCGTGGCGGCCAACCGCGAACTGTTCCAGATCCCGCCGGTCGGCAGCGCCGACGACTACGTCGGACATCTGCGGGACGCGGGCCTGGAGGTGACCGAGGTGCTGGACATCGGCGAGAACGTGCGCCGCAGCCACGCCGTCGCGGCGGACACCGTCCGGCGGGCCGGCGACGGCCACGACGGCGCGTTCCGGCAGCAGCTCTCCGAAGTCGCCGACATCATCGAGCGGTTCGGCGCGCTGCCGCAGGTCGGCTACGGACTGATCGCCGCACGGACCGCCGCCGCGCGGTAGGGCCTGACTGATCATTCGCGTCGTTGCCCGGAGGGCGGCCGCGCGGCAGGCCCGGACCCGGTCCGCCTGTCCGGCGGGCCCGGTCGCGGCGCCGCGGCCACGGCCGGGGCCGGACCGGGGACAGGGGTGCGCCCGTCCCGGGTCCGGCCCCGGCCTGCTGTTCAGACCTGCGGCTGGACCGTCACCGTGCTGGCGAAGACGAGGTGCCCGCCCTGATGGGCCTTGACCGCGACGGACACGCGGCCGTCGGCCTCCGGGACGCCGGGTTCGGCCGTGACCAGGCAGCGCTGGTCGAACTCGACGTACCGGTAGAACGTCGTGTCGAAGACCACCGGGACCACCGGGACCACCGCCCCCGCCGCCGTGGTCAGTTGGGCGGCCTGGCTGGCGGCCTCCAGCAGCACCATGCCGGGAATGTGATCGTGCGGGTGGTCGAAGAGCACCCGGTGCGAGGTGTCGACCCGCAGCAGCCAGGTGTGCGTCCCGGAGGTGGGGGACAGGACCACGTTGCCGGCGTCGCCGCGGCCCACGAGGGCGGCCGGAACGGGAGGCGTGAGCGGCAGGGCGCGGGCGAAGGCGCGGGCCGCGTCGGCGTGTTCGCCGCGCAGCCGGTCGTAGATCGCCGGCGGGTGGGCGCTGTAGCGCAGGGAAGCGGTGCCTATCGGGCGGCCCGCGAGCGTGGCCTCCACCTGGGAGGTGAGGTGGACGGAACCCAGCCGGCGCCGTCTGACCTGCGGGTGGGTGATGAGCAGTTCGACCTCGCCGGCACCCGACCCGGTGGACAGCGCCCCGGGATCGACCGTGGACCGTATCTGCTCCCAGCCCAGGCGGTGCGTGAGCGGTATGTCGTGGACGGTGTGGGTCAGCAGGGCGAGCGCCTGGCGCAGACTCTCCGTCAGCAGCAGCGAGCTGTACCGTCCCCCCTCGACGTAGAAGCCGTGCTCACGCGGCCAGCGCGCGGTGACTAACTGGGACGCCTCGGTGAGCGGGCGCCAGCCGGTGACCAGGGCCTCTTCCTCGACGGACTTGCGTACCAGGCTCCCGGTGCCTGCCGCGTCGGCGGCGTCCCGGGGTTGGGCATTGGTGAGGGTCATGCGCTTTCTCTCCCCCTTGGTCGGGTGGTGACTAGGCCGCAAGGGCATAGGAGCACCCCTCCGTCTGCACTAAGATAAAGAATAGTATTTTTCTTGACTAGTTTTGAACGACTTTTGAACGACGGGGTGCGCATGGCGGTGCGAGAGGTGAAGCAGGAGAGGGCCGCGCGTACCCGTGCCACCCTCATGTACGCGGCGGCCGAGGTGTTCGCGGAGTGCGGTTTCGCCGGTGCCAGCGTCTCGCGGATCGCCGAGCGGGCCGGACTGACCCTGGGCGCCGTCTACTTCCACTTCAAGTCCAAGGAGGAGCTGGCCGGCGAGATCGTCAAGGGCCAGCCGGACCTGGTGGTGCCCCCGCAGGACTCCTACGGCCTCCAGCACGCCATCGACGTCACGCTGACCTGGGCCTACCAACTGCTCGACGACCCCCTGCTCCAGGCCGGCGCCCGGCTGGTCATGGACCAGGAGCACTTCATCCCCAAGAGCGAGAACTCCCACCAGCAGTGGATGTCCATCCTGCTGCGGGACTTCCGGGACGCGCAGAGCCGGCGGGAGCTGAAGCAGGGCGTGGACGTGGAGGCGTACTCCCGGCTGATCGTCAGCGCCTGCACCGGGGCGCAGATGCACGCCCAGCTGGAGACCTCCCGCAGCGACCTGCCGAACCGCGTCGAGGAACTGTGGCGGTGCGTGCTGCCCGCGGTCGCCGTGCCCAGTGCGGCCGCCCGGATGCGGTTCGGCAGAGAACGAGGAGTGAAGGCATGAGGCAGTGGGCGGACGACGGCCCGAGGATCGTGGTGACCGGCGCGACGGGAGCGGTCGGCCGGCACGTCGCCCGGCGCCTCGGCGCACCGGGCCGGGCCCGGCTGCTGGTCCGGGACGAGGCCAAGGCGGCCCGCCTGGGCCTGCCGGACGGCGTCGTCACGGGGGACTACCGGGACCGCTCCCGGCTCGCGGAGGTGCTGGCCGGGGCGGACGCCGTCTTCGTGGTCACCGCCAACCCCCTGCGCCCCGAGGACGACGCCGGCATCCTGGCCGCCGCCCGGGAACAGGGGGTGCGCCGGGCGGTGAAGCTGTCCTGGACCGCCGTGGCCGACCCGGACGCCACCGACCTGATCGCGAGCTGGAACCGTGACAGCGAGGCACTGCTGCGCGAGTCCGGCCTGGAGTGGACGGTCCTGCGGATGCGTTCGCCCATGAGCAACACGCTGGCCTGGGCGCCCTCGATCCGCGCGGAGTCGGTCGTCAGGAGCCTGGGCGGGGACGCGGCCACGGCGTGTGTCGACCCGCGCGACGTGGCCGAGGTGGCGGTCCGGGCGCTCACCGAGCCCGGTCACGCGTCCCGGACGTACGCGCTGTCCGGCCCCGAGGAGCTGACGCCGCGCGAGCAGACCCGGCACCTGTCCGAGGTGCTGCGACGCCCCTTGCGCTTCGAGGAACTGACGGCCGGCCAGGCCCTGGCGCGCTGGCGTGAACGGCTGCCGGAACCGCTCGCGCGGGCACTGCTGGACGTGGCCGAACGGCGCGGCGGCCCGGGCGCCCGGCACGGCGGGAGCGACCTCGAGGAGCTGCTGGGCCGGAAACCGGCCACCTACCGGCAGTGGGCCGCCGACCACGCCGCCGACTTCGCGTGACCGGACCCGCCGCGCGCGCCGCGGCACACCGGACGGGGACGGCCCCGTGCGGGCACGAGAGCACAGGGCGACAGGGGAGGGGCGGCCATGGCGGCGACCCAGGGATTGCTTCGGGACAAGACCGTGATGATCACGGGAGCCTCCAGCGGCATCGGCGCGGCGGCGGCGCGGCTGTTCGCGCAGGAGGGCGCCGCGGTGACGCTGATGGCACGCCGCGAGGAGCGGCTGCGCGCGCTCGCCGGTGACATCACCGCAGCGGGCGGCCGCGCCCTGGTGGCCGTGGGGGACGTGACCGTACCGGACGACGTCCGACGGGCCGTCGGGCGGACCGTCGAGGAGTTCGGCCGGCTGGACGCGGCGTTCAACAACGCCGGCTGGGGCTCGGTCGGCACCCCGCTCCACGAGACGGACGACGCGGTCTTCCGGCAGATCATGGACGTGAACGTGCAGGGCGTGTGGAACTGCCTCAAGCACCAGATCCCGGTGATGCTGAGCCAGGGGCACGGCGCCGTCGTCAACACGTGCAGCACCGCCGGGGCCTTCGCGACCGGTGCCATCGCGCCCTACGTCGCGGCCAAACACGCGGTGCTGGGGCTGACGAAGGCCGCCGCCGCGGAGTACGGCGACCGGGGCGTCCGGGTCAACGCCCTGATGGTCGGCAGTACGCGCACCGAGCTGCTGGAGACGGCGATGGAGCGGATTCCGGGGCTGGAGGAGGCCTCCGTCGCCCGGGCCATCCAGCGCCGCCTGGCCGAACCGGTGGAGGTGGCGCGGGCGGCGGCCTGGCTCTGCAGCGACCAGGCGTCCTTCGTCACCGGGGCCGGTGTCCCGGTGGACGGCGGATGCAGCGCGGTGTGAGCGCCGGGCGCGCGCCGGCGCTCACTCGGCGCAGGCCGCGTCGGGAACGCTGTCCGAGAGGTCGTCGGCGGCGTCCACGGGCAGCGTGATCCCGGGTACGACCTGCCGCCAGATGCGCGCCAGACGCTTGACGCTGTCGCGCCGCTCGTCGGTGCAGGGAGGGTGGCGCAGGGTCGCCTCGATCCCGGAGACCAGGTGGACCGCCAGGTCGGCCAGGGCCCACACGTCCGTGCCGGCCGGCACCTCGCCGGGCGCCTGCCGCAGGCGCTCCCAGACGACCGGGGCCCACAGGGCGTGCCACTGGTGCGGGCAGCTGTCGTCCTCGCGGGCCAGCCGCGCGGCGGCCCGCACCGCGGGGTCCCGCTCCAGCAGGTCGATCAGGGCGAGCGTCAGCGAGGCCACGTACTGCACCGGGGGACCGTCGTAGCGGGCCAGGCGGTCGACGAGCGCCCGGGTCGCCGCGTTGCCCTCCGCCACGACGGAGTCGGCCAGCTCCCGTTTCGAGGCGAAGTGGAAGGTCAGCGCGCCCATGGAGATGTCCGCTGCCCGCGCGATCTGCGCGAGTGACGAGCCGGTGTACCCATGGCGGTCGAACTCCCCGGCGGCCGCCCGCAGCAAGGTACGCCGTGTCCAGATGGCTCTCTCCTGCTTCGCCATGTCCCTTCCTGGTCGACATCGTCGGCTCCGTCGCGACACCTGAAGAGGGGCAAGCCCTCAGCACCGGGTAGGTTAGCCGCGATCCCGCCCAAACAACTGCCGAAAAACAAAAAAAGTTACTTTAATGTTTCGGACATGTGCGGACGCACCCACGACGGAAGCCGGCCGTACGGACCCGCCGGCACGCCGACCGGGGGTCCGTACGGCCGGCACCCTGCTACGGCGCTCACCCGGCCGGTCGGACCACGACGGCGCAGCCCACGCTGCCCTCGGGGCCGACCGCCGTGAGCACGGCGGCACGCTCCCGCCCGGTGTCCGTCCCGCCGTTCTGCCAGCGGGCCAGGACCGCGGCCAGCTGGAGCGCGCCGGCGGCGCTGTCCGTCTCGCCCAGGACCGGCTGGACCGCCAGCCGGTACGGCGTCGCGGGGCCGGCGAAGACCTCGCGCAGGGCGTTCTCCTCCACCCGCGCCCAGCCGCGCCGCCCGGCCGCGCCGGGCACCGCCACCGCCACGTCGTGCGGCGCGACCCCGCTGCGGGCCAGCGCGGTCCGCACGCAGTCGGCCAGCCGCCGGGAGACGCCGGAGAGGCCCTGGGCGGGATCGGCGAAACCCACCTCGCAGGCCAGCAGCCGGGCCAGCGGACGGGAGCCTTCCGGCTCCTGCGCGGAGGCGCCGGCGGTCTGCAGGACGTGCACCGCGCCGCCCTCGCCGAGCGGAACGCCCGCGGCCAGCCCCGCCGAGCGGTGCCAGGCCCAGGCGCGCTGCGGCGACAGCTCCTCGAAGGCGCCGGTGAGCAGCCGCCGGGCGTGCCCGGCCAGCAGCGCGTTGCGGGCGTAGCGCAGGGCGTGCAGACCCGCCAGCGGACCGCCGGACACCGTCGCGTTCACCCCGGTGAGCCCGAGCCGGATCGCCGCCCGGCCCGCGGCCGAGTTCATCAGGATGCCCGGGAAATGGGACGGGTTGACGAAGTAGGGACGCTCCTCGACGAAGGTGTCCCGGATGAAGTCGCCGACCCGGCGGGTGCTGCCGACCGAGGTGCCCAGCACGATGCCGGTGTCCGCCGGCTCGATCCCGCCGGCCTGCTCCGCCGGCTCCCCGAGGGCCTTGGCACAGGCCACCGACACGAGCTGGTCGGTCCTGGTCAGCCGGCTCAGCCCCTTGCGGCCCAGCACCTCCGCCGGGGCGAACCCGGGCACGGACAGGACGGCCGGGTCCGGCGGGAAGTCGCCCGCCGTGGCCTCGTCGGCCGGACCCTGCGCGGCGGGCACGCCCCGGCGCAGCGCGTCCGCGAGCGCGCCCAGGCCCTCGCCGGCCGCGCTGAACACGGTGCACCCGACGATGTCCACGGGCGTCACGGACGGCGGCGCGGCCTGGACCGCCGGCGACGGAGCGGGCCTGTCGTGCGTTGACACGGAACTCATGCGGCTATGTCTCCGAAGATCGTGACGGCGTTGTTCCCGCCGAAGGCGAACCCGTGGTTCTCCACCACGCGCACCCGCTGGCTGCGCGGCTTCACCGGCACGCAGTCGACATCCGGTCCCAGCTTGGGATCCACGGTGCGCACGGTGGTGCTGGCGGGCAGGAACCCTTCATGGAGGGCGGCGCAGGACACCAGGGCGCCGAACGCGGCGGCCGCGCCCATGGTGTGCCCGAGCGCCGACTTGATGGAGCTGATCGGCGGGACCCGCCCGCCGAAGGCGTCCCGTACGGCCGCGATCTCCGTGGAGTCGTTCGCTTCGGTGCCCGTGCCGTGGGCGCAGATGTAGTCCACGTCCTCCGGCTTGATCCCGGCGTTGCGGTGGGCACGCCGGATGCATTCCGCGATGGACGGCGCGTGCGGGTTCGTCATGTGGTGCGCGTCGCACGTCAGGCCGTACCCGAGGACCTCCGCGTAGATCCGCGCGCCCCGTCGCAGCGCGGAGTCGAGCGGCTCCAGCAGGAGGGCGGCGCCGCCTTCGGCGGTGACGATGCCGTCGCGGTGCTCGTCGAAGGGCCTCGGCACGTCGGCCGCGAGCGCGCCGAGCCGGTGGAACCCGGCGTGCGTGGCCCGGTTGGACGCGTCGGCCCCGCCGCACAGCGCCAGGTCCGCCTCACCGGTGCGGATCAGGTCGAAGGCATACCCCACCGAGTAGTTGCCGGCCGCGCAGGCCGTGCCCAGGGTGAGCGCCTCGCCGGTGAGCCCCAGTTCGACGTTGACCGCCGCGGAGATCCGGCCCGCGTCGACCTGGCCGATCAACTGCGTGTCGAGGTGTGCCGGCCCCTGGGAGACCCACTGTTCCCCCAGGTCCTCCAGCACCTGGGACTCGCCGTTCGTGGTGCCGAAGCAGCTCACCGTGCGCAGGGCCGGCAGCCCGTCGGTGCCGACCCCCGCGTCCTCGACCGCCATCCGGGCCGCCGCGGCGGCGAACTGGCTGCTGCGCCCCCACTGTCCGGGGGAGATCCGGCGCAGGTACTGCGCGGGGCTGAAGTCGCGGACCTCGCCGGCCAGCACGTGCTCGAACCCGGTGGCGTCGAACTGCCCGATCGGACCGATGCCGCTGCGGCCGGCCCGTATACCGGCGATGAAGTCCCGGGCGCCCATGCCCAGGCTGCTCACCGCGCCGATGCCGGTGACGACCACCCGGCGCATGCCCTGATCAAGCACTGACGGCCCCCGCGGTGCTGTACCGGCCGAGGACCTCGTACACCGCCGTGAGGTCGTCCAGCTCGACCACGCCCTCCTGCGGCACCTTGATGTGCAGGTCGCGCTCGAACCGGGAGTACATCTCGATGACGAGGAGCGAGTCCGCGTCGAAGTCGTCGGCGAAGCTGCTGGTGTCGCTCAGCTCGGCCGGGTCCACTTCCAGGACGTCGGCCACGATCTGCCGGGCCTTCTCACGCAGGTCGTCCTGAAGAGCGTCGCTCATCTTCTTCATCCTCCGGTCGAATTGATCTCACCCGAGCCGATTCCCGGGCCAGGTGGTCGTCGCCCACTGGCGGCCACGACCACGAAACCGGGTTTTCGGTTTGGCGGCAAGCGTCACCAAAGTGACACGGCGTGTATCGCAGAGGGTACGCAGGATGCCACCAATTGCCGGAGGGCCCGGCATCCGCCCCTCTTTTATGTGGTTTCCAGCCAGCTTTTATCCGGGCCGTGCAGAATGCCGGAAGTTGATTTCTATCAGCTATGGGGAGACTGGTGCAGGAATGAAACCCGCCGGGTCAATAGGAATAACTTCCGCCGCTGTATGGCTGCCCGCGGAGCGTTCTCACGCGGCCGACGCGGTCGAAAGCCGCGGGCTGCGCGCGCGGGACGCCCGGAGCCTGGGCCACGGAGCGCTCCCCGTGGCCCGCACCGTGGCGGCGCCCGAGATGGCGGTGCTCGCCGCGCGCGACGCCCTCGGGACCGCGGACGCCGACGCCGGCGGGCTCGACGCGCTCTGCCATGCCTGGATGTACTACCAGGGGCACGACCTGTGGTCGCCCGCGCACTACATCGCCCACGAGATCGGCGCCCGCCGCGCCATGCCCTTCGGCCTCCAGCAGGTGTGCAACGGCGGCGCCGCGGCCGTCGAACTGATGGCGGCGTACCTCGGCACGCCGGACCCGTCCGGCGCCGGCCGGCCGAAGCGGGGCCTGGTCACCACGGCGGACCGCTTCATCGAGCCCGGGTTCGACCGCTGGTCGGGCGATTACGGCGTGGCCTACGGCGACGGGGCGACCGCGGTGCTGCTGCGCAGTCCGGCCGGACCGGACGACCCGTTGCGGCTGCTCGCGGCGGCCACGGTCGCGGCCCCGGAGCTGGAGAGCATGCACCGGGGCGCCGACCCCTTCGGGACGGCCCCGCACGCCTACCGCGAGCGCGTGGACATGCGCGCCACCAAACGCGCCTACCTGCGCGAGCACGGCGACCGGAACTTCGCCGCGGTCAACGAGCGCTCCATCCGGGAGGTGACGGGCGCCGCGCTGCGGGACGCCGGGGTGCGCCCGGACGATCCGCGGCTGCGGTACGCCGTATTGCCCCGGTTCGGTGCGAAGCTGCTCACCGAGAACTGGATTCCCGTGCTGTCGGCCTGTGTACCGGCCAAGATCGAGAATTTCGGGCAGGAGACCGGGCACCTCGGTTCCGGTGACGCCGTCGCGAATATTGCCGATGTGTTACACGCGGAACTCCTCGCGCCCGGTGAGCTGGCTCTGGTCTACAGCGCGGGAGCGGGATTCACCTGGTCCTGTCTGCTGGTGGAGGCGGCCGGCGCGTCCGCCGCACTCTGAGGAATGGACAGGGCGCATTCGACCGTAATACGGGGGTGGCGGACATCATCGAAGAACTGCTCGACGATCCCATCGTGGGCGTCGACGTATTTCATGCCACGGACGACACGGGACTTCTTCCCGAAGAGCGGTCCGCGGCCTCTTCCCTGTCGCGTGAGCGGAGACTGAAGTTCGCCGCGGTGCGCGACTGCGCGCGGCAGGGCCTGCGCCGGCTGGGCGTCGGTGCCGCGCCGATCCTGCGGGGTGCCGCCGGGGAACCGCTGTGGCCCGCCGGAGTCGTCGGCAGCATGACGCACTGCTCCGGGTACCACGCGGCCGCCGTCGCGCGGGCGGACCAGGTGGCCGCGATCGGCATCGACGCGGAGGTGAACAGGCCGCTGCGCTACCGCGAGATGCTGGACCTCATCGCGACCGCCCAGGAGCGCGCCTGGGTGGCGGAGTTCGAGTCGGCGTATCCGCAGGTGAGCTGGGCGAGGCTGGTCTTCACCGCCAAGGAGAGCCTGTTCAAGGCCTGGTTCTCGGTCACCGGGCAGTCGCTGGGACTCGGTGAGATCGTGGTCGAGGTGAATCCCCTGAGCGGGGAGTTCCACGCGCGGACGTCGGCTTCGCCCGGGCGGGGCCGCGACGCGCTCTCGGATCGCTGGAGCGGACGCTGGATGGCACGGGACGGCCTGCTGGTCGCCGCGGTCTCGATGCGCCGCTCCGGTCAGCTGCAAGAGGATGGGTGACAGACATGCGCAAGGTGCTCATCGCCAATCGTGGCGAAATCGCTGTCCGCGTGGCCCGGGCCTGCCGGGACGCGGGGATCGCGAGCGTGGCCGTCTACGCCGACCCGGACCGGGACGCATCGCATGTCCGCGCGGCGGATGAGGCGTTCGCCCTGGGCGGTGACACCCCGGCCACCAGCTATCTCGTCATCGACAAGATCCTGAACGCCGCCCGCGAGTCGGGTGCGGACGCCGTGCATCCGGGGTACGGCTTCCTGTCGGAGAACGCCGAGTTCGCCCAGGCCGTCCTGGACGCGGGCCTGATCTGGATCGGCCCGCCCCCGCAGGCCATCCGCGACCTGGGGGACAAGGTCGCCGCCCGGCACATCGCCCAGCGCGCCGGCGCCCCCCTCGTGGCGGGCACGCCCGACCCGGTCTCCGGTGCGGAGGAGGTCGTCGCGTTCGCGCGGGAGCATGGCCTGCCCATCGCGATCAAGGCCGCGTTCGGCGGTGGCGGCCGGGGCCTGAAGGTGGCCCGTACCCTGGACGAGGTCCCCGAGCTGTATGACTCGGCGGTGCGCGAGGCGGTCGCCGCGTTCGGCCGCGGCGAGTGCTTCGTCGAGCGCTACCTCGACCGGCCCCGGCATGTGGAGACGCAGTGCCTGGCCGACAAGCACGGCAACGTCGTCGTGGTCTCCACCCGCGACTGCTCCCTGCAGCGCCGCCACCAGAAACTGGTGGAGGAGGCCCCCGCCCCGTTCCTGTCCCCGGAGCAGGTGGCGGAGCTGTACCGGGCGTCGAAGGCCATCTTGAAGGAGGCCCGCTACGAAGGCGCGGGCACCTGTGAGTTCCTCGTCGGCCAGGACGGCACCATCTCCTTCCTGGAGGTCAACACCCGCCTCCAGGTCGAACACCCCGTCACCGAGGAAGTCGCCGGCATCGACCTGGTGCGGGAGATGTTCCGTATCGCCGACGGCGAGGAACTCGGCTACGACGACCCGGTCCTGCGCGGCCACTCCTTCGAGTTCCGTATCAACGGCGAGGACCCCGGCCGCGGCTTCCTGCCCGCCCCCGGCACCGTCACCCGCTTCGACGCCCCCTCCGGCCCCGGCGTCCGCCTCGACGCCGGCGTGGAAGCCGGCAGCGTGATCGGCCCCGCCTGGGACTCCCTCCTCGCCAAACTCATCGTCACCGGCCGCACCCGCAAGGAAGCCCTCCAGCGCGCCGCCCGCGCCCTGAACGAGTTCCAGGTCGAGGGCATGGCCACCGCGATCCCCTTCCACCGCGCCGTGGTCACCGACCCCGCCTTCGCCCCCGAGCTGACCGGCTCCAGCGACCCGTTCACGGTCCACACCCGCTGGATCGAGACCGAGTTCGTCAACGAGATCAAGCCCTTCGCCGCGCCGGCCGAGGCCGGCGCGGAGGACGAGGCCGGCGGCCGCGAGACGGTCGTGGTCGAGGTCGGCGGCAAACGCCTGGAAGTCTCCCTGCCCGCCTCCCTGGGCATGTCCCTGGCCCGGACCGGTCTCGCGGCCGGCGCCAAGCCCAAGCGCCGCGCGGCCAAGAAGTCCGGCCCGGCCGCCTCCGGCGACACCCTCGCCTCCCCGATGCAGGGCACCATCGTCAAGATCGCCGTCGAGGAAGGCCAGGAAGTCCAGGAAGGCGACCTCGTCGTCGTCCTCGAAGCCATGAAGATGGAACAACCCCTCAACGCCCACAAAACCGGCACCATCAAGGATCTGGCGGCGACGGTGGGCGCATCCGTCACCTCGGGCGCGGCCATCTGCGAGATCAAGGCCTGACACGCGGGCCGGCACGCGTCCCGGGCCCGTCTGCCGTACAGCCGGGGCCCGGGTGTCCGGGAGCGCAGGCGTCGGCCGTCAGGCGCTCTTCATCGTGCCGCCGTCGATGACGTAGTCGGCGCCGGTGATGTTGCCTGCGGCGTCGGAGAGGAGGAAGGTGACCAGGGTGGCGACCTCCTCGGGCTCCAGCAGGCGGCCCGTGGTGATCTGGAGGGTCTCCGGCATCCGTTCGAGGTACTCGTCCAGGTCGGTGCCGGCCGCTGCGGCCACCTTGCCGCCGAACCCGTCCGGGGCCTGCCACACGGAGGTGCGGACGACGCCCGGGGAGACCGTGTTGACGCGCACCCCGTGCGACCCGAACTCCTCGGCCAGGGACTTCCCCAGCGCGGTGAGCGCGGCCTTGGCGGCGCTGTAGGCGACGGGGCTCGCGGCGGGCATCCGGGAGGCGAGGGAGGAGATGTTGACCATGGCGCCGCCCTGCCGCATCAGGAGGGGCAGCACGGCCCGGCTGACGCGGACCGCGGTGAGCAGGTTGATGTCGAGGGTGTGCTGCCACTCGGAGTCGTCCGTGTCGAGGAAACCGGCCGGGCGCATGTCGTCGCCGGCCCCGACGTTGTTCACCAGCAGGTCGATGCCGCCCAGTTCGGCCACGGCACGGTCGACGAGCGTGGTGACGCCCTCGGCGGTGCTCAGGTCGGCCGCGACGGTGACCGCTCCGGTCTCCGTCAGCTCGGGCGTGATCGTGCGGGCGGCGCCCACGACACGGACGCCCTCGCCGGCCAGCAGCCGGACGGTGGCCAGTCCGATGCCCCGGCTGGCCCCGGTGACGACGGCCCTCTTGGACGCGAGGCCGAGATCCATCATGCTCCCGTTCGTCAGTGCGGATACGGATGTCTGCGTGCCCGCGCCGCTCCGGCGCGGACCCGGCCCCGCCGGGCGGGACCTGCCGCGCCGTCAGCGGCGGCGCTGCTGCTCGCCCGAGGCCAGGCAGCGGTAGAGGTAGGCGGCGGAGGCCAGCGTCATGTGGTGGTGCCAGCCGGGGAAGGAACGTCCTTCGAAGTCCAGCAGCCCCAAGTCGTTCTGCAGGCGCTGCACGGTCGCGTGCGTCAGTTCCGAGCGGAGCGCGAGCGCGTGGGAGACCTGGGGCCGCGTGTCGCGCAGCGAGGTCACCCAGAAGCGGGACGGCTGCCGCCGGGCGGCGGGTATCTCGGCCACCAGCCTCAGGGTCCGCCGGGCCGCCGGCGAGGAGGCCCGCGGCGAGTGGAACCGCACGGCGACCGTGCACAGACGCGTGCCGTCGCCGCGCAGGGACGGCGCCGTACGGGCACAGCCCTCCAGCAGGCCGGCCGCGGTGCTGGTGCGCATCCGCGCCGGTTCGTGGGCGTCGGCGCCCGGCAGGATCGCGGTGAACGGCTGGTGCGGCGGCACCTCGATCACGAAGTCCCGGCCGGTCTGGTTGAGGTGGGCGGCGAGCCGGGACGGGTCGCGGCTGTGGTCGAGGCTGTAGACGAGCGGGGCCGAGACGGCGACCTGGTCCGCCACGGACTGGTGGAGCATGTCCAGGGTGAGGGCCCAGGCGGGCCGCGGCGTCACCTCGTGCGGGATCTTGGCACGCCGGCGCCGCTCCGGATCGTCGCACCAGGCGTCGTTCAGCACCAGTTGCCAGTGAACAGGGATGCTCCGCCGGCCGTCCGTGAGGAACAGGCCGATACCCACCTGGCAGTTGATGTGCCGGCCGCTCTCGGGCACCAGGCGCTGGTGCAGGCCCACGGACTGGGTGCCGCCCCTGCGCAGCAGCACCGTGGCGGTCGTCCAGACGGCGCCGGGCATCAGGCCGGCGGCGATACGCGAGAGTTCTCCGCGCGGGGCCTCCCAGTCCCAGGGGCTGGAGGTGATGAACTGCTGCAAGGACTGGGAGGCGCTGGAGGGCAGGCCCAGGACACGGGCCATACGGCGTCCCGACTTGCGTCCCGGCGTGGACAGCAGACCGCGTAGATAGACGGTCGCCCACCGGCGCTGGTCGCATCGGGGAAGGTGCCCGAAGACCCGCTCGCTGTAGGCGGCGAGATCGGTCAGGTCGGTAAGGCCTGTTCGGCCTGTACGGCCTGTTCGGGTCGGTGTGGCGAGGACGGCTGTGGCTGGTGTGCTCATGGCTGACCTCCTCGGAACCTGTTCAGTCGGCCGACGGCGCTGGCGGCCCAATAAACATAGCAATATTTTTTCTTTTGCGACTGTGAGTGAGGCCCAGGTCACTCCGCTTACGCCTCCGGGCGCCCTCGCGCCCCGTACAGGCCGCCGGGCCAGGGCTGGAGCGGGTCGCGGGCAACCGGCCGCCGACGTGCGGTCCGTCGCCGGAAGTGGCCGTCGTCACCGGGGCCGGCGCGGGCGAGTTGACCAAATGCCAACGATCGCTTGCCCCGTCCACTTCCGGCGGCAAGCATTACGCAGCGATCAGGAGGAGGGGCTGTTCTTCGGACGGCAAGAGGGGGAACGGGCCCCGGCGAGCACGCTGCGGCCGTCTACTGGATCTTCAGTTCGGGCTTTCTGTTCTGCGCGGGTGCCACCGGGGCCGGACCGGCCTCGTACGTCTCTGTCCACCGCGGCACGGCCGCCGCGTCGGCCGGGTGAGCCGGCCGGTCCGTACACCGTCGCAACCGCGATGCACGCGCGTGCCGGGTACCACGGCTGCCCCCGGCACCGCCGACCACTCATCAAGGGCAGCCCGGAGCACCACAGCAAGGACGGAGGTCGGTCCGATGGACGTTATCGAACGGGGGATTCGCATGCTCGGCAGGGAGTCCGATCGCAAGTCGATGTCGGCCCTGCTCGCCTCGGTGGCGGCGGGCGAGGGCAACAGTCTCCTGGTCGTCGAGGGCCGGGCGGGCGTGGGCAAGACGACCATGCTCACGGAGCTGGCGCGGCTCGCCCGCGGCCAGGGCTTCTGCGTCGAGTCCCCGGCGGAACTCGCCGCGTCGGCCGTCTTCGCGGACGACCACTCCCTGCCGCTGGCGGCACCCAAGCTGATCGTCGTCGACGGTGTCGAGACCGCCGACCCCGCGGTGATCACCGACCTGTGCCACGCCCTGGCGCAACTGACCGGCCGCGACTGCCTGCTGGCCCTCGCGGTACGGCCCGGACGTGTGAGCGACCGCCTGCACCGGACCAACCCGGGCCACAGCGTGCGCGTGATGCGGATGCAACTGGGGCAGCTCTCCAAGCGGGACGCGATGCTGCTGTGCGCCGAGCTGTCCGGGGCGCGGCCCTCGCCGGAACTGCTCGGCATCGTGGAGTCGGCGGGCGGCAACCCGCTCATGGTGACGGAACTGGTCCGGGGCCTGCTGGAGGAGGGCGGCATCGAGGTGTTCGACGGCACCGCCCAACTGCGGTCGCCGGCGCTGCCGGAGCGGATCCAGATCGTCGTCCGGGGCTACCTGTCCTCCCTCTCGCCGGCCAGCCGGCACATGCTGCGGGTCGCGGCGGTGCTGAACACCGCGCTGCGGCCGGCCCAGCTCTCCTCCCTCGCGGCGTTCCTCGGCAAGTCCACCGCGACGCTCCTGCCGCTGCTGGACGAGGCGCTGGAGGCCGGGCTGCTGGTGGACAGCGAGGGCAAACTGGTCTTCCCCGGGGCGCTGCTGCGCAGGGTGGTGGCCGAATCCGTGCCCTGGTCCATGCGGCAGGCGCTCCTCCAGGAGGCGAGGGCGCAGCACATCGCCGTCGGCGAACCCCTCGCCGCCCGTCCGGAACCGCGCGAGGAGAGCGAGGAACTGGTCGGCGCGCACCGCGCGGCCGCGTCCGGCGTCCGCACCCCGCGCGGTGACGGCCTCGCCCTCACCGCCCCGTCCGCGCCCTTCGTCCCCTCCATCCCCTCCGCTCTGTCCGTCTCCCCTGGCTCCCCTGGCTCCGCCGGCTCCTCCGTCGGGAGGACGGCCGAGACGGCCGACGACCGGCTGAAGGCCAGCGAACTGACGATGCGGGAACTGGAAGTCCTCCAGTGCGTGGCCCAGGCGATGAGCAACCGCCAGGTCGGACGCCACCTCTCCATCACCGAGGGCACCGTCAAGAGGCACATGCGCAACATCTTCCGGAAGCTGGACGCGACGTCGCGCATCGACGCCGTGAACAAGGTGGGCCCGCTGATATCCGCGGGACCCAGGTTCCGTACCTGAGTCCCCACCGCCCCCGGACGTGTCCCGCGCGGCCCACGCCGCGCGGGACACGGCGCGTTCACACCTGCGGCAGGGCACCGCCGTCGATCACATGGCTGGCGCCCGTGATCCGGGCGGCCCGGTCGGACACCAGGAAGGCCACCAGGTCGGCGACGTCCTCCGGCTCGGTCACCCCGGCCATCGGAGCGCCCTCCGCCTGGACCATCAGATGGACGGCGGCATCGCCGTCCTGGCCCGTCGTACCCGTGATGTGCCGGGCGACCAGGTCCATGGCGGGCGTCCTGACCAGACCCGGCAGCACGCTGTTGACGCGTACGCCGTAAGGCGCCACCTCGGTCGCCAGGCCCTTGGCGTAGTTGACGAGCGCGGCCTTCGCCGCACCGTAGTGCAGCAGCGGCCCGGCGGGCCGGCGCGCGACGGTCGAGGCTATCTCGATGATGACGCCGCCGCGCTGCTCGACCATCGAGGGCAGCAGCGCCCGGTCCAGACGCACCGCGGCCAGACAGTTGGTCAGGAACGCCTCCAGGTAGGCCTCGTCGGACAGGGACGCGTAGCCCTCGAAGTTCGGCATGCCGCCGCCGCTCGCGCCCCCGGCGTTGTTGACCAGGATGTCCACGCCCCCGAGCAGGTCGAGCGCCGTGCCGGCCAGATGCGCGACGCCCTCCTGGGTGCTCAGGTCGGCCGTCACCAGCCGTACGGAGTCGGGCAGGTCGTCGGTCTCCTTGCGGGCCGAGGTCACCACGGTGGCGCCCTGGGCGGCCAGGCGCCGGACGATGGCCAGGCCGATGCCGCGCGTGCCGCCCGTGACCACGGCGCGCTTTCCCCGCAGGCCGGTCGATGTGCTGGTGCTGTCGGACATGGTGGGACTTCCTCAACAGGTGGTCGCCGCGCACGGGGGCGCGGACGGGGACGGGACGGGTACGGGGAACGGGGCGGGCCGGGGGCCGGCGGTCAGCCGGCCGTGCCGCGCGCGGCCGTCTGCCGTTGCGCGGCGATCTCCGCGATGCCCTGGTTGCCCTCCGCCCAGAGCACCGTCATCGCGATCTCGTCGATCTTCCAGCCGGTGGCGGAGCGCACCAGGTGGAACCGGTACAGCCCGCCGATCCGCCACAGCGGCGAGCCCAGCGGGTTGTCCAGCCGGTGGGTCGCCTGGTAGGAGGCGGTGCACCGGGCCGTGTCGCCCTCCACGGTGACCAGGTGATTGGTCATCAGGTGCTGGGAGGCGTCGTAGCCGCCGATCACCGCGGCCCAGGAGTCCACCAGGTCACGCGCGGGCGTGGTGGCCGGCGACCCGCCCAGGAGGCTGGTGTAGTCCACCAGGACCTTGTCGGTGAACAGGGCCGTGACCTCGGCCCACTCGTGCCGGTCCGTGTGCCAGCCCATACGGTCGCAGGTCTCGATGACCGCGGAACGGTCGTCCATGCGAGCTTCCTTGTCTTCGGGGTCTTCGGGATCGTCGGGGTCTTCGATGGCCTGGTGTTCTCCGGGCCCTTCCGGCCCGGAGCGGGTCACCAGGTCACGGGCAGCGCGTGCAGGCCCTCCAGCGTCATGCCGACCTTCATCGACACCTCGTCCAGGGGCACGGCCAGCCTGAGCGTGGGGATCCGCTTGAAGAGCGTCCCGAAGAGGATCTCCAGCTCGGCCCGGGCGAGGTTCTCGCCCAGGCACCGGTGCGGGCCGTGGCCGAACGCCAGGTGGCCCTGGGTGGAGCGGCGGATGTCGAAGGTGTCCGGGTTCTCGAAGACGCTGCCGTCCCGGTTGGCCGCGGCGGTCGACAGGATGACACCGTCACCCTTCTTGATCGTCTGCCCGGCGACCGTGACGTCGGCGGTGGCCACCCGCAGCGTGGTCAGGTCGGCGATGGACAGGAAACGCATCAGCTCCTCCACCGCGCCGGGCAGCAGCGACGGGTCCTCCCGCAGCAGGGCGAGCTGGTCGGGGTGCTCCAGCAGGGTGAGCGTGCCCAGGCCGATCATGCTCGTGGTGGTCTCCTGGCCGCCGATGAGCAGGGCGACCATCAGCTTCGAGACCTCGATGCCGGTGAGTTCGCCGGTCTGCAGCCGCTCGGTGATGAGCGTGCTGAGCATGTCGTCCGCCAGGTGCTCCTGCTTGGCCTCGACCACCTGGACGAGGTAGTCGAGCAGTTCCCGGCCGGCGAGGATGGCCTGCTCCAGGTCGGGCGCCTGCATGATGCCCTGGGCGTGCCGCTCGAAGAGTTCGTGCTCCTCGTAGGAGATGCCGAGCAGTTTGCAGATGACCCGCGACGGCAGGGGCCGGCCCAGGACCGCGACCAGGTCGACCGGGGTCTCGTGGCGCAGCAGTTCGTCGATGAGGTCGTCGGCCACCTCCTGGATCATCGGCCGCATCCGCTCCACCTGCTTGGCGGTGAAGCGCGGCAGCAGCATGCGCCGGCGCGACCGGTGGCGCTCCCCGTCCAGGCCGAACAGCTCCTGGGTGAACTCGGGGAAGTTCTTCTCGCGTTCGGCGAGGATGGGGAAGGCCGGGTTGTCGTGGTCGGAGGAGAACAGCGCGGCGTCCGCGAACATGTCGCGGTTCTCCTCGTGCCGGGTCACCAGCCAGGCCGTCCGCCCGTCGTACAGCCGTACCTGGGACAGCGGGCCCTTCTCGTCGAGGCCGGCGTACTCCGTGGGCGGGTGGTAGGGGCAGCCCCGGCGCATCGGGTACTCGGGCAGTTCCTGGGCGGCGAGCGCGTCGCTCATTTCGGGTTCCTCTCGGTTCGGGTGTGCCGACGGGGCGGCGGGATACGGGGGCCGGCGGCCGGTCACGAGCCGGCGCCTCCGGCCAGGCGGGTCAGCCAGGTGTGGACCGAGCGCGCGACCCCGGCGGCGTCGTCCTCGACGATGGTGAAGTGGTCGCCGGGCACCTGCTCGACGGCCATCGGGAACGGCAGGTCGCGGTCGGTGAGGTCGGGCAGCGGTTCCTGGCCCTCGGCGGCCGGCAGGGACGCCGTGGCCTGGACCAGGACGGTGGGGGCGCGGGTGGCGGACGGGGCGTAGTCGGCGAACAGCCGCAGGTAGGCGCCCATCGCCGTCCAGCGCACATGGTCGATACGGCCGAAGACCTCCTCGCGGTCGAACATGGCCTGGGTCAGCGCGGGCTGGATCAGCGGCAGCCGGCTGTCGAGGAAATAGGTGTCCAGGAGCACCACGGCGGCCGGTCCGTGGCCCTCGCGCTCCAGGTGCGCGGCGACGGCGTTGGCGAGCCAGCCGCCGGAGGAGTACCCGGCCAGGGCGAAGGCGCCGCCCTGGGCGCAGTCGAGCACCGCGCGCGCCTGCACCGCCACCAGGGCGTCGAGATCCGCGGGCACCGGCTCGCCCTCGGTGAAGCCGGGCGCCGGCAGCACCCGCAGCTCCCGCCGGCCGTCCAGGGCCGCCGCGATGCGCGCGTACTGCAAGGGGCTCGACGAGGCGCCGATGCTGGGGAAGCAGATCAGCGCCGGCCGGTCGGGGCCCTCCGCCAGCCGCACCGGGGTGCCCGCGACGTCCGTCCGCCCGGCGTCGAAGGCCGGCCGCAGCCGGGAGGCGGCCATCAGGAACTCGTTGCCCTCCCCGATCCGGCCCTGCGCGCAGGCGGCCCGGTACAGGACGTCGACGGTGTCGGACACGGCCGCGCCGCGCGCCGGGCCGGCGGCGTCCAGCAACTGCCCGATCCGGGCGGCGAGTACGGCCGGGGTGGCGCTGTCGAAGACCACGGTCGCCGGCAGCGTCAGACCGGTGGCCCGGTTCAGCGCGCCCCGCAGCTCCACGGCCGTCAGCGAGTCGAACCCGGACTCCAGGAACGGCTTGCTGTCGTCGAACCGTTCCGTGGGGCCGTAGCCGAGCACCTCGGCGGCGTGGGTGCGGATCAGCTCGCGCAGCGCCGCGACGCGCGCGGCGCCGTCGAGTCCGGCCAGGGACGGCTGCGGCGTGCCGGCGGCCGTCTCCTCGTCCGCGCGCGGTGCGGCGAGCGGGGCGACGAGGCCGCGCAGCAGCGCCGGTACGGCACCGCGTGCCACCGCGCCGCGCAGCACCGCCGTGTCGAGCCGCATCGGTACCAGCGCCGGCGCGCCCGCCGCCCAGGCCGAGTCGAGCAGGCTCAGCCCGTCCTCGGCGGAGAGCGGGAGCACCCCGGTACGGGAGAGCCGGGAGCGCGCGGCGGGATCGAGGGAGGCGGTCATCCCGGCGTCCTCGGCCCACGGACCCCAGGCCAGCGAGGTGGCGGGCAGCCCCTGGGCGGCCCGGTGGTGCGCCAGCGCGTCCAGGAACGCGTTGGCCGCCGCGTAGTTGGCCTGCCCGGCGGCGCCCAGCACTCCCGCCGCCGAGGAGAACAGGACGAAGCCGGTCAGCGGCAGCTCCCGGGTCAGCTCGTGCAGATGGAGCGCGGACTCGGCCTTGGCCCGCAGGACCGTGTCCAGGCGTTCCGGGGTGAGCGAGCCGAGCACGCCGTCGTCGAGGACGCCCGCCGCGTGCACGACGGCGGTCAGCGGCCGGCCGGGCGGCAGCTCCGCGAGCAGGGCCGCCAGGGCGTCGCGGTCGGCGACGTCGCACGCCGCGAGGGTGACCTCCGCGCCGAGACCGGTCAGTTCCTCCGCCAGCCCTGCGGCGCCCTCGGCGTCCGGGCCGCGGCGACTGGCCAGGACCAGCCGGCGCACGCCGTGCCGGGTGACCAGGTGCCGGGCGACCCGCGCGCCCAGTCCGCCGGTGCCCCCGGTCACCAGCACGGTGCCGTCCGTGTCGAGAGCGAGCCGCTCCGGGGCGGCCGGCACGGCGGCCCGCGTCAGCCGCGGGGCGTACAGCCGGCCCTCGCGCAGGGCGAGTTGCGGCGCGTACGTCCCGAGGGCGGACGCCAGTGCCCGCGCGGACGCCTCGGTGCCGTCCGTGTCGAGCAGCAGGAAGCGCTCCGGGTGCTCCGTCTGCGCGGACCGGACGAGGCCCCACACCGGCGCCTGCGCCAGAGCGAGTTCGCCGTCCGCGTGGCCGGTGGCGACGGCCCGCCCGGTGACGACCGCCAGCCGCAGCGAGGCGAAGCGGGGGTCGGCCGCCCAGGACCGGGTCAGCGCCAGGACGTCGTGGAGGAGTGCGCGTCCCGTCCCGGTGGACGCCGGGCACGGGAACACCACCACGTCCGGCGGCGGGGTGCCCGCGTCCAGGGCGGCGCCGAACTCCGTGAGCCCGGCGAAGACGGCCGGCCGTGCCCCGCCGGCCTCCAGGCCGGCCGGCAGGGTGCTGTCGCCGAGGACCACGCAGCGCGGTGCCGGGCCCGCCGGTTCCGTCCGCTGCCAGTCCACCGTGAACAGCGCGTCGCGCAGCCGCGCGTCGGCCGTGGGGAGCTGGGAGCGGGAGATCGGGCGCAGGGTGAGCGAGCGCACCGAGAGCACGGGCCGTCCCCGGTCGTCGGTGGCGGTCACCGACACGGCCGAGGGGCCCGCCGGTGCCAGGGTGACGCGCAGGACGCGGGCGCCGGCGCGGTGCAGGCTCACCCCGGTCCAGGCGAACGGGACCTGCGCCCCGGCGTCGGCCGGCAGCAGCGCGCCGGCGCCGATGCCGTGCAGGGCGGCGTCCAGCAGGGCCGGGTGCACACCGAACCCGGCGGCGGCCCCGCCGGAGTCCGCGGTAGGCAGCGCCACCTCCGCGAAGACCTCGTCACCGTGCCGCCAGGCCGCGCTGAGGCCCCGGAAGACCGGGCCGTAGCCCAGCCCGGCGGACGCCAGTTCGTCGTAGAGCCCGGACACGTCGACCGGGGTGGCGCCGGCGGGCGGCCACGCGGGGCCGGCCACGGGCTCCGGGGCGGCCGGGGTGCCGAGCAGCCCGGTGGCGTGGCGGGTCCACGGCGCACCGGCGCCCGCGTCCCGCGACCGGCCGTGCACGCTCACCGGACGGCGTCCGGCGGCGTCGGGCGCGCCGAGCAGCAGCTGCACCTCGATCTCGTCGCCTTCGGGCACCACCAGCGGCGCCTCCAGCGTGAGTTCCTCGACGCCGCCGCCGGTGCCCTGCCCGGCCTCGCGGCCCGCCGCCAGCGCCATGTCCACCAGCGCGGTGCCGGGCAGGACCGTGGTGCCCAGCACCGAGTGGTCGGCGAGCCAGGGGTGGTCCGCCAGGGACAGCCGGCCGGTGAACAGCACGCCGTCCCGGGCCGGCAGCTCGACGCCGGCGCCGAGCACCGGGTGCCCGGTCTCCCGCGCCCCCGCCGGGCGGGTCCGGTCCGGCACGTGCGCGCCGTCGTCCGCGTCGAGCCAGAAACGCCGGCGCTGGAACGGATACGTCGGCAGGTCCACCGGCCGGGCGCCGGTGCCGTCGAAGTACGCGTCCCAGTCCACCGCCACGCCGGCCGCGTAGGCCCGGGACACCGCGGTGACCAGCGACCGCTCCTCCGGCCGCCCGGCCCGCGCGCACGCGACGGCCACGGTGTCCGCCGCGTCCGGCAGGCAGGTGCGGACCATGGCGGTCAGCACACCGTCCGGGCCCACCTCCAGGAACGTGCCGACGCCCTGGCCGTCCAGGGTGCGCACGGCGTCGTGGAACCGGACGGCCTCCCGGGCGTGCCGCACCCAGTAGTCGGCGGAGCCCAGGTCCGCCGCGGTCACGAGGCCGCCGGTCAGGGTGGACACCAGCGGGATGCGCGGCGCCCGGAACTCCAGGTCCCGCGCCACGCGCCGGAACTCCTCCAGCATGCCGTCCATGTGCGCGGAGTGGAAGGCGTGGCTGACCTGGAGCCGCCGGGTCTTGCGGCCCCGGGCGGCGAAGATCCCGGCCGCCTCGGTCACGGCGGCCTCGTCCCCGCTGAGCACCACCGCGGCCGGTCCGTTGACCGCGGCGACGCCGACCGTGCCGCCGAGCCCGGCGAGCACCGGCAGCACTTCCGCCTCGTCCGCCTGTACGGCCACCATCGCGCCGCCGGCCGGCAGCCGCTGCATCAGCCGGCCGCGCGTCGCCACCAGCAGGGCGGCGTCCGGCAGCGACAGCACGTCCACCGCGTGCGCCGCGGCCAGTTCCCCGATGGAGTGGCCGGCCACGAAGTCCGGGCGCATTCCCCAGTGCTCCAGCAGCCGGAACAGCGCCACCTCGAAGGCGAACAGGGCGGGCTGCGCGTACGCGGTGCGGTCCAGCAGGCCGTCCGGCCGCTCCGCGGCGAAGACGACGTCCTTGAGCGGCTGGTCCAGATGGACGTCGAGGTGCTTGCAGACGGTGTCGAAGGCGTCGGCGAACACCGGGAACGCGTCGTACAGCTCGCGGCCCATCGCCGCCCGCTGGCTGCCCTGCCCGGTGAACAGGAAGGCCGTGCGGCCCGTCCCGCGCACGCCCCGCACGAGCTCCGGCGCGGTCCTGCCGTCCGCCAGCGCCTCCAGGGCCCGCCGCACCTCGTCCGGTTCGCGGGCCACCACGACCGCGCGGTGGTCCAGCGCGGCCCGCCGGGTCAGCGACCAGGCGAGGTCGCGCGTCCGCTCGCCGGGATGCTCCGCGAGGTGGGCCAGCAGCCCGCGGGCCCGGTCGCGCAGCGCCTCTTCGGTCCGGGCGGACACCGGCAGCGGCAGGACGACGTCGCGGTCGTCGCCGGTGCCGTGGGTGCCGTCGGTGTCTTCGGCGGGGGTGGGGGTGGGTGGTGCTTGTTCGAGGATGAGGTGGGCGTTGGTGCCGCTGACGCCGAAGGAGGAGATGGCGGCGCGGCGGGGTTGGTGGGTGGTGGGCCAGGGTTGGTCGTTTGTGAGGAGGGTGATGTTGCCGTGGGTCCAGTCGGCGTGGGGGGTGGGCTGGTCGATGTGGAGGGTGCGGGGGAGGTGGGCGTGGTGGATGGCCATGACCATTTTGATGAGGCCGGCGATGCCTGAGGCGGCTTGGGTGTGGCCGATGTTGGATTTGATGGAGCCGAGGTAGAGGGGGCGGTGGGTGGGGTGGTGTTGGCCGTAGGTGGCGAGGAGGGCTTGGGCTTCGATGGGGTCGCCGAGGGTGGTGCCGGTGCCGTGTGCTTCGACGGCGTCGATGTCGGCGGGGGTGAGGCGGGCGTTGGTGAGGGCTTGTTCGATGACGCGTTGTTGTGCGGGTCCGTTGGGTGCGGTGAGTCCGCTGCTGGCGCCGTCTTGGTTGATGGCGGAGCCGCGGATGACGGCGAGGACGGGGTGGTTGTTGCGGTGGGCGTCGCTGAGGCGTTCCAGGACGAGGACGCCGGCGCCTTCGCCCCAGCCGGTGCCGTCGGCGGCTGCCGCGAACGGCTTGCACCGCCCGTCCGCGGCGAGCCCGCCCTGCCGCGCGAACTCCACGAACACGCCCGGCGTCGACATGACGGTGACCCCGCCGGCCAGCGCGAGGGAGCACTCGCCCGAACGGAGCGCGTGGGCGGCCTGGTGGATCGCCACCAGGGACGAGGAGCAGGCGGTGTCCACCGTGACCGCGGGCCCCTCCAGCCCGAAGGTGTAGGCGAGCCGGCCCGAGGCCACGCTGCCCGCGCTGCCGTTGCCGAGATAGCCCTCCACCTCCTTGGGCGCGCGCACGACCCGGCTGCCGTAGTCGCTGTACATCACGCCGACGAAGACCCCCGTCGCACTGCCGCGCAGCGACTCCGGGGACAGGCGGGCCCGCTCGAACGCCTCCCAGGAGACCTCCAGGAGCAGCCGCTGCTGCGGGTCCATCGCCAGCGCCTCACGCGGGCTGATCCCGAAGAACTCCGGTTCGAAGTCCGCGGCGTCGTACAGGAAACCGCCCACCCGGGGCCGGCCGGTCTCCTCGGCCGCCAGCCGGCCGAGGTCCCAGCCGCGGTCGGCGGGCGGCTCCGCCAGCGCGTCCCGGCCCTCGGCGACCAGCTCCCACAGCTCCTCGGGGCCGGTGACGCCGCCGGGGAACCGGCAGGCCATGCCCACCACGGCGATCGGCTCCCGCAGCCGCGCCTCGACCTCCTCCAGCCGTGCCCGGGTCCGCTTCCCCTCCTCGATCGCCCGTTTCAGATAAGCCCGCAGCTTCGTCTCGTCCGCCACGCGTTCCACACCCCTTTTCGTCAGCAGGTCCGACGGTGTGTCAGTCGGCCGTGCCGAAGCCGTTGTCCACCAGGTCGAACAGTTCTTCGTCGGTCGCCTCGTCGAGCGCGGGCCCGAGGTCCGCCGGCTCCGCCGCGGACAGTTCGGCCAGCAGATCCGTCAGCCGCTCCACCGCCCGCCGCCGCGTCTCCTCGTCCGGCGACGCCCCGCGCAGCGCGGTGGCCAGGCGGTCCAGGTCGGTGAAGACCGAGGCCGTCACCGCCTCCTCGCGCGGGGCCAGCAGCTCGCCGAGCCGGCCGGCGACGGCGAGCGGAGTGGGATGGTCGAAGACGAGGGTGGTCGGCAGCCGCAGCCCGGTGGCGGCGGCGAGCCGGTTGCGCAGTTCGACCGCGGCCAGCGAGTCGAAGCCCAGGTCCACGAAGCCGCGGCCGTCCGGTACCGCGTCCGGGGAGGCGTGCCCCAGCACCGAGGCGGCCGTGGCGCGGACCAGGTCCAGCAGCACCCGGGCGCGTTCGGCCTCCGGCAGGGTGTCGAGGCCGGTCAGGGCGGCCGGCTTCGCTCCGGCGCCGGAACCGCCGGCCGTGCCCGCGCGCGGGCCGGTGACGAGGTCCCGCAGCACCGGCCCGACCACGCCGGCCGCCGACTGCTCCCGCAGGACCGCGGAGTCCAGCAGCAGCGGCACGAGCACCGCCTCCTCGGACTCCAGCGCCCGGTCGAAGAGCGCGAGGCCCTGGTCGAGGGAGAGCGGACGCGTCCCGGAGCGCGCGATGCGGGCGAGGTCCACGTCGGACAGGTGGCCGGTCATCCCGCTGCGCCGCTCCCAGAAGCCCCAGGCCAGCGACGTACCGGGCAGGCCGGCCGCCCGGCGGCGCCGCGCCAGGGCGTCCAGGGCCGCGTTCGCCGCGGCGTAGACCGCCTGCCCGGCGGTGCCGAGGATGCCGGAGGCCGACGAGAACAGCACGAACGCCTTCAGGTCCAGGTCGCGGGTGAGCGCGTCCAGGTGCAGCGCCGCGTCGACCTTCGGGCGGACGACCCGCTCCAACTGCTCCGGGGTCACGGCGGTCACCACCGCGTCGTCGAGCACCCCGGCCGTGTGGATCACCGCCGTCACCGGGACGCCCTCGGTGCCGTCCGCGCCGTCCGTGCCGTCTGTGCCGTCCGCTGGGTTCGCCAGCAGTCGCGCCAGCGCGTCGCGGTCCGCCACGTCGCAGGCGACCGCCCGCACCGCGGCGCCCTGCTCCGTCAGCTCCGCCACCAGTTCCGCCGCGCCCGGGGCGGCGGCGCCCCGGCGGCTCACCAGCAGCAGGTGCCGCACCCCGTGCGCGGCCACCAGGTGCCGGGCCACGGCGGCCCCGAGGGTGCCGGTGCCGCCGGTGATCAGCACCGTGCCGTCACCGAGCGCCGGCACGCCGGCCCGCGACGCCTCGCCGTGCCCGCTGTGCAGACGGGGGACGACGACCTTGCCCGCGCGCACCGCGCACTGGGGTTCGCCGGTGGCCAGGGCCGCGGCGAGCTGTTCGGCGCGGGGCCGGGCGGGATCGACGTCCACCAGCACGATCCGGTCGGGGTGCTCCGTCTGCGCCGAGCGCACCAGCCCCCAGACGGCGGCGGCCGCGACGTCCGGCACGTCCGACGGCTGCACCGCCACGGCCTCCCGGGTGACGAACACCAGCCGGGCCGCGGCGTACCGGTCGTCGCCGAGGAACGTCCGCAGGAGCGTCAGCGTCCAGTCGGCGGCCCGGCGCACGGCGTCCGGGCCGTCCCCCGTGGTGCCGGGCGGGCAGAACGCGACGATCGCGTCCGGGCGGGGCGCCCCCGCGTCCAGGCTCGCGGCCAGCGCGTCCAGGCCGGCGTGGTGGGCCGTCTCCACCAGCAGGTCCGGCGTCTCCGCCGGCAGGTCCGGGGCGGGCCCCAGCAGCGCCCAGTGTCCGGTGGGCGCCTGGCCCCGCGCGGCGGCCGCGGGCCAGCCGAGCCGCAGCAGACCGCCGGCCCGGGCCGGCAGGGCGGAGCCGAGGCGGGCGGGATCGACCGGCCGCAGGGCCAGGGAGCCGACCGTGGCCACCGGGTTCCCCGACGGGTCGGCCAGGGCGACGGACACGCTGTCCGGGCCGGTGGCGGTCAGCCGTACCCGCAGGGCCGTCGCGCCGGCGGTGTGCAGGCGGACGTCGCTCCAGGAGAACGGCAGCAGCGTGGGACGCTGCCCGTCCGGCTCCGGGGCCCCGTCGGCCGGGGCCGGCTCCCGCCGGTCGCCGGGCAGCAGGGACACGGCGTGCAGGGCCGCGTCCCACAGGGCCGGGTGCAGACCGAACGGCGTGTCGCCGGCCGGCTGTTCCGGGTCCGGCGCCACCTCGGCGAAGACCGCCCCGTCGGTCCGCCAGGCGGCGCGCAGCGCCCGGAAGGAGGGCCCGTAGTCGTATCCCCGGACGGCCAGCCGGTCGTAGTGGCCGGCCACGTCGACCGGGGTCGCACCCGGCGGCGGCCAGTCGTGCGCTTCCGGCGCCGCCGGTTCGCCGTCCGGGGCAAGCAGTCCGGTCGCATGGGTGGTCCAGGGCACGTCGTCCTCGTCCCGGGCGTGCACGCTGACGGCCCAGCCGTCCGTGTCGTCCTGCCGCCGGGCCACGACCTGGAGCGTCACGGTGCCGTCCGCCGGCAGTGCGAGCGGCGCCTGCACGGTCAGTTCCCGCACCTGCCGGTGCCCGGTCAGCTCGCCGGCCCGCAGCGCCAGTTCGAGGAACGCGGTGCCGGGCAGCAGGATGGTGCCGTGCACCGTGTGGTCGGCCAGCCACGGATGGGTGCGCACCGACAGCAGCCCGCTCAGCACCAGCGTGTCGCCCGTCGCCGCCGGGACGACCGCGTCGACCAGGGGATGGCTGTCGCCCTCCAGTCCGCCGGCCACGCCGCCCGCGCCCGTGGGCCGGTCGTCGAGCCAGTAGCTCTGTCGCTGGAACGCGTAGGTCGGCAGCTCCGCCCGGCGCACCGCGCGGCCCTGGAACACCGGGTCCCAGCCGACCGGGACGCCCTGCGTCCACAGCGTGGCCGCCGCCTTCAGGAAGCCCGCGAGGCCCGCGTCGTCGCGGCGCAGCGAACCGGTGACGAGGGCGCCGGCCGCGTCGGCGTGCTCCATCGTCTCCTGCATCGGCACCACCAGCACCGGGTGCGGACTGACCTCCACGAAGACGTCGTGGCCCTGCCGTGCCAGCGCCTCGGTGACCTCCGCGAGCCGCACCGGGCGGCGCAGGTTCTCGTACCAGTACTCCGCCCCGAGGGAGGCGTCCTCCACCAGCTCGCCGGTGACGGTCGAGCGGAACGCGGTGTGCGGCCGGCGCGGTGTGATGTCCCGCAGCTCGCTGAGCAGGGTGTCGCGCACCTCCTCGACCTGGGCGGAGTGGGAGGCGTAGTCCACGGGGATGCGGCGGGCGCGGATCTGTTCCGCGGCGCAGTGCTCCAGCAGTTCGTCCAGGGCACCGGTCTCGCCGGACACCACCACCGAGGACGGGCTGTTGACGGCCGCCACCGACAGCCGGCCCTGCCAGCGGGCCAGCAGCCGGGTGGCGCCGGCCTCGTCCAGGGCCACGGTGGCCATGCCGCCGTGGCCGGCCAGCGCCCGCAGCGCCCGGCTCCGTACGGCCACCACGCGCGCCGCGTCCGGCAGGGACAGGGCGCCCGCCACACAGGCCGCGGCGATCTCGCCCTGCGAGTGGCCCACGACGGCGTCCGGCACCACACCGGCCGCCCGCCACAGCGCGCTCAGCGCCACCATCACGGAGAACAGGGCGGGCTGCACGATGTCCACCCGCTCCAGCCAGTCCGGCTCCGCGGTGCCGCGCACCACGTCGAGCAGGGACCAGTCCACGTACGGGGCGAGCGCGGCGGCGCACTCCTGAAGCGACCGGCGGAACTCGGGCGAGGTCTCCAGCAGTTCGGCGGCCATGCCGGCGAACTGGGCGCCCTGGCCCGGGAAGACGAACACCGTCTTCGGGCGTACGCCGGAGGAGAGCCGCTCGTCGGGGATGCGGCCGGTGACGACGGCCGGGGACTGCTCGCCGCGGGCCAGCGCCGCGAGTCCCGCCGTGAGTCCGTCCCGGCCGGGCGCCACCACGACGGCCCGGTGCGGGAAGGCGGACCGGGTCGTCACCAGCGAGTGCCCGATGTCCGTGGCGGACACGTCCGGGTGGGAGCGCGCGTACGCCAGCAGGCGCGCGGCCTGCGCCTGGACGGCCTGCGGCGTCGTACCGGAGACCGGCCAGGGCACCGCGGCCGGCGCCGGCGCTGCGTCCTCGGTGGCTTCGGTGGCTTCGGTGGCTTCGGTGCCTTCGGCGTTTTCGGCGGGGGTGGGGGTGGGTGGTGCTTGTTCGAGGATGAGGTGGGCGTTGGTGCCGCTGACGCCGAAGGAGGAGATGGCGGCGCGGCGGGGTTGGTGGGTGGTGGGCCAGGGTTGGTCGTTTGTGAGGAGGGTGATGTTGCCGTGGGTCCAGTCGGCGTGGGGGGTGGGCTGGTCGATGTGGAGGGTGCGGGGGAGGTGGGCGTGGTGGATGGCCATGACCATTTTGATGAGGCCGGCGATGCCTGAGGCGGCTTGGGTGTGGCCGATGTTGGATTTGATGGAGCCGAGGTAGAGGGGGCGGTGGGTGGGGTGGTGTTGGCCGTAGGTGGCGAGGAGGGCTTGGGCTTCGATGGGGTCGCCGAGGGTGGTGCCGGTGCCGTGTGCTTCGACGGCGTCGATGTCGGCGGGGGTGAGGCGGGCGTTGGTGAGGGCTTGTTCGATGACGCGTTGTTGTGCGGGTCCGTTGGGTGCGGTGAGTCCGCTGCTGGCGCCGTCTTGGTTGATGGCGGAGCCGCGGATGACGGCGAGGACGGGGTGGTTGTTGCGGTGGGCGTCGCTGAGGCGTTCCAGGACGAGGACGCCGGCGCCTTCGCCCCAGCCGGTGCCGTCGGCGGCTGCCGCGAACGGCTTGCACCGCCCGTCCGGGGCCAGTCCGCCGTGCCGGGAGAACTCCACGAACGCGTTGGGCGTGGCCATCACGGTGACGCCGCCGGCCAGCGCGAGCGAGCACTCGCCCGAGCGCAGGGCGTGGGCGGCCTGGTGGATCGCCACCAGTGAGGACGAGCAGGCGGTGTCCACGGTCACGGCGGGGCCGGTCAGCCCGAGGATGTACGAGGTGCGGCCGGCGGCCACGGCCGCCGTACTGCCGGTCAGCCGGTAGCCGGCCACCTCGTCGGGGCCGTCCGTCCGCGGCGCGAAGGCGTACCCCTGGTGCGTCAGCCCCACGAACACACCCGTGCGGCTCTCCCGCAGCGCCAGCGGGTCGAGGCCGGCGCGCTCCAGGGACTCCCAGACGATCTCCAGCCACAGCCGCTGCTGCGGGTCCATCGCCAGCGCCTCACGCGGGCTGATCCCGAAGAACTCCGCGTCGAACCCGGCCACGTCGTCCAGGAACGCGCCCGAGCGCACCGGGGTCTTGCCGGGGCGGCCGGGCTCCGGGTCGTAGAGGGCGTCCAGGTCCCAGGTGCGGTCCGCCGGCAGGTCCGATACGGCGTCGGTGCCCTCGGCGACCAGCCGCCACAGCCCCTCCGGCGAGTCCACGCCCCCGGGGTAGCGACAGCCCATGCCGACGATGGCGATCGGTTCGTGCCGCCGTTCCTCGGCGTCGTGCAGCCGCTCCTTGGTCTGGCGCAGTTCGTTGGTGACCAGCTTCAGATACTGGCGGAGTTTGTCGTCGGCGGCGGTCACGAGATCCCCAGCTCCTTGTTGACGATGTCGAACATCTCCTCGTCGGTGGCCGCCGTCAGCACGTCGGCTTCCGCGGTCGCCTCGGACCGTGGCCGCTCCCACTTCCACAGCAGCGTCCGCAGCCGGCCGACGACCCGGTCCCGGTCGTCCGGCTCCAGCGCTCCGACCAGCTCCTCCAGTTGCTCCAGCCGGCCGAGCGCGTCCGCCCCCTCCGCGTCGTCCGGCGCCAGGGACGCGTCCAGGAACCGGGCCAGCGCGGCCGGGTTGGCGTGGTCGAAGACCACCGTGGTGGGCAGCCGGAGACCGGTGGCCTCGATCAGCCGGTTGCGCAGCGCGACCGAGGCCATCGAGTCGAAACCGGCCTCCTGGAACGCCTTCGTGGCGTGCACGCGGTCGGGCGAGGTGTGCCCCAGCGCGCCGGCCGCCTCGGTGCGCACCAGGTCCAGCAGCACCTGCCGGCGGCCGTCCGGGTCCAGCCCGGCGAGTCGCTGCCGCAGGTCCTCGGCGTGCCCGGGGCCCGGGTCGCCGCGCAGGGCCCGCTGGGCGTCGGGCAGGTCGTTCAGCAGCGCCCGGGTCCGGGCGAGGCTGTAGGCGGGGGCGAACCGGGACCAGTCGATCGCGGCGAAGGCGGTGGCGGTCTCGTCCCGGTCCAGCGCCGCCCGCAGCCCCGCGAGCGCCGTCTCGGGTGCCATCAGCGGCACCCCGCGCCGGCTCAGCACGGACTCGGCGCCCTCGGCGCCCGCCATGCCCGCGCCGCCCCACGCGCCCCAGGCCACGGACGTCGCCGGCAGACCCCGGCCGCGGCGGGCGCCGGCCAGGGCGTCCAGGAAGGCGTTGCCCGCCGCGTACGCCGCCTGCCCGGTGTTGCCCCACAGTCCCGCGCCGGAGGAGAACAGCACGAACGCCTGCGGTGACCGGCCGGGACCGCCGTCGAAGACGGCGTCGAGGGTGCGGGCGCCGGCCAGCTTGGCGGCGAGCACCTCCGCGATCTGCGCGGGCGCGTACTCGGTCAGCGCGGTCTCGGCGCCGATCGTGCCCGCCGCGTGCACCACCGTGTCCACCGGCTGCCCGGCGGGCAGCGCCGCGAGGACGCCCTCCAGCTCGGCCCGGTCGGTGATGTCGCAGGCGGCGATCGTCACCTCGGCGCCCAGCGCGCGCAGTTCCGCCGCCAGCTCCTGTGCTCCCGGCGCGGCGGGGCCCCGCCGGCTGAGCAGCACCAGGTGCTCCGTCCCCTGGGCGGCGAGCCAGCGCGCCACGTGCGCGCCGAGCGCTCCGGTCCCGCCGGTCACCAGGGCGCTGCCGGACGGTTTCCAGGTCCGCCGCACCGGTGTTCCGTGCAGGGGCGAGCGGACCAGCCGGCAGCCGCGCGGTCCGTCCGCGCGCAGGGCGAGCTGATCCTCGCCGCCGGCGTCGGCGAGCACCGCGGGCAGCCGGGACAGCGTCTCCTCGGACAGGGTGTCCGGCAGGTCGACCAGGCCGCCCCAGTGGTCCGGCCGCTCCAGCGCCGCGACCCGCCCGAGGCCCCAGACGGCCGCCTGCACGGGACGCCGTACCGGGTCGTCGGCACCGGTGGAGACGGCGCCCTGGGTGAGGACCCACACCGGAGCGTCCACCTTCGCGTCCTCCAGCGCCTGGAGGAGGACGGTGGTCAGGGCCAGCCCGCGCGGCAGCGGCGAGCCGTCCGTCACGGGCCGCTCGTCCAGGGCGAGGAGCGACACCACCCGGGCCGGCGGCTCGGCACCGGCGGCGTCGCCCAGCAGGCGGGCCAGCTCCTCCCGGCCGGTGCCCTCGCCGGTCACGAGGTGGCGGACCCGGTGTCCCGCCCGGCGGCAGGCCGCGAGGACCTCGTCCACCGGGCCGCCCGCGCCCTCGCCGGAGACGACCAGCCAGTCCTGCGCCGGACCGGCGGCGGCGCCGGACCCGGACAGCCGCGCCCACTCCACGCGGTAGCGGTGCTCGTCGACCCGGGCGTTGAGCCGGTCGGACTCCCCGGTACCGGCCGGCTGGAGCCAGTACCGCTCCCGCTGGAAGGCGTAGGTCGGCAGCGGCACCGCCCGCCCGCCGGCGACCACGGCCGCCCAGTCGACCGGGACACCCCGGACGTGTACCTCGGCGAGGGCGGCCAGCAGGGTGCGGGACCCGGGCTCGTCGCGGCGGGCCACGGCGGTGAACACGGTGTCGGGCGAGGCCGCACAGCTCGGGCCGAGCGCCGTGAGCACCGCGTCGGGGCCGAGTTCCAGGAAGGTGCCGGCCCCCTGCTCCTCCAGGGTCCGCACCGCGTCGTGGAACCGCACGGTCCGGCGGGCCTGGCGCACCCAGTAGTCCGGCGCGCACAGCTCCTCGGCCGTCACCAGGCCGCCGGTCGACGCCGACACGACGGCCAGGCGCGGCGCGTCGAGACGGACCCGGCCCACCACGGCGGCGAACTCCGCCAGCATCGGGTCCATCAGCGGCGAGTGGAACGCGTGGCTCACCCGCAGCCGGCGGGTGCGCCGGCCCTCGGCGGAGAAGCGGGCGGCCACCGCCGCCGCGGCCTCCTCGTGCCCGGCGACCACCACGGAGGACGGCCCGTTCACCGCAGCCAGGCCGGCGCCGTCCGTCAGCAGCGGGGCGACCTCCTCCTCGGTCGCCTCGATCGCGAACATGGCGCCGCCCGGCTCCAGCCGCTGCATCAGCCGGCCCCGGGCCGCCACCACGGCCGCCGCGTCGGCCAGCGAGAACACCCCGGCCACGTGCGCCGCCGCCAGCTCGCCGACGGAGTGCCCGGACACGTACCGCGGGCGCACCCCCCAGGACTCCACCAGCCGGTACAGCGCGACCTCGACCGCGAACAGGGCGGGCTGGGTCCAGCCGGTCCGGTCCAGCAGCCCCTCGGTGCCGGGCCGCCCGAAGACCACGTCCCGCAGCGGCCTGTCCAGGTGCGGGTCCAGCTCGGCGCAGACCTCGTCGAAGGCCCGCGCGTACGCCGGGTAGCGCTCGTACAGCTCCCGGCCCATCCCCGGCCACTGCGCGCCCTGGCCGGTGAACAGCACCGCCAGGGCGCCGTCCGCCGCCTCGCCGCGGGCGCCCGTGGCGGGCCGCTCGCCCCGGGAGAGGCGCAGCAGCCCGTCGGCCAGCTCGTCCCCGTCCGCCGCCACGACCACCGCGCGGTGCTCGAACACCGAGCGGGTCGTCGCCAGCGAGTACGCCACGTCGGGCAGCCGGGGCGCCGGACCCTCCGTCAGATACGCGTGCAGCCGCCGGGCCTGGCCGGCGAGCGCCTCCGCGCCGCGCCCCGACACGAGGTACGGCGCGACGGAGCCGCCCTCGGTGCCGGCCGTCGCCCCGGTGCCGGCCGGGTCGCCGGCGCCGTCGTCCGGGCCGGCCGCGGGCGCCTCCTCCAGCACCACGTGCGCGTTGGTGCCGCTGATCCCGAAGGAGGACACGGCCGCGCGCCGGGGCCGTCCCTCGTCCGGCCACGGCCGGTCGCCGGTCAGCAGCTCCACGGCACCGGCCGACCAGTCGACCTTCGTGCTGGCCCGCTCGGCGTGCAGGGTCCGCGGCAGCGTACGGTGCCGCAGCGCCTGCACCATCTTGATGACCCCGGCGACACCGGACGCGGCCTGGGTGTGGCCCAGGTTGGACTTCACCGAGCCCAGCCACACCGGGCGCTCCGCCGGGCGGCCCTGGCCGTACGTCGCGAGGATCGCCTGCGCCTCGATCGGGTCGCCCAGCGGCGTGCCCGTGCCGTGCCCCTCGACCACGTCGACCTCGGCCGCCGACAGCCCGGCGTCCTGGAGCGCCTGCCGGATCACCCGCTCCTGCGCCGGCCCGCTGGGCGCCGTCAGACCGCTGCTCGCCCCGTCCTGGTTCACCGCGCTGCCGCGCAGCACCGCCAGGATCCGGCGGTTGTTGCGGCGCGCGTCGGACAGCCGCTCCAGCAGCAGCACGCCCACGCCCTCGCTCCACCCGGCGCCGTCCGCCGAGTCGGCGAACGACTTGCACCGGCCGTCCTGGGCGAGGCCGCGCTGCCGGCTGAACTCCACGAAGGTGGCGGGCGTCGACATCACCGTCGCCCCGCCCGCGAAGGCCAGCGAGCAGTCGCCGCGGCGCAGCGCCTGCATGGCCAGGTGCAGCGCCACCAGGGACGAGGAGCACGCCGTGTCCACGGTGATCGCCGGACCCTCCAGGCCCAGGGCGTACGCCACGCGCCCGGAGGCCACGCTGCCGGCGCTGCCGGTGCCCAGGTAGCCCTCCACCCCGTCGGCGTCCAGGCCGGGCCGGGAGCCGTAGTCGTGGTACATGATCCCGGCGAACACCCCGGTCCCGGTTCCGCGCAGGGAGCGCGGATCGATCCCGGCGTGCTCCCCGGCCTCCCAGGAGGTCTCCAGCAGCAGCCGCTGCTGCGGATCCATGGCGAGCGCCTCACGCGGGGAGATCCCGAAGAAGGCGGCGTCGAACTCGGTGGCGTCGTACAGGAACCCGCCCTCGCGGACGTAGGAGGTTCCCGGCTCGTCCGGGTCGGACGAGAACAGGGACGCCAGGTCCCAGCCGCGGTCGGCGGGGAACCCGGACACCGCGTCGCGGCCCTCCAGCACCGCGTCCCACAGCTGCTCCGGGGAGCGCACCCCGGACGGGTAACGGCAGGCCATCCCGACGATGGCGATCGGCTCGACCGTGGCCTGGACCGCGCCGCGGAGCCGCTCGTTCTCCTTCAGCGAAGCCCGCAGCGCTTCGACCACCGCTTCCGGCGATGTGGCCATGAATCCTCCGTAACCGAATCCGAGATCAGAACGTGTCGCCGCCGAAAGCGGTGCGCACGAGGTCGTCGACGTCCATGGCGTCGATGCCGGCCTCCGCGGACGCCGGCGCGGGGTCCGCGGCGGGGTCCTGTCCGGCGAGCCGCAGCAGGTCCGCCAGGAGACCGGCCTGCTTGAACCGCGCCAGCGGGACCGAGGCGAGGACCTGGCGCAGGGTGTGCTCCTGGGCCTCGGACTCGGTGAGTTCGCGGCTCTCCGGGAACAGCCGGTCGCGGATGAAGCGGGCGGTGTTGGCGGGGGTCGCCTGGTCGAAGACGAGCGTCGCGGGCAGCGGCAGGCCGGTGGCGGCCCGCAGCCGGGTGCGCAGTTCCACCGCCGTCAGCGAGTCGAAGCCCATCTCCAGGAACCCGCGGGTGTCGGCGACCTCCTCGGGCGAGGCGAGGCCGAGCACCGTCGCCGCCTCCCGGCGGACCAGGCGCAGGACCGCCGGGTACCGCTCGCCGGCCGGGAGCGCGTTCACCTCGGCCAGGAACGTCCCGCCCGGGCCGTCGCCCGCGGCCGCGGCCGCGCGCCGCCCCGCCCGTACCAGCGAGCGCAGCGGTGCCGGGACCAGCTCGGGCCGGCCCGCCGCGAGCAGCGACGCCAGGTCGAGCCGCAGCGGCACCAGCGTGGCGTCCCCGGTGCCCAGCGCCGCGTCGAACAGGGCGAGGCCCTCCTCGGTGGGCAGCGGCCCGACCCCGGACCGGGCCATGCGCCGCAGGTCGGCGTCGGTCAGCGCCCGGGTGAGACCACTGCGCTGCTCCCACATGCCCCAGGCCAGCGAGGTGCCGGCCAGCCCCGTGGCCCGCCGCTCGTGGGCGAGCGCGTCGAGGAAGGCGTTGGCGGCCGCGTATCCGCCCTGGCCCGGGGTGCCCAGCACACCGGCGGCCGAGGAGAACAGGACGAACGCCGACAGGTCCGCGTCCCGGGTGAGTTCGTGCAGGTGCAGCGCGCCGTCCACCTTGGGCCGCAGCACCCCGTCGATCCGCTCCGGGGTCAGCGAGGTGACCACGCCGTCGTCCAGGACGCCGGCCGCGTGCACCACGCCGGTCAGCGGATGCGCGGCGGGTACGGCGCCGAGGACCGCGGCCAGCGCCGCCCGGTCGGCGACGTCGCAGGCCGCCACCGTGACCTCGGCGCCCGCCGCGCCCAGTTCCGCGACGAGTTCGGGCACGCCCTCGGCGCGCTCCCCGCTGCGGCTGGTCAGCAGCAGCCGGGTGACGCCGTGCGCGGTCACCAGGTGCCGGGCGACCAGTGCGCCGAGGCCGCTGGTGCCGCCGGTGACCAGCACGGTGCCGCCCGGTGCGAACGACACCGCCGGTTCCTGCGTGCCGGTGTCGGCGGCGCGGGCCAGGCGCACCGCGGACACCACGCCGTCGCGGACGACGAGTTGGGGTTCGCCGGACGCCAGCGCGGCGGCCAGCACCTGCCCGGAGGCGGCGGTGCCGTCCGTGTCCACCAGGGCGAACCGGCCCGGGTGCTCCGACTGCGCCGCCCGCACCAGGCCCCACAGCGGCGCCTGGCCCAGATCGGGCCGCTCGTCGCCGTCGCCGAGCGGCATCGCGCGGTGGGTGACGAAGACCAGCCGCGCGCCCTCGAACCGGTCGTCGGCGAGCCAGGCCCGCACCAGGGCGAGGGCCGCGTGCGTCGCGGTGTGCGCGGCGGCGGCGAGGTCACCGGCCGGCGCGGTCGCCGGGGCCGCCACGACGACGGCCTCGGGCAGCGGCGCGCCCTCGGTGACCGCGGCGGCCAGGGCGTCCAGGCCGGTGCGGGTGTCCACCTGCCGGCCGCCGGACTCCAGGACGGCGGCCAGGCCGCGGCCGGGCTCGCCGTCCGCGCCGGGTCCGGCGAGGACGGTCCAGGCACCCGCGGCCGCTTCGGTGGCCGCCGGCAGGGCCAGCGGTTCGCCGGTCACGCGGAACAGCGAACGGTGCCGGGCGCCACGGGCGCTGCCGAGGCGGTCGGCGGGCAGCGGACGCAGCAGCAGGGACTCCACCGACAGCACCGGCCGTCCGTCCGGGTCGACGGCCGTCACGCGGACCGTGTCCGGTCCCGCGGGCGTCAGCCGGACGCGCAGCGCCTCCGCCCCGGTCCGGTGCAGCCGGACGCCCTTCCAGGCGTAGGGCAGCCGCGGTTCGGCCGCGTCGGGCAGCAGTCCGCCGAGGACCACGCCGTGCAGGGCGGCGTCGAACAGCGCCGGATGCACACCGAACGTCCCGGCCTGCGCGGTGCCGGGCAGCCGTACCTCGGCGAGGACGTCCGCTCCGGAACGCCAGACCGCGCTCAGCCCCTGGAAGGCGGGGCCGTAGTCGAGACCGGTGGCGGCCAGGACGGCGTAGCCCGCCTCCAGCGGCACGGGTTCGGCGTCCGCCGGCGGCCACGCCGGCAACGGGTCCGCCGGTTCCGGTCCGCCGGCCGCGAGCACCCCGACGGCGTGCCGCAGCCACGGGGTGTCCGCGGGCGCGTCCTCGGCGCGGGAGTGCACCTCGACCGTTCCGCGGCCGGTGCCGTCGGGTCCGGTCACCGTCACCCGGAGCTGCACCGCGCTCCCCTCGTCCAGGACCAGGGGCTCCACCAGGGTCAGTTCCTCGACCAGGTCGTGGCCGCTCTCCTGGCAGGCCCGCAGGGCGAGTTCGACCAGGCCCGTGCCCGGGAAGACCACGGTGCCCAGCACCGCGTGGTCGGCCAGCCAGGGCTGGGCGCCGGCCGACAGCCGTCCGGCCAGGACGGTGCCGGTGGAGTCGGGCAGCGTGACGACGGCGCCGAGCAGCGGATGGTGCGCCGTGCCGAGGCCGGCGGCGGCCAGGTCGCCCGGCCCGTCGCCGCGCCGCAGCCAGTACCGGTCCCCGCCGAACGGGTACGTCGGCAGCCGGGTCTCCCGCGCGGCGGACGGCGGGAAGGCCCGCGCCCAGTCCACCTGGCCGCCGCAGGTGTGCAGTTGGGCGAGCGAGGCGAGGAAGCGCCGGGGGCCGCCGTCGTCGCGGCGCAGCGAGCCCACGGTCGTGCCGGCCGCGCCGGCGGCGTCCATGGTCTCCTGGATCGCCATGCCCAGCACGGGGTGCGGGCTGGCCTCGACGAACACGTCGTACCCGTCGTCCAGCAGCAGCCGGGTCACCGGCTCCAGCAGCACGGTCTGCCGCAGATTGCGGTACCAGTACGCGGCGTCCAGGCCGGCGGTGTCGATCCTGCCGCCGGTGACCGTGGAGTAGAACGGGACCTCGGCGGGCCGGGGCGCGATCGGCGCCAGCTCCCGCAGGATGTCGTCCCGCACCTCCTCCACGTGCGGCGAGTGCGAGGCGTAGTCGACGGGCAGCGTCCGGGTCCGCACCCCGTCCTGCGCGCACTGTGCCACCAGCTCCTGGAGGGCGTCCGGGTCACCGGAGACGACGGTGGAGGAGGCGCCGTTCACCGAGGCCACGGAGACCCGTCCGGTCCAGCGCTCCACCAGCGCCGACGCCTCGGCCTCGCCGAGGGCCACGGACACCATGCCGCCCTTGCCGGACAGCGCGCCCAGCGCCTTGCTGCGCAGCGCCACCGCCCGAGCGGCGTCGTCCAGGCTGAGCGCGCCCGCGACACAGGCCGCGGCGATCTCGCCCTGGCTGTGCCCCATCACGGCACCCGGCCGCACCCCGAAGGACTCCCACAGCCGGGCCAGGGAGACCATGACCGCGAACAGCGCCGGCTGGACCACGTCCACCCGCTCCAGCGACGGCGCCTGCCCGGCGCCGTGCAGCACCTCCGTCAGCGACCAGTCGACGTACGGCGCGAGAGCCGCCTCGCACTCGCGGATCCGCTCCGCGAACACCTCGCTGGCGGCGTACAGTTCCGCGGCCATGCCCGGCCACTGCGAGCCCTGGCCGGAGAAGACGAAGACCGTCCTCTCCCGGGCGCGGGCGGTGTCCCGGACCACGCCGTCGGCGTCCCGGCCCTCGGCCAGCGCGCCCAGCGCGTCCCGCAGTTCCCCGAGTCCGCCGCCGATGACGACGGCCCGGTGGTCGAGGGTGGCGCGGGCCGTGGCCAGGGCGTGGCCGATCCGGGCCGGGTCGGCGCCGGGCCGGTCGGCGAGGTGGTCCAGCAGCCGCCGGGCCTGCGCGCGCAGCGCCTCCTCGGTCTTCCCGGACAGCACCCACGGCACGACGGCCGGCTCCGGAGCGCCGGGCGAGGCGGCGGTGTCGTCCTCGTCCGGGACGGCGGCGGCCTCGGCCTGCTCCACGATGACGTGGGCGTTGGTGCCGCTGATGCCGAACGAGGAGACGGCGGCCCGCCGGGCCCGGCCGCTGTCCGGCCAGGGCCTGGTCTCGGTGAGCAGCGCCAGGCCGCTTCCCGTCCAGTCCACCTCGGGCGTCGGCCGGTCGACGTGCAGGGTGCGGGGCAGCACGCCGTGCCGCATCGCCGCCACCATCTTGATCAGTCCGGCCATGCCCGCGGCGGCCTGGGTGTGCCCGATGTTGGACTTCACCGAACCCAGCCACAGCGGCCGGCCGGCGTCCCGCTCCCGGCCGTACACCGCCGCCAGGGCCTGCGCCTCGATCGGGTCGCCGAGCCGGGTGCCGGTGCCGTGCGCCTCCACGGCGTCGACGTCGGCGGGGGTCAGCCGCGCGTCGGTCAGCGCCTGCCGGATCACCCGCTGCTGCGACGGCCCGTTCGGCGCGGTCAGCCCGTTGCTGGCGCCGTCGGAGTTGACCGCCGTACCGCGGACGAGGGCGAGCACCGGGTGGCCGTTGCGCCGGGCGTCGGAGAGCCGCTCCAGCAGCAGCGTGCCGACGCCCTCGCCCCAGCCGGTGCCGTCCGCCGCGGCGGCGAACGCCTTGCACCGGCCGTCGGGGGACAGGCCGCGCTGGCGGCTGAACTCCAGGAAGATGTCGGGCACGGCCATCACGGCGGCGGCACCGGCCAGGGCGAGGGAGCACTCGCCGCGCCGCAGGGACTGCACCGCCAGGTGCAGCGCCACCAGCGACGAGGAGCAGGCGGTGTCGATCGTCACCGCCGGGCCCTCCACCCCGTAGGCGTAGGCGATACGGCCGGACATGACGCTCGCCGTGCTGCCGGTCAGCAGATAGCCGCCGAGGTCGTCCGGGGCCTGCCGCGGGTCCGAGGGGTAGCCCTGGGACGCGGCGCCGACGAACACGCCGACCTGGTCGCCCTTGAGCGAGGTCGGGTCGATGCCGGCCCGCTCCAGCGCCTCCCAGGAGGTCTCCAGGAGCAGCCGCTGCTGGGGGTCCATGGCCAGCGCCTCGCGGGGGCTGATCCCGAACAGGGCCGCGTCGAACCGCGCGGCGTCGTCGAGGAAGCCGCCCACCCGCACGTACGTGGTGCCGGGCCGGGTGCCGTCCGGGTCGTACAGGCTGTCGGTGTCCCAGCCGCGGTCGGCCGGGAACGGTCCGACCGTGTCGGCCTCCTCGGCCACCAGCCGCCACAGATCCTCCGGGGTCGCCACGCCCCCGGGATAGCGGCAGCTCATCGAGACGATCGCGATCGGGTCGTCGTCCACCGGCCCGCGCGGCGCGGCGACGGCCGGCGCCGCCTCGGCGGCGGCGCCCAGCACCTCCGTGCGCAGGTGGCGGGCGAGTTCGGCCGGCGTCGGGTAGTCGAAGACGACCGTGGAGGACAACTGCGCCGCGGCGGCCTGGCCGAGGCGGTTGCGCAGCTCCACCGCGGTCAGCGAGTCGAAGCCCAGCTCCTTGAAGGTGCGGTCGGCGGCCACCGTGGCGCCGTCGGCGTGTCCCAGGACGGTCGCCGCCTGCTCGCGCACCAGGTCCAGCAGGAGCCGTTCGGCCTGCGCCGGCGGCAGCGGGGCCAGCCGGTCGCGCAGCGGCGCGCCGGCGGCCGGGCCGCCCGCGGCGCGGCCGGCCCGGGGCCGGGGCTTGCCGGCCAGCCCGCGCAGCAGGTACGGCACGTCCTCGGGCGTGCCGCGGCGCAGCGCCGCCGGGTCGGTCCGGGCCGGCACCAGGACGGCCTCCGCGGTGCCGAGGGCGGCGTCGAACAGGTCCAGCCCCTCCGCCTCGGTGAGCGGGACCAGCCCGGTGCGGCCCAGCCGGACCAGGTCCACCTCGGCGAGGCCGCCGAGCATGCTCTCGGAGTGGCCCCACGGTCCCCAGGCCAGCGACACCGCCGGGCGGCCGGCCGCCCGGCGGTGGTGGGCCAGGGCGTCCAGCAGGGCGTTGGCCGCCGCGTAGTTCGCCTGGCCGGCCCCGCCGAGGAGACCGGAGGTGGAGGAGAAGAGCACGAAGGCCGCCAGGTCGGCGGAGCGGGTGAGGTCGTCCAGCAGCAGCGCCGCGTCGGCCTTGGCCCGCAGGACGGTGTCCAGCCGTTCGGGGGTGAGCGAGGTGAGGACACCGTCGTCCAGGACGCCCGCCGTGTGCACCACCGCGGTCAGCGGATGGGCGGCGGGCACGGCGGCCAGCAGGCGTTCCAGCGCGGCCCGGTCGGAGACGTCGCAGTCCGTCACGGTCACGGTGGCGCCCCGGGCCTCCAGGTCGGCCGCCAGCTCGGCCGCGCCCGGTGCCGCGGCGCCCCGGCGGCTGACCAGCAGCAGCCGGCGTGCCCCGTGGCGCTCCACCAGCCGGCGGGCGACCGCCGAACCGAGCGCGCCGGTGCCGCCCGTGATCAGCACGGTGCCGTCCGGGTCGAGCGGGGCCGGCACGGTGAGCACCACCTTGCCGATGTGCCGTGCCTGGCTGAGGAAGCGCAGCGCCTCGACGGCGTGGCGCACGTCCCAGGAGGTCACCGGCGGCAGCCGCAGGGCTCCCTCGCCGAACAGCGCGAGCAGCGCGTCCAGCATCTCCCGGATGCGTCCGGCCCCGGCGTCGACCAGGTCGAAGGCCCGGTAGCGGGCCCCGTCGTGCGCGGCGGCGACCGCTTCGGCGTCCCGGACGTCGGTCTTGCCCATCTCCAGGAACCGGCCGCCGGGTGCCAGCAGCCGCAAGGACGCGTCCACGTACTCCCCGGCCAGGGAGTTCAGCACCACGTCCACGCCCCGGCCGCCGCCCGCCTCCCGGAACTTCTCCTCGAACTCCAGGGACCGGGAGGAGGCGATGTGGCGGTCGTCGAGACCCAGGGCGCGCAGCGCGTCCCACTTCGCGGGGCTCGCCGTCGCGTACACCTCGGCGCCGAGGTGCCGGGCCAGTTGCACGGCGGCCATGCCGACGCCGCCGGCTCCCGCGTGCACCAGCACCGATTCGCCGGGCCGCAGGCCGCCCAGGTCGACCAGCGCGTAGTAGGCGGTGAGGAAGACCGCCGGCACGGCCGCGGCCTCGGTGAAGGACCAGCCGTCCGGGACCCGGGCGACCATGCGGTGATCGGTCACGGCGACCGGACCGATGCCGCCGAAGATCATGCCCATGACCCGGTCCCCGGGCGTGAGACCGCGGACGCCGGGGCCGGTCTCCAGGACAACGCCCGCGCCCTCGACGCCGAGCGCTCCGGCCTCGCCGGGGTACATGCCCAGGGCGTTGAGCGCGTCGCGGAAGTTCAGGCCCGCGGCGCGCACGCCCACCCGTATCTCGCCCTCGGCCAGCGGCTCGCCGGCCCGCGGGTACGGCGTGAGGGCCAGCCCCTCCAGCGTGCCGCGCCGCTCGGAGTCCAGCCGCCAGGCCGGCTCCCGCGGCACCGCGAGGGCCTGCCCGGCGTGCGGCCGGGCCAGCAGCGGGGCCAGCGGCTCGCCCTGCCGGACGGCGAGCTGCGGCTCACCGGAGCGGACGGCGGCGGCCAGGGCCGCGTACGACCGCGGGTCGCCGTCGAGGTCGATCAGCGCGAACCGGCCGGGGTGCTCCGACTGGGCGGTGCGCAGCAGTCCCCACACGGCGCTGTGCGGCAGATCGGCGATCCGCTCGTCACCGGCGGCGACGGCCCGGTGGGTCACCACGACCAGCCGGGAGTCCGCCGCGTTCTCCCGGGCGAGCCAGCCGCGGGCGAGGTCGAGCGCCTGGTGGGCCGCCGCGCGCACGGCGTCGGCGCGGTCGGCCGCCGGACCGGTGGCGGTGAGCGGCAGCAGCACCACGGCGGGGGCGGCGCCCTCGTCCGCCGCCCGGGACAGCGCGGCCAGGTCCGGGTACCGGGACACCGTGCCCTCGCCCAGGTACGCCGCGATGCCGGGCGTGTCGGGTCCCACCACCGCCCAGTCCGGCGCGGCTTCGCCGGCGGCGGGCTGCCGCGCCGGCTCCCAGCGCAGCTCGAACAGGCGGTCGCGGGCGGCGGCGTCCCCGCCGGGCGCGGCCGGACGCAGCACGAGCGCCTCGGCGGACAGCACGGTACGGCCGGTGCCGTCGGCGGCGAGCACGGACACCGCGTCCGTGCCCGCGGGGGCCAGCCGGGCCCGCAGCTCCGCGGCGCCCGCGGCGTGCCGGCGCACGCCCCGCCAGGAGAACGGCAGCCGGGCCTGGTCCCAGGCGCCGCCCGTGACGTTCAGCGCGACCCCGTGCAGGGCGCTGTCCAGCAGCGCCGGGTGGAGCCCGAAGTCCGCGGTGTCCGCGCCGTCCGGCAGCGCGGCCTCCACGAACAGCTCCGCGCCCCGCCGCCAGGCCGCGCGCAGCCCCTGGAACAGGGGACCGTAGTCGAGGCCGGTCTCGGCCATCACGGCGTACAGCGCCTCGGTGTCGACCGGCTCGGTGCCGGCCGGCGGCCACACGCCGAACTCCTCGGTGGCCACGGGCGACTCGTCCGGCGCGAGCAGACCGGTGGCGTGCGCCGTCCACGGCTCGTCGTCGTCCCCGCCGTCCGGGCGCGCGTGCACGCTCAGCGGGCGCCGCCCGGAGTCGTCGGCCGCGCCCACGCGCACCTGGAGCAGCACCCCGCCCCGCTCGGGCAGCGGCAGCGGCGCGTGCAGGGTCAGCTCCGCCAGCAGGCCGAGGCCGATCCGCTCGCCCGCGTGCAGCGCCAGGTCCAGGAACGCGGTGCCCGGCAGCAGCGCCCGGCCGAACACGCTGTGGTCCAGCACCCAGCCGTGCGCCTCGGCCGACAGCCGGCCGGTGAAGAGCAGTTCGTCGGCGTCGGCCGGCGCCACCACGGCACCGAGCAGCGGATGGCCGGCCGTGCCGAGCCCGGCGCTGCCCACGGCCGCCGCGGCGGCGGGCGGGGTCAGCCAGTAGCGCGTGGTCTGGAAGGGGTAGACGGGCAGTTCGACCGGGCGCGCCCCGGTCCCGGCGTAGAACGCCGTCCAGTCCACCGCGACACCGCGCGTGTGCAGCCAGGCCAGGGCGTCGGTGACGGACAGCTCCTCGGCCCGGTCGGAACGCAGGGTCGCGCTCAGCGCGGCGTCCTCGGCGGTGACGCTGTCCTGCCCCGTCGCCGCGAGCACACCGCCGGGGCCCAGCTCCAGGAACGTGCGGACACCGGCGGCCTCCATGGCCCGTACGGCGTCCGCGAACCGCACCGTGCCCCGGGCGTGCCGCACCCAGTACTCGGGGTCGCGGATCTCCTCGGCCGTCACCTCGCGGCCGGTCAGGGTGGAGACGACGGGCAGGTGCGGAGCGGAGAACGTCAGCCGCGCGACCACCGCGCGGAAGTCCGCCAGCATCGGGTCGATCAGCGGCGAGTGGAAGGCGTGGCTGACGGTCAGCCGCCGGGTCTTGCGGCCCTGGCGCGCGAAGTGGCCGGCGATCTCGTCCACCGCGTCCTCGGCGCCGGCCACGACCACCGCGGACGGCCCGTTCACCGCGGCGAGGTCCGCCCGGTCCGCGCGCTCCGCCAGCAGGGGCCGCACCTCGTCCTCGCCGGCCTGCACCGCCACCATGGCGCCGCCCTCGGGCAGGGCCTGCATCAGCCGGCCGCGCGCGGCCACCAGCGTCGCGGCGTCCGCCAGCGACAGCACGCCCGCGGCGTGCGCGGCGCTCACCTCGCCGACGGAGTGGCCCGCGAGCCGGTCCGGGCGCACGCCCCAGCGGGTCAGCAGCCGGAAGAGCGCCACCTCCACCGCGAACAGCGCGGGCTGCGTGTACGCGGTGCGGTCCAGCGTCCCGTCGTCCGTGTCGGCGAACACCACCTCGCGCAGCGGCCGGTCCAGGTGCGGGTCCAGGGCGGCGCACACCTCGTCGAACGCCTCGGCGAACACGGGCGAGGCCGCGTACAGCGCGCGGCCCATGCCCACCCGCTGGCTGCCCTGCCCGGTGAACAGGAAGCCCAGTTTGCCGCGGCCGGCGGTGCCGAGGGTCACCCGCGGGTCGGCGCGGTCCTCGGCCAGGGCGGCCAGCGCCCGGGTGAACGCCTCGCCGTCGTCCGCGACGATCGCGGCCCGGTGCGGGAACGCCGAGCGGGTGGTGGCCAGGGAGTACCCGACGTCGGCCGCCGCCGGCTCGCGCTCGGCGAGCCAGGACAGCAGCCGCCCGGCCTGCTCCCGCAGCGCCTGCGGGGTGCGGGCGGAGAGCAGCCACGGCACCGTGCGCGGCGGCGTGCCGGCCCCGGCCGCCGGGGTCTCGTCGCCGGCCTCGGGGGTCTCGTCGCCGGCGGCGGGCGGCTCTTCGAGGATCAGGTGGGCGTTGGTGCCGCTGATCCCGAACGAGGACACCCCGGCCCGGCGCGGGCGGTCCGCCGCCGGCCACGGTACGGCCTCGGTCAGCAGCTCGATGTTCCCCGCGGACCAGTCCACGTGCGGGGTCGGGGCGTCGACGTGCAGGGTCCGCGGCAGCAGGCCGTGCCGCATCGCCAGGACCAGCTTGATGACCCCCGCGACCCCGGCCGCGGCCTGGGTGTGGCCGATGTTGGACTTCACCGAGCCCAGCCACAGCGGCTGCGTGCGCCGCCTGCCGTAGGTGGCCAGCAGCGCCTGCGCCTCGATCGGGTCGCCCAGCTTCGTGCCGGTGCCGTGCGCCTCGACCGCGTCGACGTCGTCCGCGGCCAGGCCGGCGTCCGCCAGTGCCTGCTGGATGACCCGCTGCTGCGCGGGACCGTTCGGCGCGGCGAGGCCGTTGCTCGCCCCGTCCTGGTTCGTCGCGCTGCCGCGTACGACGGCCAGCACCCGGTGGCCGAGCCGGCGGGCGTCGGACAGCCGCTCCAGCAGCAGGACGCCGACGCCCTCGGCCAGGCCGGTGCCGTCGGCCGACGCCGCGAAGGACCGGCAGCGGCCGTCCTGGGACAGCCCGCGCTGCCGGCTGAAGCCCATGAGCTGCGACGGCGTGGTCATCAGGGTGACACCACCGGCGAGCGCGAGGGTGCACTCGTCGCGGCGCAGCGCCTGGCAGGCGGAGTGGATCGCCACCAGCGACGCCGAACACGCGGTGTCGAAGGTGACCGCCGGGCCCTCAAGACCCAGCGTGTACGCGATGCGGCCGGAGAGCACGCTCGCCGCTCCCGCGGTGAGGAAATAGCCTTCGTACTCGCCGAGTTCTGCCGTCCGGACCCGGGTCGCGTAGTCCTGGAACGCGGCTCCCACGTAGACGCCGGTACGGCTGCCGTGCAGGGACGCCGGGTCGATCCCGGCGCGCTCCACGGTCTCCCACGCCGTCTGCAGCAGCAGCCGCTGCTGCGGGTCCATGGCCACCGCCTCGCGCGGGCTGATCCCGAAGAACTCCGCGTCGAACCCGGCGACGTCGGTGAGGAACCCGCCCTGGCGGGTGTACACCGTGCCCGGGGTGTCCGGGTCCGGGTCGAACAGGGCGTCCAGGTCCCAGCCCCGGTCGGCCGGCAGGTCCGAGACCGCGTCCTCGCCGGCCGCGACGAGCCGCCAGAAGTCGTCGGGCGTCGCCACGCCGCCGGGCAGGCGGCAGCCCATCCCCACGATGGCGATCGGCTCCCGCGCCGCAGCGATCAGCTCTTCGTTCTCCTGTCGCAGCCGCTCCGTCTCCTTCACGGACGCGCGCAGCGCATCGACGAGTTTCTCCGGCGACGTGGCCATGTCCCCTCACAGTTTCTGTTGCGTCGGAACGAGCTGGATGTCCGGCGGTGGCTACCGTTCGCCGAGCGCGAGGCGCACCAGGTCGTCGGCGTCCATGTCGTTGATCCGCTCTTGCGCGTGCTGGATGCGCCGGGTCCGGTCGCGCTCCCGGTCGGACCCGGGCGCGTCCCGGGACACGGAGGCGTCGTCCCCGGCACCGGAGGCGTCGTCGGACGCGCTGTCGTCCCCGGTGCCGGCCGCGGCCAGCAGGAGGTCGGCGAGCTGCGCCACCGTGGGGTGGTCGAAGACCACGGTGACCGGCAGCCGCAGCCCGGTGTCGGCCTGGAGCCGGTTGCGCAGCTCCACCGAGATCACGGAGTCGACGCCCAGGTCCTTGAACGGCTTCTCCTCGCTGACGGCGTCCGGCCCGGCGTACCCGAGGACCCGCGCCACCTGCGTCCGGACGATCAGCGAGACCGTCTCCCGGCGCTGGAGGGGGCTCAGCGGGGCGAGCCGCCCGGCCAGCGTCTGCGTGGGCTCCTCGGCGGCCGGCCGCGCCTCCCCGAGGGCCGCGCGGGCCTCGGGCAGGTCGGCGAAGAGCGCCGTCGTCCGGGTCGCGCCGAACGCGCCGGCCAGCGCCTCCCAGTCCACGTCCGCGACCACCGGCGTCGGGTCGTCGCCGAGCAGGCACCGGCCCAGCGCGGCGGTCGCCGGCTCCGGGGCCAGCAGCCGCAGACCCCGCCGGACGACGGCCTCCGCCATGCCGCCCCGGGTCATCATGCCGTCGCCGTCCCACGGACCCCAGATCACCGAGGTCGCCGGCAGCCCCAGGCCGCGCCGGTGGAGCGCCAGCGCGTCCAGGAAGGCGTTGGCCGCCGCGTACCCGCCGTTGCCGGTGCTGCCCCACATCCCCGACACCGAGGAGAACAGCACGAACGCGTCCAGCTCCCGGTCCCGGGTCAGGTCGTGCAGGTGCAGCGCCGCGTCGGCCTTGGCCCGCAGCACCTCGGCGAACCGCTCGGGCGTCAGCTCGCCCAGCGGGGTGTTCTCGATGACTCCCGCGGTGTGCACGACCGCCCTGATCCGGTCGCCGGCGGCGTCGAGACCGTCCAGCAGCGCGGCGAGCGCCGCCCGGTCGGACACGTCGCACGCCAGCGTGCTGACCCGCACGCCCCGCTCGGACAGCAGGGCCTGAAGGGCGTCGGCCCCGGGTGCCGCCGGGCCGCTGCGGCTGACCAGCACGAGGTGCTCGGCGCCCCGGTCCGCCAGCCAGGCCGCGGTGTGCCGGCCGAGCGCGCCGGTGCCGCCGGTGACGAGGACGGTGCCGCCGAACCGCGGCTCGTCGCCGCCGGGCCGGGTCTGCCGGGGCGCGCGCACCAGCCGGCGCACGAAGACGCCCTCGGTCCGCAGCGCCACCTGGCTCTCGCCCCCGGGATCGGCCAGCACCGCGGCGAGCGGGCCGGCCGCCGCCGGGTCCAGGTCCGCCGGCAGGTCGACCAGGCCGCCCCACCGCTGCGGGAACTCCACGGCGGCGACCCGCCCCAGACCCCATAGCTGCGCCTGCACGGGGGCGGCCAGCTCCTCGCCGCCGACCGCCACGGCACCCTGGGTGACACACCACAGCGGCGCCGTCACCCCGGCCTCGCCCAGCGCCCGCAGCACGCCCAGCAGACCGGGCCAGTCACCGGAGCGGGACGGGACCGCCGCCCCGAGGGGCGTCGGCGGCGCGAGCAGCAGCACACCCGACGGCTCCGGGCCGCCGGCCGGCAGGGACCGCAGTACGGCCGCCAGCTCACTGTTCCCGTCGGCTCCGCCGTCCGCGCCGTAGTGATCCACCGGCACCACCCGCGCGCTGTCGCCGAGCGCGCCGAGAACGGCGGCGGCCAGCGGCGATTCACGGGTCGCCGGGTCCAGCAGCACCAGCCAGCCGCCCGCCGGCGACCCGGCCGGGGTGTGCGGCGCGGGCCGCCAGGTGATCCGGTACCGCCAGGAATCGGCCGACGCGGCCGCCCGCTGCCGCTCGTGCCACGCCGACAGCGCCGGCAGCACGGCCCGCAGCGCGGCCTCGTCCGGCAGCTCCAGCTCCGCCGCGAGCCCGTCGGCGTCGCCGCGCGCCACGATGTCCCAGAACGCGGAGTGCGTCTCGTCCGCGCCGCCCGGTGCGGCGGCGGGCGCGGGCGGCGCCAGCCAGTACCGCTCGTGCTGGAAGGCGTAGGTGGGCAGCTCCACCCGGGCCGCGCCGGTCCCGGCGAAGACCCCGGACCAGTCCACCGGCGCCCCGTGCGCGTGCGCCTCGGCCACCGAGGTCACGAAGCGCCGCAGACCGCCGTCGTCCCGGCGCAGCGAGCCCACGACCGCGCCCCGGGCGCCCCGCGAGGCGATGGCCTCCTCGATGTCGCCGCGCAGCACCGGGTGCGGGCTGATCTCCAGGACGAGCGTGTGCCCCTTGGCGAGCACCGTGCCCATGGTCCGCTCGAAGCGGACCGTCTCGCGCAGGTTGCGGTACCAGTACGCGGCGTCGAGCGTGGTGGTGTCCAGGACGTCCCCGGTCACCGTGGAGTAGAAGGGGATGCCGGCGGTGCGCGGCGTGACCTCGCGCAGCGCCTCCATCAGCTCTTCCCGGATCGCCTCCACCTGCGCGGAGTGCGCCGCGTAGCTGACCGGGATCCGCTTCGCCCGGACCCCGCGCTCGGCGCACACGGCCAGCAGGTCGTCCAGGGCCGCCGGCTCACCGGAGACCACCACCGACGACGGGCCGTTGACGACGGCCACGTCCAGGCGTCCGTCCCAGCACGGCAGCCGCCGCGCCTCCGCGTCCGGCAGCGCCACCGAGACCATCCCGCCCCGGCCCGACAGCGCCACCAGCGCCCGGCTGCGCAGCGCCACGATCCGCGCGGCGTCCTCCAGCGAGAGCGCGCCGGCCACGCAGGCCGCGGCGATCTCGCCCTGGCTGTGCCCCACCACGGCCGTCGGCCGCACCCCGTACGACTCCCACAGCCGGGCCAGCGACACCATCATCGCGAACAGCACCGGCTGGACGACGTCGACCCGTTCCAGGGTCGGCGCGCCCGGCTCGCCGCGCAGCACGTCGAGCAGCGACCAGTCGGTCACGGCGTCCAGCGCGGCGGCGCACTCCCGCATGCGCGCGGCGAACACCGGCGCGGTGTCGAGCAGTTCGACCGCCATCCGGGCCCACTGTGCGCCCTGCCCGGGGAAGACGAACACCCGCTCCGCGTCGGCCGCGGCGACCGCCCGCACCACCGCGTCCGCGGTGTCGCCGGCCAGCAGGGCGTCCAGCCCGGCCGTCAGTTCCTCCCGGCTCCCGCCGACCACGACGGCGCGGTGCTCCAGCGCGGCACGGGTGGTGGCCAGCGAGTGGCCCACGTCGACGGGGGACAGGCCGGGCCGGTCCGCGAGGTACGAGCGCAGCGCGGCGGCCTGGCCGCGCAGCGCCTCGGGCGACCGCGCCGACAGCGGCCACGGCACCACGGCGGGCGGCGCGGCGGCCGGGTCCGGCGCGGCCGGCCCGTCCTCGGCCGGGGCCTCCTCCAGGATGGCGTGGACGTTCGTCCCGCTGATCCCGAACGAGGAGACGCCCGCACGGCGCGTCCGCTCGCCGCGGGGCCACGGCAGCGGCTCGGTCAGCAGCTCCACCGCGCCCGCGGACCAGTCGACGTACGGGGTCGGCTCGTCGATGTTCAGGCTGGCGGGCAGGCTGTCGTGGCGCAGCGCCATGACCATCTTGATCACGGCGGCCACTCCCGCCGCCGCCTGGGTGTGGCCGATGTTCGACTTCACCGAGCCCAGCCGCAGCGGCCGCCCGGTGTCGCGGCCCTGCCCGTAGGTGGCCAGCAGCGCCTGCGCCTCGATCGGGTCGCCCAGCTTCGTGCCGGTGCCGTGCGCCTCCACCACGTCCACGTCGCCCGCGGCCAGCCCCGCGTCGGCGAGGGCCTGGCGGATCACCCGCTCCTGCGAGGGGCCGTTGGGCGCGGTGAGCCCGTTGCTGGCGCCGTCCTGGTTGACGGCCGAGCCGCGCAGCACCGCCAGCACGCGGTGGCCGTGGCGCCGGGCGTCCGACAGGCGCTCCAGGACCACCATGCCGACGCCCTCGCTCCAGCCGGTGCCGTCGGCGGACCGGGCGAACGGCTTGCACCGCCCGTCGGGCGCCAGACCGCGCTGCTGCGCGAACTCCACGAACATGCCGGGCGTCGCCATCACCGTCACCCCGCCGGCCAGCGCCAGCGCGCACTCGCCCGCCGACAGCGAGCGGGCGGCCAGGTGCAGCGCCGCCAGCGAGGAGGAGCAGGCGGTGTCCACGGTGAGGGCGGGGCCTTCGAGCCCGAGGGCGTAGGCGACGCGGCCCGAGACGACGCTGGGGGTGCTGCCCGTGAGCAGATAGCCGTGCGTGCCGTGGTCCGGGTCGCCGAGGCGGGGCCCGTAGTCCTGGGCGGTGGCGCCGGTGAACACGCCCACCTGACGGCCGCGCAGACCGCCGGGGTCGATGCCGGCCCGCTCCAGGGCCTCCCAGGAGGTCTCCAGCACCAGCCGCTGCTGCGGGTCCATCGCGAGCGCCTCGCGCGGGCTGATGCCGAAGAACGGGGCGTCGAAGGCGGCGGCGTCGTGCAGGAAGCCGCCGGTCCTGGCGTAGCGCACGTCCGGGTTCTCCGGGTCGCGCAGCTCGACGTCGGGCCACTCGCGGTCGTCCGGGAACGCCGACAGTCCGGTCCTGCCGTCGGCCACCAGGCGCCACAGGTCCTCGGGCGAGCGGACGCCGCCGGGGAAGCGGCAGCTCATGCCGACGATCGCGATCGGCTCGTCGTACCGGGCCGGTACGGCCGCCGCGGGGGCCTCGGCGGCGGACTGCTCGCCCGACAGCCGGCTCTGGAGGAAGCCGGCCAGACCGGCCGGGGTGGGGAAGTTGTAGATCAGCGTGGGCGGCAGCCCGGTCAGCCCGGTCGCCTCGGCGACCCGGTCGCGGAACTCCACCGCGGTGAGCGAGTCGAAGCCCAGCTCCTTGAACGTCCGGCGGGTGTCCACGGTGTCCGTGGACAGGTACCCGAGCACGGTCGCCACACAGGTCCGCACCAGTTCCAGCGGCTCGGCACCGGGCTCGCGGGCGGGACCGGGGGCGGACTCCGGGGCCGGGCGGGGCTCGGGCGCGGCGCCGGTCACGGGACCGGTCGCGGTGCCGGCCGTCTCACCGGTGGCGGAGCCAGCCGCCGCGGCGGTGTCCTCGCGCGCCCGGTCGCCGGGCTCCTCGAACCAGAAGGGACGGCGCTGGAAGGCGTAGGTGGGCAGCTCGACCCGCGCGGGCGTCCACCCGGTGAGCACCCCCCAGTCCACCGCGGCTCCGCGCACGTACGCCTCGGCGAGCGCGGTGGCGACGGTCAGCTCCTCCGGCCGGCCGTCCCGCAGCACCGGGACGACCGCGCCGCCGGGCGCGGTGCCGGTGTCGGCGAGGCTCTCGCGGGTCATCGCGGCCAGCCCGCCCGGACCCAGCTCCCAGTAGCCGGTGACTCCCTCGGCGTGCAGCAGCCGGACACCGTCGGCGTAGCGCACGCAGGCGCGGATGTGCCGGGTCCAGTAGTCGGCGGACGCCAGCTCCGCCGCTGTCGCGAGGCGGCCGGTGACGTTGGAGACCACGGGGATCTTCGGTGTGCCGTAGGTCAGCCCGGCCGCCACCGCGCGGAACTCCTCCAGGACGCCGTCCATGTGCGCGGAGTGGAACGCGTGGCTGACCCGCAGCTCCTTGGTCCTGCGGCCGGCGGCCCGGAAGTGCGCGGTGACCTCCGCCACCGCCGCCCGGTCCCCGGAGACCACCGTGGTGCGCGGTCCGTTGAGCGCGGCGAGGGACACCCGGTCGCCGTGCGCGGCCAGTACGGCGCCGACCTCCTCCTCGCCGGCCTCGACGGCGGCCATGGCGCCGCCCGCGGTGGCCCGCTGCATCAGCCGGCCGCGCGCCGCGACCAGGGCGCAGGCGTCCGCCAGGCCGAGCACCCCGGAGGCGTACGCCGCGGTGAGTTCGCCGATCGAGTGCCCCAGCAGGTAGTCCGGCTCCACCCCGGACGCCCGCAGCAGGCGGTACAGGGCGCTCTCCACGGCGAACAGCGCGGCCTGGGTGTACTCGGTCTCGTCCAGCAGCGCGGCCTCGGCGGTGCCGGGCCCGGCGAACAGCAGGTCCTTGAGGCGGTGCGGCAGATGCGGGTCGAACGCCGTACAGATCTCGTCCAGCGCGGCGGCGAACTCCGGTAAGGAGGCGTGCAGTTCGTAGCCCATCCGAGGCCGCTGGCTGCCCTGTCCGGAGAACAGGAACGCCGTCCGGCCGCCGTCGCGGGCGGTGCCCCGCACCAGGCCGGCGGCCGGCACACCGCGGGCCAGCGCGTCCAGCCCGGCGAGGTGGTCCTCCGGCGTGCGGCCGAGCACCACCGCGCGTTCCTCGTGCGCGGTGCGGTGGGCGCTGAGCGTGTAGCCGACGGCCTCGGCGCCGAGGCCGGGCCGGGCGGCGACGTGCTCGCGCAGCCGCGCCGCCTGGGCGCGCAGCGCGCCGGGGGAGCGCGCCGTCACCACCCACGGCACCGGCGCGGCGGCCCCGGGGACCGCCTCCTGCGCCTCGCGCCCGGCGGCCTCCGCCGCGTCCTCACCGGTGGCCGCCGCTTCAGCGGCTCCGTCGTACATCACCGCGCCGCCGCCGGCCGCCGCCTCGTCCGCCGGGGCCACCGGGTGCCGGTCCGACAGCACCACGTGGCAGTTGGTGCCGCCCATGCCGAACGAGCTGACGCCCGCCAGCAGCGGCGCGTCCTCGCGCGGCCACGGTGCCGGCTCCGTCGGCACCCGCAGGTGCCACGCGTCCAGCGGGATGTCGGGGTGCGGTTCGGAGAAGTTGCGGGACGGCGGGATGCGACGGTGCCGGATGCTCAGGACCGTCTTGATGAGTCCGGCGACACCCGCCGCGGCCTCCAGGTGCCCGATGTTGGTCTTCACCGAACCGACGTACAGCGGGGGACGCCCGCCGGACCCGCCGCCGAACACCGCGCCGAGCGCGGCGGCCTCGACCGGGTCGCCCTTCCTGGTCCCGGTGCCGTGCAGCTCGACGTACTGCACGTCGGCCGGGTCGACACCGGCCCTGCCGTACGCCTCGCGCAGCACCGCCTCCTGCGCGCCGGCCCGCGGCACCGTCAGGCCCTCGCTCGCCCCGCCGCTGTTCACCGCGCCGGCCTCGATGACGCAGTACACGCGGTCGTGGTCGGCCAGGGCCGCCGAGAGCGGCTTGAGGACGAGGAAACCGGCGCCCTCCCCGCGCACGTAGCCGTTGGCGCGCGCGTCGAGCGTGAAGCACTGCCCGTCCGGGGACAGCGCGCCGAACTTCTCGGAGTACACGGTGCTCTCGGGTGCCAGCATGAGGCTGACCCCGCCGGCGAGGGCGAGCACCGACTCGCCCCGGCGCAGGCTCTCGCAGGCGGTGTGCACCGCCACCAGCGAGGACGACTGCCCGGTGTCGATCACCATGCTGGGGCCGCGCAGGTCGAAGGTGTACGACACCCGGTTGGCGATGGCGCCGCGGTGCAGGCCCGTCATGCTGTGCTGGGTGGCGGCGGCCGGGCCCGCCCGGTGCAGCAGCGTGGCGTAGTCGTCCCACATGGCGCCCACGAACACGCCGGCCCGCCGGCCCCTGAGGTCGCCCGCGACGATGCCGGCGTCCTCGAACGCCTCCCAGCCCAGCTCCAGCGCCAGCCGCTGCTGCGGGTCCATGGCGGCCGCCTCGCGCGGCGAGATGTCGAAGAACTCGGGATCGAACCCGGCGACGTCGTCCAGGAAGCCGCCGGGCCGGGCGGCGAGCCGGCGTTCCGGCGCGGGCGGCGCGAGGGCGCTGCCGCCGTCGCGGAGCAGGTCCCAGAAGGCCGCCGGACGGTCCGCGCCGGGGAACCGGCAGGCCAGGCCGACGACGGCGATCGGCTCGCTCGGTGTGCCGGCGCGGTCGTCCGGAATCGTTCGGGCGGTACGCATACGTGTCCCCCAGGAGGCCGTTGCCCGTCTCGGAGAATGGGCGGGGAAGGAACGAGGAAACAGGGCGTTCGTCAGCGGGGATTCGGGACGGGGCGCCGCTTCCGCTTCGGTCGCAGCAGGTACCATTCGACGAACAGGAGATGGCCGAGAACCGCACCCCAGGTAGCCGACGCGTAGGCCTGTTCGTAGTTCAGGCCGACGGCCACCAGAATGAGGTTGAGCGGACGCAGCGTGACCGTGGAGGTGGTCATCGCGACGTTCCGCAGCATCCACTTGCGGTGGTCGGCGTACTTTCGCTGCCGGGCGGTCAGGTAACCGGCGACACCGGTGATGATCCAGCAGGCGTCCATGGCGAGCAGCGCGGTGGACACGTCCGGTCCGCTGGTCGTCAGCAGCGAGTCGGGCAGGGCCAGCGCCGCGGACGGGAAGACGCCGGCGAAGAAGTAGACGCGGCCGACGATGCGGTGCGCCCGCGGCCGCTGGGCCCGGAACCAGGGCCAGACCTGGAGCCAGGCCAGCACGATGGCGATGACGGCGGTGTAGATGTGGACGACGAACAGCGGGTAGTGCCAGGGCAGGTCGGTGCGTATGCCCAGCCTGCTGTTGGACGGGTCGAAGGTGAGGTACCGGGAGACGCCGAACGCGGCGAATCCCACGCAGTAGACCGCGAGGCAGGCCACCCACGTCAGTTCACGCCCGCCGGGCTTCGACACCGGCGCCGCTTGGAGCGGGCGCTCTGCTTCCACGGGAACTTCCCGGACGCTGTCCACAGCATCACCTTTCCTCGCCGCTAACCTGAAGGCTCCCTCGGAGACTAAGAAATGCGGCGGCGTACGGCGGCGTACGGGCCGATAATCCCCACCTATGTGGTATCCGGTGTGCCTCTTTGGTGGTACGCGGCACTCCGGTTCGCCGATTTCACGTGCTTCTTTTGTTGACTTTCTACGGCGCGTCACCGCGGGGTATGTTTTTTGCCAATTCCGATCTTGCCCGACTGAATTCCTAAGGGGACCGCCAGCCCATGCGCATCGTTCGGTACCACGAATTCGGGCCGTCGAGTGTTCTCCGAATCGAGGAGGCGGACGTCCCGCGTCCCGGGCCCGGCGACGTACTGGTCCGCGTGGAGGCGATCGGCGTCGACCAGGCCGATGTGCAGCGGCGGCGCGGCGAGCACCCCGTGTCCGCACCGGTGCTGCCGGCCTGCCCCGCCGCGGACGTCGTCGGCGTGGTCGAGGCGGCCGGCGCCGAGGTGCCCGACGGACATCTCGGCACCCGCGTGGTGGTGTGGAAGGCGCAGAACGCCTACGCCGACCACGTCATCGCCCCGGTGGACCGGATCATGCCCCTGCCGGACGGCCTGGACCCGGCCGGGGCCACGGTCCTGGGCTCCACCGGACGGGTCGCGATGCAGATCGTCGACACCGGGCGGCTGCGGGCCGGGGAGAGCGTGCTGGTGCACGGGGCGGCCGGCGCCGTGGGCCACATGGCCCTGCAGATCGCCAAGGCACTCGGCGCGAAACCCGTGATCGCCACCGCGAGTTCGGCCGAGAAGCTGGAGTTCGCCCGGTCCCTGGGAGCCGACGTCTGCGTGGACTACGGCCGCCCCGACTGGGCCGAGCGGGTGCGCGAAGCCGTGGACGGGCCGGGCGTGGACGTCATCCTCGACGGCGTCGGCGGCGACCTGCTGCACGACGACGTCGCCCTGCTGGCCCCGTACGGCCGGCTCGTCTTCTACGGCGCCTCCGGCAGCCCGACCGCGCGTCCCGTCCTGCCGTTCCTGGACGTGCTCGGCATGAAGTACGTGACCGGCTTCAGCATGGCCACCCTGCTGCGCCACCGCCCCGACCTCGCCGAGTCCGGCACCCGGCGGCTCCTCGGCCTGGTCGCCGACGGATCCGTACGCCCCGTCGTCGCGGCGCGCGTGCCCCTGGCCGAGGCCGCCCGGGCCCACGACCTGGTCGAGTCACGCGCCAGCCGGGGCCGTGTCGTGCTCGTGCCCTGAGGAGACCACCCGCCGTGACCACACCAGGAACACATCCCGCTGACGGGGAAGGGAACAGCATGCTGGAGCAGTCCGAGACCGAGGTGCTCATCGTCGGGGCGGGACCGGTCGGCCTCGCCCTGGGCGTCGACCTGCTGCGCCGGGGCATCTCCGTACGCGTCGTCGACCGGGACCCCACCCACCACCCGCACTCCAAGTCCCTGGCGCTGTGGCCGCGGGCCCTGGAGAGCTTCCACCGCATGGGGCTCGTCGACCCGCTGCTCGACCGGTCGCTGACGGTCGGCGCGCTGAAGTACTACATCGGCGGACGGATCATCCGGATCGGCTTCGGCAGCCTGGACGGAAGCCGGTACCGCTATCCGGTCACCCTGCCGCAGAGCGCCACCGAGGACGTGCTGCGGCAGGGCTTCGCGGACGCGGGCGGCAAGGTCGAGTACGGCACGGAGTTCGTCCGGGTCACCCAGGACGCCGACGGCGTACGGGCCGTGCTGCGCACCGACGGGCAGGAGACCGAGGCGACGGCGCGCTACCTCGTCGGCTGCGACGGCGCGCACAGCACCGTCCGCCAGTGCCTCGGCGTGGGCTTCGAGGGCGCCACCTACCCGGCGCGGTTCCTGGTGGCGGACGGCGTGTGGGAGACCAGCCTGCCGCAGAACGAGACGCACTACTTCATGGACCCCTCCGGCATCCTGGTCGTCACCAGCCTGCCCGACGGCAAGGCCCGCGTCTTCCTCGGCCTGCGCGAGGAAGTGCCCGAAGGACAGCTCGCCGAGACCGCGCAGCGGCTGGCCCGGACCCGGTGCACCGTGCCGATCCGGGCGGTGGGCGAGCTGCAGACCGGGATCTTCCGCGTCCACCGGCGCATGGCGGACCGGTTCCGGGTGGGCCGCGTCCTGCTCGCCGGCGACGCCGCCCACATCCACAGCCCCGCCGGCGCCCAGGGACTGAACACCGGCCTGGAGGACGCCAGTTCGCTCGCCTGGCGGCTGGCGGCCATCCAGCGGCAGCAGCTCGCCCCCGCCGCCCTGGAGGAATGGGACCGACAGCGGCGGCACACGGCCGCCGCGGTGGTCGCCGACAGCGACCGGCAGACCCGGATGTGGACCCTGGACGGCTGGCGCAGGAACCTGCGCGACCTCGCCCTGGACGGCGCCGCCCGCGCCGGCCTCCTCGACCGGTTCGTCGCGCCGCGCCAGGCCCAGCTCACCCTGGCCTACCCCGGCGACGGCTCCCGGACCGGGAGACTGGCCAGCGGCATGCGGCTGCCCGACGTGCCGCTGGAGGGCCGGCCCGACCGGACCTGGCTGCACGACAAGGTGGCGCTCGACCGGCCGGTGCTGCTGCTGTTCGCGGCCGACAACCGGGTCCCGGAGCGGCTGGAGAGCACCCGGCGGGCCGCCCGGCGGCTGCTCGCCGAGGGCGGCGGGCAGGGCTCCGCCTACCAGAAGGCCGTACTCCTCAGCGCCCGCATCCCCGCGTCCGCCGCCCAGGACGCCGGCATCGACGAGATCAACGATCCGGGCGCCGACATCCACCGGACCTTCGGCATCGACCGGCCGTGCGCCGTCGAGGTCAGGCCCGACGCCACCCTCGGCGCGGTCTTCGAGCTGAAGAACGGCGCACTGGTGCGCGCCACCCGGCGGCGCGGCCCGCGCTGACCGCCGGACCGCGAGGAGACACAGGGAAGGAGAGCGGGGTGGCTCTGTTCACCATGCTCGGTCCGTTCGGGGTGGAGCCTCGGCTGCCGCAGGACCGGATCGCGGTGCCCCGGGGACCGAAAGTGCGGAAGCTGCTCTGTCTCTTCCTGCTGCACCCCGGCACGATCGTGACGCTGCATCAGATCATGGACGAGCTGTGGGGCGAGAAGACGGTCGACAGCGCCGTGCCCACGGTGCGCACGCACATCTACCACGTGCGCCGCTTCCTCGCGGAGCGCGGCGCCGGCGAGTACGGCGCGGTGATCCGCACCAGCAGCTCCGGCTACGTCCTGGAGCCGCGGGAGGACAGCACCGACGTGGCGGAGTTCCGGGTGTCCGCCCGGCGCGGCGGCGCGCTGCTGAAGGAGCGGGACTACGCGGCGGCGGCCCGGGAACTGCGCGCGGCGCTGGCGCTCTGGCGCGGGCCGGCACTGGCCGACGTGGCGCACGGCCGGGTGCTCGAACAGGAGGTCGCCCGGCTGGAGGACCAGCGGCAGGACGCGCTGCACCAGCGGATCGTCGCCGATCTCCAGCTCGGCAACCACCGCGAACTCGTCGGCGAGCTGCGCGCGCTGGTGGCCGCCCAGCCGCTGGACGAGTGGCTGTACGGATGCCTGATCGAAAGCCTCCACCGCAGCGGCCGCCGCACCGAGGCACTCCAGGCCTACGGCCGGATCAGCCAGGCGCTGGACACCGAACTGGGCCTGGAGCCCGCGCCGTTCCTCCAGGAGATGCGGCGGATGATCCTCGCGCCCGCGGCGGACGGCCCGGCCCGCTCCGGCTCGTTCATGACCCAGGCGTTCTCGACCATCGCATGACACGTGAAAGGCGAAGGTGACAGGAAAGATGAAGGTTGTCGCGGACTACGACAAGTGCTGTGCCGCGGGCCAGTGCGCCGTGCTGGCCCCGGACGTGTTCGACCAGGACGAGGACGACGGTGTCGTGGTGATCCTGGACGAGGAGCCGCCCGCCGTCCTGCACGACGCGGTGCTGCGGGCCGTCACGGCGTGCCCCGGCGCGGCTCTCCGGGTGGTGCGGTGAGCCCTCGGACGATCGTCGTGGTCGGCGCGTCCGCCGCGGGCATCGCGACGGCGGAGACCCTGCGCCGGAAGGGCTACGACGGACGCCTCGTCGTCGTCGGCGACGAGAAGCACCTGCCCTACGAGCGCCCGCCGCTGTCCAAGCAGGTGCTGACCGGCGAGTGGGACGAGGACCGCACCGCCATGCGGGACACCGCCTCGCTCGAAGAGTGCGCCCTCGACCTGCGCCTCGGAGTCCGCGCCACCGGACTCGACGCCGGGGCCCGCCGGGTCACCCTCGACGACGGCGTGGTGCTCGGCTACGACGGGCTGGTCATCGCCACCGGCGTGCGGCCCCGCACCCTGCCCGGCACCGGGGAGCTGTCCGGTGTGCACACGCTGCGCACGCTGGACGACCTGGCCGCCCTGCGCGCCAGCCTGCGGGCCGGCGGCACGGTCGCCGTCATCGGCTCCGGCCCGCTCGGCATGGAGGTCGCCGCGTCCCTCGCCAAGGGCGGCGCCCACCGGGTGACCGTCGTCACCGACGAACCGGTGCCGATGGAACGGATCTTCGGCGCGGAGGTCGGCACCCTGCTCGCCCGGGTCCACCGCGGCAAGGGCGTCACCCTGCGCACCGGGCAGACCGTGACGGGACTCGCCGGCGCCCGGGGCGCGGTGACGGGGGTCGAGCTCGCCTCCGGGGAGACGGTCCCGGCGGACACCGTCGTCGTGGCGATCGGCTCCACGCCGAACACCGAATGGCTCGCGGACAGCGGACTCACCGTCGACCGCGGCATCCACTGCGACGCGTACAGCGCGGCGGCGCCCCGCGTGTACGCCGCCGGCGACGTCGCGCACTGGCACCACCCCGTCCAGGGCGAACGGGTGCGCACCGAGCACCGCATCAACGCCACCGAGCAGGGCGCCGTGGCCGCGCACAACCTGCTGGCCGAGCTGGACGGCACACCCGAGCAGCGCGGCGAGTACGCGCCGGTGCCCTACTTCTGGTCCGACCAGTACGCGCTGAAGCTCCAGGCGTACGGCCTGCTGCACGGCGCGGACCGGGTGGAACTGCGGTACGCCGACCTCGGCGACCCCGACCGCCCCCGCGTCGTCGCCTTCTACTTCCGCCAGGGCCTGCTGCGCGGCGTCCTCGGCACCGGGATACCGCCCCGCGTCCTGCGCGAGGCGCGCGGCCTCGTCGCCCGCCCCCAGCCGTGGGACGGCATCCGGGACCGGGCCGACGACGTACTGGCCGCCCTCGGCTAGGACCTCTCCGGCCCCTCCCGCGCACGAGACGCCACCGAACACCTGAGAAGAGGCATGATGACGACGAGCCGGACGACACCCGAGGCGGGCGCCGGCCTGAGCGGTCTGCTGCTGCGGGCCGCGGCCCGGTTCCCGGACCACGGAGTGCGCTACGGCTCCGCGGAGCACCCCGCCGAGTACACCCTCCAGACCTACCCGGGCCTCCTCGCCGACGCCCTGCGCCTGCTGGGCGCCCTGCGGGAGAACGGCGTCGGCCGGGACCGGGTCGTGGCGCTGCTCCTGGAACGGCCCGAGGACTTCCTCCCGGCCTTCTGGGCCTGCCTGCTCGGCGGCGTCACCGTCTGCCCGCTGGTGCCGCTGCGCACCGACCCGCAGCGCTGGGCCGCCCAACTGGCCCACGTCGACACCCTGCTCGGCGGTCCGCTGGTGGTCACCGACCGGCGCGTGCGCGAGGAACTCCCCGCGGTCGACGGGCTGGCCGTGACCACCCTCGACGAACTGGCCCGCGCCACGGACGGCGCGGCCGCCCCCGCGGCCGCACCGGCCGCCACCGGCCCCGACGACGTCGCGCTGCTGGTGCTCACCTCCGGTTCCACCGGCGCCGCCAAGGCGGTCCGGCTCACCCACGGCAACCTGCTGGCCTCCATGGCCGCCAAGGCCGGCACGCAGTCGCTCGGCGCGGACGACGTGACCCTCAACTGGATCTCGTACGACCACGTCGCCGCGCTGCTGGAGGCGCATCTGCTGCCGCTGTCGGTGGGAGCCGTCCAGGTGCAGGTCGCACCGGAGGCGGTGCTGGCCGACCCGCTGCGCTTCCTGGAGCTGATCGACGCCCACCGGGTGACGATGACGTTCACCCCGAACTTCCTGCTCGGCCTCCTCAACAAGGCGCTCGACCGGCTGCCCGCCCCGCCCGCCCTGGACCTGTCCCGGCTGCGGCACATCGTCTCCGGCGGCGAGGCCAACCCGGTGGCCACGGGCACCGGGTTCCTCGACCGGCTGGCTCCGTACGGGCTGCGCCGCGGCGCCCTGTGGCCCGCCTTCGGCATGACCGAGACCTGCGCCGGCAGCATCTACAACCGGGAGTTCCCGGACGCCGACCGGACGGCCGAGTTCGCGGCGGTCGGCCGGCCGGTCGACGGACTGCGGATCAGGATCGCCGCGGACGACGACACGCCCCTGGCCGACGGCGAGACCGGCGAGGTCCAGCTCACCGGCCCGATGATCACCGACGGGTACTGGAACGACAAGGAGGCCACCCAGGCGGCCTTCACGGACGACGGCTGGTTCCGCACCGGCGACCTCGGCCGGCTCGACCACGGGCGGCTGACCCTGGCCGGGCGCAGCAAGGACAGCATCATCGTCAACGGCGTCAACTACTACAGCCACGACCTGGAGTCGGTGCTCGACGGCCTGGACGGCATCGCCCGGTCCTACGTCGCCGCGTTCCCGACCCGCCCGCCGGGCGGCGACACCGAACAGCTCGCCGTCGCGTTCGCCGTCACCCCCGGTACCGCCGCCGACGAGGCGGCCCTGCACCGCCTGCTCATCGCCGTCCGGAACAGCGCCGTACTGCACTGGGGCTTCCGCCCGGCGGTGCTGCTCCCGCTGCCCCAGGACGCCTTCCCGAAGACGAGCCTCGGCAAGATCCAGCGCTCCCTGATGCGCCGGCGGCTGGAGGCCGGCGACTACGCGGACCACCTGACAGCCGTCCGGGAGCTGGTCACCCGGCAACTGGGCGGCTACACCGCCCCGGTGGGCGAGACCGAGCGGACCCTGACCGCGCTCTACGGCGAACTGGTCGAGGAGCCGCCGGACACGATCAGCGCCACCGCCGGCTTCTTCGACCTCGGCGGGACCTCGCTGGACATCCTGCGCCTCAAGCGCCTGATCGCCCGGCACTTCCCCGGTACGCGGCTGCCCGTCCTCGCCCTCCTCACCTCGCCCAGCGTCCGCGCCCTGGCCGCGCGCATCGACGCCGGCCAGGGCGAGCGGCCCGCGCCCTACGACCCGGTCGTCCCGCTCCAGACCGGCGGCGACAGGACACCCCTGTTCTGCGTCCACCCGGGCGTCGGCGAAGTGCTCGTCTTCGTCAACCTCGCCAAGTACTTCGCGCACGAGCGGCCCTTCTACGCCCTGCGGGCCCGCGGCTTCAACCCCGGCGAGAAACCCTTCGCGAGCTTCGCCGAGATGGCCCGCACCTACGCCGACGCCATCCGGGCCACACAGCCGCACGGCCCCTACGCCCTCGCCGGCTACTCCTTCGGCGCGGCGGTGGCCTTCGAGGTGGCCAAGCTGCTGGAGGCGGACGGCGAACGCGTGGACTTCCTCGGCAGCTTCAACCTCCCCCCGCACATCAAGTACCGCATGGACGAACTCGACTTCACCGAGACCGCGGTCAACCTGGCGATGTTCCTGGACCTGATAACCAAGCAGCAGGCGGCCACCCTGCCCGCCGAGCTGCGCCCGCTGGACCGGCCGGAACAGCTCGGCCGGCTGCTCGCCCTCGCCCCGCCGGACCGGCTCGCCGAACTCGACCTGGATGCGGAGCGGTTCACCGCGTGGGCGGAACTCGCCGACAGCCTCACCGGTCTCGGCCGTACCTACCAGCCCACCGGCGAGGTCGCCGCACCCCTGAGCGTCTTCTACGCCGTACCGCTGCGCGGCACCAAACAGGACTGGCTGGACGGCGAACTGAAGCGGTGGGCCGACTTCACCCGCGAGGAACCCCGGTACATCGACGTGCCCGGCGAGCACTACACCCTCATGGGCCCCCGGCACGTGGCCGTCTTCCAGTCCCTGCTGCGCGCCGAGCTGGCCCGCGCCCTGGAGGACTGAGGCCATGGCCGGCACCACCGCGCTCACCGGGCGGAAGATCCTGATCACCGGGGCCACCGGCCTGGTGGCCCGTACCGTCGCCGAGACGCTCGCGGCCCGCAACGAGGTCTGGTGCGCCGGCCGGTTCGGCGACCCGGCCCTGGAGCACCGGCTCCGGGACCGGTCCATCCGGACCTGGCACTGGGACATGGCCACCGACACCCTGGACGGCCTCCCCGACGACTTCACCCATGTGCTGCACGCCGCCGTCGAACGCGGCGACGGGGACTTCGAGGAGACGGTGACGGTCAACTCCGTCGCCACCGGCCGCCTGATGACCCACTGCCGCACCGCCGAAGCCTTCCTCTACGTCTCCACCAGCGCCGTCTACGCACCCCAGGCCCCGGACCACCGGCACACCGAGTCCGACCCGCTGGCCGCCGCGTCCGCCTGGCTGCCCGCCTACCCGGTGGGCAAGCTGGCCACCGAGGGCGCCGTCCGCGCGCTCGCCGTCACCCTGGGCCTGCCCACCACCATCGCCCGGCTCAACGTGGCCTACGGACCGCACGGACACGGCGGGCTCCCGGTCATCCACTACCGGCAGATGCTCGCCGGACAGCCCATCGCCGTGCCCCGCGAGGACCAGCACTACTGCTCCCCGATCCACACCGACGACATCGCGCGGCACGTGCCCCGGCTGTGGGCCGCGGCGGCGGCCCCCGCCACCGTGGTCAACTGGGGCGGGGACGAGACCGTCGGCGTGCGGGACCTGATGACGTACGTCTCCCGCCTCACCGGGGTGCCGGTCGCCTTCGCACCCGCCGACGTCACCCGCGCCGTCGTCGCCTTCGACCCCACCCGCCGCCGGGACCTCGCGGGCGACTGCGCGTGGTCCTGGCGCGACGGCGTCCGGCAGGTGCTGGACGCGCACTTCCCCGGCTCGGTCGACACCGGCCCGCAAAGAGCCGACACCGGCCCGCAAAGAGAGGTCCCGGCTCCATGACCACCGTGCCCGCCCCCACCGGCGAGACCCCCGCACCCCCCGGGACACCGGCCGAACCCCAGGTGCTGGGCCTGCTGGAGCGTGCCCTCAGCACCAGTTGCGCCGCCTCCCTGCGCGCCGCCGTGAAACTCGGCCTCGCCGACGCCCTCGGCACCGCCCCGGCCACCGCCGGGGACCTGGCCGCCGCGGTCGGCGCCGACCCGGACGCGCTGCGCCGCCTGCTGCGCGCGCTCACCTGCCACCAGGTCCTCACCGAGGACGCCGCGGGCCGGTTCGCCCACACGGACGTCTCACGGCTGCTGCGCACCGGCACCCCGGACAGCCTCGACCAGCTCGTGCTGTGGATGACCGAACCGTGGACCTGGGAGCTGTGGGGCCGGCTCGACGAGTCGGTCCGCACCGGCGAGGACGTCTTCGTCGACCTGTACGGCCAGGAGTTCTTCGAGCAGGTGCACACCGCCTGGCCGCAGTCCGCGGCGGTGTTCGACCGGGCCATGACCCAGGCGAGCCGGCAGTCCGCCCGGGCCGTCGCGGCCGCCCTGCCGCTGGACGGGGCGCGCGTGGTCGCGGACATCGGCGGCGGCCAGGGCTTCCTGCTGGCCTCGCTGCTCGAACACCACCCCGGCCTGCGGGGCATCCTCTTCGACCGGCCGGACGTGCTGGCCGGCGCCGACGCCCGGCTGCGCGAGGGCGGTCCGCTCGCCGGCCGGACCCGGCTGCTGCCCGGCGACTGCCGGGAGGAGGTGCCGGACGGCGTCGACGCGTACGTGTTCAAGAACGTGCTCGGCATGAACGACGAGGACGCCGCCGTGGTCCTCGGCACCGTCCTGCGGACGGCCCGCCCCGGGGCCCGGGTGATCATCGTGGAGAACCTCGTCGACGACGGGCCGGGCCAGGCCTTCAGCACCGCGATGGACCTGCGGATGCTCCTCACCGTCGGCGGACGCAAGCACACCCTCCGCGGACTGTGCGAGCTGGTGACGCGGTCCGGCCTCACCGTCCGGCAGGCCCGGCCGGTCGACTCCTACCAGCACATGATCGAGGCCACGGTGCCCGCGCCGGCCGCGGGGACCCGGTGAGGGCCCGGTGAGAGAGGGACGGACCGCCATGACCGAGGCCGTGGACGTCCTGGTCGTCGGAGCGGGCCCCACCGGCCTGCTGCTGGCCGGGGACCTGGCCGCCGCCGGCGTGCGGGTCACCCTGCTGGAACGGCGCCCGCACGCCGACGCCAACCTGACCCGCGCCTTCGCGGTGCACGCCCGCAGCCTGGAGGTGCTCGACGCCCGCGGCCTCGGCGACGAACTGGCCGGCCTCGGCCGCACGGCACCCGTCGTCGGCGTCTTCGGCAAGCTGGAACTGCATCTGCACCGGCTGCGCACCCGCTACCCCTTCGTGCTGATCACCCCGCAGTACAACACCGAGCGGCTGCTGGAGCGCCGGGCGCTGGCGGCCGGCGTGCGCATCGTGCGGGGCGCCGAGGTGGTGGGACTGCGCCGGCGGGCCGACGGCGTCGAGGCCGAGACGGCCGGGGCGGGCACCTTCCGCGCCGCGTACCTGGTCGGCTGCGACGGCGTGCGCAGCGCGGTCCGGCGGCTGAGCGGCATCGGCTTCCCCGGCCGGTCGGTCCTGCGCTCGGTGATGCTGGCCGACGTCCGGCTCGCGGACCTGCCCACCGAGGCGGTGACCACCAACGCCAACCGGTACGGCTTCGCCTCGCTGGTGCCGTTCGGCGACGGCTGGTACCGGGCGATCGGCTGGATCGCCGGGGACGACCGCCCCGACGACGCCCCGGTGGAGGCGGCGGAGCTGGCCGGGCTGCTGCGCCGGGTGCTCGGCTCCGACCACGGCATGCACGAGCCGCGCTGGATCTCCCGCTTCCACAGCGACGAGCGGCAGGCGGTGCGCTACCGCGCGGGCCGGGTGCTGCTGGCCGGCGACGCCGCGCACGTGCACTCGCCCGCCGGCGGCATGGGCATGAACACCGGGCTGCAGGACGCCGCCAACCTGGGCTGGAAACTGGCCGCCGTGGTCCGGGGCCGGGCCGGGGAGCCGCTGCTCGACTCCTATGAGCGCGAGCGCCATCCGGTCGGCCGGCAGACGCTGCGGATCTCCGGTGCCATCACCCGGGGTGTGCTGAGCGCCCCGCGCGGCCGGACCGTGCGCCGGCTGCGGGACCTGGCGCTGCCCGCGGTCTCGCGGCTGAGTTCGCTCACGGCACTGGGGGAGAGCCGGCTGTCGGGCATCGGCGTCTCCTACCCGGCGCCGCCCGGCAGCCACCCGCTCACCGGACGCCGGGTGCCCGATCTGCGGCTCGCGGACGGACGGCGGCTGTACGAGGTGCTGCGCGACGGCGCCTTCGTGCTGGTCACCCGGGACCGGCCGGTACCGGAGGACGCCTGGCTGCGGGTCGCGGCGCCCACCGGAGACCTGCGCCACACCCTGCTGGTCCGCCCGGACGGCCACATTGCCTGGGCCGCCGGCCGGCCCGATCCCGCCGGACTCCGCGCCGAACTGGAGCGCTGGCCGGTGCGGGCCGGCTGAGCCGCGCACCACCAGGCACAAGTGGCACCCGGCACCCGGGCACCCGCCGAGCGGTGATCACCGCTCGGCGGGTGCCCGGTCCCGTCCCGCGGGTCGGACCCGTCGCGTCACGGGCGGAACCGCAGCACCTGCGGGTCGTGGTCGCTGATCTGGTCGTGGAACTCCGCGTTGATGTGCACGCTGTCGTACGCGAAGTCGCCGCCGCGGCGGATCGCCGGGCTGATCAGGATCTGGTCCAGGACCTGCTGGTTGCCCTGGTAGTCGTAGGTGTAACGCTCGCCGCGCGGCAGCGACTTGATCGCCGACCACAGCTCGCCGTCGCCCTCCAGGATGCGCGCGGTGCCGGAGAACTCGAAGTCGTTCATGTCGCCGAGCGCGATCACCTCCGCGTTCTTCTGGGCGGCCAGGATGTCCTTGACGAACGCGTTCACCACGGTCGCCTGGGCGTGCCGCTGGACCTCCGAGCTGCGCACCGGCGGCTGGTACTGGGCGGTCAGGCCCTGGTCGCCGCCCTTGGAGTTGAGGTGGTTGGCGATCACGAAGACGGTCTTGCCGCGGAAGACGAACTCGCCCGCGAGCGGCTTGCGGCTGTTGTTCCACGCCGCGTTCGCCGGGTCGATCCGGCCCGGCGAGACCGTCAGCCGCGCCTTGCCGTGCGCCTTGACGACACCGGCCGCGGTGGTGGAGCCGCCGCCCGGCCGGTCCGTGAAGGACACCCGGTCCGGGTTGAACAGGAACACCTGGCGGATGTTGCCGCCGGGCTCGCCGCCGTCCTGGCCGTCGACCGGGTCGACCGAGCGCCAGTCGTACCTCGGGCCGCCCGCCGCGACGATCGCGTCGATCAGCTTCGCCACCGTCCGGCTCGCGTCGACCGTGCCGTCGTTCACCGCGCCGTTGTCGTCCTGGATCTCCTCCAGGGACACGATGTCCGGCGACTGCAGGCGGTCCACGATCGCGGCGGCGTGCCGGTCGAAGGTGGTGTCCGACGGGTCGAGGTTCTCGACGTTGTACGTCGCCACCGCCAGTTCGCGCTCCGACTGCCGGCGCGTGGTCTCGCGCTCCAGGCCGCCGCCGTCCAGCGTGCCGAGGCTGCTCGCGGCCAGGGTGTAGCCGCCGAACTGGTTGAAGTCCAGCGGGCCGGTGGTGGCGCCCGCCAGGGTGTCGCCGACGTCCGCCTGCGGGAAGCCGGCGGCCGGGCCCAGCGACTGGATCTGGAGCCGGCCGGTGTTCTGCGCGTCGTAGGAGCCGTACACCGTGCCGCCGCGGCGGCTGCGGTGCTCCCACGGCTTCACCGTGACCCACAGCTCGCTGTACGGGTCGGTCGCGGTGACCACGCGGGCGTCGGCGACCTGGACGTTCATGCCCTCCAGGGACTCGTAGTAGTCCAGCGCGTACGCCGACGGGTCCAGGGCGAGGCCGTTGACGGAGCCGGCGGCGGCCGGGTCGCCCTGCGGGGCGTACGCGTCCGGCACCGCGTCCTCGTCGATCACGACCGGCGCCGGCACCGCGTTGCCCGTGGAGACGGTGGTGACCTGCGGCTTGGTGATCTCGGTCAGCGACTGGTTGCCGGACGAGGCGCCGCCCGGGACGAACTCGGTGACCGTGCCGCTCACCGTCACCGCGTCACCGGCCGCCACCTTCGGCGCGGAGCTGGTGAAGACGAACACGCCCTCGCTGGTGGCCGGGTCGTCGTCGGGGGCCGGGTCCTGGAGCCAGAAGCCCCGGGAGGAGCCGTAGGAGCGCGTGGCCGTGACGATGCCGGACACGTCCGTCACCTTCTGCCCGGCGAACGGCGATATCCGGGTGGTGCCCTGGATGTCGTGCACGCGCACCGAGTCGGCGTGCGCGGGAGAGGTGAGGACGACGGCGGAGACCGCGCTGCAGACGGCGGCGACGGTGAGCGCGCCGAGACGCGCGGAAGACCTGCTCGGCAAGGGATTCCCTCCGGGGACGGGCATGGGCGCCGGGGTGCGGGCGGTGTGGGAGACGTGGGGTGCTGGTGGCCCTGTGTGACACGCGCAGCGTCGGGTGAACACCTGTCCCCCCGGCTTCTACGCGCGTCAATCTCCTGCCTGGCCGGGGGAGTTGTCAAGGTTTCGGCCATGTACGGCCCCCGACGGGGAGATGAACCGGGCGGCATGGGTGGATATCCGTCTAGGCTGAGCGGCTGAGCCCGTTCACGGTCCGAGGAGAACCACCCGATGTCAGACAGCTCCCCCCTGCCGCCCGCGCGGCTGCACCCCGAAGCGGAGCTGGCGCGTGCCGCACTGTCCACGCCGTTGCTCTCCCGGGCGGCCCGCCTCGCCCGCTGGGCCGGCCCCGGCACCCGCGTGGACGCCGACGGCGCCCTGGCCGAGGAGCAGCTGCCGGCCGCCGCCGGCCTGCTGGGACTCACCGGGGACGACGCCGCCGCGTACGCCGCCGAGGCGTGGCGGATCGCCGTGGACGCCGGCCTGGTCGAGATCGAGGACGAGGCGGCCGGCACCGTCCGGCCCGGCGCGGGGCTCGCGCGGCTCACCGGCTCCCCGCGGGACGTGCTCGGGGTGTGGCTGGCCGTACTGGAGACCGTCGTCGCGGACGCGGCCGTCCCCGGCCTGGACGATCTCGCGGACGCGGTGGACGACGACGGCAGGGTCGATTTCTCGTCACTCGACTGGGACCCGCAGGCCGAGGCGGAGTTCCTCGACGGCGTCCTCGGCAACCTCTATCTGCTGACCGTGGGTGAGGACGGCCCCGGCGAGGCCCCCGTCCCGCTGCCCGCGCTGGCCGCGTCGATGCTCGTGCCCGACGGCATGGGCGAGCCCACCAACGACGTCCTGGAGCGGGTCTCCGACGCGATGATCCGGCTGGACGAGCAGTTCCGCGCGCTGGAGCCGGCCGGGCTCGTGGCCTACCAGCCGGTGGACGAGGCCCTGCTGGCCGACGCCGACGAGGAGCCGGCGCCGTCCGTGGACGACACCGACGTCTCCCGCTACGGCATGGTCCGGCTCACCCCGCTCGGTGTGTACGGGCTGCGGGCGCGGCTGCTGGAGGCCGGGTTCACCGCGCCGGCCGCCGGCGACCTGGCCGACGAGGCCGCGGACGTGCTGCTCGACGGCACCGCCCGGTTCGGCCGGGACGCCGCCCGCGCCGAGACCGAGCAGTGGCTCGGCCGCCGCGAACCGCTCGCCGCGGCCCGGGAGCTGCTGGCCGCCGCCCGCGGCGCGGACGCCGGCGCCCCGCTGCGCAGGCTGCGCTGCCAGCAGGCGCTGACCCTGGTCGGCGCCGAGGCCGAACCCGCGCTGCGCGAGGTGCTGGACGACCCGGAGCTGGGCGGCCTCGCCCGGGTCTGGCTGAGCGAGCACGGGGCCGCGGACGTGCCGCCGCCCTCGCAGGAGATGGTGTTCTGGCTGACCGTCGACACGCTGGCCGCGCAACTGGCGGCCGAGGGCAACTCCGAGGAGCTGCGCGCCCTGGTGGAGGGGCTGGCCGCCCAGCACGGCGGGTTCTTCGCGGCGGCCTGGCGGGTGGACCACCCGGCGACCGCCGAGGTGCTGGACGCGATGGGACGGCTGCACCCGGACAAGAAGGTGGCCAAGGAGGCCCGGAAGGCGGCCTTCAAGGCCCGCTCCCAGCACGGCGGCTGAGCGGGCCGCCCACGCGGGACGGCCGGACTCCCGGCGCAGGACGGTCGGACTCCCGGCGCAGGACGGCCGGGGGTCCGCCGTATACGGCCGCATGGTGAGCCGTATACGGATTCATGGAACAGGCGCCGCCGTGGTGGCCCGGTGTTCAACTCCCGTTCACGGCCGGACGGGAGCGTGTGCGCCGAACCGAGGCCCCCCACCCTCCACGACACCGCAACGCCGTCACAGGAGACACCATGACGCTCAGCCGCAGGGACTTCGCCAGGACATCCGCGCTCACCGGCGCCGGGGTCGCGCTGGCGGGCAGCGTCGGCGCCCTCGCCACCGCGCCGAACGCCCTGGCCGCCACGGAGACCGAGAGCGCCGGGGCCGCGCACGGGGACCACGGGGACCACCACCACCACGGCGTCGGCTACGGCCCGCTGGTCCCCGACCCGGACGGCATACTCGCCCTGCCCGCCGGCTTCCGCTACGAGATCGTCACCTACAGCGGCCGCACCACGCTGGAGTCCGGCGAGTTCACCCCGTCCAACCACGACGGCACCGCCGCCTTCGCCGGCCCGCGCGGCACCACCCTGCTCGTCAACAACCACGAGCTGGCCGGCGCCCGCGCCCAGTGGCCGCACCCGGTGCCGCTCGCCGAGGGCCTCGTCTACGACCCGGCGGCGGCCGGCGGCTGCACGGTGGTCGAGGTCCGCCGCGGCGGCGAGGTCGCCGAGTGGGTGGGCATCGCCGGCACCGCCACCAACTGCGCGGGCGGCAGCACCCCGTGGGGCACCTGGCTGACCTGCGAGGAGACCGAGGACAAGGCCGGGAAGAACGGCTTCACCAAGGACCACGGCTATGTCTTCGAGGTCGACCCGGCCGACCGCCGGGCCAACCGGGAGCCGAAGCCCGTCAAGGCGTTCGGCCGCTACGCCCACGAGGCCGTCGTCATCGACCCCCGGCACGGCCACGCCTACCTCACCGAGGACGCCTCCGGCCCCAACGGCCTGTTCTACCGCTGGACCCCGCCGGAGGACTTCCGCCACGGCCGCGGCAAGCTGCGCACCCTCGCCGACGACGCGGGCGTGCTCCAGGCCTTCAGGTGCTTCGACTCCGGCGGCCGGTTCGTGGACGACCTGTCCCGCGCCACGAAGACCGGCACGGTGTACGGCGTGGACTGGGTGGACGTCCCCGACCGCGACGCCCGGACCGTCTCCGTCCGCAAGCAGTTCACGGACGGCCAGATCACCCGGGCCCGCAAGCTGGAAGGCATGTGGTGGGGCGACGGCGGTGTCTACGTCGTCTCCTCCTTCGCCCGCCAGGAGAGCCCGGTCCAGCACGACGGCCAGGTGTGGTTCTACGACCCCAAGCGCCGCACCCTCACCCTGAAGGTGCTGTTCGGCGTCAACCCGGACCCGGCCGTGGACGGCGCCTTCGACGGCCCCGACAACATCACCGTCTCGCCGTACGGCGGCCTGGTCATCGCCGAGGACGGCGAGGGCGTCCAGCACCTGTTCGGCGCCACCGAGAGCGGCCGGACCTACCCGATCGCCCGCAACGAGCTGAACATCGGCACCGCCGCGGAGCCGGAGTACAGCGAGTTCACCGGCGTCACCTTCTCGCCCGACGGCCGGACCCTGTTCGCGAACATCCAGACCCCCGGCATCATGCTGGCGATCACCGGCCCCTGGAAGCGGCACAAGCGGTGACCCCCCGCCCGCGGCGCTGAGCACACCTCGTCCCCGGCCCGGCCAAGCCCCGGCCGGGGACGGCCGTCACGCCGACGGCGGGTCCCCGGCGCCGGTGTGACGGCCGTGCCTGCCGGGCTACAGCGCCTTCGCCCCCGGATCCACCATGTTCCGTACCGTGCGGGCCTTCACGAAGTCGCCCAGGGCCGTCATGTCCCACTCGCCGGAGAACTGGCGGACCAGCTTGGCCATCAGGACGCCGGTCTGGGGCTGCGCGCCGGTGAGGTCGAAGCGGACCAGTTCCTCGCCCGTCGCCGCGTCGAGCAGACGGCAGTACGCCTTGGCGACCTCGGTGAACTTCTGCCCGGAGAAGGAGTTCACCGTGAAGACCAGGCCGGTGACCTCCTGGGGCAGCCGGCCGAGGTCGACCATGATGGCCTCGTCGTCGCCTCCGCCCTCACCGGTCAGGTTGTCACCGGAGTGCTGCACCGCGCCGTTCAGGATCGCCAGCTTGCCGAAGTAGCAACTGTCGAGGTGGTTGCGCCGCGGGCCGTAGGCGATCACCGAGGCGTCCAGGTCGATGTCCTTGCCGCGGAACGCCGGTTCCCAGCCGAGGCCCATCCGGACCTGCGTCAGCAGCGGCCGGCCGCCCTTGACCAGGGACACGGTCTGGTTCTTCTGGAGGCTCACCCGGCCCTTGTCCAGGTTGATCTTCCCGGCCCCGGGCGCCGGGGCGGGCGGCGGGGTCGCCGGCCGCGGCGGCACGGCGGCCGGCTGCGGCACGGCGGCCGGCTGCGGCGGGGCCGGGGGAGCGGCCGGGGCCGTGGGGGAGACGGCCGGGGCCGGGGCCGGCTCCTCCACCGTCACGCCGAAGTCGGTCGCGATGCCCGCGAGACCGTCGGCGTACCCCTGACCGACGGCCCGCGCCTTCCACTGGCCGCCGCGGCGGTAGATCTCCACGATCACCAGCGCGGTCTCCGTGCCGAGCCGCGGCGGCGTGAACGTCGCCAGCACGGCGCCGCCGTCCGCGTCCCGGACCGTGGCCGTCGGCTCGATGCCCTGGAAGGTCTGGCCGGCCGCGTCCGGGCTGGCCGTGACGACGATCTTCTCGATCTCCGGCGGCACGGCGGCGGTGTCCACCGTGACCGCGTCCGGAGCCGTGCCGCCGCCCGAGCGGTAGGTCACGCCGGGGCCGTTCGGCTGGTTGTAGAAGATGAAATCGCCGTCGGACCGCACCTTGCCGTCGCCGGTGAGCAGCAGGCCCGACACATCGAGCCGCACCGGGGCGGAGACGTCCACCGTCACGCGCGCGACCGGGAGAGCGATGTTCGAACCAGGGGTCATAGCTGTCATGCCGGGAGAACGAACGACACCGCTTTACCGTTCCCTTACCAGCCGAACGGGTTACGGCACCACCACGATCTTGCGCCCCACGCCCGCCGCGAACTGCTCCAGCGCCTGCGGATAGCGCGCCAGCTCGATCCGGTCGCTGATGAACACCTCCGGGTCCAGCACGCCGCTCGCGAACAGCTCCGCCGCCCGCTCGAAGCTGTGCAGCACGGCCATGGAACCGGTGATCGTGATCTCCTGGTTGTAGATGCGGTACGGGTCGATGGTCACGCGCGCCGCGTAGTCCGCCACGCCGAACTGGAGGAACGTGCCCGCCTTCGCCACCCGGCCCAGGCCGTCCTGGATCGCCGCCGCGTTGCCGGTCGCGTCCACGACCACATCCCAGCCCTGCGGCCGGTCCAGTTCGTCCGCGCTGCCCGCGGCGCCCGAGACGCCGAGCCGGCGGGCGGTCTCCAGGCGGTCCGGGTTCACGTCGACCACCTCCACGCTCGCCGCGCCGGTCCGCTTGGCCAGCTCCAGCATCATCAGCCCCATGGTCCCGGAGCCGTAGACCAGGACGTGCGCGCCCAGCCGGGAGCGCAGCACGTCGTAGCCGCGCACCGCGCAGGACAGCGGCTCCACCAGGGCCGCGTCCTCGGTGCGCACGTGCTCGGGCAGCCGTACGCAGTTCGCCACCGGGGCGACGGCGTACCGGGCCGCGCCGCCCGGGTCCGTCACACCGATCGCGGCCCACCGCTCGCACAGGTTGCCGTGCCCGGTACGGCAGTGGCGGCACTCGTGGCAGTGGAGCGAGGGGTCCACGGCCACCCGGTCGCCGACCGCCAGCTCGGTGACCCGGGTGCCGGTGCCGACGACCGTGCCCGCGAACTCGTGCCCGGGGATGATCGGCAGCCGGGGCGCGAACTCGCCCTGGAGGATGTGCAGGTCCGTGCCGCACAGGCCGCAGGCGGCGACCTCGACGACGACCTCGCGGGGTCCGGGCGTCGGGTCGGGGACCTCGGTGACGACGGCGCGGCCCACGGCCTCGATGACGGCGGCCTTCATTTCACGGCTCCCAACGACAGGCCCTGGACCAGTTTGTCCTGGGCGGCGAACCCCGCGGCGAGCACCGGCAGGGAGATGACGAGCGACGCGGCGCACACCTTCGCCAGGAACAGGCCCTGGCTGGTGATGAAGCCGGTCAGGAAGACGGGGGCGGTCTCGGCGACCACGCCCGTCAGCACCCGGGCGAAGAGCAGTTCGTTCCAGCTGAAGATGCAGCAGATCAGGGCGGTGGCGGCGATGCCGGGCAGGGCGATCGGGGCCACCACGCGGGCGAGGACCGTGGGCAGCCGGGCGCCGTCGATCCGCGCGGCCTCGATCACCGCGACCGGGATCTCGGCGAGGAAGGACTGCATCATCCACACCGCGATCGGCAGGTTCATCGAGGTGTGCAGCAGCACCAGCAGCCAGATGTCGTCCAGCGTCCCGGTGTGCTTAGCGAACAGGTAGACCGGCAGCAGACCGGCCACCACCGGCAGCATCTTCGTGGACAGGAAGAAGAACAGCACGTCGGTCCACTTGCGCACCCGGCGGATCGACAGCGCGTAGGCCGCCGGCAGGGCCAGCAGCAGGACGCAGAGCGTGGAGGCGGCGGAGGCCACCGTGGAGTTGACCAGCGCCGGCCAGGGACCGGGCCCGCCGTCGCCGCCGAAGAACGCGCGGTAGCCGTCCAGGGTGAGGGCGGCGCCGAAGGACGGCGGACTGGTCGCCGCGTCGGCCTCCGAGTGGAACGACGTCAGCGCCATCCACGCGATCGGCAGGAAGAACACGATCCCGGCCAGCCAGGCCAGCAGCGCCGGCCCGTGGCGTCGTACGGCCTTCATACGGGGGACACCTCCTCGCGGAACAGGGATGACACCACGCGCAGCGCGAAGGTCGCGAGGGCGAGGGAGCCGATGACCACCAGGACGCCGGCGGCCGAGGCGAGACCGTTCTCGTGGGCCTGGTAGAAGCTCTGGTAGACGGTGTAGGGCAGGTTGGCGGTGCCCAGCCCGCCGGAGGTGATCGTGAAGACCGCGTCGAAGTTCTGCACGATGTAGACCGAGCCCAGCAGGGCGCCCAGCTCCAGATAGCGGCGCAGGTGCGGGAGCGTCAGATGGCGGAAGACCTGCCAGTCGTTCGCGCCGTCCACCCGGGCGGCCTCGATCTGCTCGTGGTCGCGGCTCTGCAGGCCGGCGAGCAGGATCAGCATCATGAACGGCGTCCACTGCCAGACCAGGGAGGCCTCGACCGCGAGCAGCGGGGTGTGCGAGATCCAGTCGGGCTGGGGCCCGCCCACATAGTGCAGCAACCCGTTGAACAAGCCGTACTCAGGGTTGTAGAGCACATGTTTCCAGAGCAGGGCCGCGGCCACCGGGACGACCAGGAACGGCGCGATGAGCAGGGTGCGGACCAGGCCCCGGCCGCGGAACCTGCGGTCCAGCAGCAGCGCCAGGACCAGGCCGAGCACCAGGCTGACCAGGACCACCGTCACCGTCAGCAGCACGGTCGTCCACACCGAGTGGCGCAGCTCGGCGTCGGTCAGGACCCGGCGGTAGTTGTCGAGGCCGGCGAAGCGGCGGGCCTTCGGGTAGAGGGCGTTCCAGTCGAAGAAGGAGATCACCAGCGTGGCCACGAACGGCAGCTGGGTGACGACGATCATGAAGACGAGGGCGGGCAGCAGCGGGGCCCGGGTGGCCCAGGCGCGCAGCCGGGCGGAGGGCCGGCGGGCGGCGCGTACCGGCGTGGCGGCAACGGGTGCGGTGGTCGCGGTCATCGTCCCTCGTACTCCTCGGAGATGTGCTCGGCGAGCCGCTGGGACTTCTCCAGGGCCGCGTCCACGGACTGGCGTCCGGCGATGGCCGCGCTGATCTCCTGGGAGACCCTGGTGCCCAGATCGGTGAACTCGGGGATGCCGACGAACTGGATGCCGGGCGCGGGGCGCGGCTGGACGCCGGGGTCGTCCGGGCGGCTGTTCTCGATGGACCGCCTGGTCATCTCCTGGAACGCGGCGGCGGACGCGCGGTAGCCGGCGTCGGCGTAGGTGGAGGCGCGCTTGCCCGCCGGGACGTTCGACCAGCCGCTGGTCTCGCCGACCAGCCGCTCGTAGCCCTTGCCGGAGGCCCAGGACACGAACTTCCACGCCTTGTCCGGGTTGCGGGAGGCATGCTGGATGCCCCAGGCCCAGGTGTAGAGCCAGCCGGAGGACTGCGTCTTCTCCACCGGTGCCGGGGCGTAGCCCAGCTTGCCCCGGACCGGGGAGTCGTCCGCCTCCAGCAGACCGGCCGCGGAGGTGGCGTCGTACCACATGGCCGTCTTGCCCTGTGTCATGTTGTTCAGGCACTCGGCGAAACCGGACTGGGCGGCGCCGGACTCGCCGTGCCGGCGGACCAGGCCGACGTAGAACTTCGTCGCCTTCTCGAAGGCGGGCGAGTCGAGCCGGGCCCTCCAGTCCTTGTCGAACCAGGTGCCGCCGAAGGTGTTCACGACGGTGGTCAGCGGCGCCGTCAGCTCGCCCCAGCCGGGCAGTCCGCGCAGGCAGATGCCGCGCATCCCGGGCCGGGCGCCGTCCGCCTCGGCGGCCAGCTCGGCGACCTGGTGCCAGGTGGGGCGGGCGGGCATGGTCAGGCCCTTGGCCGCGAACACGTCCTTGCGGTACATCAGGAAGGACGACTCGCCGTAGAAGGGCTGTCCGTACAGTTTGCCGTCGGCGCCGGTGAGGGCCTCGCGCATCGGCTTCAGGACGTCCTTCTCGTCGTACGACGGGTCCTTCGCGACGTACGCGTCCAGCGGGCGCAGCCAGCCGTTGCGGGCGTAGATCGGGATCTCGTAGTTGGACAGGGTGGCCACGTCGTACTGCCCGGCCTGGTTGGCGAAGTCCTGGCTGATCTTGTCGCGGACGTCGTTCTCGGGCAGCACCGTGAAGTTGACCTTGATGCCGGTGTCCTGGGTGAAGTGGGCGGCGGTCAGCTTCCGCAACTCGGTCATCTGCGGGTTGTTGACCATCAGGACGTTGATGGCGTCGCCGCCGGAACCGGTCCCGCCCGCGCCGGCCCAGCAGCCGGTGAGCAGCGGGGCGAGCAGCGTCCCTGCGGCGGCCGCGGCGAGCGTGGCTCGCGGCCTCCGTCGGCTCGGGGTGCGCATGGATCGCTCCTGGGGATAGCTGGAGAAGGAGGAAAGGAAGGGGATGTACAGGGAGATAAAGGGTGGTGTGCGGGCGGGGGAGGCCGTCCTCGGGGCGGGGAGGTCCCCGAGGACGGGCGGGCGGAGGCTCAGACCCGGATGACCTGCGGGCCCAGCAGGGAGTAGCGGTGGGCCTCGGCGGCCGGGAGGAGGGTGCTGGTCACGATCGTCTCCAGCGTGCCGACCTCCGCGAACCGGCAGAAGCCGACCGCGCCGAACTTGGTGTGCACGCCCGCGAAGACCGTGCGGCGGGCGGCCCGGACGGCCTGCGCCTTCACCTCGCCGACCGCCGGGTCGGGCGTGGTCAGACCGTACTCGCGGGAGATGCCGTTGGCCCCGATGTAGGCGAGGTCGAGCACGAAGCCGGCCAGCATCTTCGTCGTCCAGTGGTCGACGGTGGCCAGGGTGCCCCGGCGGACCCGGCCGCCGAGCAGCAGCACGGAGACGTTCTCCGCCTCCGCGAGGGCGCCCGCGACCGGCAGCGACGCGGTGACCACGGTCAGCGGCCGGCCCCCGGGCAGCGCCTCGGCGATGAGCCGCGGGGTGAAGCCCTCGTCGACGAAGACCGTCTCCGCGTCGCCGAGGAGACCGGCCGCGGCGGCGGCGATCCGGCGCTTCTCGGGCACGTGGCTGGTGGCGCGGAAGGCGAGCGTCGTCTCGAAGCCCGCGCGCTCCACCGGGTAGGCGCCGCCGTGGGTGCGGCGGACCAGACCGTGGTCCTCCAGCGCGCGCAGGTCGCGCCGGATGGTCTCCCTGGCCACGCCGAGCGCGGCGGCGAGGGCGGTGACGTCCACCGAGCCGGTGGCGCGCGCGGTCCGCACGATCTCCCGCCGGCGCTCCTCGGCGGTCCCTGTGCGCATGTCGTCACCCACTTCCCTGTGGCACTGCCCGTTCGGGCCCATGGGGGAAGTTCTACCGTCGGTGCGCGGCGCTGACCAGGTCTGTTGCGGGCCCGATCGGGCCCGCTTCGGCCCGTTCGGTACGGGCCGGGCCCGCGGCGGACCTGCGCGACTGTCCGGAGCGGAGCGGGAACGGGCACACCGGATGCCCGGACACGGCCGCGGACGGGCCCGTTCGGTGCCCGCCCGCGCGTGGGGACGGCTGATTCCGGCCGCCGTGAGTCGCCGTGAGTCGCCGTGAGACGCCGTGAGACGCCGTGCGCGGCCGTGAGACGCCTGACCCGCCGTCAGCCGCCACCGGGCCCTCGTGGGTGCTCGTCCCTCATGGGCGCTCGGATCCGTCCCGGGCCGGCGCCCGGCCCGGGGTGCGGCTCAGTACGGCCAGATCGGCGGGTCGTTCACGAAGTGGCCGCCCAGGCAGGTGTGGGCCGGGTTGTCCGGGTCCGGCTCGCCCTGCTCGGCGAGGAGCTTCGCGGCGTACGGCTCGGAGTCGTCCCGGGGCGTGTAGCCGAGCGCCCGCGCGCTGCCGAGGTCCCACCACAGACGGGTGTTGGCGGAGGAGCCGTAGACGACCGTGTGGCCGACCCCCTCGGCGGTCAGGGCCGCGTGGAACAGGCGCGCGCCGTCGGCCGGGCTCATCCATACCGAGAGCATGCGGACGCTGGTGGGCTCCGGGAAGCAGGAGCCGATGCGCACGGAGACGGTCTCCAGGCCGTGCTTGTCCCAGTAGAGCTGGGCCAGGTCCTCGCCGAAGGACTTGGACAGGCCGTAGAAGGTGTCCGGGCGGCGCGGGGTGTCGACCGGGATCAGCGGCTCGCCCGGGCGCGGGGCCGGTGTGAAGCCGACGGCGTGGTTGGAGGAGGCGAACACGATCCGCGGCACCCCGGCCTCGCGGGCGGCCTCGTAGAGATGGTAGGTGCCCTGGATGTTCGAGCGGAGGATCTTCTCGAAGGGCGCCTCCAGCGAGATGCCCGCGAGGTGCAGGACCGCGTCCACGCCCCGCACCGCCTCGCGCAGCGCGTCCCGGTCGGCGAGGTCCGCGGTGATCGCGTCCGGCTCGCCCTCGACGGGGCGGACGTCGAGCAGGCGCAGCGTGTAGCCGTACTCCGGCAGCAGGGACCGCATCAGGGTGCCGAGCCCGCCGGCGGCGCCGGTGAGCAGGACGGTGCGGGGAGCGGGCATCCTTCGATCTCCTTGGTGTCCTAGAGCCGGCGGGCCGGGGCGGCCGGGAGACAACAGGCGCGTGTGTGGATGTTGTTCACATCCATGGACACGCTAGGGAGGTGTGCCATGCCCCGTCAAGTGTGCCCCGGCGGCGGGAGATCCGCACCGGTGTTGCCCGTTCGGGCGCTTGACCCGCTCGGATGACGGACCGTAGCGTGCTGTCGTTCAGGAATATAGACGACGATCAGAAGCATGCACCGACAGGGAGCGCCTGTGACGCCAGCCCCTCTCGCCGCCCGGCTCCGCGAACCCACCGGGCCGCTCTTCTTCCCCGTCACGGCCTACGGCCCCGGCGGCTCACCCGACCTGGACGTCTACCGCGCCCATGTGCGCGCCGGTGTCGAGGCCGGTGCCGCCGCCGTCTTCGCCTGCTGCGGCACCGGCGAGTTCCACGCGCTGCTGCCGGAGGAGTTCGCGGACTGCGTCCGGGCCGCCGTCGAGGCGGCCGACGGGCGCGTCCCGGTCGTCGCGGGCGCCGGGTACGGCACCGCGCTCGCCGTCCGCTACGCCCGCCTCGCCGCCGACGCGGGCGCCGACGGCCTCCTCGCCATGCCGCCGTACCTGGTGCTCGCCGGCCAGGAGGGGCTGCTGCGGCACTACCGGGAGGTCGCCGCCGCCACCGACCTGCCGGTCGTCGTCTACCAGCGCGACAACGCCGTGTTCACCCCGCCGACCGTGGTCGCACTGGCCCGCACCGACGGCGTCATCGGCCTCAAGGACGGCCTGGGCGACCTCGATCTGATGCAGCGCGTCATCAGCGCCGTCCGCACCGAGGTCCCCGGCGACTTCCTGTACTTCAACGGACTGCCCACCGCCGAGCAGACCCAGCTCGCCTACCGCGCGCTCGGCGTCACCCTGTACTCCTCCGCCGTGTTCTGCTTCGCGCCGGAGATCGCCCTCGCCTTCCACCGCGCCCTGGAGAGCGGCGACCTGCCCACCGCGCACCGCCTCCTGGACGGCTTCTACCGCCCGTTCGTGGAACTGCGCGCCCAGGGCCGCGGATACGCGGTCTCGCTGGTCAAGGCGGGCGTCCGGCTGCGCGGCCTGGACGTCGGCGAGGTCCGGCCGCCGCTGCACGAGCCGGCCGAGGAGCACGTCAAGCAGCTCGCCCGGCTGATCGAGCGCGGGCAGGCGCTGCTGGAGGGGGCCGCGTGAAGGCGTCCGCGTTCGTCTACCCCTGGGACGTCGTCGGCGACCCCGAGGCGCCCGAGCGCCTCGCCGGGCTCGGCGTCGAGCAGGTCACCCTCGCCGCCGCCTACCACTCCACCCGGGCGCTGACCCCGCGCCATCCGCGCCACCGCGTCGTCACCGCCGAGTACGCGGCCGTCCTCTACCCGCCGGGCACCCGCTGGGCGGGCCGCGGTCTGCGGCCCTACCCCGCCGGCCGCTGGGCCCCCGGCGACGCCTACGGCGCGGCGGCCGGCGCGCTCGCCGCGGCCGGCCTGGAGGTGCACACCTGGGTCGTCCTCGCCCACAACTCCCGCATGGGCGCCGAGCATCCCGACACCAGCGTCGTCAACGCCTACGGCGACCGCTATCCGTGGGCGCCCTGCATCGCCCAGCCCGCCACGCGCGCGTACCTGACCGACCTGGCCGCCGAAGCCGCCGTACGCCCCGGCGCCCGGGGCACCGAACTGGAGTCCCTCGGCTGGTACGGGCTCCAGCACCTGCACGCCCACGACAAGACGGCCGGCGTGGCCCTCGGGGAGGCCGGCCAGTACCTGATGTCCCTGTGCTTCTGCCCGTCCTGCCAGGCCGGCTACGGCGCACTCGGCCTGGACGCCGGTGCGCTGGCCGCGGCCGTGCGCGAGGCCCTGGAACCGCTGTGGCGGGGCGCGGCCGGGGACGAGGGCTGGCCGACGGTGGGCAAGCTGCTCGGCGAGGAGACGGCGGCCGTCACGCGCGCCTGGCGCGACACCACCGCCCGCACCCTCCAGGAGGAGGCCGTCGCCGCCGTGCGCGCCGCCGCGCCCCACGGCTTCCAGGTCCTGCTGCACGCCGACCCGGTCTCCTACCACTGCGGGGCCAACGCGGGCGTCGACCCGGCGCACATCCTGTCCGTGGCCGACGGCGTGGTGGTGCCCTGCACGGGCGGTACGGCCCTGCTGGCGCCGTTCGCCGCGCGGGCCCGGGAGGGGACGGTGCTGGCCGCCAACCTCACCGTCGTCGCCGGCATGGGCGGCAGCCCCGGCACCCTCGCGGCGGACGCGTCCCGCGCACGGGCCGACGGCGCGACCGAACTACGGCTCTACCACGCCGGCCTGGCCTCGGACGACGACCTGGCAGCAGTCCGCACAGCCCTGCCCACCCCCTGAACCAACAGAACGCCCCCACAACCAACCCCAGAGCCCCCGGCAACGGCAACGTCCCGGCCCCGACGGCGAGCCCGCTCGCCGCGCCCGTAGCCAGCGGCGCGCCCGCGGTCGCCGCAGCCAGCGGCGGCCCGGGCGTCCGCGCCGCACTGCGGTGACCGCGGGGCCCGGCCCCAGGGCGGCTCCGGGCGGGCCACTGCTACCGGCCCGGCCCCGGCGGCGAGCCCGTTCGTGGTGCCCGTGGACAGCGGCGTGCCCGCGGTCGCCGTCGCCTGGCCGAGCGGCGGCCCCCGCGTCTCGCGCCGCACGGCGGTGACTGCGACGTCCGGCCCCAGGGCGGGGCCGGGTCGGTCACTGCCCCCGGACCGGCCCCGGCGGCCCGTTCGCGGCGTGCCTGCGGTCGCCGCAGTCCGGCCGAGCGGCGTCCCGGGCGCCCCGCGCCGCACGGCGGTGATCGCGGGGCCCGGCGCCAGGGCGGCTCCGGGCGGGCCACTGCTACCGGCCCGGCCCCGGCGCTAAACCCGGTCGTGGCGTCCGTGGGCAGCGGCGTCCCGGCGTCCCGCGCCCCACGGGCGGCGACCGGCCCACCGGACCGGCCCCGGCGGTAAGTCTGTGGTTGCCGTCGCCTGGCCGAGTGGCGGGCGGGGCGTCTCGCGCTGCACGGCGGTGGCCGCGGTGCCGGGCCCCAGGGCGGGGCCGGGCGGGCCATTGCCACCGGCCCGGTCCCGGCGGTAGGCCCGTTCGCGGCGTCCGTGACAGCGGCGTGCCCGCGGTCGCCGTAGCCCGGCCGAGCGGCAGTCCGGCCGTCTCGCGCCGCGCGGAGGGGACCGCGGTGCCCGGCCTCAGGGCGGCCCCGAGCCGGCCACTGCCACCCGACCGGACCCGGCGGCGTGCCCGGTCGTGGCGTCCGTGGGCAGCGGCGTCCCGGCGTCCCGCGCCCCACGGGCGGCGACCGGCCCCCCCGGACCGGCCCGGCGGTAAGCCCGTGGTCGCCGTCGCCTGGCCGCGCGGCGGTCCGGGCGTCTCGCGCTGCACGGCGGTGGCCGCGGGGCCCGGCGCCAGGGCGGCCCCGGACCGGCCGCCGCCATCGGACCGGCCCCGGCGCTACGTCCGGTCGCGGCGGCCGGGGGGCAGCGGCGTGCCCGCGGTCGCCGCAGCCCGGCCGAGCAGCGCTCCGGGCGTTCGCGCCGCACGGCGGCGAACGGCCCTCAGGGCGGCCCCGGGCCGGCGGCCGCGCCGGCCGCCGCGCCACCGGTTCCCACACCCCGACCGGACCCGCCACCGCGCTCGCCAGGGCGATCCCGCCCACCGTGAACCGACGTGCCCCCGTCCGCCGTCGGCGCGATCCCGGCCACCGTGACCCGCGATCCGGACCACCGTGAATCGTCGCAAACCGCCACCCCTCCGCCCGCCGCCGGCGCGATCCCGCCCACCACGAACCGCCGTCGAGGCCCGCCCGAACTCCCGTCATCCGCACGTTCTTTGTCGGAAGCATTGACGAAATCCGTGGCCCCTCCTACCTTCGACGCGTCGTACTTCGTACGTCATATATGAGACGCGATATGTGAGATCCGAGAGGGCCGTATGACCTCTGTGCCCACGCCGATCCCGTCCCGCACGCAGTACGTGCTGGACGCGATCAAACACCGCATCCTCACCGGGCAGTTGACGCCCGGTCAGGCCCTGGTCGAGACGGAGCTGGCCGCGCAGTTCGGGGTGTCCAAGACCCCGGTGCGCGAGGCGCTGAAGACCCTCGCCGGCACCGGCCTGGTCGTGATGAGCCAGTACAAGGGCGTCACGGTGCGCATGGTGGACGCGGACATGGCGCGCGAGGTCTACGACGTACGGCTGCTGCTGGAGCCGGAGGCTCTGCGCCGGTCCGTCCGGGGCGGCGCCTCCCTCGACGCCGCCCGCTCCGCGCTGACCCGCGCCGACGACGCCACCGACACCGCCGAACGCTCCCTCGCCAACCGGGAGTTCCACCGCGCCCTGTACCTGCCGTGCGGCAACCCGCTGCTCGCCCGGATGCTGGACGAGGTCCGCGACCAGGCCGCCCTGGTCTCCACCGTCGCCTGGGCCGCCGACCCGTCCTGGGAGCGGGAGGCCGCCGAGCACCGGGACATCCTGCGGCGCGCGCTGGACGGCGACGCCGACGGGGCCGCCGAGGCCCTGCGCGCCCACATCGCGTCCTTCGTACACCGGGCGTTCCCCGAGCCCCTCGCGACGGAAGGCGAGCGATGAGCAGCGTGACCTTCGAGACCCAGCGGGCGGCCCTGGCCGACGTGGTGGCCATCCCGGTGACCCCGTTCGCCGCGGACGGCTCCGTGGACACCGCCGCCCACCGGGCCCTGCTGCGCCGCCTGCTCGACGGCGGGATCACCACCCTCACCCCGAACGGCAACACCGGTGAGTTCTACGCCCTCACCCCCGAGGAGCGCCGGCTGGTCGCCGAGACCACCGCGGCGGAGGCCGGCGGCCGCGCCGCGATCCTGGCCGGCGTGGGCCACGACCTGCCCACCGCCATCGCCTCCGCCCGGCACGCCCGCGACCTGGGCGCCGGGATGGTCATGGTGCACCAGCCGGTGCACCCGTACGTCTCGGCGGCCGGCTGGGTCGACTACCACCGCGCGATCGCCGAGGCCGTCCCCGAGCTGGGCGTGGTGCCGTACATCCGCAACGCGCAGCTTCCCGGCGCCCGGCTCGGCGAACTCGCCGGCCACTGCCCGAACGTGATCGGCGTGAAGTACGCCGTCCCGGACGCCGCCCGGTTCGCGGCCTTCGCCCGGGACGCGGGCCTGGACCGCTTCGTCTGGGTGGCCGGACTCGCCGAGCCGTACGCGCCCTCCTACTTCTCCGCGGGCGCCACCGGCTTCACCTCGGGACTCGTCAACGTGGCCCCGGCCCTCTCCCGGACCATGCTGGCGGCGCTGCGCCGCGGCGACTACCCGGCCGCCATGAAGGTCTGGGAGCGGATCCGCCGCTTCGAGGAGCTGCGCGCCGCGCACGGCAACGCCGACAACGTCACCGTCGTCAAGGAGGCCCTGGCCGCGCTCGGCCTGTGCCGGCGGGACGTCCGCCCGCCCAGCAGGGCGCTGCCCGAGGACCAGCGCGCCGAGGTCGCCGCCATCGCCGCCGGATGGTCCATATGAGCGCGCCCCGCAAACGGCCCGAGGAACTGCGCAGCCACCAGTGGTACGGCACCGACGGCCTGCGGTCCTTCAGCCACCGCGCCCGCACCCGCCAGCTCGGCTACCTGCCCGAGGAACACCTCGGCAAGCCGGTCATCGCCATCCTCAACACCTGGTCCGACATCAACCCCTGCCACGTCCACCTGCGCGAGCGCGCCCAGGCCGTCAAGCGCGGGGTGTGGCAGGCGGGCGGCTTCCCGCTGGAGTTCCCGGTCGCCACGCTCAGCGAGACCTTCCAGAAGCCGACCCCCATGCTCTACCGCAACCTGCTCGCCATGGAGACCGAGGAGCTGCTGCGCTCCTACCCGGTCGACGGCGCGGTGCTCATGGGCGGCTGCGACAAGTCCACGCCCGCGCTGCTGATGGGCGCCGCCTCCGCCGGCCTGCCCGCGGTCTTCGTGCCCGCCGGCCCCATGCTCCCGGGCCACTGGCGCGGTGAGGTCCTGGGCTCCGGCACCGACATGTGGAAGTACTGGGACGACAAGCGGGCCGGGCTCATCGGCGACTGCGAACTGGCCGAGCTGGAGAGCGGCCTGGCCCGCTCGCCGGGCCACTGCATGACGATGGGCACGGCGTCCACGCTCACCGCGGCGGCCGAGGCCCTCGGGGTGACCGTGCCGGGCGCCTCCAGCATCCCGGCGGTGGACTCCGGGCACGACCGGATGGCGGCGCGGGCCGGCCTGACCGCGGTGGAACTGGTCCACCGGGACCGCACACTGGCCGACATCCTCACCCGGGAGGCGTTCGAGGACGCCGTCACCACCGTGCTGGGCCTCGGCGGCTCCACCAACGCGGTGATCCACCTGATCGCCATGGCCGGCCGGGCGGGCGTCCGGCTCACCCTGGACGACTTCGACCGCATCGCCCGCACGGTCCCGGTGCTCGCCAACGTCCGCCCGGGCGGACGGAAGTACCTGATGGAGGACTTCCACTTCGCCGGCGGGCTGCCCGGCTTCCTCTCCCGGATCACCGACCTGCTCCACCTGGACCGCCCGACCGTCGCCCACGACAGCCTGCGCGAACAGCTGGCGGGCGCCCTGGTCCACGACGACGACGTGATCCGGCCCCGGGACAACCCGGTCGCGGCCGAGGGCGGGGTCGCCGTGCTGCGCGGCAACCTCTGCCCGGACGGCGCGGTCATCAAGCACATCGCCGCCGAGCCGCGTCTGCTGCGGCACACCGGCCCGGCCGTCGTCTTCGACGACTACAAGACCATGCAGCGGACCATCAACGACCCCGCGCTCGGCATCACCGCCGACCACGTGCTGGTGCTGCGCAACGCCGGCCCCAAGGGCGGCCCGGGCATGCCCGAGTACGGCATGCTGCCGATCCCGGACCACCTGCTGAAGCAGGGCGTGCGGGACATGGTCCGCATCTCCGACGCCCGGATGAGCGGCACGAGCTACGGCGCGTGTGTGCTGCACGTGGCCCCGGAGTCGTACGTCGGCGGCCCCCTGGCGCTGGTGCGCAGCGGCGACCTCATCACCCTGGACGTCGCCGCCCGCAGCCTCCGCCTCCACGTGGACGACGAGGAGCTGGCGCGGCGCCGGGCGGCGTGGACCCCGCCGCCCGCGCGGTACGAGCGCGGCTACGGAGCGCTCTACAACGAGCAGATCACCCAGGCGGACACCGGCTGCGACTTCGAGTTCCTCGCGCGGCCCGGCACGGTGCGGGACCCGTACGCGGGCTGAGCCGCCCCGCATCCCGGCCGCCCTTGGCCGGGATCTCGAACACCGATCGGAAAGCGCTTCACCGAGAACGGAGAACAGTCATGGCCCAAGCCGCAGCCGTGGCGACACCGCCCGCGCCACCCCGGCGGCGCCGTGCCTCCGCGACCCCGCGCAGGCTGCCGTACCTGCTGATCGCCCCGGCGGCCCTGCTGATGCTGGGCTTCATCGCCTACCCGGTGCTCAGCGTCTTCTACTACAGCCTGCGCGACTACAACCCCACCAAGCCCTGGCGCAACGGCTTCGCGGGCCTGGAGAACTTCACCCACGCCTTCGCCCACGACCCGCAGTTCTGGGACTCGCTCACCTTCAGCGCCAAGTGGGTCGTGGTGGAGGTCGCCCTGCAACTGCTGCTGGGCCTCGCCCTGGCGCTCATCGTCAACCAGACGTTCGTGGGGCGGGCGGTGGGCCGCGCGCTCGTCTTCTCGCCCTGGGCCGTCTCCGGCGTGCTGACCTCCGCCATCTGGGTGCTGCTGTACAACTCCCAGACGGGCGTGAGCCGTTACCTCGCCGACGCGGGCCTCGGCTCCTACGGCACGAGCTGGCTGTCGGACACCTCCACGGTGTTCCCGGCCGCGGTGGTCGCCGACCTGTGGCGGGGAGTGCCGTTCTTCGCGATCCTCATCCTCGCCGACCTCCAGTCCGTCTCCCGGGACCTGTACGAGGCCGCCGAGGTGGACGGGGCGAGCCGGCTCCAGCAGTTCCGGCACATCACACTGCCCCACCTGAAGGACGCGATCGTCCTGTCCACGCTGCTGCGCGCGGTGTGGGAGTTCAACAACGTCGACCTGCTCTACACCCTGACCGGCGGCGGTCCGGCCGGCGAGACCACCACCCTGCCGCTGTACATCGCCAACACCTCCGTCGACGCCCACAACTTCGGCTACGCCTCCGCCCTGACCACGGTGGCGTTCGTGATCCTGCTCTTCTGCTCGGTCGTCTACCTGCGGCTGAGCAAGTTCGGAGGTGCGTCCAGGTGATCACCGAGATCGCTCCCGCCCCCGGGCGCGTGGCGGCCCAGCCCGCCCGGCCCGGCCGCCGGCACCGCGCCTGGGACGAGGTCCCGCGCTGGCAGATCTACGTCCCGCTGGCCGTCTACCTCCTGTTCACGCTGATCCCCTTCTACTGGATCCTGCTCTTCGCGCTCCGCCCGGCCGGCTCCACCTCCCTGGTGCCCTGGCCGGTCACCTTCGAGCACTTCGCGAAGGTGTGGACCGAACGCAGCTTCGGCACCTACTTCACCAACAGCGTCTACGTCGGCCTCGCCACGCTGGTGCTCACCACCGTCGTCTCCCTGGCCGGCGGCTACGCCCTCGCCCGGTTCGACTTCCGCCTCAAGCGCGGCTTCATGCTGGCCCTGCTCTGCTCCCAGTTCGTGCCGGGCGCGCTGCTGCTGGTGCCGCTGTTCCAGATCTTCGCCGGGCTGCGGATGATCAACTCGCTGGGCAGCGTCGTCCTCGCCGAGACCGTCTTCCAGCTTCCGCTGTCGATGATCCTGATCAGCGGCTTCATCCGGAACGTGCCCTACTCCCTGGAGGAGGCCGCCTGGGTGGACGGCTGCAACCGGCTGACCGCCTTCCGGATCGTCGTCCTGCCGCTGCTGCGGCCCGGGCTGATCGCCGTCGGCTCCTTCGCCTTCGTGCACGCCTGGAACCACTTCCTGTTCGCCCTGATGTTCCTGTCCGACCAGGGCAAGCAGACCATCCCGGTCGGCCTGAACACCCTGATGAGCGCGGATAGCGTCGACCTGGGCGCCCTGGCGGCGGGCGGCATCATCGCGGCCGTGCCCGTGGTGATCGTGTTCGCCTTCATCCAGAAGTGGCTGATCACCGGGTTCAGCGCCGGGGCGGTGAAGGGATGAGACCGCGCCACCTCGCAGCGGCCGTCGCGGGGAGGACGGCATGACCGTGCCCGTCGTCCTCGCGGGCGCCCGCGGCCACGGCCGCTGGCACCTGGACAACATCCGCCGGCTCCAGGCCCGGGGCGTGGTCCGGCTGGCCGGGATCTGCGAGCTGACCCCGCTGACCGCGGCGGAGATCCCGGACGGCCTGGGCACGCCCGCGCAGTCCGCCGACCTCGGGGCCCTCCTGGACGGCACCGGCGCGCGGATCGCCGTCGTCTGCACACCGATCCCGACCCACACCGGGCTGGCCCTGACCGCCGCCGCGCGGGGCGCGCACCTGCTGCTGGAGAAGCCGCCCGCACCCTCCTACGCCGCGTTCCGCCGCATGGCCGACGGGGTCGCGCGAGCCGGGGTGGCCTGCCAGATCGGCTTCCAGTCGCTCGGCTCGCACGCGCTGCCCGCGATCCGGCGGCTGATCGCCGAGGGCGCCATCGGCGAGGTGACCGGGGTCGGCGCCGCCGGCGCCTGGGCCCGTGACGAGACGTACTACCGGCGGGCGCCCTGGGCCGGCCGGCGGCGCCTGGACGGCGCCGACGTCGTGGACGGTGTCCTCACCAACCCGCTCGCGCACGCCGTCGCCACCGCCCTGGCCCTGCTCGGCACCACCCGCGCCGAGGACGTCACCGGCATCGAGACCGAACTGCTGCGCGCCAACGCCATCGAGTCCGACGACACCTCCTGCGTCCGGGTGCGCACCCCGCGCGGACCGGTCACGGTCGCCGCGACCCTGTGCGCCGAGCGGCCCGGCGAGCCGTACGCGCTGGTGCACGGCAGCACCGGCCGGATCACCTTCTGGTTCAAGCAGGACCGGGTGCTGCTCCAGCGGACCGGGCACGGCCCCGAGGAGACCGTGTACGGCCGCACGGACCTGCTGGAGAACCTGGTCGCGCACCTGGAGCACGGCACCGCGCTGCTGGTCCCGCCGGAGGACACCGGCGCCTTCATGCGGGTGGTCGAGGCCGTCCGCACCGCCCCGGACCCGGTGCCGCTGCCGGACACCGCCTGGCGGCTGCTGCCGGGCGAAGGGCGCCGGACGGTACCGGGCGTCGACGGCCTGGTCGCGGCCAGCGCCGACACCCTCGCCCTCTACTCCGAACTGGGCGCCTCCTGGGCCCCGCCGAACGAGGTGAGCACCTGATGCCCTCCCACGACAGCCTGGTCCTGCGGGTCGCGGGCCGGCCGGTCGGCCGCTACGTCATCCGGCCCGAGCTGCCCGCCCGGCTCGCCCCGCGCCCCTGCCTGCACCCCGTCACCACCCTGGCCGGCACGGCGGTCACCGAGCTGGGCCCGGCCGACCACGCCCACCACCTCGGCGTCGGTGTCGCCGTCCCCGACGTCGAGGGGTACAACTTCTGGGGCGGCCGGACCTTCGTCCGCGACCGGGGCCCGACCGAGCTGGACAACCACGGCGCCCAGCGGCACACCGGCTTTCAGCTCTGCGACCCGGACGGCTTCGTGGAGGAGCTGCGCTGGGTCGCCGCCGGCACCGAGCTGCTGCGCGAACGCCGTACGGTCGCGGCCACCGGGCTCGGCGCCACCGCCTGGGCGCTGGACTTCACCTTCTCCCTCACCAACGTCACCCCGGCCCCGCTGTCGCTCGGCAGCCCCGCCACCAACGGCCGGCCCGGCGCGGCCTACGGCGGCTTCTTCTGGCGGGCCCGCAAGGAGGCACGGACCCCGGAGGTGTTCACCGCCGACCGGGACGGCGAGGCCGCGGTGCACGGCACCCGCGCCGACTGGCTCGCGCTGGCCGGCGCCCGCTGGACGCTGCTCTTCGCCGGCGCCACCGAGGACACCCGCCGCGACCCCTGGTTCGTGCGGGCCGCCGCGTACCCGGGCGTGGGCTCCAGTCTCGCGCACACCGAGCGGCTGTCCGTCGCGCCCGGCGAGACCGTCGTACGCCGGATCGTCACCGTCGTCGCCGACGGCCGGCCCGACCGCGCCGAAGCGGCCGCGCTGGTCCGCAAGGCGGTGGCCCAGTGACCTCCTCCTACCGCAACCCGGTGCTGAACGCCGACTGGTCCGACCCGGACGTCGTCCGCGTCGGCGACGACATCTACCTGACCGCCTCCAGCTTCGGCCGCGTCCCCGGCCTGCCGCTGCTGCACTCCCGGGACCTGGTCGGCTGGACCCTCGTCGGCCACGCCCTGGACCGCCTGGAACCGGCGGAGGAGTTCGACCGGCCCCGGCCCGACTGCGGGGTCTGGGCGCCGTCCCTCCGGCACCACGACGACCGCTTCTGGATCTTCTGGGGCGACCCGGACCAGGGTGTTTTCCAGGTCAACGCCCCCGGGATCAGGGGCCCGTGGACCCGCCCGCACCTGGTGAAGGCGGGCAAGGGCCTGATCGACCCGTGCCCGCTGTGGGACGAGGAGTCCGGCGAGGCCTACCTCGTGCACGCCTGGGCCAGATCCCGCTCCGGGGTCAAGAACCGCCTCACCGGCCACCGCATGCACCCGGACGGCACCTCGCTGCTCGACGAGGGCCGGGTGATCGTAGACGGCGACCGCATCCCCGGCTGGTTCACCCTGGAGGGACCCAAGCTGTACCGGCACGACGGCTGGTTCTGGATCCTTGCCCCGGCCGGCGGGGTGGAGACCGGCTGGCAGGGGGCGTTCCGCTCGCGCGGGTTCTTCGGCCCCTACGAGGAGCGGATCGTCCTGGAGCAGCGGGACACCGACGTCAACGGACCGCACCAGGGCGGCTGGGTGCGCACCGCGGCCGGCGAGGACTGGTTCGTGCACTTCCAGCAGCGCGGCGCCTACGGCAGGGTGGTCCACCTCCAGCCGATGCGCTGGGCGGACGACGGCTGGCCGGTCCTCGGCGACGACGGCGCCCCCGTCGCCGTGCACCGGCGGCCCGCGCTGCCGCCGCAGCCGCCCGCCGCGCCCGCCACCGACGACGACTTCCCCGGCGGCCGGTACGGCCGGCAGTGGCAGTGGACCGCCAACCCGGCCGACGGCTGGGCCACCCAGCACTCCGGGGACGGGCTGCGGCTGGCCTGCGTCCGCTCCGCCGACGCCCACGACCCGCGGAAACTGCCCCACGTCCTGACCCAGCGGCTGCCCGGGGTGCCGGGCACCGTCGAGGTCGGGCTGCGGCTGGACGCCACCGAGCCGGGCGCGCGGGCCGGACTGGCGGTGCTCGGGGACGCCTTCTCCTGGATCGGGCTGGAGCGCGGGACCGACGGGACGGTCCGCCTCGTGCACCGCTTCGCGGAGGAGGTCGCCGAGCGGGAACGCGACGCCGGGGTGCCGTGCGTGGCGCCCGGGGGCCGGGCCCGGCTGCGGATCGAGGCCGGACCCGGGGCGCGGTGCCGGTTCTCCTACGACGTCGGGGACGGCCCGCGTCCGTCCGGGCCGGTCTTCGCGGCCGTGCCCTGGCGCTGGGTCGGCGCCCTGCTCGGCCTGTTCGCCGTCGCACCCGAGGGGACCGGGCCGGCGGGCTCGGCCACCTTCACCCGGTTCCGCTTCACCCCTTCGTGAGCACCGTGCCCGCCTGGCCGGGCACGCCCTTCCCCGGTCCGCGGCAACGGACCGGACACCGAGCCCCACCACCCCCTGCCCCGTTGGACCCAGCAGAAGAGAGCCGACCGATGACAAGCAGCATCCGCAACCGCAGAAGCAGGCGCGCCGCCCTGGCCGTCGCCCTGGGCTCCGTCCTCGCGCTGACCGCCACCGCCTGCGGCGACGACGGCAGCGGCGGCGCGGGCGGCAAGGGGAACGAGGGCTCCGGCAAGGGCACCGTCACGTTCTGGGACAACAACGGCGGTGTCCGCACCGACGTCTGGAAGCAGATCATCGCCGACTTCGAGGACAAGTACCCCGACATCAAGGTCAAGTACGTCGGGGTGCCCGCCGCGAGCGTCCAGTCCAAGTACGACACCGCCATCCAGGGCGGCGGCCTGCCGGACGTCGGCGGCGTCGGCACGGCGATGCTGGCCGAGGTCGCCGCGCAGGGCGCGCTGGAGCCGCTGGACGGCCGGCTCGCCGGCAGCCCGCTGAAGGACAGGCTGAACGCCACGTTCCTGCAAAGCGTCAAGGCGGCCGGCGGCGACGGCAGGACGTACACCGTGCCGACGTCCGCGAACAACGGCACGCTGTGGTACCGGACCGACCTGTTCCGCGCGGCCGGGCTGGAGCCGCCGACCACCTGGACGAAGTTCTACCGGGCCGCCGACCGGCTCACGCACAAGGACAAGAACGCCTTCGGCTACACCCTGCGCGGCGGTGAGGGCTCCATCGCCCAGGCCCTGGACGCGATGTACGGGCAGAGCGGGATCACGTCCTTCTGGAAGGGCGACAAGACCACCGTCAACGACCCGAGGAACGTGGCCGCGCTGGAGAAGTACGCCGGCCTGTACAAGAAGGACACGCCGTCCGCCGACGTGAACAACGACTTCACCAAGATGGTCGCCCAGTGGGACTCCGGCACCATCGGGATGCTCAGCCACAACCTGGGCTCCTACGCCGACCACGAGAAGGCGCTGAAGGGCAGGTTCCGCGGCATCCCCAACCCGACCCTGGACGACGGGACCCGGGTGCAGGTGTCCAACCCGGTCGACGGGCTCGCCCTGTTCAAGTCCGGCAAGAACAAGGCCGCAGCCTGGAAGTTCATCGAGTTCGCCGCCTCGCACGCGGCCAACAGCAAGTGGAACGAGGTCGCGGGGCAGGTGCCGGCCAACACGGAGGCGGCCGGGGACGCGTGGGTGCGGGCGTCGGAGCCGACGAAGCTGGCCGCCGAGGCACTGAACGGGTCCCGCACGAAGATCGTGCAGCTGCCGTACTACCTGCCCGACTGGAACACCCTCTCCAAGGCCGACAACGAACCGAACCTCCAGAAGGTGCTGCTCGGGAAGCTGAGCGCGAAGGAGTTCCTGGACACGCTCGCCGACCAGCTGAACACGGCGCAGGCGGACTGGAAGGAGCACCGCTGAGCGGCCGGACGGCTCCCGAGGGCGGGGGACCGCCGGCCGGCCCCGGCCGGACGCGCGGTCTTCCGCCCCCCTGGAAACGCACCCCAGTCGAAAGGCACAGGCCGTGTCCCTCACGCGCAGACAAGTCACCTCCGCGGGTCTCGCCGCCGTACCGCTCGTCGGCCGTTCCCGCCGGGAGACCCGCACCCTGCACCTCGCCGGCGACTCCACGGCCGCGCAGAAGTACGCCGACGCCGCCCCCGAGACCGGGTGGGGCATGGCGCTGCCCTTCTTCCTCCGCGAGGAGCTGAAGGTCGCCAACCACGCGGTGAACGGGCGCAGTGCGAAGAGCTTCGTGGACGAAGGGCGGCTCGACGCGCTGCTCGCCGGGGTCCGGCGCGGGGATGTGCTGCTCGTCCAGTTCGCGCACAACGACGAGAAGGCCACCGATCCCGCCCGGTACACCGAGCCGTGGACGACGTACCAGCGCTACCTGCGGCTGTACCTCGACGGCGCCCGCGAGCGCGGTGCCCGGCCCGTGCTCGCCACGCCGGTGGAGCGCCGCCGGTTCGCCGCCGACGGCACCGCCCTGCCCACCCACGGCGAATACCCGGCGGCCATGCGCGCCCTTGCCGAGCAGGAAGGGGTCGCGCTGCTCGACATCGAGGCGCTCTCGCTCGCGCTGTGGCAGCGGCTCGGCGCCGAGGAGACGAAGACCTACTTCAACTGGACCGCCACCGAGCAGGACAACACCCACTTCAACCCGCCGGGCGCCGTCGCCGTGGCGCGGCTCGTGGCGCGGGAGCTGCTGCGCACCCGGGTGCTGGCCCGGCACGACGTCGTCCGGCTGCACGAGGAGGTCCCCGCCTCCTGGATCACCTGGCCACCCGCATAGCTTGAGGAGAGCCCCACCATGCGTATCCCTGGATGTCATGGACGTGTCATAGCGACGGCCGTCGGCTGCACGGCCCTCGTCCTCGCCGTCACCGGCACCGCGTCCGCGCACCCCGCCCACCGCACCGCCCCCGGCCGGCAGGTGCTGCCCGCCGGCGACGGCTGGGCGGCCTACGGCACCGGGACGACCGGCGGCGCCGCCGCCGGCCCCGCGCACGTCTACACCGTCACCACCTGGGAGCAGTTCAAGGCCGCCCTCGCGGACGGCGGCAGCGCGCCGAAGATCGTCCGGGTGCGGGGCACCCTCGACGCCGACGGGCCCGGCTGCGACGCGTTCGCCGTGCCCGGCTACGACTTCGCCGCCTATCTGAAGACCTACGACCCCGCCGTGTGGGGCCGGACCACGACCCTCGACGCCGAGCCCGACGACAGCCCCGAGGGCCTGCGCCGCGCCTCCGCCGCCCGCCAGGACGCCTCCATCAAGGCGGCCGTCCCGGCCAACACCACGATCGTCGGCATCGGGCGCGACGCCGGCTTCAAGGGCGCCAGCCTCCAGATCAAGGGCGTCGACAACGTCATCGTGCGCAACCTGGCCTTCGAGAGCCCGCTCGACTGCTTCCCGCAGTGGGACCCGACCGACACCGCCGACGGCAACTGGAACTCCGAGTACGACAGCGCCGTGGTGTACGGGTCGTCCCACGTGTGGATCGACCACGACACGTTCACCGACGGCGACCACCCGGACAGCACCCTGCCGTCGTACTACGGCCGGATCTACCAGCAGCACGACGGCGAGCTGGACGTCGTCAAGGGCGCCGACTACGTCACCGCCTCCTGGAACGTCTTCGAGGACCACGACAAGACGATCCTCATAGGCAACAGCGACAGCGCCGCCACGGCCGCCGTCGACCGCGGGCACCTGAAGGTCACCTTCCACCACAACCTGTTCCGGAACCTGGTCGAACGGGCCCCGCGCGTCCGCTTCGGGCAGGTGGACTCCTACAACAACCACTTCGTCGCCGGTGCCGGCTACTCCTACAGCTACGGCATCGGCCTGGAGTCCCAGCTCGTCGCCGAGCACAACGCGTTCACCCTGCCCGCCGGGACCGGCGCCGGCACGGTCCTGAAGAAGTGGAAGGACGCGCCGGTCACCGCCGCCGACAACTACGTCAACGGCCGGCCGGCGGACCTCGTCGCCGTCCACAACGCCGAAGTCCCCGGCGAGAGCCTGCGGTCCGGGGCCGGCTGGACACCGGCCCTGCGCACCCGGGTGGACCGGCCGGAGGCCGTCCCCGGCCTCGTCGCCCGCCACGCGGGCGCCGGACACCTGCGCTGACCGCCCGCGGCCGGGGCGCGCCCCGCCCCGGCCGCACCCGCCCGAGCCGCCCCGACAAGGAGCCGTCCCATGCCCCTGACCCGACGAGGTCTCCTCGCCGCGAGCGCCGGGTCCGCCGCCGCGCTCGCCCTGGCGCCCGCCCCCGCGCACGCCGGCCCGCGCCCCTTCGGCCGCCACGGCTCCCCGGCCCGCCGCCGCACCCCGGACACCCTCTACGTCGACCCGCACGGGCGCGGCGACTTCACCAGCGTGCAGGCCGCGGTGACCGCCGCCACCGGCAGCGGCCGGACCCTCGTGCTCGCGCCCGGCACCTACCGCGAGACGGTCGCCGTCGACGCCGGCCGCCCGGAGATGACCTGGATCGGCGCCACCGGGGACCCCCGGGACGTCGTGATCGTCTACGACAACGCGGCCGGCACCCCCGCGCCCGGCGGCGGCACCCACGGCACCAGCGGCTCGGCCACGGTCACCGTCCAGGCCGACGGGTTCACCGCCCGCCACCTCACCTTCGCCAACGACTGGCTGCGCGCCGCCCATCCGGGCACCACCGGCACCCAGGCCGTGGCTCTCAAGGCGCAGGGCGACCGCGGCGCCTTCCTGCACTGCCGCTTCCTCGGCCACCAGGACACCCTGTACGCCGACACCCTGGCCCTCGGTGTCTTCGCCCGCCAGTACTACGCCCACTGCCATGTCGAAGGAGACGTCGACTTCGTCTTCGGCCGGGCCACCGCCGTCTACGAGCACTGCCGCTTCCACACCCTGGACCGGACGGACCTGGCCGCGGCGCCCTACGGCTTCGTCTTCGCGCCCTCCACGGCCGCCGCCAACCCGCGCGGCTTCCTCGTCACGCACGGCCGCGTCAGCAGCGAGGCCCCGGACGGCTTCTACAAACTGGCCCGCCCCTGGGTCCCCAGCTCCGACCCCACCGCCCGCCCGATGCTCACCGTCCGCGACACCTGGCTCGGCCCCGGCATCGACGCCGTCGCCCCCTACGCCGACATGGCGGCGGCCCACCCCTGGCAGGAGCAGCGCTTCGCCGAGTACCGCAACACCGGGCCGGGCGCCGCCGTCACCGTGCCGGAGAACCGGCCCCGGCTGACCGCCGCCCAGGCCGCGTCGGCGACCCGGACCGCCTATCTCGGCAACTGGCGCCCCTGGCAGGGCATATCGATCGGATAACAGGGCTCGCGGTAGCCGTGTGATGCGCGTAGACAGTCCGTGACCTGGTACGTCACTCCATCCACCAGATCCGGAGGATCCATGCGCAAGTCCCTCAAGGCGGCCGCGGCCGGCGCCGCCTGTGCCGTCGCCGGTGCCGCGCTGTACGGCGCGGGCGTGGCCGGCGCCGGCCAGTCGACGGCGAACTCCACCCACGAGCCGTACAACATCGGCCAGTTGGTGAAGGACATCGACACCTACTACGGCACCACCGCCGACGCCGACGGCGTCTACCAGGCGTCCCCGGACAGCCCGTACGCCGAGGACCTGGCGCGCATCGACGCCGAGGCCGAGCGCTACCTCGACAAGGCCGCCCGCACGGCGCACCACCGGGGCGCCCGGCCGGCCGTCGTCTTCGACATCGACGACACCCTGCTGCTCAGCCTCGACTACGAGAAGCGCCACAACTACACGTACGACTCCGCCACCTGGAACGACTACGTGAACAAGGCCGACCGTCCGGCCGTCTTCGGCAGCCCCGAGCTGGTGCGCTACGCCGAGTCCAGGGGCGTGGAGGTCTTCTACAACTCCGGTCTCACCGAGGCCCAGCGCGCCGGCGCGGTGGCGAACCTGAAGAAGGCGGGCGCCGACGTGAACCTCGACGCCGGCCACATGTTCCTCAAGGACAAGGCCGCCCCGCCGGCCTATCTGAAGCACTGCGCCGTGCCGGGCACCTGGAACTGCACGACCGTCCAGTACAAGTCGGGCACGCGCCGGCACATCGAGCACGACCTCGGTTACGAGATCATCGCCAACTTCGGCGACCAGTACTCGGACCTGGACGGCGGCTACGCCGACCGCGCCTACAAGCTGCCGAACCCGACCTACTTCGTCTCCTGACGGCCGGCTGAGCACCGTCCCCCCGGCCGGGCCGGCGGGGACCCGGGCGCCGCCGTCTCTCAGCCGTCGTGCGGGGCGAAGTCACCGGCCACCGCGTAGCCATGCCCGCCGGCCACGCCGGTCATGGCATAGCGGTCGGCGCCCGCGTCGCGTCCGCCGCGGGCGTGGTCGTACTGCCCCGCGAACACCCACCGGCCCGCCGGCACCGTGCGCCCCTCGCGCAGCGTCCAGGTGTAGACGACGAACCCGTCCCGCTCGGCGACGCGCTGGGTGAAGTCCCCTTCCGGCAGCGAGCGCCACGCGCCGGTCGACGTCACCGAGCCGGTCTGGGCGATCCGCAGCTCGACGGTGAGGGAGGTCAGCCGCTCGGTGGTCCGCAGGGTCAGATCGCTCTGTGCCCAGAAGGCGTTGCTGTGCGGGTTCACCGAGCCGTCCGACCACAGCGGTCCGTCCTGTTCGGCACGGGCCGCCGGCGGCTTCGCCGGGGCGGTGGCGTCCGGCGTGGGGGAGGAGGAGGCGCCCGGTGCGCGGGTGGGCGGGACGTGCGGCGCCCGGGACGGCCGGCCGGTGCCCTCGCCGGGCGCCGGGTCCGCCGGGTCCGCCGAGCGGTCCGCAGGCCGGGTGGCGGGAGGCGCCGGCGAGCCGGCCGTGGGCGTGGGCGAGACCGCCACGGTCTGCCGGGCCGGCGGGTCGTCGCGCACCGCGGAGGCCACGGCGTAGCCCCCGGCCGCGAGCACGCCCGCCACCGCGGCCGTCGCGCAGACCACCCGGAGCCAGCCGGGCACCGGCGGGCGCACGGCCCGGTGGCCGGGTCCGGGCGGGGCGGCCATGCCGCGCTCCACCCGGGCCAGGATGCGCGCGCGGTCCGGCCGGTGGGCCTCGGCCGCCTCGTGCAGCCGGGCGCGCAGCTCCTCGTGCACGTCCTGCCGCCTCATCGGTTCCTTCCTCCGCTCTCGCCCGCCCGGACCGCCATCGCCGCGCGCACCCGTGGCGGGTCGCCCTGCGGGCCGAGCAGCCGCTGGAGTTCGGCCATGCCCTTGGACGTCTGGCTCTTCACCGTACCCACCGAGATCCCGAGCGCGAGGGCGGTGTCCTTCTCCGACAGGTCGCACGCGTGCCGGAGCACCACGCACGCCCGTTTGCGGAACGGCAGCCGGCGCAGCGCCTCCTGGACGTCCACGACCCCGGCGACGTCCGGGTTCTCGGTCCGTTCCTCGCCGCGCGGCCAGAACAGCGCGACCCGCCGCCGCTCGCGCACCGCGCTGCGGATCCGGGTGCGGGCCAGGTTGGCGACCACGCCCCGCGCGTACGCCACCGGGTGGTCGGCCGCGCGCACCCGGTCCCAGCGGTGCCACAGCGCGAGCAGGGCGTCCGCCGCGAGGTCGTCGGCGGCGTCCGCCTCGCCGGTGAGGAGGCGGGCGAGGCGGGCGAGTTCGGCGTAGTGCTGTTCGAAGAAGGCGTGGAACTCCACGGAGGCTGCGTCGTCGACGACTGTGCCCACGGGTGACCTCTTCTCGGTGCGCGCCAGGAGTGTCATGCAAATGACATGCGAGGAATTGTACGGGTGGCCGGACATCGTATGACCCGCCGAACTCGCCTCCGCGCACCGGAAGTCCACGCGCCGCGGGGGAACGGGAGGGGATACGAGCGGAGGCGGGAGGGCGCCGCACGGTGCCCTCCCGCCTCCGCTCGCTGGGCGTGCTACTTCAGGGCCGCCTGCATCATCGCCTTGGCCACGGGCGCGGCCAGGCCGTTGCCGCTCACTTCCGAGCGTGCCGCGTCGGACTGCTCCACCATCACCGCGACGGCCACTTCCTTGCCGTTGCCGTCGGACTTGCCGTAGGAGGTGAACCAGGCGTACGGCGACTTGTCGTTGTTCTCGCCGTGCTGCGCGGTGCCGGTCTTGCCGCCGACGGTCACGCCGTCGATCAGCGCGTTGGTGCCGGTGCCGTCCTTCACCACGGTCTCCATCGCCGACCGCAGTTGCTCCGCGGTGCGGGAGCCGATGATCTCCTTGGTGTCCGTGTCGTCGTCGTAGTCCTTCAGCACATCACCGCCGCCGTCGGTGATCCGCGCGACCATGTGCGGCGATACCAGCTTGCCGCCGTTGGCGATGGCCGCGGACACCATGGCCATCTGCAGGGGCGTGGCCGTGACGTTGAACTGGCCGATGCCGGACAGGGCCGTCTGCGACTTGTCCATGCCGGAGGGGTAGACGCTCGGGTAGGCGCGCACCGGCACGTCCTGCTCCTCGTCGTTGAAGCCGAACTTCTCGGCCATGGCCCTGACCTTGTCCTGCCCGAGCTGGACGGCCAGATGACCGAAGACGTTGTTGCAGGAGTAGCGCAGGGCGACCCGGAGCGAGGCGTTCCGGCACGGCGCCGACTTGCTCTCGTTCGGCAGCTCGCGCACCGTGCCCGGCATGATGTACGGCTGGGGGCTGTCGGTGGGCTCGTCCACGTTCTCGTACAGCCCGTCCTCCAGCGCGGCGGCCGCGACCACCAGCTTGAACGTGGAGCCCGGCGGCAGCGGCTGGCGCAGCGCGCGGTTGGTGAGCGGCTTGTCCTTGTCCGCGTTGAGCCGCTGCCACGCCGTCCCGGCCGTGCCGGCGTCGGTGAGCGTGGACGGGTCGTACGACGGGGTGGAGACCACCGCGAGGATCTTGCCGGTCTTCGGGTCGAGCGCGACGGCCGCGCCCTTGGTGCCGCCCAGCGCGCGGTAGCCCGCCTTCTGCACGGCCGGGTCGATCGTCGTGACCACGTCGCCCGGGTCGGCGCGCCGGCCGGTGACGGTGTCCATCACGGTCTTCAGCTGGTTGTCCGTGCCGTTGAGCAGATCGGTGTAGATGCCCTCCAGCTGGGTGGGCGCGTACGCCTGCGAGGCGTAGCCCGTCACCGCCGCGTACAGCCTGCCGTCGGTGTACGTCCGCTTGTAGGCGAGGTCGCTTCCTTTCGTCCGTGTCGAGCCGGTGATCGCCTCCCCGGCCACGATGATGTTCCCCAGGGGCCGTGAGTAGGTCGCGATCACGTTCCGCCGGTTGTCGTTGTCGTCCGCGAGGGCCTGGCCGTCGTAGTACTGCAGCCATGTCGCCCTGACCAGCAGGGCGAGCACGAGCAGCAGCGCGAAGACGGACGCCCGCCTGATCGTCTTGTTCATCCCGCCCGGAAGACGAGCGCAACGGGGTCGATCGTTCCCTTACGGCCGTTTTTCTCATCCGGCGTTCAGCCGGCCGGCCCGTCCGCCCGGTCCGCCAGGACCAGCACGACCTCCTCGATCTCCCGCCCCCGCGCGTTCGCGAACCCCCGCGCCCGCGCCGTCTCGCGGAACCCGCACTTCCGCAGCACCCGCAGCGAGCCGGCGTTGTCGGCCGCGGCGCGCGCGTACAGCGGCCGGTCGCGCACCTCGGCGAGCAGGGCCCGCAGCGCGGCCGTCGCCACGCCCCGGCCCCAGTACGCGCGGTCGATCCAGTACGTCACCTCGCGCTCGCCGGGCACTCCGTACACCGCAGCGGTGCCCACCACGGCGCCGTCGGCCAGCACCGCGCGCAGGACGTGGGAGGTGCCGCGCAGCCGTTTCCAGTAGGCCGCGAAAGCCTCCCGGTCGTCCAGGCCGTCCGGGCAGAAGGCGGCCATCCGCACGGCCTCCGGGTCCGTCATCTGGCGGCGGACCACCGGCAGATCACCGTCCTGGACGGCCCGCAGCACGATCTCCATGACCCCGAGCCTACGACCCGGACGCGCAGCCTACGACCCGGGCGCGCAGCCTACGACCCGGGCGCGGCGCCGACGATCCGGGCGTGGCGCCGGCGACCCGGGCGCCGGGCGGACGGCCCGGCCCTCGGGTCCGCGGGCCGGATCTCAGAGCCTGCGGGTCGCCAGCGTCAGCCGGTCCCGCGCGTCGAACAGCGCGTCCTTGATCAGTTGCTCGTGGGCGGGCGTCAGCCGGGCTACCGGGACCGAGCAGCTGATGGCGTCCCGGGCGGGCGTGCGGTACGGGATGGCCACGCCGAAGCAGCGCAGGCCCAGCGTGTTCTCCTCGCGGTCGACCGCGAAGCCCCGCTCCCGGACCTGGTGCAGCTCCTCGATGAGCCGCTCCCGGTCGGTGAGGGTGTGCTCGGTGAGCGCGGGCAGCGTCTCCGGCAGCATCTTGCGCACCTGCTCGTCGGTGTAGGTGGCGAGGATCGCCTTGCCGAGCGAGGTGGAGTGGGCCGGCAGCCGGCGGCCGACCCGGGTGAAGGGGCGCAGGTAGTGCTGGGACTGCCGGGTCGCCAGATAGACCACGTTGGGGCCGTCGAGCCGGGCCAGGTGGATGGTCTCCGTGGTGTCGTCCGAGAGCCGGTCCAGGGTCGGGCGGGCGGCGGCCACCACCTCGTCGCCGTCGATGTAGGAGGTGCCCACGAGCAGCGCCCGCACCCCGATGCCGTACCGGGTGCCGGTGGCGTCCGTCTCCACCCAGCCCAGCTCCACCAGCGTGCGCAGCAGCATGTAGAGGCTGGACTTGGGATAGCCCACGGCCTCCTGGACGGCCGCGAGCGAGTGCATACCGGGCCGGCCGGCGAAGTATTCGAGCAGCTCAACGGTCCGTACCGCGGACTTGACCTGCGCCCCGCCCCCTGTGTCGCCTGCCGTCATCGCCCTTGACCCCTTCGTTCGACGAGGACCGAGATATATAGTCTCCGAAGCGTTCATCATCAGAGACAGTGTTCAGTATATCGAACGCGCTCGGGGTGACGCGCACGTTTCGAAGAGTGCGGCCTTATTTGGGAGGGACCCGCGGTGGCAGCAGCACCAGTCTGGAGTGTCGACCCGCGCACCGGGAAGCAGCGCGAACAGGTTGCGGTGGAGGCCACCGCCGAGGAGATCGACGCGGCCGTCCGGGCGGCCCACGCGGCGCGGGAGGCCCTCGCCGACCGCACGGTCCGCGCCGCCTTCCTGCGCTCGGCCGCCGCCGGCCTGGAAGCGGCCCGGGACGGCCTGGTGGAGACCGCCGACGCCGAGACCGCGCTCGGCCCGGTCCGGCTGAACGGCGAACTCGCCCGTACGGCCTACCAGTTGCGGGCCTTCGCGGACATCGTCGACGAAGGCGCCTTCCTGGACGTCGTCATCGACCACCCCGACGACACGGCCACCCCGCCCGTGCCGGACCTGCGCCGCTACAAGGTGCCGCTCGGCGTCGTCGCCGTCTACTCCGCCTCCAACTTCCCCTTCGCCTTCTCCGTCGCCGGCGGCGACACCGCGAGCGCGCTGGCCGCGGGCTGCCCGGTCGTCGTCAAGGCCCACCCCGACCACCCGGCCCTGTCCGAGCGGGTCGCCGGGGTGCTGCGCGCGGCCGCCGCCGGGCACGGCATCCCGGAGGGCGTCGTCGGCCTGGTGCACGGGTTCGCGGCGGGCGTCGAGCTGATCAGGCACCCGCTGGTCGCCGCGGCCGGCTTCACCGGGTCGGTGCGGGGCGGCCGGGCACTCTTCGACGCCGCCGCCGCCCGCCCGGTGCCGATCCCGTTCCACGGCGAACTGGGCTCGCTGAACCCGGTCCTGGTGACCGAGGCCGCCGTGGCCGAGCGGGCCGAGGAGATCGGCTCCGGGCTCGCCGGCTCGATGACCCTCGGCGTCGGCCAGTTCTGCGTCAAGCCCGGCCTGGTGCTGGTGCCGTCCGGCGACGGGGGCGACCGGCTGGTGAAGTCCCTGGCCGACGCGGTCGGCGGCACCGGCGCCGGCGTGCTGCTCGACCACCGGATGCGGGACAACTTCCTCGCCGGCGCGGCCGAGCGCGCCGGGCTGCCCGGGGTCGACACGCCGGTCGCCCCGGGCGCGGGCGACGAGCACACGGTCAGCGCCGGTGTCCTCACCGTGCCGGCGGCGAAGCTGGCCGAGCGGGGCGCGCACGACCTGCTGCTGGAGGAGTGCTTCGGACCGGTGACCGTGGTGGCCCGCTACGCCGACGAGCAGGAGGCCAAGGCCGTCCTGTCCCGGCTGCCGGGCAACCTCACGGCGACGGTCCAGGTCTCCTCGGACGAGGCCGCCGGCCGGGGCCGGGGGCCCGAGCTGCTCGCGGAGCTGACCCCGCTGGCCGGGCGCGTCCTGGTGAACGGCTGGCCGACGGGTGTCGCGGTGGCACCGGCCCAGCACCACGGCGGCCCGTACCCGGCGACCACCTCCACCTCCACCTCCGTGGGCGGCACCGCCATCGAGCGGTGGCTGCGGCCGGTGGCCTACCAGAACGCGCCGGAGGCCCTGCTGCCGGCCGAGCTGAAGGACGACAACCCCCTCGGCCTGCCCCGGCGGTTCAACGGGCGGCTGGAGCGGTAGCACCCCGGCCGCCGGGCGGGAACCGGCCACGGCCGCGGTGCTGACCGCAACCGTCCGGCCGGTCCCCGGCCGGACGGCCGGGGCGCGCGGTCCCGGCCGGCGCCGCGCGGCTCGGCGCCAAGCGGGAATGAAACGGGCTGCTTGAACGTTCACGCACCCGGCCGGGGAAAGCCCCCGCAGCCGTACCACCCGGAGAGAGCCGAAGACATGCGCGTCGAGATCTGGAGCGACATCGCCTGCCCCTGGTGCTATGTGGGCAAGGCCCGCTTCGAGAAGGCGCTCGCTGCCTTCCCGCACCGCGACGAGGTCGAGGTGGTGCACCGCTCCTTCGAACTGGACCCGGGCCGCGCCAAGGGCGACGTCCAGCCCGTGCTCACCATGCTGACCGCGAAGTACGGCATGAGCGAGGCGCAGGCCCAGGCCGGCGAGGACAACCTGGGCGCCCAGGCCGCCGCCGAGGGCCTGGACTACCGCACCCGGGGCCGCGACCACGGCAACACCTTCGACCTGCACCGCCTGCTGCACCTCGCCAAGGAGCACGGCGCGCAGGACCGGCTGCTCCAGGTCCTGTACCGGGCCAACTTCGCCGAGGAGCGCTCCCTGTTCACCGAGGGCGACGACCGCCTGGTGGAGCTGGCCGTGGAAGCCGGGCTGGACGCCGGGGCGGTCCGCGCGGTGCTCGCCGACCCGGACGCCTACGCCGAGGAGGTCCGCGCCGACGAGCAGGAGGCCGCCCGGCTCGGCGCCACCGGCGTGCCGTTCTTCGTCCTCGACCGGACCTACGGCGTCTCCGGCGCCCAGCCCGCCGAGGTCTTCACCCAGGCGCTGACCCAGGCCTGGGGCGAGCGCTCCCCGCTGCGGCCGGTCGGCCGGGCGGACGCCGAGGCGTGCGGCCCCGACGGCTGCGCGGTCCCGTCGCACGGCTGACACCGCCGGCCGGCGCGGTCCCATAAGCGTTCCTTGGAGGAACCGGGCAGAAAATCGCGATGGACGCAGGCACCGCCGGGCCGCACAGTGGTCCCATGGAGACCACGGAGACCTTCGACCGCCTCGTCCGCGCCGAGTTCCGCCCGCGGAGCACCTACCTCAACACCGCGAGCAACGGCCTGCTGCCCGCCCGCAGCGTCGCCGCCCTCCAGGAAGCGGCGCTGCTGCGGGCCGAGGGCCGGCCGCTGACCCCGCTGTACGAGGACGTGGAGGCGAGCCGGGCCGCGTTCGCCCGGCTCGCCGGGGTCCCGGCCACCCGGGTCGCCGCGGGCGCCTCGGTCGCGGCGCACACCGGTGTGATCGCCGCCGCGCTGCCCGCGGGAGCCGAAGTCCTGACCGCCGAGGACGACTTCACCTCCGTGCTCAACCCGTTCCACGTCCGCGGCGACCTCAAGGTCCGCACGGTCCCGCTGGAGCGGATCGCCGAGTCCGTGCGGCCGGGCACCGCGCTCGTCGCGGTCAGCGCCGCCCAGTCCGCCGACGGCCGGCTCGCCGACCTGGCCGCCCTGCGCGAGGCCGCCCGCACCCACGGCGCCCGCACCTACGTCGACTTCTCCCAGTCCGCCGGCTGGCTGCCGGCCGACGCGGACGCCTTCGACTTCACCGCGAGCGTCACCTTCAAGTGGCTGCTGGGCCCGCACGGCGCGGCCTTCCTCACCGTCCCCGAGGACTTCGGCGGACTCACGCCCGTCCTCGCGGGCTGGGTCGCGGCCGAACGGCCCTGGGAGAGCTGCTACGGCCCGGTGGCCGAACTCGCCCGCTCCGCCCGCCGGTTCGACCTCACCCACGCCCTGTTCACCTTCGCGGGCCTGCGCCGCTCGCTGGAACTCATCGAGGAACTCGGCGTCCCGGCGATCCACGCGCACGACACCGCCCTCGCCGACCGGTTCCGCGCGGGCCTCGCGGACCTCGGCCACGAGCCGGTGCCCGCGCCCGGCTCGGCGATCGTCTCGGTGCCCGGACTCGGCTCCCGCCAGCCCCGGCTGAGCGAGGCGGGCATCGAGGTCTCCGACCGCTCGGGCCATCTGCGCGCGGCCTTCCACCTCTACAACACGCCCGCGGACGTGGACCGGCTGCTGGACGCGCTGTCCGGCTGACCGCCCCGGCGCCCGATGCCGGCTCCCGGTTCCGGCGCCGCGGTACGCGCCGGGGGCCCGCGCACACCCGCGCGGGCCCCCGGGACGGCGTGGTTCAGCGGACCGGTGTGAAGTCCCGGGCCCCGACGAACTCCGGGCGCCGCACCGGCGCCGCGAACGGCTCCACGGCCGTGTTCTCCACGCTGTTGAACACGATGAAGACGTTGCTGCGCGGGAACGGCGTGATGTTGTCACCGGAGCCGTGCATGCAGTTGCAGTCGAACCAGGTCGCCGAGCCGGCCTTGCCGGTGAACAGCCGGATGCCGTGCTCGTCCGCCAGCCTGGTCAGCGCCTCGTCCGAGGGCGTGCCCGCGTCCTGCATCCGAAGGGACTTCTTGTAGTTGTCCTTCGGCGTGGCCCCGGCGCAGCCCAGGAACGTCCGGTGCGAACCCGGCATGATCATCAGGCCGCCGTTGGTGTCGTGGTTCTCGGTGAGCGCGATCGAGACGGACACCGTCCGCATGTGCGGCAGGCCGTCCTCGGCGTGCCAGGTCTCGAAGTCCGAGTGCCAGTAGAAGCCGCTCGCGCCGAAGCCCGGCTTGACGTTGATCCGGGACTGGTGGACGTACACGTCCGAACCGAGGATCTGCCGCGCCCGGCCGACCACGCGCTCGTCGCGCACCAGACCGGCGAACACCTCGCTGATCCGGTGCACCTCGAAGACGGAGCGGATCTCCTGCGACCGCGGCTCCACGACGGCGCGCTCGTCGGCGCGCACCGCCGGGTCGGAGACCAGCCGGTCCAGCTCCCGCCGGTACACCTCGACCTCGGCCGGGGTGATGAGCTGGTCGACGGCGAGGAAGCCGTCCCGCTCGTACGCCTGGAGGCCGGCGGCCGGGATCGGGCCGGGAGTGTCCGGGGCACCCCAGAGGACCGGGTCCTGCCGGGGGAGGGTCACCTCGGTGGTGCCGCGGGTCGGGTAGAGGTCCCTCACGGTGGCGGTGGTCATGTCCTTACGCCTCCTCGGGCTCGGTGAGCAGCGGGTACACCCCGTTCTCGTCGTGGTCCTCCCGGCCGGTGACCGGCGGGTTGAACACGCAGAGGCAGTGGAAGTCCTCCTTGACGCGCAGCGTGTGCCGCTCGTGCCCGTCGAGGAGGTACATGGTGCCGGGCGTGATGGTGTACGTCTTGCCGGTCTCCCGGTCGGTGAGTTCGGCCTCGCCCCGGGTGCAGACGACGGCCTCGACGTGGTGGGCGTACCACATCGACGTCTCGGTCCCGGCGTACAGGATGGTCTCGTGCAGCGAGAAGCCGACCCGCTCCTCGGCGAGGACGATCCGCTTGCTCTCCCAGGTGCCGGACGCCGCCTTCACATGGCGGTCGGTGCCTTCGATGTCCTTGAACGATCGCACGATCACGGTGGGTTCCTCCTCTGTGCCAGGCGCTTGCTAGGCGGTCTCGCGGACGGCGCGGGCGAGGATGCCGAGGCCCTCGTCCAGTTCCTCGGGGGTGATGGTGAGCGCGGGCAGCAGCTTGACGACCTCGCTCTGCGGGCCGGAGGTCTCGATGAGCAGGCCGAGTTCGAAGGCGCGCCGGGCGACCTTCGCGGCCCGCTCCTTGTCGTGGAACTCCAGGCCCCAGACGAGCCCGCGCCCGCGGTACTCCTTCACGTCGGCGAGGTTCTCCTCGGTGAGCGAGATCAGCTCCCGCTCGACCTGCTCGCCGCGGGTGCGGGTCTGCTTCTCCATCGCCGAGCCGTCGCTCCAGTACGTCTCCAGCGCGGCGGTGGCGGTGACGAAGGCGGGGTTGTTGCCGCGGAAGGTGCCGTTGTGCTCGCCCGGCTCCCAGATGTCCAGCTCGGGCCGGAACAGGCACAGGGACATCGGCAGGCCGTAGCCGCTGATCGACTTGGAGACGGTGACGATGTCCGGCGTGATGCCCGCCTCCTCGAAGGAGAAGAACGCGCCGGTACGGCCGCAGCCCATCTGGATGTCGTCGACGATCAGCAGCATGTCCTGCCGCTCGCACAGCTCCTTCAGCGCGCGCAGCCACTCGGGCCGGGCGACGTTGATGCCGCCCTCGCCCTGCACGGTCTCCACGATCACCGCGGCCGGCTTGTTCAGCCCGGACCCCTGGTCCTCCAGCAGTCGCTCGAACCACAGGAAGTCCGGCACCCGGCCGTCGAAGTAGTTGTCGAACGGCATCGGCGTGCCGTGCACCAGCGGCACCCCGGCGCCGGCCCGCTTGAAGGCGTTGCCGGTGACGGCCAGCGAGCCCAGCGACATGCCGTGGAAGGCGTTGGTGAACGACACGATGGCCTCGCGGCCCTTCACCTTGCGCGCCAGCTTCAGCGCCGACTCCACCGCGTTGGTGCCCGTCGGCCCCGGGAACATCACCTTGTACGGCAGGTCGCGCGGCCGCAGCACCAGGTCCTGGAAGGTCCGCAGGAACGACCGCTTGGCCGTGGTCGACATGTCGAGACCGTGGGTGACGCCGTCCCGCTCCAGGTAGTCGATCAGCGCCCGTTTCAGCACCGGGTTGTTGTGGCCGTAGTTGAGTGATCCGGCACCGGCGAAGAAGTCGAGGTAGGCATGGCCGTCCTCGTCGTACATCCGGCTGCCCCGGGCCCGGTCGAAGACGACGGGCCAGCCGCGGCAGTAGCTGCGCACCTCCGACTCCAGGGTCTCGAAGACGCTCAGGTCGGGCTGGGTGATGGTCACGTGCGGGGCTCCTCAGTGGGCGGTGGAGGCGGTCAGCGGGCCGATGCGGTACAGGACTTCGGGGTCGTGCGTGCCGCCCGGGAACAGGCCGGCGGGGAACAGCACCTCGCGGGTGACCCGTGCGCCGTGCCGTTCGGCGAACGAGGTGAACAGCCGCTCGGAGGCGGTGTTGCCGGGCGTGATGGTGGTCTCCAGCTCGGTGATGCCGCGTTCGGCGGTGAGCCGGGCGGCGAGGCCGTCCAGCAGCTTTCCGGCGATGCCGAGACCGCGGTGGGCGGCGTCGACGGCCACCTGCCAGACGAGCAGGGTGCGGGGACGGCCGGGCCGCAGGTAGCCGGTGACGAAACCGACCGGCTCCCCGTCCACGCCCCGGGCCACCACCGAGGTGCCGGCGAAGTCCCGGCACCACAGCAGATAGCTGTAGGAGGAGTTCAGGTCGAGGGTTTCCGAGTCTTTGGCGATCCGCCAGAGAGCGGCTCCGTCGGTGGTCGCCGGATGGTCGATGAGCAGGTCTGCGGGTGCGGCAGTCATGCGGCACGAATTTAGCGAGGCGAATTCGAAAATGCACGGGAGCGACGGCGCGGTGTCCTGGGCCTATCGGGGAAATGTCCGCAATGCCCGGCGGCAAAAGGGTGCAAATCACCTTCGTTGTGGAGTGTGTCACAGCCCGAAAAGCCGGACGTATCCGTCCGCAAACTCTTCTGTTTAGCCCTGCAAAAAGCGGGCAGAAGAAGACGGGAAGCTATCGTCCGGGGAATTGGCGGACTTTGTGAAAGTGAATTGAATTCAGTAGCCGATGGCCCCGTCGATACGTTCACGCAACAGATCGGCATGCCCGTTGTGCCGCACGGTGTCCTCCGGACACGGCGACGGCCCGCGCCGTGGGCGCGGGCCGTCGTCATCCGGCCGGCCGCTGCCGGGCCGTCGCTGCCCGGCCCGTCGGGCCCGTTACTGCCAGGCGTTCTTCACGGCGCGGTGGGCGGCGGGGAGGTTCACCTCGTGGCCCTGTTCCGCGAGGGCCGTGCCCAGTGCCGTGAGGCAGTCCCGCACCGCGTCCTCGGTCGCGTCGGGGCCGTAGTGGTTGACCCGGACCATCTCCTGGGCCAGCGCCCCGCCGCCGGCCGCCAGCGGCAGCGCCGGATCGCTCGCCAGGGCCCGCGCCACCAGCTCCGACGCCACCACACCGGAGGGCACCCGCAGCGTCGTGGCGACCGGCGCCGCGTCCCGCTCCTCGTGCACGTACGGCTCCAGGCCCCCGCCCAGCGCCACCGCGCCGGCCCGCGCGGCCAGCGCCGCGCGCCGGTGCCGGGCCATCACCGCTTCCAGTCCGTCCGCCTCGATCCGCTCCAGGCACGCCTGGAGCGCCAGCATCTCCAACTGGGCCGGCGCGTGCGGCAGCACCGTGCGGCCGGCGTCGGTCCAGCGCTCCTTCCAGTCCAGCAGGGACAGGTAGGACCGGCGCGGAGCGTTCGGGTTGGCGGCCATCCGGGCCCACGCCCGCTCGCTCACCGAGATCGCCGACACCCCCGCCGGACCGCCCATCGCCTTCTGCGCCCCGATCACGCACAGGTCCACGCCCCACGCGTCCGGCAGCACCGGCTCCGCGCCCACGGAGGCCACCGCGTCCAGGTAGAACAGGGCGCCCTGCTCCCGCACCGCCTCGCCGATCTCCGCGACCGGGTTGGTGTTGCCGGTCGCCGCCTCGGCGTGCACCAGCGACACGAAGTCGATCTCCGGGTGCTCGGCGAACGCCTCCCGGACCTGCCCGGCGGTCACCGCCGTGTGGAAGGGGACCGCGAGGTCGTACACGGTGGCGCCGGCGTCGCGCAGCCAGTGGCCGAAGGTCTGGCCGTACGGGCCCGTGATCACGTTCAGGGCCACCGTGCCCGGGCCGGCCGCGGCGCGGATCGCGCCCTCCAGCGGCAGCAGCGCCTCGCCCTGGGTGATCAGGACGTCCTGCCGGGTGTCCAGCAGCCGGGCCACCGCGTCCTCGATGGCGGCGAAGCGCTCGGCACTCAGCGGGGGCAGGTCGAGGAAGGGGTGGGTCACGGTGTGCTCTCTCTTCGTACGCCAGAGTTCGATTCCCTCGATCTTAGGTCCAACCCCTCCGTTACCATGGGTTTGATTTGAGGGGCCCAAACTTCTCCTTATAATCGGAACCCTTCGTTCCCCTACCGGGAGATTCCCGCCATGACAACGCTCCTCGGACGCCGGACCCGCGCTCTGGCAGCCATCACCGTGACGGCCGGGCTCGCGCTCGTGGCCGGCTGCTCCTCGGACGACAGCGGGGGGAGCGGCAAGACCACCGTCAAGGGGGTCCACCTGGCCAAGGCCGGCCGGCTGACCACCTGCACCCACCTGCCGTACCCGCCCTTCCAGTCGGAGATCGACGGCAAGGTGCAGGGCTTCGACGTCTCCCTGATCGACCTCGTCGCGCGGGACCTCGGCGTGGAGCAGCAGATCCGTGACACGCCCTTCGAGAACTTCAAGACCGGCGCCTTCCTGAACTCCGGGCAGTGCGACCTGGCCGCCGCCGGCATGACCATCACCGACGAGCGCAAGAAGAACGTCGACTTCTCCGACCCGTACTTCGAGGCCACCCAGGCCGTCCTGGTCGACAAGGGCAGCGGCATCGGCTCGCTCGCCGACGTCAAGTCCAAGGGCAGGAAGCTGGGCGCCCAGGCGCAGACCACCGGCGAGGACTACGTCCGGGGCAAGGGCTTCGACCCGGTCTCCTTCGAGTCCTCCGACGCCGTCCTCAACGGCCTGCGCACCGGCCAGGTCCAGGCCGTCGTCATCGACTACCCGGTGGTCCAGGGCTGGCTGAAGGACAAGGCGTTCGCGGAGAAGTTCAAGGTCGTCGACAGCCTCAAGACCGGCGAGCAGTACGGCTTCACCGTGAAGAAGGGCAACAAGGCGCTGCTCGACGCCGTCAACAAGGCCCTCAAGCAGGCCAAGGCGGACGGCACCTACAAGAAGATCTACGAGAAGTGGATCGGCCCGTACGACGCCTCCGTCGCCTCCCCCGCCGCCTCATGACCGATACGGACACCACCCTCCAGCCCAAGAAGAAGGGACTGACCCGGCGGCAGAAGCGCGGCCTGTCCCGGGGCGCGCAGTACGCCGTCTTCGTCGCGGCCGTGATCGCGTTCGCGGTCTCGGCCGACTGGGGCCGGCTGGCGAACCAGTTCGCCCAGGCCGACATCGCGCGGCAGATGTTCCCGGACGTCATCACGCTGGCGCTGAAGAACACCGTGCTGTACACGCTGTCCGGGTTCGTCGTCGGACTCGCCCTGGGCATGCTCCTCGCGCTGATGCGGCTGTCCTCCGTGGGCCCCTACCGCTGGCTGGCCGGCGTCTACATCGAGATCTTCCGCGGGCTGCCCGCCCTGCTGATCTTCATCTTCGTCGGGGTGGCCGTCCCCCTCGCCTTCCCGGGCACGGAGATCCCCGGCGGCACCTACGGCAAGGTCGCCATCGCGCTCGGCCTGGTCTCGGCCGCGTACATGGCGGAGACCATCCGCGCCGGCATCCAGGCCGTGCCCAAGGGGCAGCTTGAGGCGGCCCGTTCGCTCGGCTTCTCGCCGGCCAAGGCCATGGTCTCCATCATCGTCCCGCAGGCGTTCCGGATCATCCTGCCGCCGCTCACCAACGAACTCGTCCTGCTGTTCAAGGACTCCTCGCTGGTGCTGTTCCTCGGCGTGACACTGGAGGAGCGGGAGCTGTCCAAGTTCGGCCGCGACCTCGCCAGCACGACCGCCAACTCCACGCCGATCCTGGTCGCGGGCCTGTGCTACCTGCTGGTCACCATCCCGCTCAGCTTCGTCGTGCGCCGTATGGAAGCCAAGGCCCAGGAGGCGATCCGGTGAGCCGCCCGGAGATCGAGGTCCGCGGACTGCACAAGTCCTTCGGCGACAACGAGGTGCTGCGCGGCATCGACCTGGAGATCGGCCAGGGCGAGGTCGTCTGTGTCATCGGCCCCTCCGGTTCCGGCAAGTCGACGCTGCTGCGCTGTGTGAACCTGCTGGAGGAGCCCACCCGGGGCCGGGTCTTCGTCGGCGGCACCGAGGTGACCGACCCGGACGTCGACATCGACGCCGTACGCCGTCGTATCGGCATGGTCTTCCAGCAGTTCAACCTCTTCCCGCACCTGAGCGTCACCGAGAACCTCACCCTGCCCCAGCGCCGGGTCCTCGGGCGGGACAAGGCGACGGCCGCGCGGACCGCCGCGGAGAACCTGGCCCGGGTCGGCCTGTCCGAGAAGGCGGACGCCTACCCGGCCTCCCTCTCCGGCGGCCAGCAGCAGCGCGTCGCCATCGCCCGCGCGCTCGCCATGGGCCCCGAGGTGATGCTGTTCGACGAGCCGACCTCCGCCCTCGACCCGGAGCTGGTCGGCGATGTCCTCGCGGTCATGCGCATGCTCGCCCGGGAGGGCATGACGATGATGGTCGTCACCCATGAGATGACCTTCGCCCGCGAGGTCGCCGACCGGGTCGTCTTCATGGACGGCGGAGTGATCGTCGAGGAGGGCGGTCCCGAGCGGGTCATCGGCGCTCCGCAGCACGAGCGCACCCGGCACTTCCTGTCCCGGCTGCTCGACCCGGCGATGGCCGAGGTGGAGGAGGAGACCTCCGGCCGGGTGGGGAAGTCCGAACCGTAGGCCGTTAGGGTGCGGTGCATGAGCGATGGCGCGGTGCTGCACGTGAAGGGCCGGGTCCTGGCCGGGCCGGACGACGTCCGGGACGAGCTGTGGGTGGTCGGGGGCCGGATCTCCTACGACCGGCCCGCCGGCGCCCGCGAGGTGCGCACCGTCACCGGCTGGGCGCTGCCCGGCCTGGTCGACGCCCACTGCCACGTGGGGCTCGACGCGCACGGCCCGGTCGACGCCGGGACCGCGGAGAAGCAGGCGCTCACCGACCGGGACGCGGGCGCCCTGCTGATCCGGGACGCCGGCTCGCCCTCCGACACCCGCTGGACCGACGCCCGCGAGGACCTGCCGAAGATCATCCGGGCGGGCCGGCACATCGCCCGCACCCGGCGCTACATCCGCAACTACGCCTGGGAGATCGAACCGGACGACCTCGTCGCCTACGTCGCGCGGGAGGCCCGGCGCGGCGACGGCTGGGTCAAGCTGGTCGGCGACTGGATCGACCGCGACCTCGGCGACCTCGCCCCCTGCTGGCCCCGCGAGGCGGTGCAGGCGGCCATCGCCGAGGCGCACCGGCTCGGCGCCCGCGTCACCGCGCACTGCTTCGCCGAGAGTTCGCTGCGCGACCTGGTCGAGGCGGGCATCGACTGCGTCGAGCACGCGACGGGCCTGGGCGAGGACCTGGTCCCGCTGTTCGCCGAGCGGGGCGTCGCGATCGTGCCGACCCTCGTCAACACCGCCACCTTCCCGAAGCTGGCGGAGAGCGGCGAGCGGAAGTTCCCGCGCTGGTCCGCCCGGATGCGCCGGCTGCACGAGCGGCGCTACGACACCGTGCGCGGCGCCTACGACGCCGGCGTCCCGGTCTACGTCGGCACGGACGCCGGCGGCTCGCTCGCCCACGGGCTGGTCGCGCGGGAGGTCGCCGAGCTGGTCACCGCCGGCATCCCGCCCGTCGCGGCGCTGTCGGCGACGAGCTGGGGCGCCCGCGCCTGGCTCGGCCGGCCCGGCCTGGACGAGGGCGCGCCCGCCGACCTGGTGGTGTACGACACCGACCCGCGGGCGGACGTACGGGTGCTGGCGGCGCCGCGACGGGTGGTCCTGAACGGGCGGGTCGTCGCGTAGCCGGACCCCCGATTCGAATCACCGTGCGGGGTATTCACGTTCGGGTGAAGTAGCCCCGGAACGCTGACCGTTCACCCACACCGGGGACAAGGTTGACGGGTCCCAAGCACGTTCCCTTCTGGGGGGTCCCACCACCTTGAACCGCAACGACTTCCGCATGCCCGGACGCCGGCTGGCCGCGCTCGCCACGGTCACCGCCCTCACCACGGCGCCCGCCGTCCTGGGCACGGGCACCGCGCAGGCGGCCACCGGCCACGGCAGCGCCTCCGCCGTCGTGCTGCGCACCGCACTCGACGTGTCCCTGCTGAACAAGACCGTGAACGTCCCGCTCGCGGTCTCCCTCGACGAGGTCCACGCACCGCGGAGCGCCGACCGCACCGCGCTGTCCGCCCGGCTCGACGGCGTCGACGGCGGCAAGCCGTTCACGGTGCTCGCCGCGGACGTGGCCGAGTCGAAGGCCACGGCCACCGCCCGGCGCGCCGAGGGCTCCGTCCGCATCGCCCACGCCAGACTGCACGTCCCCGGCCTGCCGCTGCTGTCCCTGATCGAGGCGGACGCGATCACCGCGAAGGCCACCTGCGCGGTCGGCGAGGCACCCACCGCCGCCGCGAACGTCCTCGGCACCGTCACCGTCCTGGGCCGGCGCGTCACCCTCACCGCCGGCGGCCCGGCCGAGGTGAAGGTGCCCGGCGTCGGCGAGGTCCGCCTCGACCTGTCCCAGCGGACCACCACGACCCGCACGGCCGCCGCGACCGCCCTCGAACTCAAGGTCTCCGTCAACCCCTTGAAGCTCAACGTCGCCGACGTCGAGGGCACGCTCACCCTGGCCCGGGCCGGCTGCGAGTCCCCGGCGGCCCCGCCCACGGGCACGCCCGTGCCGAGCCACGACCCGGCCGCCGACGTCCGCCCCCAGGGCGGCCCGGCCGAGGCCGACCTCGCGGAGACCGGCGGCAACCCGGCCACGCCGTACCTCGCCGGCGGCGCCGTGGCCCTGCTGCTGGTGGGCGGGGGAGCGCTGGCGCTGGCCCGCCGCCGCAGGAACTGACCCCCAGGCCCCTCCGGCACCGGGCCCCTCCGGCACCGGGCCCCTCCGGCACCGGTTCCAGCCGGGCCGGAGGCGGCCGGTTCCGTCAGGTGCCCGGCGGCCCGGGGACCTCCAGGGCGGCCGACAGGGCCCGCAGGAAGGCGTCCACCGTCACCCGGTCCCGGACGGCCACCCGCAGCCAGTCCGCGCCGAGCCCCGGGAACGTGTCCCCGCGGCGCACCGCGTAACCCAGGTCCCGCAGACGGCGCCGCACACCGGCGGCGCCGTCCACGCCGACCAGCACGAACGGTCCCTCCGCCGGCTGGACCACCCGCACTCCCCGGGAGGCGAGCGCGGTCAGGCCGGCCACCAGGTGTGCCCGGTCGCCGGCGATGCGGTGGGCCGCGTGCCCCGCCTCGGCCAGCGCCCGCGGTGCCACGCAGGCCCGCGCCGCCGCCAGCGCCGGTGTCGACACCGGCCACAGCGGCTGGGCCCGCTCCAGCGCGGCGATGGTCTCCGGCGCGGCCAGCACATAGCCGATGCGCAGACCGGCCAGCCCCCAGGTCTTGGTGAGGCTGCGCAGCACCACCAGCCCCGGCACGTCGGTGCGCCCGGCCAGCGCCTCCCGCTCGCCCGGCACCGCGTCCATGAACGCCTCGTCCACCACCAGGGTCCGCCCGGCGCGGGCGAGCGCGGCGACCGTTCGCGCCGGGTGCAGGACGGACGTCGGGTTGGTCGGGTTGCCGATCACCACCAGGTCGGCGTCTGGCGGCACGGCCGCCGGATCGAGCCGGAAACCGTCCCGCTCCCGCAGCAGCACCCGCTCCACGGCATGCCCGGCGTCCCGCAGCGCGGCCTCCGGCTCCGTGAACTGCGGGTGGACGACGACGGGCCGGCGCACCTTGAGCGCCCGGGCCAGCAGTACGAACGCCTCCGCGGCGCCCGCCGTCAGCAGCACCCGCTCCACCGGCAGCCCGTGCCGCGCGGCCACCGCCGCCCGTGCGGCCCGCCCGTCCGGGTAGGCCGCGAGGGACGCAAGCGAGCCGGCGATCTCCTCCCGCAGCCACGGCGGGGGCGTGTCCGCGCGGACGTTCACGGCGAGGTCCACCAGCGCGGCCCCGCCGTCGCGCACCTCGGCGTCCCCGTGGTGGCGCAGGTCGTGCCCCGGGTCCTCAGTGCGCATGGCTGTGCGAGTGCCCCCCGTGGTGGTGGCCGTGGTGGTGGCCGTCGTCGTCCGGGTGGAAGTGCGGCTGCTGCGGCAGCCCGACCTTGTCCTCGAACCCGGGCAGCGCGATCCGGTACACGCACGAGTCGCAGTTCATGCGCAGATCGCCCGCGACGGCCTCCTCGTACCGCTCCAGCACCAGGTCCAGCAGCTCCGGCTCGGGCCCGATGACGTCGGCCGACCGCACGTCGGCCGCGGGGTGCGCGGCGGCCCACTCCTCGGTCTGCCGTCGCACCCGGTCCGGCAGGATGCCGGTGAACAGGAAGTACGGCAGGACGACGATCCGCCGGGCGCCCAGCGCGGCGCACCGGTCCAGACCGCTCGGCACGTCCGGCGCCGCCAGCGACACGAACGCCGTCTCCACCCCGGCGTACCCGCGGCCCTCCCACAGCAGCCGCGCCGCCTTGAACACCTCGGCGTTCGCGTCCGGGTCGGTGGAGCCGCGCCCGACCAGCAGCACGGTCACCTCCGAGCGGTCCACGCCGTCCAGCACCTCCTCCAGCCGCCGCTCCAGCACGCGCAGCAGCGCCGGGTGCGGGCCCAGCGGGCGGCCGTAGGTGTAGGAGATGCCCGGGTGCCGTTCCTTCTCGCGGGCCAGCGCCGCCGGGATGTCGCCCTTGGCGTGCCCGGCGGACACCAGCATCAGCGGCACCGCGGCGAACCGGCGCACGCCCTGTCCGACCAGTTCGGCGACGGCCTCGCCGAGCGGCGGCGGGGACAGTTCGATGAAGCCGCCCGCGACGGGCAGCCCGGGGCGGCGGCGCCCCAGTTCCCGCACGAAGTCGCGGAACGCCTCGGCGCCGGCGTCGTCGCGGGTGCCGTGTCCGGCGATGAGCAGGGCGGGCGGGGTGGTCACGAGGTCTCCTCGGGGTGTGAAACGGGGTGGTACAGCAGGGCGTTGAGCGCGGCGGACGCGACCGCCGACCCGCCCTTCTCGGACACGTTGCTGACGGCCGGCAGTCCGCTGGCGCGCAGCGCGGCCTTGGACTCCACCGCGCCGACGAAGCCGACGGGCAGCCCGATGACGAGCGCGGGGTCGGCGTCCAGGGCCAGCAGTTCCTCCAGCGCGGTCGGCGCGTTGCCGATCACCCAGAGGGCACCGGGGCCGACCTGCTCGTACGCGAGCCGGATCGCGTGCGCGGACCGGGTCAGACCCGGCCCGGCCACGGCGTCCCCGAGCCGGCAGACGGTCTCCCGCCGGGTGATGCCGGCCGCGACCATCTGCACGTCCACGACGACGGGCGCCCCGGCGTGCAGCGCGGCGTGCGCCCGCACCAGGTCGTCCTCGGCCATGACGAGGTCGCTCGCGTACTCCAGGTCGGCGGCGGAGTGGACGACCCGCTCCACCACCGCCCGGGTCAGCGGCGGGAAGTGCGAGGTGTCCAGGCGGGCGCGCAGCCGCCGGTAGGACTCCTGCTCGATGGGGTGCACGACACGGCTCACTCGGCCTCCTCCTGCCAGCGGTAGCCGCGCGGGGTCACCATGCGCCCGGCGATGATCCGGGTGGCGGTGTTGCCGACGGTGACGACCGTCATCATGTCGACGGTCGCCGGATCGAGCGCGGCCAGCGTGGTGACCCGGCTCGACTCGTCCGGCCGGGACGCGTTGCGGACGACACCGACCGGCGTGGCCGGCTCCCGGTGTTCGGCGAGGAGCGCCAGCGCCTTCGGCAACTGCCAGTCGCGGCCCCGGGAGCGCGGGTTGTAGAAGGTGACGACGAGGTCCGCCTCGGCCGCCGCGCGCACCCGGCGCTCGATGACCTCCCACGGCGTGTGCAGGTCGGACAGGCTGATGGACACGTGGTCGTGGCCCAGCGGGGCGCCCAGCACCGCACCGGCGGCCAGCGCGGCCGTCACGCCGGGCACCCCGACCACGTCGATGTCGTCGGACGCCTCCGCGAGCGCGGGGGAGGCCATGGCGTACACGCCGGCGTCCCCGCTGCCGATCAGCGCCACCGCGTGTCCCGCGCGGGCCTCGGCGACCGCGGTGCGCGCCCGCTCCTCCTCCGCGCCGAGCCCCGACTCCAGCACCCGGGTGCCGGGCCGCAGCAGATCCCGGATCTGGTCCACGTACTGGTCCAGCCCGACCAGCACCGAGGCCCGCCGCAGCTCGGCCGCGGCGCGCGGGGTGAGCAGGTCCCGGGCGCCCGGCCCGAGCCCGACCACCGCGAGCCGCCCGCGCCCCGGCCGCCGTACCACGGCACAGGTCGCCATCGCCGGCCGTCCGTCGGCGCGCCGCGACTTCCGCTTGGGCACGAGGAGTTCACCGCCCCGCAGCAGCGCGGCGGCCTCCGCCACCGACGGGGTGCCGACGGCCGTGAGCGGCGCGTCGGACGGGTGGGGCACCTCCACGTCCGCCAGTTCCCCGGCGGAGTAGGTCACCAGGGGCACCCCGAACCGCTCGGCGGCGGCCACGATGCCCGGCTCGTCCGCCTTGGCGTCCACGGTGGCCAGCTCGCCGACCGACCGCGCCGACAGCCCCGCCTCCCGCAGCGCCTCCTCGACCAGGCCGACGACCTCGCCGGCCGGCGCGCCCCGGGACGCCCCGACCCCGACCACCAGCGACGGCGGACGCAGCAGCACCTCCCGCTCGCCCGGCACGGCGTCCCGGTCGGTGACCCGGATCGTGTACGGCCCCTCGGGCGCGAGCGGCAGCGGCGGCAGCGGCCACGCCACCTCCGCCGCCAGCGCGACCGGTTCGCCGTCCAGCAGCGCCCGGGACACCGCGGCGACCGCACCCTCGTACGGCAGCCCGAGCGTGTCCAGGCCGGGCAGTCCGGCCGCGTCCGTCGCGGTCGTCACCACCGGCTCCGCGCCCAGCACCCCGCCCACCGCGCGGGCCAGGTCGTTGGCGCCGCCGCCGTGCCCGCCGAGCAGCGACACCGCGAACCGGCCGCCCTCGTCCACGCAGACCACACCCGGGTCGGCCGCCTTGTCACCGAGCAGCGGCGCGAGCAGCCGCACCACCGCGCCCGTCGCCAGGAAGCACACCAACTGCTCGCACTCGGCGAACGCGGCCCGCACGGCCTCCCCGACGGCACCCTCGTACACCCGCGTGCGGTCCGGCCAGGCCGCGGCCAGCCGGTCCCGCGCCGCCGCCCCCGCCGCGGTGGCGGAAATGAGGCCGATCACTGGACAACTCCTTCACTGAACGCCGGGGCGCGCACGCCCCACAGCAGAAACACCGGATTGGTGGCCGCCAGCCGGGTCACGTCCCCCGGCAGCGGCGCAAGACGCGAGGACTGCAACAGCACGCCGTCGCAGGCGAACCCGGCGTCCGTCAGCGCCGCGCGCGCCGCCGGCACCCGGTCCAGCGCGGCCATGGCGACGACGACCGTCCGCCGCGCCCGGCGCGCGCACGCGGCGACGACGGCGGGCAGCTCCCGGCCCCCGCCGCCGACGAACACCGCGTCCGGATCACCGGCCAGCTCCGCCAGCGCCTGAGGCGCCGCGCCGTGCACCACCTCCACGCCGACGCCGTGCGCGTCCGCGTTGGCCCGGACGCGGGCCACCGCGTCCGGGGACTTCTCCACGGCGACGACGGCCGCGCCGAGCCGCGCGCACTCCACCGCCACCGAACCCGAACCGGCGCCCACGTCCCACACCAGGTCGCCCAGGCGCGGCCCCAGCCGGGCCAGCGCCAGCGCCCGCACCTCGAACTTGGTGATCATCGAGTCCCGGTGCGCGAACGCGTCCTCCTCCAGCGCCCAGCGCGCCGGCGCCCCGGGCACCCCGGCGACCGTGCGCACCGCGCCGAGCGCCCGCGCCTCGTCCAGGCACAGCACCACGCTCACCGCCGTACCCCAGTCCCGGACCGCCGCCTCGGCGGCCGTCACCCGCTCCACGCGTTCGCGCTCCGGGTCGCCGAGGGCGCTCGCCACCACCAGCACCCGGTCCCCGGGCAGCGCCGCGCCCAGTTCGGCGGGCCCGGCCCCCGGACCGGTCAGCACCGCCACCTTCGGCCGGGCCCGGCACACGTTCACCGCCGTCCGCAGCTCCCGGCCGTGCGCGCTGACCACGACCGCGTCGTCCCAGGGCAGCCCGATCCGGGCGAACGCGGCAGCCACCGAGGACACGCCGGGCCGCACGTCCAGCAGCCCGGCACCGAACCGCTCGGCCAGCGCCCGCACGATCCCGAAGAACCCCGGGTCGCCGGAGGCCAGCACGGTGACCGGCAGCTCCTTGCCGACGTACTCCGCGATGGTGTCCAGCGCGGGCGCCAGCGGCCCGAGCACGACCCGCGCGGCGCCCTCGGGCAGCCGTACGGCATCCAGGTGCCGCCGGCCGCCGGCCACCAGCGCGGCCCCCGCCACGGCGTCCGCGGGAACCGGCGCCCCGGTCCCCGTGCCCACGACCGTGATCAACTCTTCGTCCTCCGCTCGCGCAGCTCCCGCCGCGCCTCGGGGTCGGCCTTCCGGTAGCCGTGGAAGTGACCCGGGTGGTACAGGTGCGAGCGGGTGCCGTGGGCCTCGAGCGCCGGACCGACCAGGAACAGCGTGTGCTTCCACAGCTTGTGCTCCTTGACCGTCTCCTCCAGCGTCCCGACCGTGCACTTCACGATCAGCTCCTCCGGCCAGGTCGCCTGGTACGCGACCACCACCGGCGTGCTCGTCGGATAGCCGCCCTCCAGCAGCTCCCGCACGAGCTGCCCGCTGCGCGCCGCCGACAGGAAGACCGCCATGGTGGTGCCGTGGCGGGCGAACTCGCGGACCTCCTCGCCGGGCGGCATCGGCGTCTTGCCGCCGCCCAGCCGGGTCAGCACCACCGACTGCGCGACCTCCGGGATCGTCAGCTCGCGCTGCGCCAGCGCGGCCACGGCCGAGAACGCGGACACGCCCGGGACGACCTCGGTCGCGATGCCGATCTGCGCGCAGCGGTCCAACTGCTCCTGCGTGCCGCCCCACAGGGCCGGGTCACCGGAGTGGATGCGGGCGACCTTCAGCCCCTCCTCGAACGCACGTCGGTACACGGCGACCACGTCCTCCAGCGACAGGGCCGCCGAGTCCAGGATCTCGGCGCCCTGCCGCGCGTGGTCGAGGACCTCCGCCTGGACCAGGCTCGCGGCCCAGATCACGACGTCGGCCTCCGCGATGGCCCGTGCGGCCCGGAACGTCAGCAGGTCGGCGGCGCCGGGGCCGGCACCGACGAAGGTCACCTTGCCGGTGGTGGCATCGGCCATGGGAAATCGGTCCTCTCCTACGAGTACTGCGGTGGTTGCCGGCGGACGTGCGGGAACCCGGGTGCATCCGATAGCAAGGGGCTATGGCGGTCTTCGTCGCGCTCGGCGCGTTCCTGATGACGCTGGCCGGCGGCTGGACGGCGCAGCGCGTGACCGACCGCCGTCATCTGGTCCTCGGCCTGGCCGGCGGGCTGATGCTGGGCGTGGTCGGCCTGGACCTGCTGCCGGAGGCGCTGCACACCACCGGCCGCGAGCTGTTCGGCGTCCCGGCCGCGCTGCTGCTGTTCGTGGCCGGGTTCCTCCTCGCCCATCTGGTGGAACGCACCCTGGCCGCGCGCCAGGCCGCCCACGGCGGCGCCGAGGACAGCCGGCACCGGACGCCCGAGGTGGGTCTCGCGGCGGCCGGCGCGATGGTGGGCCACAGCGCCATGGACGGCGTGGCGATCGGCGCGGCCTTCCAGGTGGGCGGCGGCATGGGCACGGCCGTCGCGCTCGCCGTGATCGCCCACGACTTCGCCGACGGCTTCAACACCTTCACCGTCACCAGCCTGTACGGCAACGCCCGCCGCCGGGCCGTCGGCATGCTCCTCGCGGACGCCTGCGCACCCGTGCTGGGCGCGCTGTCCACGGTCTTCGTGCACATCCCCGCACCCGTGCTCGGCGGCTATCTCGGTCTCTTCGCCGGCGTCCTGCTCTATCTCGCCGCCGCCGAGATCCTGCCCGAGGCCCACCACGAGCACCCGGCCCGCTCCACCCTGCTGTGCACGGTGGCCGGTGTCCTGTTCATCTGGCTGGTGGTCGGCGTCTCCGGCTGAACCGGCCGGCCACGGGCGCGGTGTCACAGCTTCCCGCCCCGGCCGCCGTCCCGCCGCGGCGGCGCGATCAGCGTCGACAGGTACGGCAGCGGCGTCCCGTCCAGCTCGGCGGCCGGCCGCACCGACTCCTCCGGCAGCCCCAGCGCCGAACCCCACACGGCGCCCTGGAGCCGGCCGGTCTCGGCCAGCGCCTCGGCGACCTCGGCGGCCTGCCGCCCGAACTTGTACGCCACCACCGTGCCCGGCCCGGCCAGCGCCTCCTTCAGCACGGCGGACCCGGCCGTCACCGGCACCAGGGTCAGCGGCTCGGTGCCCTCGGTCAGCACGGCCCCGGACCGCGCCGCGAGGTCCTGCATCGCGGTGATCCCGGGCACGGTCTCCACGACGACACCGGGCACCAGCTCCACGATGGTCTGCGCCAGATAGGTGAACGTCGAGTACACGTTCGGATCGCCGATGGTGGCGAACGCGACGCTCCCGTGCCGGGCGAGCAGCTCGGCGACCCGGGCGCCGGCCGCGTCCCAGGCCGCCTCCCGGCGGGCCCGGTCGGTCCGCTCGTTCAGCGCGAACACCACCCGGACGATCTTCTCCCCGGGCACGTAGTGCGCCACGGTCGCCTCGGCCCGGCCGCGCTCCCCGGTGTCCAGCACGGGTACGACGACGACATCGGCGGCCCGCAGCGCGTTGACCCCCTTGACGGTCACCAGCTCCGGATCACCGGGACCGACCCCGACTCCGACCAGCCTGCTGCTCATGACGTCCGGCACCTCTCGACGAACCGACGGGCGACACCGGGCGCGGCCGCCCAGTGCGTGTGCAGATAACTCGCGTGCACGCCCTGCTGTACGAAACCCTCGACCCGCCGGGCCGGGGCCGTCACACCCCAGGCGGGAGCGGCACCGGCGCCCGGCTCGACCACCGTGCGGTGGAACTCGTGCCCGCGCGTGCGGGTGCCGGCCGCCGCCAGCGCGCTGTCGCCGACGGCCACCGCGTCCCGGTAGCCGAGCGTCAGCCGCCGCGTCATCCGCGCGGTGGCGTCCAGCACGCCGCACATCGGCCGGCCGTCCAGCTCCCGGCACAGGTACAGCAGCCCGGCGCACTCGGCGGCGACCGGCGCACCGGAGCGGGCCAGCCCGGCGACGGCCTCGCGCAGCGGCTCGTTGGCGGACAGCTCGGCGCCGTACACCTCGGGGAACCCGCCGCCGATGACCAGCCCGGCGGTGCCCTCGGGCAGGCGCTCGTCGCGCAGCGGGTCGAAGGTGACCACGTCGGCACCGGCGGCGGTGAGCAGTTCGCCGTGCTCGGCGTAGGAGAAGGTGAAGGCGGGACCGCCGGCGACCGCGACGACCGGGCGCCGCCGCGCCGCGGTGACGGGCGGTTCCCAGGCGGTGTCCGGCAGCGGACCCGCACTGGCCGCGAGCCGCGCCAGAGCGTCCAGGTCGCAGCCCTTCTCGACCTGCGCGGCCATCGCGGCGACCGCGTCCAGGGCCTCGGTCCGCCGCTCGGCGACCGGCACCAGTCCCAGGTGCCGGGACGGCGTGTCCACCTGGACCGCCCGCCGCAGCGCGCCCAGCACCGGCACCCCGGAGGAGTCCAGCGCCTCCCGCAGCAGCTCCCCGTGCCGGTCGGACCCCACCTTGTTCAGGATCACCCCGCCGAGCCGCACCTCCGGGTCCCAGGAGGCGAACCCGTGCACCAGCGCCGCCACCGACCGCGACTGCGCGGAGGCGTCGACCACCAGCACCACCGGCGCCCGCAGCAGCTTGGCGACGTGCGCGGTGGACGCCAGCTCGCCGTGGCCGGCGGCCCCGTCGTACAGCCCCATCACGCCCTCGACCACGGCCAGGTCGCAGCCCCGCGCCCCGTGCAGGAACAGCGGCGCGATCAGCTCAGGACCGCACAGGTAGGCGTCCAGGTTGCGCCCCGGCCGCCCGGTCGCGAGCGCGTGGTACCCGGGGTCGATGTAGTCCGGCCCGACCTTGTGCGGGGACACGGCGAGCCCCCGCGCGGCGAACGCGGCCATCAGCCCCGTGGCGACGGTGGTCTTGCCGCTGCCCGAGGAGGGCGCGGCGACGACCAGCCGGGGCACCGGCGACGTCACCACTCGATGCCCTTCTGGCCCTTCTGGCCCACGTCCATGGGGTGCTTGACCTTGGACATGTCGGTGACGAGATCGGCGAAGTCCACCAGTCCCTGCGGCGCGTTGCGCCCGGTGATCACCACGTGCTGGGTGCCGGGCCGGTGCCGCAGCACCTCGACCACCTCGTCGGTGTCGATCCAGCCCCAGTGCAGCGGGTAGGCGAACTCGTCCAGCACGTACAGCCGGTACGTCTCGGCGGCCAGGTCCCGCTTGACCTGCTCCCAGCCCTCGCGGGCCTTCTCCTCGTTGCTCGCGTTGTCCCCCTGGAGGTCCCGCTGCACCCAGGACCAGCCCTCGCCCATCTTGTGCCAGGCGACGGTCCCGCCCTGCCCGGAGGCACCGAGCACCCGCAGCGCGTTCTCCTCGCCGACCTTCCACTTCGCCGACTTGACGAACTGGAACACCCCGATGGGCCACCCCTGGTTCCAGGCGCGCAGCGCGAGCCCGAACGCGGCGGTGGACTTGCCCTTGCCCACGCCCGTGTGCACCATCACCAGCGGACGGTTCCGCCGCTGGCGGGTCGTCAGTCCGTCCTGCGGTACGACACTCGGCTGTCCCTGCGGCATTACGCGGCCCTCCTGCCCTGTACGTCCTTCACCAGTCCGGCGATCGCGTCCGCCCGCAGCCCGTCCAGCGTCACCGCGGTGGCGCCCAGCTCACCCGCGAGCTGCCCGGCGAGCCCCAGCCGCACCGGCCCCGACTCGCAGTCCACGACCACCGAGGCGACCTGCTCGGCCGCGAACAGCCGCGCCGCGCGCCCGGCGAGCGCCACCGGTTCGGGCCCGCCCGTGGCCCGTCCGTCGGTCACGACGACCACCAGCGGCCGCCGCGCCGGATCGCGCAGCCGCTCCACGCGCAGCACCTCGTGCGCCCTCAGCAGCCCGGCGGCGAGCGGCGTACGGCCCCCGGTCGGCAGCGACTCCAGCCGTGCGGCGGCGGCCTCCACCGACGACGTCGGCGGCAGCGCCACCTCGGCCGCCGAGCCCCGGAACGTCACCAGGCCCACCTTGTCCCGCCGCTGGTAGGCGTCCAGCAGCAGCGACAGCACCGCGCCCTTCACGGCGCTCATCCGCTGCCGCGCGGCCATCGACCCGGAGGCGTCCACCACGAACAGCACGAGGTTGCCCTCCCGGCCCTCCCGGGCCGCCTGCCGCAGATCGTCCCGGCGGATCACCAGCCCCGGCCCGGACCGCCCGCGCGCCCGCTGGTGCGGCGCGGCGGCCTGCACCGTCGCCGCCAGGTGCAGCCTGGTCAGCGCACCCCGGGGCCGCCGGGCCCCGGTGGTCCGGCCGTGCTCGGTGCGCGCCCGCGACCGCCGCCCGGCAACGCCCTCGCCGATCCCGGGCACGCTCAGCGCCCGGGTCCGGAACGGCTCGGCGGCCCGGACGGGCGACTGCTCGGTCCCGCCGGACGCCTGCGGCTGCCCGTCCTCGCCGGCCTCGGGCCGCGCGGCGGCGCCCCCGTCGCCCTGCGGACCGCCGTCGGGCGCCGGCTGCCCGCCGTCACCGGGCCCGTCGGGCCCGGAACCGGGGTCGGGGTCGGGGTCTGGGTCGTCGTCGCCCTCGCCGGCGTACTGCTCCAGCGTCTCGTCCAGCTTGTCCTCGTCCAGGCCCGGCGCGTCGAACGGGTTGCGGCGCCGCCGGTGCGGCAGCGCCAGCAGCGCCGCCTGCCGCACGTCCTCCGCGAGCACCTCGGTGCGCCCGGCCCACGCGGCCAGCGCGGTGGCGGTCCGCGCCATCACGATGTCGGCGCGCATGCCGTCCACCTCGAACGCGGCGCAGGTCGCCGCGATCTGCCGCAGCGCGGCGTCGCCCAGCCGGACCTGCGGCAGCAGCTTCCGCGCCGCCGCGATCCGCTGCCGTACGGCGGCCTCCTCGGCGGCCCAGCGCGCGGCGAACGCGTCCGGATCGTCGTCGTACGCCAGCCGGCGCCGGACGACCTCCACGCGCTGGTCGGGCTCCCGGGAGGCGGCGACCTCCACGGTCAGCCCGAACCGGTCCAGCAACTGCGGCCGCAGCTCGCCCTCTTCGGGGTTCATGGTCCCGACGAGCAGGAAACGGGCCGCGTGCCGCACCGACACGCCCTCGCGTTCGACGTACGAGGCGCCCATCGCCGCCGCGTCCAGCAGCAGGTCCACCAGGTGGTCGTGGAGGAGGTTGACCTCGTCGACGTACAGGATGCCGCGGTGCGCCTGCGCCAGGAGGCCCGGCTCGAACGCCTTCACGCCCTCCGCGAGCGCCCGCTCGATGTCCAGGGCGCCGACCAGCCGGTCCTCGGAGGCGCCGACGGGCAGCTCGACCATCCGCGCGGGACGCCCGGTGCCGCCGCCGGCGGTGTGCGGGCCGTCCGGGCACTCCGGGTCGGGAGCGGCCGGGTCGCAGGAGAACCGGCAGCCCGGCACCACGGCGACCTCGGGCAGCAGCGCCGAGAGCGCCCGCACCGCCGTCGACTTGGCGGTGCCCTTCTCGCCGCGCACCAGCACACCGCCGACCGCCGGTGACACGGCGTTCAGCAGCAGCGCGAGCCGCAGATCGTCCTGGCCCACTACAGCCGTGAACGGAAACGGGGTGGTCACTGGTCGCCCTCCAAGTCGCCTTCCAGCTCCAGGTAGGTGGCGCGCAGCCGCTCCAGCGTCTCCGCGTCCGGCTCCGCCCACAGCCCGCGGTCCGCCGCCTCCAGCAGCCGCTCGGTGATGCCGCGCAGCGCCCACGGGTTGGACTGCCGCATGAAGTCCCGGTTCTCCGGGTCGAAGACGTACTCCGCGCTCAGCTTCTCGTACATCCAGTCGTCCACGACCCCGGCCGTCGCGTCGTACCCGAACAGGTAGTCCACGGTCGCCGCCATCTCGAAGGCGCCCTTGTAGCCGTGCCGGCGCATGGCCGCCATCCAGCGCGGGTTGACCACCCGGGCCCGGAACACGCGGTGCGTCTCCTCGCCCAGCGTGCGGGTCCTGATCTGGTCGGGCACGGCCGAGTCGCCCACGTACGCCTCGGGGCTGGCGCCCGTCAGGTGCCGCACCATGGCGACCATGCCGCCGTGGTACTGGAAGTAGTCGTCGGCGTCGACGAGGTCGTGCTCACGGGTGTCGACGTTCTTCGCCGCCACCGCGATCCGCCGGAACGCCGTCTCCATGTCCCCGCGCGCCGCCCGCCCGTCGAGCCCGCGCCCGTACGCGTAGCCGCCCCACACCGCGTACACCTCGGCGAGGTCGGCGTCGGAGCGCCAGTTGCGGGCGTCGATCAGCGGCAGCAGGCCCGCGCCGTACGCGCCCGGCTTGGAGCCGAAGATCCGGGCCGTGGCGCGGCGCCGGTCACCGTGCCCGGCGGTGTCCTCCTCCACGTGCGCCCGCACGTAGTTGGCGTCGGCCGGCTCGTCCAGCTCCGCCACCGTCCGCACCGCGTCGTCGAGCAGCCCGACCACGTGCGGGAACGCGTCCCGGAAGAACCCGGAGATGCGGACCGTGACGTCGATGCGCGGGCGCCCCAGCTCCGTCGGCTCGATCACCTCGAAGCCGGTCACCCGGCGCGAGGCGTCGTCCCACACCGGGCGGCAGCCCAGCAGCGCCAGGATCTCCGCGATGTCGTCGCCCTGGGTGCGCATCGCGGAGGTGCCCCACACCGTCAGGCCGACCGACTTCGGGTACGCCCCGGTGTCGCTCAGGTACCGCTGCACCAGCGAGTCCGCCAGCGCCTGCCCGACCTCCCAGCTCAGCCGGGACGGGATCGCCTTGGGGTCGACCGAGTAGAAGTTGCGGCCGGTCGGCAGGACGTTGACCAGGCCGCGCGTCGGCGACCCGGACGGGCCCGCCGGGACGTAGCCGCCGTCCAGGGCCCGCAGGATGTGCCCGATCTCGTCGGTGGTGCGGGCCAGCCGCGGTACGACCTCGTCGCACGCGAACTCCAGCACGGCGACCGCGGCGGGCACGTCGTCGCCGAGCACGCCCCGCAGCACGGCCGGCACGACCGCGCGGTCCCAGGCCCGCGCCTCCATGCCCTCCGCGATCCGCCGGCACAACTGCTCCAGCAGGTCGATCGCGTCGGCGCCGGTCCGGGCCGGACCGGCCACCAGGTCCGTCAGCTCGGCCGGCACCTTCACCGGGGCGCCCGGCTCGGCCAGCAACTCCTTCTCGTCCAGCCCGAACCGGGCCGCGAGCGAGGCCCGCAGTCCGGGCACCGCGCCCGCCCGGCCGCCCCACACCTGGGAGGCGCGCAGCACGGCCAGCACCAGGTTCACCCGCGGCTCGCCGACCGGCCCGCCGCCGAGGATGTGCAGGCCGTCCCGGATCTGCACGTCCTTGATCTCGCACAGATAGCCGTCGATGTGCATGACGAACTCGTCGAAGGCGTCCTCGTCCGGCTGTTCGTCCACGTGCAGGTCGTGGTGGAGCTCGGCGGCCTTGACCAGCGTCCAGATCTGGGCGCGGACGGCCGGCGCCTTCGCCGGGTCCAGGTCGGAGACGAGCGCGTACTCGTCCAGGAGCTGTTCCAGCTTGGCCAGGTCGCCGTAGGTGTCCGCGCGCGCCATCGGCGGCACCAGGTGGTCGACCACGGTGGCGTGCCCGCGCCGCTTGGCCTGGGTGCCCTCGCCGGGGTCGTTGACGATGAACGGGTAGATCAGCGGCAGTTCGCCGAGGACCGCGTCCGGGGCGCACCCGCGCGACAGCCCGAGGCCCTTGCCGGGCAGCCACTCCATCGTGCCGTGCTTGCCCATGTGCACGATCGCGTCCGCGCCGAAGCTGTTCTCCAGCCAGCGGTAGGCGGCCAGATAGTGGTGCGAGGGCGGCATGTCCGGGTCGTGGTAGATCGCGATCGGGTTCTCGCCGAAACCGCGCGGCGGCTGGATCATCACCACGACGTTGCCGAACCGCAGGGACGCCAGCACGATGTCGTCGCCGTCCACGTACAGGCTGCCCGGCGGCTCGCCCCACGCCTCGGTCATCGCCTCGCGCAGCCCCGGGTCCAGCGTCGCGAACCACTCCCGGTAGTCGGCCAGCGGCACCCGCGCGGGCGCCGCCGCCAACTGCTCCTCGGTCAGCCACTCGACGTCGTGCCCGCCGGCCGCGATGAGCCGGTGGATCAGCTCGTCGCCGTTGTCGGGGTAGCCCTCCGCCCCGTACCCGGCGTCCCGCAGCGCGTCCAGCACCCGGACCGCCGACGCGGGCGTGTCCAGACCGACGGCGTTGCCGACCCGGGAGTGCTTCGTCGGGTACGCCGTGAACACCAGCGCGATCTTCTTCTCGGCGTTCGGCTTGTGCCGCAGCCGCGCGTGCCGTACGGCGATCCCGGCCACCCGGGCGGCCCGCTCGGGGTCGGCGGTGTACACCGGGACCTCGTCGGGGCCCTGCTCCTTGAAGGAGAACGGCACGGTGATCAGCCGGCCGTCGAACTCCGGGATCGCCACCTGCATCGCCGCGTCCATGGGGGACAGGGCCGCGTCGGACTCCTCCCACGCCGCCCGCGAGGTGGTGAGGCACAGCCCCTGCAGCACGGGGACGTCCAGGTCGGCGAGCGCCCCGATGTCCCAGGACTCCTCGTCACCGCCGGCCGACGCCTGCGAGGCGTGCGTGCCGCCGGCCGCGAGCACGGTGGCCACCAGCGCGTCGGCCCGCCCCAGCAGCTCGTACAGCGCGGGGTCCGCGTCGCGCAGCGAACCGCAGTACACCGGCAGGGCGTTGGCGCCGTGCGCCTCGACCGCCGCGCACAGGGTGTCCACGAAGGCGGTGTTGCCGCTCAGTTCGTGCGCCCGGTAGAACAGCACGCCCACGGTCGGCCGGCCGTCTCGCACCTCGTACGCGCCGTGCACGCCGAACTCCGGCATGCGGCGCGGCTCCTCGAAGCCCTCGCCGGTCAGCAGCACGGTGTCCGACAGGAACCGGGACAGCTCCAGCAGGTTCTCGGGGCCGCCCTCGACCAGGTACTTCAGCGCCTCGGCGACGACACCGGCCGGCACGGAGGACTCGGCCATCAGCTCGGCGTCCGGCACGGCCTCGCCGCCCAGCAGCACGGTCGGCAGACCGGACGCCTTCAGCGCGGCCAGCCCGTCCTCCCAGGCCCGCTTGCCGCCCAGCAGCCGTACGACGGCGAGGTCCGCGCCCGCGATCAGGCCCGGCAGCTCCTCGGCGACGTCGACCCGGGTCGGGTTGCCGATGCGGTAACCGGCGCCGGAGGCCCGGGCCGCCAGCAGATCCGTGTCGGCGGTCGACAACAACAACACTGTGCTCATGCGGGCGCTCCCGGTGGAATGAAAGGCAGTCCTTGCGGCGCGCCCGACTCGATGAGCCGCCACAGCGCGTCCGTGTCCGCGTGCTGTTCGATCAGGTCGCCGAGCCGGTCGAGCTGCTCCTCGCGCAGCGCGGCGAAGGAGGTGTCCGGCGCGGGCACGAAGCGGCGGCCCGCGGCGGCGGCCACCTCGCGCAGGAACGCCCGCCGGAAACCGTCCGACTCCAGCGAGCCGTGCCAGTGGGTGCCCCAGGTCTGGCCGACCCGGCAGCCGTCCAGGAAGGGTTCGCCGCCGGTGACCGTGGCCACGCCGTGGTGGATCTCGTAGCCGTCGACCCGCTCGCCGAGGGCCGTCCCGCTCGGCCGGGTGAGGGTCTTCTCGCGGGCGAAGCGCACCCGGACGGGCAGCACGCCGAGACCGGGCACGGCGCCGGCCCGCGACTCCACCTCGTCCTCGATGTGCTCGCCGAGGATCTGGAAGCCGCCGCACACCCCGAGGACCGGGCGCCCCTCGGCCGCCCGGCGGACCAGGGCGTCGGCGAGGCCGCGTTCGCGCAGCCACGCCAGGGCCCGCACGGTGCCGCGGGTGCCCGGGACCACCACCAGGTCGGCGTCCGCCAGCTCCTCCGGGCGGTCCACGAACCGCACCACGACACCCGGTTCGGCGGCCAGCGCGTCCACGTCGGTGAAGTTGGACATCAGCGGGATCGCGCACACCGCGACCCGCAGGACGTCCGCGCCGACCGGGGGAGTCACCGCGGACTCGCGCACCGTGCCGCGCAGCGAGACCCTCCCCCACGCTCGGCTGCGCTCGCGCGGGGGGACCCCCATCCCGTCCTCCTCGTCGATGCCGAGCCCGTGCCGGAACGGCAGCACGCCGTACGTCCGCCGCCCGGTGAGGCCGCGCAGCATCTCCAGGCCCGGTTCCAGCAGGGAGACGTCACCGCGGAACTTGTTCACCAGGAACCCGGCGACCAGTTCCTGGTCCTCGGGCGAGAGCAGGGCGACCGTGCCGAAGAACGAGGCGAAGACGCCGCCGCGGTCGATGTCGCCGACGACGAGCACCGGCAGCCGCGCGCCCCGCGCGATACCCATGTTGACGATGTCGGTCCGCCGCAGGTTGATCTCGGCCGGACTGCCCGCGCCCTCGCAGATCACCGCGTCATACGTGCCCCGCAACTCGGCCAGGCAGTCCAGCACCGTGCCCAGCAGCCGCTGCTGGCGCCCGCCGTGGTAGCCGCGCGCGCTCAGCTCGCCCACCGGCTTGCCGAGCAGCACGACCTGGCTGCTCTGCTCGCCGCCGGGCTTGAGCAGCACCGGGTTCATCAGCGCGGTCGGCTCGATCCGGCACGCCTGGGCCTGCATGGCCTGCGCCCGGCCGATCTCCGCGCCCTGGCGCGTCACGAACGAGTTCAGGGACATGTTCTGCGCCTTGAACGGCGCCACCTTCACGCCCTGGCGCACCAGCCAGCGGCAGATACCGGCCGTCACGACGCTCTTGCCGGCGTCGGAGGTGGTGCCGGCCACGAGGAGACCACCGTTCACTTCCCACGTCCCTTCAGGAGTGCGCGCGCGGCGGCCGTGGCGCCCAGGGCGAGCAGGCCGACGCGGCGGGAGAGCCGTACGGCCCGGTCGATGTCGGTGACCCGGACCGGCCGTCCGGCACCGCCGTTGAGCACGGGCCGGTGCTCGACCCGGCCGCCGTAGGACAGCGTGCCGCCCAGCCGGACACCGAGGGCGCCGGCGAAGGAGGCCTCCACGGGACCGGCGTTGGGGCTGGGGTGCCGGCGCGCGTCGGCCCGCCAGGCGCGCAGGGCGCCCCGCGGGTCCGGTCCGGCCACGGCGGCGAGCACGGCGGTCAGCCGGGCCCCGGGCCAGCCGGCGACGTCGTCGAGGCGGGCGGAGGCCCAGCCGTAGCGCCGGTGGCGGGGCGACTTGTGACCCACCATCGCGTCCAGGGTGTTGACCGCACGGAACCCGAGCAGCCCCGGGACCCCGGCCACCGCTCCCCACACCAGCGCGCCGACCACGGCGTCGGAGGTGTTCTCGGCGACCGACTCGACCACGGCCCGGGCGATGCCGTCGGCGTCCAGCGCCTGCGGGTCCCGGCCGCACAGGTGGGGCAGCCGGGCGCGGGCGGCCTCGAGGTCGCCCGCCTCCAGGGCGCGGCCGACGGCACGGGCCTCCCGGGCGAGCGAGGTGCCGCCCACCACGGCCCAGGTGGCGGCGGCGGTCAGCGCGACGGAGGCGGCGGGACAGGGGCGTACGGCACGGACGGCCAGCGCGCCCAGAGCGACGGCGCCACCGGCGCACACGACGGTGTGCACGGCGCCCCAGCCGCGGTGGTCGTGCCACAAGGCGCCTTCCACGGCCGTGGCCGCCCGGCCGAACGCGGCGACCGGATGCCCGCGGCGCGGATCGCCGAGGAGCAGATCACCGAGGAGGCCGGCGGCGGCACCGTACGCATATGTGCGATCGGCACCCATCGGCTCAGCCGGCCGTGGGCGCGGGAGCGGTCCTGGTACGGGTCCTCGGGCAGCCGAGCATGGCGATTCATGTCCTCACTCAGGGTGTCCACGCCCTGGTTCGACGAAATCGGCGGTGAGAGTTCCTGGCTCCCGGGGGTTCTTCCCCGGTGACAGTGGCGGGACCGCGCCGGATTCGCACCGGCTTCCTCTCCTGCCGCCGTAGATGGCCTGGGCAGTCCACCACGCGCCCGGAACGGCCGTCAACTCGCCTTTGACCTGGGATGCCCGACTGTGCTGAGGCCCACATCGCCGGGGTGCCGGACGGCTGCGGGCGCCCTGCCGCACGGGCCCCGCGAGCACGCGTACGCCCCGCCGGTTCAGCGGGGCGTACGGGAAGAACGGGGCGAACGGGGGCGCTGGGCGCGGACCGGGGACCGGGGACCGGCGGTCAGCCCTTGGCCGTGATCAGGTGGATGCCGTAGGCCACCGCCGCCGCGCAGGCCGCGAAGCAGACGTAGGCGCCGGTGACGGCGAAGGCGGCGGAACCGCCCTGGGCCGCGGCCCGCTCGCGGCGGGACAGGCCGTTGATGCCGAGGGTGAACAGCGCCACCACGCCCACCGTGAACGCGACGCTGACGCCGAAGACGGAGCCGAGGGCCGCCCAGTCGATTGTCATGGGGATGCTTCCTTCAGTAACCGGGTGCTCGGGGTCAGACCGTGGCGGCCGGCGGGACGGCCGGGGCCGGCTCGGCTGCCGGGGCGGGGATCGTGGCCGTCAGACCGGCGGGCGTCAGGTCCGTGGTGACCCTGGCCGTCAGGCTCCCGGCGGCCTGGGCCGGCACGTGGGCGGTGACCGTGCCGGCGGGCGGCGGGGTCACCGCGGCGATGGCGGTGGTGACCACACCGGCCGGCTCCTCGGTCCCGGCGACCACGTTGGTGTGGTCGACGACCTCGCGGCGGGAGATCTTCCAGATCGCGGCGCTCGCGGCGACCAGGAAGACGGCGACGGCGGCGGTGCCCCCGTCACCCAGGCCGGTGACGGCCTCGGCGCCCGCGCCGACCAGCGCGGCGGCCGGCAGGGTGAGCACCCAGGCGACGGCCATGCGGGTCGCGGTGGACCAGCGGACCACGCCGCCCTTGCGGCCGAGCCCCGCGCCCATCACCGAGCCGGAGACGACATGGGTGGTGGAGAGGGAGAAGCCGAGGTGGGAGGAGGCCAGGATGGCGGTCGCGGCGCTGGTCTGCGCGGCGAAGCCCTGGCGCGGCTCCAGGTCGGTCAGACCGGTGCCCATGGTGCGGATGATCCGCCAGCCGCCGATGTAGGTGCCGAGCGCGATGGCCATACCCGCGGAGAGGATCACCCAGGTGGGAGGGTTGGAACCGGGGCTGATGGCGCCGCCCGCGATCAGGGCGAGGGTGATGATGCCCATCGTCTTCTGGGCGTCGTTGGTGCCGTGGGCGAGGGAGACCAGGCCGGCGGAGGCGATCTGGCCGGCGCGGTAGCCCTTGCGGGTGGCCTGGTCGTCGGCGCCGCCGCCGATGCCGTAGGAGAGGCGGGTGGCCAGCAGCGAGGCGAGGCCCGCCACGACCGGCGCGGCGACGGCCGGCAGCAGCACCTTGGTGACCAGCACCTCGCCGTGGACGGCGCCGAAGCCGGCGGAGGCGACGGTGGCGCCCACCAGGCCGCCCATCAGGGCGTGCGAGGAGCTGGAGGGCAGGCCCACCAGCCAGGTCAGCAGGTTCCAGAGGATCGCGCCCACCAGGGCGGCGAAGATGACCTCGGGACGGATGCCGCTCTCGTCGACGAGACCCTTGGAGATCGTGTTCGCGACCTCCACGGAGAGGAAGGCGCCCACAAGATTGAGGCCGGCGGACATGGCCACCGCGATCTTGGGCTTCAGGGCGCCTGTGCTGATGGTGGTGGCCATCGCGTTGGCGGTGTCGTGGAAACCGTTCGTGAAATCGAACGCGAGAGCGGTTACCACCACAATCGCGAGGATCAGCGAGAAGCTTTCCATTTACCCAGGCAATCGTTCGAGGTCGTTGGCTGGTCGAACGTAGGCAAGCTGGGTGAACGGAAGATGAACTGGGACGGGCGCATGCGTGTCCGAAACACGTGCCCCGGGTTCCGCTTCGCGCCGTCGGGCCGGGCGCCCCTTGGCTACCGGTCCCGGGCGAAGATCCGCAGCCGGTCCAGGGTCCCGTTGAAGAGATTCTGGTCACCCGGCAGCGTGCCCGCCGCGCCGTACTGCCAGAACGTCCAGTACTGCCAGCCGCCGGGCAGCGTGCCCGGCCGGGAGGTGCCGTGCCGGGCGATCCACAGCGGGTGGTTCTTGGAGAAGGCACGGCTGTTGCCGGTGCACAGCTTCCACCACTGCGTCGTCGTGTAGATCACCGGGCGCCGGCCCGTCCGCCGCCTGACCTCGTCGCTGAACGCGCGGATCCAGCGGACCATCTGCGCCTTGCCCAGCCCGTAGCACCGGCGCGTCGCGCTGTACGGGTTGTACTCGATGTCGAGCGCCGGCGGCAGCGTCCAGCCGTCCGCCCGCCAGCCGCCGCCGTGCTCCACGAAGTACGCCGCCTGCCGGGTGCCCGAGGACCGGTCCGGCAGGGCGAAGTGGTACGCGCCCCGCAGCAGCCCGGCGTCACGGGCGCCGGTGTACTGCCCGGAGAAGTAGGGATTGCGGTAGGTCGTGGACTCGGTCGCCTTGACGTAGACGAACCGCGCGCCCTTGGAGCGGGCGGCCGGCCAGTTCACGCGCTTCTGGTGCGAGGAGACGTCATGGCCCCTGGGCCCCTTCGGCAGCTTGGCCGCCGGGGACTGCGCCCGCAGCGACCCGGTCCGCTCCGCGGGCCCGGCCGGCCCCGGGAACCCGGCCGCCGGCCGGGCGCCCGCCGTCACCGTGGCCCCGGCGGTCACCCCGGCCGCGGGGGCCGCCGCCTTGGCTGTCACTCTCGCCTCGGGGGCCGCCGCCTTGGCCGTCACTCTCGCCTCGGGAGTCGGAACCTTGGGAGTCACCGTCGCCCCGGGGGCCACCGGAGCCTCGGCGGGCACCGGAGCCTCGGCGGGCACCGGCGGCCCGGCCGACGCGGTGGCGGTGCCCGTGACGGCGAGGGCCACCACCGTGGCCGTCGCCAGGACACCGGCGCGGCGGCGGGCAAGGGTGTGGTCGCGGGGCATGCGTCTCCCGGGGTGGCGGACTTCGGGCGCCCCTCGCCCGCACGGGCGGCGGTCGCCCCGTGGGCAAGCGGGATCATTGAAGGCCGGTCGGTCACGCGATGTGGGCAGATTTCAGGCGTTTCGCACCGGAATCAGCCCGTTCGGCCGACCCCGCCCGTCCGGCGGCCGGCTGGCAGGATCGGCACATGGCTGAACGGCGACAGAACACGGACGACGGACGGCGGCACACGGACGACGGCCGGCAGGACGTACCGCCGGACGCGGCAGGGCAGGACGTACCGCCGGTCGCGGCAGGGCAGGACCTACCGCCGGACGTGGCACGGCAGGACGTACCGCCGGACGTGGCGCGGCTCTGGACGGAGCTGGTCGCTACGGCGCGCCGGACGGTCGCCGACGGGCTGGTGGTCGGCACCTCCGGCAACGTCTCCGCCCGCCTCGGCGACCTCGTGCTGGTCACCCCCTCGGGCGTGCCCTACGACCGGCTCACGCCCGCCGATCTCACCGGCGTCGACCTCACCGGCCGCCAGGTGCTCGGCACGCTCCGCCCGACCAGCGAACTGCCCATGCACCTCGCCGTCTACCGCACCACCGACGCCCGCGCGGTCGTGCACACCCACGCCGTGCACGCCACCGCCGTCTCCACACTCGTCGCCGAACTGCCGCCGGTGCACTACATGACCGCCGCGCTCGGCGGCCCCGTCCGGGTCGCGCCCTACGCCGCCTACGGCACCGGCGAACTGGCCGGGAACATGCTCCGCGCCCTGGCCGGCCGCTCCGGCTGCCTGCTGCAGAACCACGGCACGGTCACCTACGGCGACACCCTCGACCAGGCCTACGACCGCACCGCGCAGCTCGAGTGGATGTGCCGGCTGTGGCTGACGGCGTCGGCGGTGCCCGGTCTGACACCGACTTTGCTGACCGAGGCACAACTGGAGGAGGCCGGGGCACGCTTGAAGGGGTACGGCCAACGGAGGTGACCCCTTTGCCGAGCAGCGACGCGTTCCCCCGCCGCACGCCCCTGCCCGCCCCGTCCCGCTCCCTGCCCTCCTACCTGAAAACCCTGACCGGCCTGGTCCGCCCGGCCGGCGACGGCACCCGGCCCCGGCGCGCCCGGCCGGCGCCGCCCCGCCCGCCCGGCCGCCACCGCCCGTCACTCCCGGCCGGCCTTCCGCTGGCCGACGGCCGCGGCCCCCACGACACTGGTGCCGTGCGCACTGCCAAGGCGACCGCCGCCGGACTCACCGCCGTCCTGGCCGCCGGCACGGCCTCCGTGGTCGCCGGCCGGCTCGCCAGCGACGCCGCGCTCAGGGCGCCCGCGGGCCGCCCGCTGCCCACCGAGCCCCGGCTCACCGTGCACGGCACGGGCGCCGGCGGGATCACGCTCACCCGCGACCTGGCCACCCTGCGCCCCGGCGTCTACGGCCTGGCCGGCGACGGCTCGCACGCGGTCGTCGGCCCCGTCCTGGAGTCGGCCGAGCACACCGCCGACACCGTCGTACGGCGCCTGGACCGCGTCACCCACGGCACCTTCGCGGCCGGTGACGCGGCCTGGCTCACCCCCAACCTGTACGTCGGCAACCCCGCCAGTGCCCTCGGCCTCGACCACGCCGACGTCGACGTGCCCGGCGAACTCGGCGCGCTGCCCGCCTGGTTCGTGCCCGGCCACCGGGACACCTGGGTGATCGCCGTGCACGGGCTCGGCACCACCCGGGAACACGCCCTGAACGTCATGGGCTTCCTGCACGGCCGCCGGCTGCCGGTCCTCGCCCTCGCCTACCGCGGCGACCTCGGCGCGCCCCGCCCGCCGGACGGCCTCAACCACCTCGGCCAGACCGAGTGGCGGGACGTCGAGGCGGCGATCCGCTACGCCGTCCGCTACGGCGCCCGCCGGGTCGTCCTGCTCGGCTGGTCCACCGGCGCCACGATGGTCCTGCGCGCCGCCGCGCACTCCGCGCTGCGCGACCGTGTCTCCGGGCTGGTCCTGGACTCGCCGGTGCTCGGCTGGGCGGCCACGCTGCGCGCCCTGGCCAGGGCCCGGCACACCCCGAGGCCGCTGCTGCCGCTCGCCGTGCGGGCCGCGCAAGGCCGGGCCGGACTGCACGCCGACCGGGCCGCGGAGGCCGCCTGGACCGACCGGCTCCGGGTCCCCGCCCTGGTCGTCCACGGCCCGGACGACGAGGTCGCCCCATGGGAGTACTCCCGCCGGCTGGCCCGGCGCCGCCCCGACCTCGTCGCCCTGCACACCGTCCCGCACGCCCCGCACGCGGCGATGTGGAACGCGGACCCCGAGGAGTACGAGGAACGGCTGCGCCGCTTCCTGACCCCGCTGATGTGACCGGCGGCCCCGGCCCGCACCGCCGCCGGCCACCGCCTCCCGGCCCCGCCTCCCGGCCCCTTCGGCGGCGGGCCGGGAGGCCGTCGGCGCGGCACCCGGTGCCACGGTCCGCGGCGCCGGTGAGCGGCATTCCGCTTACGGCCGGCAAGGCGGTGCGGCTGGCCGGATCACGCCCGTCCCGCCCCTCTCGGACGCCGTGCGTTGGCCAGTCCCGTCGCCCGCCGTGACATTCCGTTTGGGTTTTCGGACCGTCAACCGGAAGACTGCACCCGTGACGTCCCGTATCCCGCGCGACTCCAGGCTCCGACTCGTCCGTTCTCGACCCCTGGCCGCCGCCCCCAGAGCCGTGGACCAGCGGCGCCCGCGCCGCCCCGCGCCCCGGCCGCCGGAGGGCACGCCCGCCCCCGCGGAACTGGCCGGAATGGCCCGCGCCCAACTGGCCGGCGCGGTCCGCGTCGCCCGCTGGGCCGACGCCGCCCTCGGCCCCGGCCGCGACGGCGCCACCGCCGACGGCAAGGCCACCCTGTCCGCCGCGACCGCCGAACGCGCCGCCGCCGACCTCGGCCTGAGCGCGGATCAGATCTGCGCCGACTGGGACACCGCCCGCCTCGCCGGACTGGTCGAGGTGCACGGCGACCGGGCCCGCCCCGGCTGGCGGCTGCGCGCCTGGGACCGCGACGACAGCGCCGTACTGCGCGGCTGGGTCGCCCTCTTCGACGCCTGGTCGCTCGCCTGTCCCGAACCGGACGGGCACGAACCGGCCGCCGTCGCCGAGGTCGTCTCGGCCATGCCCCAGGTGCTCTCCCTCCTCCAGCTGTCCGCCGGGCCGGTCCCCGTCGAGCAACTGCTCGACCTGCTCCAGCAGCGGGTCACCGAACTGCGCACCGAACGCTGCGAGGTCGCCTACGAGCCCGGCACCGGCCGGCCGGCCGGCGCCCCCGTCCCCGCGGCCCCGGCACCCGCCGACGCCCCGCTCGCGCCCCTGCTCGACTGGGCGCTGGGAGCCCTCGCCGCGGTCGGCGCCCTCACCTACGGCTCCGGGCAGGCCACGCTCACCCCGCTGGGCAGCTGGGCGGTGTGGGTCAAGCTGGAGCAGATCTGCGTGGCCGCGCAGAGCCCGGCCGGCAACATCGAGCAGTCCGCCGAGGACATGCTCCGCGGCTGCGCCCAGCTCCGCCCCAACGCCGCCCGTGCCGAGTACCGCGCCTGGCTCGCCGCCCGCCCCGTCGGCAGCGCCGTCACCGAGCTGGTCGCCGCCGCCCGCGGCGACGACGCCCTGCTGCGCGGGCTGGCCTTCGAGGCGCTGCGCGTCGTCGGCGCGCCCGCCGAGCCCGACGTACGGGCCGTCGTGGACGAGCCGGTCCTGCGGCCGTACGCCCTGCTGTGGCTCGCCGAGCACGACGGCGTCGACCCGGAGGACGCCCACGAGGTGCTCACCCGCGAGGAGGCCACCTGGCTGTGGGTGGACACCGCCGCCGCCGTCGCCGACCACGGCGAGGCGCCGATGCTGGTCCGGCACCTGGAGTCCGCGGTGCAGCCGACCGTGCCCCAGTTGCTCGACGAGGTCCGCGCCGTCGGCCACCCGCGCACCGTGCAGGTCCTGGTCGCGCTCGCCGCCGCCCACCCGGACCCGGCCCTGGCCAAGGCCGTGCGCCGGGCCGCGTTCCAGGTGCACACCGGGGGATGACCGGAGGCGGGACGGCTCAGCTCCCGATCTCGGGTGCGTACGTCCCGAAGCTCCAGACGTTCCCCTCGACGTCCCGGGCCAGGTAGTCCCGCGAGCCGTAGTCCTGGTCGGTCGGGGGCATCAGGATCTCCACCCCGTGCGCCACGGCCCGCTCGTGGTGGGCGTCCACGTCGTCCACCACGACGTACACCCCGGCGGGCCCCGCGTCCGCCAGCGCCGTGTCGAACGGACCGCCGCGGCCCCTGGAGCCGATCATCACCGCGCCGCCGCCCTGGACCAGCTCGGCGTGCAGCACCGTGCCGTCCTCCGTCTCGTACACCGTCAGCTCGGTGAAGCCCAGGGCCGTGGTGAGCTGTCTGATCGCGGCCTTCGCGTCCGCGTACAGCAGCGTGGGGTAGACGCTCGGCCGTCCGCCGCCCGTGCCCGCCATGCCGACCACTCCCTCGCGCCCCGGTTGGCCCGGACGACGCCTCAGCCGAACGTGTCGCACCGCGCCATGTCGCCGGTGCGGTAGCCCTCCCGGAACCAGTCCTGGCGCTGCCGCGCCGACCCGTGCGTCCAGGTCTCCGGCGTCACCCGGCCCTGGAACCGCTCCTGGATCCGGTCGTCGCCCACGGCCGCGGCGGCGTTCAGCCCGTCCTCGATGTCGGCGGCCGACAGGCTGGTGATCAGCGGGCGCCCGGTCGACTCGTCGGGCGTGGTCGTGGCGTGCCGCGCCCACACGCCGGCGTAGCAGTCCGCCTGCAGTTCCGTGCGCACCGAGCCGCTGTTCTCGCCGGTCAGCCCGTCCTGGGAGCGGCCGAGCACGCCCAGCAGGTCCTGCACGTGGTGCCCGTACTCGTGCGCGATCACGTACGCCTGCGCGAAGGGCCCGCCGGTGGCGCCGAACCGGGTCCGCAGTTCTTCGAAGAAGCCGAGGTCCAGATAGACCCTGCGGTCGCCGGGACAGTAGAACGGCCCGACCGCCGAGCTCGCGGTGCCGCACGCGGTGCCGATCCGCTGGCTGAAGAGCACCGTCGGCGCGGTGTCGTACGTCCGGCCGCGCCGCCGCAGCTCCTGGTCCCAGTAGTCCTGGACGCTGTTCACCACCGCGACCGCCCGGCAGTCGTCCCTGCTGTTCGCGTCCCGGCCGGTACGGCACGACCGTTCCACCTGGTCGAGGGAGGAGGCGCTCGGCGCGGCCTGGTCACCGCCGGAGGACAGGCCGAGCTGGTCCGGTCCGATGCCGAAGAAGAGGCCCAGCAGCAGGGCGATCAGACCGACGACACCGCCTCCGACGGTCGCCCGGCCGCCGGGGATGCGGCTGCCGCGCACATCCCGCACCTCGGAGGTGTCCAGATCAGCGTCGTCGTCGAACTGCACGCGCTACCGCCTTCCGACCGCGGTCCCTCCGGAACCGGTACATCCTTACCCCGTTCCGTTACCCCCGCCACCGGCGAACACCCGGGCGAGGGACTTCCCCGCCCACCCGGACCCGGCGCCGGGCCCCGGCCACCGGGCGTCGTTACGCTGCGGCTGAGCCGTACCCGTGGACAGCGAAGGGGGAGAGGTGCCCGCACCACCCCACCGAACTTCCCCACCACCCGCACCCGCGCCGGTCGGCCCACCCACGCCCGCGCCCACACCGGTCGGCCCGCCCGCACCCGCGCACGTGTCCGCGCTGGACGGCTCATCCGCGCCCGCGCCTGCGCCCGCGCACGTGTCCGCGTCCGCACCGGGTGGCCCGCCTGCACCGGCGCCGGGTGGGCAGTGCGCGTCGGGTGAGTCGCCCGGGTCCGCCCCGGGCGCGCTGCCCCCACCCGCGCCCACACCGGTCGGCCCGCCTGCACCGGCGCCGGGTGGGCAGCCGGCGTCGGGTGAGTCGCCCGGGTCCGTGTCGGGCGGGCCACCCGGGTCCGGCCCGGGCGGGCCGTCTCGGGCCGTCTCGCCCGGGCCCGTCTCGGGCGGCCCGCCCGTCCCGGGCAGGCCGCCCGCGTCCGCCCCGTCCGCACCGCTGGCACCGCCCGCACCCGCGCCCGCGTCGGGTGGGCCGACCGGTGTGGGTGAGCCGCCCGGGTCCGCCCCGGGCGCGCTGCCCCCACCCGCGCCTGCGTCCGCCGTGGACCGCCCCTCCGCGCTTGCGCCGGGTGGGCAGTCCGCGCCGGGCGGCCTGCCCGCGTCTGCCCCGGGCGGACCGTCTCGGGCCGCCCCGCCCGTGTCCGTCTTGGGCCGGGCGCCCGGGCCCGCCTGGGGCGGGTCGCCCGCGTCCCCGGAAAGGCCGCCCGCCCTCGCCCCGTACCCGGCGCCCGCTCCCGGCCCTTCCCCGGCGCCCGCTCCCGGCCCTTCCCCGGCGCCCGCTCCCGGCCCTTCCCCGGCGCCCGGCCCCGCCCCGCGCCCGGCGCCCACCGCCGGGCCGTCCGGGCCGTCCGGGGTGTCCGGGGTGCCCGGGGTGTCCGGTGACCGTGCGCGTTCGTGGCCGGGGCCGGCGGTCCGGGCCGTTGCGTCTCGGGGCGGGCTGCCGTGTTCCGGGCGGGCCGTCGCGGTGCTCCTCGGGCTCTGTCTGCTCGGCACGGCGCACCAGCTGCGGCCCGTGCCCTACGGCGACCGGCTCCTGCCCTCCGCGCGCGCCGACCGGCAGCCGGACGCCGTGGGGTGGGTGCCCCGGCTGCGGGGAGCGGCCGTGGCCGCCTACGACACGCGCACCGGTGCGCTGCGCTGGAGCTACGCGCGCGCCGGGCACCGCCCGGTGGCCGTGCTGCCCGCGCGCGGGGAGGCGATCACGCTCTGGGACGACGGGCTGCTCACCGACACCGACGGCCGCTCCGTGCGCTGGCACCGCGCCCTGCCCGACGCGGCCGAGTGGCTCCCGGCCCACGGCGGCACCGGCGTCCTGCGCCCCCTCGGCCACGGCATCCTCGCCGTCGTCACCCCGCACCGCGTCACCGCGTACCGCACCGCCGACGGCGACCTGCGCTGGGTGCTGCCCGCCCGCGCGGGCTGCGCGTTCCGGCCCGAGAGCGCGCTGCGGCGGGGCGCCGCCCTGCTCCTCGCCCAGCCGTGCGCGGACACCGCCTGGACCGGCCAGCTCGTGGCCCTGGACGACCTGGGCCGGATCGCGCCCGGCCGCACCCCGCTGGGAAACGAGCCGCCCGGCCCGTCCCCGGCGCCCCCGCACGCAGGAAAACCGCTTGCCCGGCCCCGTTAGACTGGGCCCATGGCCATTCTCCTCGCGCATTAGACGGCGGGAACGCCCTCAGCCGCCCACCCGTCAACCCTCCCCCGAGCGCTCGGCTCCGCTCGAGCAGGGGTAACCATCGCCCTGGAGTCTGTCCGTGATCTCCGCCTCCGGTATCGAGCTGCGCGCCGGTGCGCGCGTCCTCATCGAGAACGCCACCTTCCGTGTCGCCAAGGGCGACCGCATCGGCCTCGTCGGCCGTAACGGCGCAGGAAAGACCACCCTCACCAAGTGCCTGGCCGGCGAGGGCATCCCGGCCGCCGGCACCATCACCCGCTCCGGCGAGGTCGGCTACCTCCCGCAGGACCCCCGCACCGGCGACCTGGACGTCCTCGCCCGCGACCGCGTCCTGTCCGCGCGCGGCCTCGACGTACTGCTGCGCAAGATGCGCGAGAACGAGGAGCGGATCGCCAGCGGCAAGGGCTCCACCCGCGAGAAGGCCCTGCGGCAGTACGAGCGCCAGGAGACGGAGTTCCTCACCAAGGGCGGGTACGCCGCCGAGGCCGAGGCCGCCACCATCGCCGCCGCGCTGAACCTGCCCGACCGGGTGCTCGGCCAGCCGCTGCACACGCTCTCCGGCGGTCAGCGCCGCCGTATCGAGCTGGCCCGGATCCTGTTCTCGGACGCCGACACGCTGCTGCTCGACGAGCCCACCAACCACCTCGACGCGGACTCGATCACCTGGCTGCGGGACTACCTGAAGTCCTACCGCGGCGGCTTCATCGTGATCTCCCACGACGTCGACCTCGTGGACACCGTGGTCAACAAGGTCTTCTACCTGGACGCGAACCGGTCCGCGATCGACATCTACAACATGGGCTGGCGGCTCTACCAGCAGCAGCGCGAGGCCGACGAGAAGCGCCGCAAGCGGGAGCGCGCCAACGCCGAGAAGAAGGCCGCCGCGCTCAACGCCCAGGCCGACAAGATGCGCGCGAAGGCCACCAAGACGGTCGCCGCGCAGAACATGGCCCGCCGCGCCGAGAAGCTGCTCTCCGGTCTCGACGACATCCGCATGTCCGACAAGGTCGCCAAGCTGCGCTTCCCGGAGCCCGCGCCCTGCGGCAAGACCCCGCTGATGGCCGAGGGCCTGTCGAAGTCGTACGGCTCGCTGGAGATCTTCACCGACGTCGACCTCGCCATCGACAAGGGCTCCCGGGTGGTCATCCTCGGGCTCAACGGCGCCGGCAAGACCACGCTGCTGCGCCTGCTCGGGGGAGTGGAGCAGCCGGACACCGGAAAGGTCGTCCCGGGCCACGGCCTCAAGCTGGGCTACTACGCGCAGGAGCACGAGACCCTGGACCCCGGCCGCACGGTCCTGGAGAACATGCGCTCGGCCGCCCCGGACATGGACCTGGTCGAGGTCCGCAAGGTGCTGGGCTCGTTCCTGTTCTCCGGCGACGACGTCGACAAGCCGGCCGGTGTCCTGTCCGGCGGCGAGAAGACCCGGCTCGCCCTGGCCACGCTCGTGGTGTCCTCGGCGAACGTGCTGCTGCTGGACGAGCCGACGAACAACCTGGACCCGGCCAGCCGCGAGGAGATCCTCGGCGCGCTGCGCACCTACAAGGGCGCGGTCGTCCTCGTCACCCACGACGAGGGCGCCGTCGAGGCGCTCCAGCCCGAGCGGATCATCCTGCTCCCGGACGGCGTCGAGGACCTGTGGGGCTCCGGCTACGCGGACCTGGTCGCCCTGGCCTGAGCGTAGGGCCTGATCCACTACGGGTGGATCATTCGGCCCATCCGTGATCCATCATCTGTGTGAGATCTCCTCGTATCGGGGTGTGTCGTACACGGATTTTCCGGCCGATCCCCCGGCAGTCGGGGGGTCGGCCGCTTCGCGTTCCTGACCTGGCACTTCGTGAATCCGCCCGCACGGGTCCCCGGCCGCCGACCGCTGGAATCTCCCCTTCCGGTTGTGGGGAACCGCTCCTGTCGTCACAACGATGTCTCACCGACCTTGCCGAATGGGTGGCCATCGGGCGCGGGAGGGGTGATCATGAGGAGACCAGAGCGCACTTCCCATGAGGAGGCACGGGTGGCCGAGACTCTGAAGAAGGGCAGCCGGGTGACCGGCGCCGCGCGCGACAAGCTCGCGGCAGACCTGAAGAAGAAGTACGACTCCGGTGCGAGCATCCGGGCGCTGGCCGAGGAGACCGGCCGCTCGTATGGCTTCGTGCACCGGATGCTCAGCGAGTCGGGCGTCACGCTCCGTGGGCGTGGCGGGGCGACCCGCGGTAAGAAGGCCGCTTCGTCCTGACTGCGGGCGGCCCATCGGCTTCGATGGTGGCCACCCGGTCGGCGGACCGACCGGCCGGGTGGTTACTGTGCAGTCACTTAGCTCAGCTCTGCTGACCGCACCCATCGGAGGCACTCCATGGCTTCGTCCGCGCAGGACCTCGCTCCCGCACTCGACAAGGACGGCGTACGGCTCACCGTCGACGACGCGCTCGCCACGGTGACGCTGACCAACCCGGCCAGGCGCAACGCGCAGAGCCCCGCCCTGTGGCGGGCGCTCGCGGAGGCCGGGCGGCTGCTGCCGGGCTCCGTCCGGGTCGTCGTGCTGCGCGGCGAGGGCGTGTCCTTCTCGGCCGGGCTGGACCGTCGGATGTTCACTCCGGAGGGCATCGAGGGCGAGCCGACCTTCATCGACCTCGCGCGCCGTGACGACTCCGCGCTCGACGCGACCATCGCCGCATACCAGGAGGCGTTCACCTGGTGGCGGCGGACCGACATCGTGTCCATCGCCGCCGTCCAGGGCCATGCCATCGGGGCCGGTTTCCAGCTCGCGCTCGGCTGTGACCTGCGGGTCGTCGCCGACGACGTCCAGTTCGCCATGCGCGAGACCAGCCTCGGTCTCGTCCCCGACCTGACCGGCACCCACCCGCTGGTCGGCCTGGTGGGATACGCCCGCGCCCTGGAGATCTGCGCGACCGGGCGGTTCGTCGGGGCCGAGGAGGCGGTGGCCAGCGGCCTGGCCAACCTCGCGGTGCCCGCCGGGGAACTCGACGGCGCCGTACGCGACCTGGCGGCGGCCCTGCTGGCGGCGCCCCGGGACGCGGTCGTGGAGACCAAGGCGCTGCTGCGCGGCGCCGTGGACCGTACGTACGACGAGCAGCGCGCCGCCGAGCGCGCCGCCCAGGCCCGACGCCTGCGCGACCTGGCCGGCCTCGGCGACTAAACCCCGCGCCCACCCCACACCCCCGGCCCACCAGGACCCCACCCGACGGCCCCGACAGAGCTGCCCCCTACGGCCCGCCGCCCGCAGACGGCCCCGCAGGGGTGACGCCTACGGGGCCGCCGCCCGCCGACGGCCTCGGCAGGGCTGCCCCCTACGGTCCGCCGCCGCTTGCCGACGGGCCCGGCGGGAGTGACGCCTATGGGCCCGGCGCTTGCCGGCCTGCCCGGCGGGAGTGACCGCTTGCTGGTCCGCCCGGCAGGGGTGACGCCTACTGGCCCGCCGCTCGCGGACCGGGCCGGCGGGGCTGCCCCCTACGGTCCGCCGCCGCTTGCCGACGGGCTCGGCGGGGCTGACGCCTACGGCCCGCCACCCGCCGGCGGCCCGGCGGGGGTGACGCCTAAGGGCCCGCCGCTCGCCCACGGGCGCAGAGGGGCTGACCCCTAAGGTCCCGCCACCCGCCCACGGGCCCGGCGGGTCTGCCCCCTACGGTCCGCCGCCATCCGCCGACGGGCCCGGCGGGGCAGACGCCTACAGCCCGCCACCCGCCGACGGGCCCGGCAGGGATGACGCCTACTGGCCCGCCGCTCGCCGACCGGCCCGGCAGGGCTGTCCCCTAAGGCCCGCCGCCACCCGCCGACCGGCCCGGCAGGGCTGTCCCCTAAGGCCCGCCGCCGCTCGCCGCCGGGCCCGGCGGGGCTGCTCGTTACGGTCCGCCGTCTACCGGCGGCCTTTCGCCGGGCGGGCCGGGCCGGGGGCCGGTCTGTCCGGTGGGCCGGGGTCAGAAGCCGTGGCGCATGCCGCCGTCGACCGGGACCATGATCCCGGTCAGATACGACGCGGCCGGGGACAGCAGGAACGCCGCGACCCGGCCGAACTCCTCCGGCCGCCCGTACCGGCGCAGCGGAATCCGTGACTCGTTCGCGGTGCGGGTGGCCTGCGGGTCGGCGGACAGCCCGTCCAGCTCGCGCACGCGGTCCGTGTCGATCCGGGCCGGCAGCACGCCCACCACCCGGATGCCGCGCGGCCCCAGCTCGTCGGCGAGCGACTTGGCGAACCCGGCCAGCCCCGGCCGCAGCCCGTTGGACACGGTCAGTCCCGGGATCGGCTCGTGCACCGACCCGGACAGCACGAACCCGACGACCCCGCCCTCCGTCAGCTCGGCCGCCGCCGCACGGGCCAGCCGTACCGCGCCGAGGAAGACGGACTCGAACGCCTCGCGCCACTGCTCGTCGGTGTTGTCGGCGACGAACCCGGGCGGCGGCCCGCCCACGCTCACCAGCACGCCGTGGAAGCCGCCGAAGTGCTCCCGGGCGGCCGCGATCAGCCGTTCGGGAGCCTGCGGATCGGCGTTGTCCACGGCCACGCCCACCGCGTCCGGGCCCAGCGCGGCGGCGGCGTCGGCGACCCGCTGCCCGTCCCGGCCGGTGATCACCACCTTCGCCCCGTCGGCGAGGAGCTCCCGCGCGACGGCGTTGCCCAGTCCCCGGGTGGCTCCGGTGACGACGTACACCCGGTCCTTCAGTCCAAGATCCATGGCCCCTATACTGCCCGCTCCCCGCCGAACAGCGTGAGGGCGGTGTTCACCAGGCCGACGTGGCTGAACGCCTGCGGGAAGTTGCCCAACTGGCAGCCGGCCGCCGGATCGTACTCCTCGGCCAGCAGCCCCACGTCGTTGCACAGCTCCACCAGCCGGCCGAACAGCTCGCGGGCCTCCGCCGCGCGGCCGGTCAGGTACAGCGCGTCGGCCAGCCAGAAGGAGCAGGCCAGAAAGGCGCCCTCGCCGCCCGGCAGCCCGTCGATCTCCGAGTCCTCGGTGTCGTAGCGGCGCAGGAAGCCGCCGTGCCCGAGGTCGCCGCGGATCGCGTCGACCGTGCCGACCACACGCGGGTCGTCCGGCGGCAGGAATCCGGCGCGCGGGATCAGCAGCAGCGCGGCGTCGAGCTCCCGGGAGCCGTAGTACTGGGTGAAGGTGTTCCGCTCCGGGTCGTAGCCCTTCTCGCACACCTCCCGGTGCACCTCGTCCCGGAACCGGCGCCAGCCCGCCAGATCGCCGCTCAGCTCGGGGTGCGCCTCCAGCGTCCGCACGGCCCGGTCGACGGCCACCCACACCATCACCTTGGAGTGCACGAAGTGCCGCCGGCCGCCCCGCACCTCCCACAGCCCCTCGTCCGGCTGGCGCCACGCGGACTCCAGGAACGTGATCAGCGAGCGTTGCAGGGCCCACATGTGCGGCTTCGTGGACAGCCCGGAGGCGCGGGCCAGCGACAGCGAGTCCATCACCTCGCCGTACACGTCGAGCTGGAGCTGGTCGACGGCGCCGTTGCCGATGCGGACGGGCGAGGAGCCGGCGAAACCGGGCAGCCACGGCAGTTCCGTCTCCGGCAGCCGCCGTTCGCCCGCGACGCCGTACATGATCTGCAGGTCGGCCGGGTCGCCGGCGACCGCGCGCAGCAGCCAGTCCCGCCAGGCCTCGGCCTCCTCCAGGTAACCGGCGGCGAGGAGCGTGCCGAGGGTGAGGGTGGAGTCGCGCAGCCAGCAGTACCGGTAGTCCCAGTTGCGCACACCGCCCGGCTTCTCCGGCAGCGAGGTGGTCGCGGCGGCGACGATCCCGCCGGTCGGGGCGTAGGTGAGGGCCTTGAGGGTGATCAGGGAGCGGACGACCACGTCCCGGTACGGGCCGTCGTAGCGGCACCGCCGGGCCCAGCGCCGCCAGTCGGCGACACTGCTCGCCAGCGCCTCGTACGGGTCGATCAGCGGCGGACGCCTCTCGTGCGAGGGATGCCAGGTGAGCACGAACGCGACCCGGTCGCCCGCGCCGACGGTGAACTCCGCGTGGGTGCCGAAGTCCTCACCCCAGGCGGGCACGGCCGGCTCGGTGCGCAGCCAGGCCGAGTCCGGGCCCGCGACCGCCACCCGGTGGCCGTCCGCGCGGCGCATCCACGGGGTGATCGAGCCGTAGTCGAAGCGCAGGCGCAGCGTGCTGCGGACGGTGACCCGGCCGCGCACGCCCTCCACGATCCGTACGACGTCCGGGGCGCGCTCGCGCTGCGGCATCAAGTCGGTGACCCGGACCGTGCCGTCGGCGGTCTCCCACTCGGTGTCCAGGACGAGCGTGTCGCTCCGGTAGGACCGGCGCGTGCACACCTGTGCTCCCCGGGGCGCGATCCGCCAGTGGCCGTGGTCCTCGTCGCCCAGCATCCGGGCGAAGCAGGCACCGGAGTCGAAGCGCGGCAGGCACAGCCAGTCGATCGAGCCGTCCTTGCCGATCAGGGCCGCGGTCTGCTCGTCCCCGATGAGGGCGTAGTCGTCGATGCGCGCGTTCACGAGGTGCGGTTTCCCGGCGGGCCCCAGGGCCAACCAGGCGGGCCGCCGGGGGAGTGACGCGGTCAGACGGTGGCCGGCTCACCCGGTTCGCTCGGCTCGCTGCGCCGCTCGGCCGCGGCGGCCTCCTCCTGCTCGCGGATCTCCCGCCGGACCAGGAACCACCAGCCGACCGGGACGCCGGCCGCGAACAGCCACCACTGGATCATGTAGGCGTAGTTCAGCGGGGCGTCCTCGCTGCCCGGGTCGGAGATCTGCTCCGGGGAGCCGCCCGGGGGCTCGGGCGCGGTCTGCTGGATGTAGCCGCCGAGCACCCGCGCGCCGAGCCGCCGCGCCTCCCGCGCGCTGTCGATCAGCATGATCTGCCGGTCGGGGAGGCCCGTGACGTTCTTGATGCCGCTGGCGGCGGTGGTCTCGTCGGCCATCAGCCGGCCGGTGACGGTGGTACGGCCGGACGGCGGCGCGGGGACCTTGGGGAAGGCCGTCTGCGCGCCGTTCGCGGGGACCCAGCCCCGGTTGACCAGGAGCACCTTGCCGTCGTCGAGGACGAAGGGGGCGAGGACGTGGAAGCCGACCTCGCCGTCGGCGTTGGTGCGGCGGCGGACCACGACCTGCTTGGCGGTGTCGAAGGTGCCGGTCGCGGTGACCGTGCGGTACTTCTCGGTGCGGGTCACCGCGTGCCCGGGCGCGGTCAGCCACTCCACCGGGACCGGCTTGGCGTGCAGCGCGGCGGAGACCAGGTCGTTGCGGGCGGTGCGCTGCTCGTAGCGGTGCTGCTGCCAGAAACCCAGCTTGACCATCGTCGGGATCAGCGCGATCGCGACGAGGGTGAGGATCACCCACTGGCGGGACAACAGGAAGCGGTAGCGGTGCACCCCACGACGGTACCTCCGCGCCGTGGGGTGCCCGGAGGCGGGTACCGGGTCATACCCGGTCGACGACCCCGGCCCTCCCCTCGGCGCGGGCGCAGTGCGCGCCGCAGTACCAGTGCCCCTCGGCCTCCACACCCTGGCCGATGATCTGCACCCGGCAGTGCTCGCAGATCGGGGCCATCCGGTGGATCGCGCAGGAGAAGCAGTCGAAGACGTGCACCGCGCCCTGCGCGTGCACCTCGAAGGTCATTCCGTAGTCGTTGCCGCATACTTCGCATGTCGCCATGCGCCACAGGGTGAGCCGTCGTCGATTGCCGGGCGAGCGGGACCCGGGTGAGTCGGACGGCAAATCACCCGTTCGTACGATCACCCGTCGGTGGCGGTCACCCGTCGGTGGCGGTCACCTGCCTCGGTGGCGGCCAACCGTCGGTGGCGCGCGTCCGTCCGTCAGAGGCGTGCGCCGCCAGAGGCGTGCGCCGCCAGTGGAAGCCCGCCAGCGGAAGCCCGTCAGCGGTGCGCGGTTCTCAGCGGGGCGGCTGCTCGTCGGCGGGCTCGACGTCCCCGAGCAACTGGCCGAACGCGGCCTCGTCCACGATCGGCGTGCCGAACTGCCGGGCCTTGACCGTCTTGGAGGTGCCCGAGTCGGGGTCGTTGGTCACCAGCAGGCTGGTCAGCCGCGAGATGCTGGTGGCGACGTGCAGTCCGGCCTCGGCGGCGCGGTCCTCCAGCAGCTCCCGCTCGGTCGACGTGTCACCGGAGAACGCCACCCGCATGCCCTGTTTGAGTCGTTTGCCATCTTCGTAGCGCCCCGGGTTGGGATAGGGGCATGCGGGCCTTTTGCGGGAGGGGCGCCAACCGCCCGCCCGGTAACCGCCGTAGCCGGCCGACGCCTGCCGGGGCACCGGCCGGTCCGACCACTCCGTCAGCGGCCGGCACTCCAGCAGCGGCAGCCGTACGCCGCCCGCCGCCGCGGCTCGCAGACTGGGCCGGAACGCCTCCGCCAGCACGCGCGCGTCGTCCAGCGCGTGGTGCGCCCGCTGCTGGACGACCCCGAAGTGCGCGGCCAGCGACTCCAGCTTGAAGTTGGGCAGCGGCAGCCCCAGCTCCTTCGACAGCGCGATGGTGCACAGCCGCTGCCGCACCGGAGCCGCGCCGCGCACGCGCGCGTACTCCCGCGCGATCATCTGCCAGTCGAAGACGGCGTTGTGCGCGACGAGCACCCGGCCGTCCAGCCGCGCCGCGAACTCCTCGGCCACGTCCGCGAACAGCGGCGCGCCCTCGAGCAGCTCGCTCGTCAGGCCGTGTATCCACACGGGCCCCGGATCGCGCTCCGGGTTGACCAGCGTGTACCAGTGGTCCTCGACCTCGCCGTACGCGTCCAGCCGGTACACGGCCGCGGAGATGATGCGGTCGTCCCGGGCCAGGCCGGTGGTCTCCACGTCAACAACCGCGTATCCCTTCGGATACGCGGCCGGCCACGGCGTGGCGGAGGACACTGCGGTCGCACGGTCTTCGAGCATGGTCACTGAGGATACGGGCCACGACTGACAGCCCGGTCCCTCAGGTCCCCGCCCGCGCCCCCGGCTCGTCCTGCCACTCGGCCACCGCACACCTGCGCGCTCCGCCAAGGGGCCGCGGGGGCAGGCGACTTCGGCCGGCCGCACGGTCGAGGCCCGGCAGGGCCGGACCCGGCGGGCGCCGCCCGCGGCCGGCCCGGGGCGTGCGGGGGCCGGGGCGAGCGTCGGTGCGGCGGTCGTGGCACCGCGGGTGGGATCCTCCCTGCTGTGACGGAATCCACGCACGACGAGACCCACGGCGGCGCGCTCGGCTCGCGGCTGAACTGGCTGCGGGCGGCCGTGCTGGGCGCGAACGACGGCATCGTCTCCACCGCCGGACTGGTCGTCGGCGTGGCCGGCGCGACCGGGAGCCGCGCCGCCCTGCTCACCGCCGGACTGGCCGGGCTGCTGGCCGGCTCGATGTCCATGGCGGCCGGCGAATACGTCTCCGTCTCCACCCAGCGCGACTCCGAGATGGCCGCGCTGGCCGTGGAGCGACGGGAACTGCGCGAGCAGCCGGAGGCCGAACTGCGGGAACTCACCGACCTGCTGGCGCAGCGCGGCCTGTCCGGCGAGGTGGCCCGCGAGGCCGCCGAACAGCTCACCGCCCGGGACGCGCTGCGGGCGCACGCGCGCGTGGAGCTGGGCATCGACCCGGACGGGCTGGCCAACCCCTGGCACGCCGCCTGGGCCAGCTTCCTCGCCTTCACCGTGGGCGCGCTGCTGCCCCTGCTGGCCATCGTCCTGCCCCCGCCCGGCCTGCGGCTGCTCGTCACCGTGGTCTCCGTCCTGGCCGCGCTGGTCCTCACCGGCTGGAGCAGCGCCCGGCTGGGCGCCGCCGACCCGAAGCGGGCGGTGCTGCGCAACCTGGCGGGCGGGGTGCTGGCGATGGGTGTGACGTACGCGGCGGGGAGCCTGCTGGGGGCGGTGGGCGTGTGAGGGCACCGGCCGGCCGGACGTCACCTCCAGGTCGGTGTCGTACAACTCCGGTCCGGCTCACGGCAGTTGTCCGCGCGGTCCGGGGTGCGGGGCGCACATCGGCGGCCCGGCCGTCAGCCGGCACGGTCCCGGCGGGTGGCCACCGCCTCGCCGGGACCCACCGGCGCCGGCGCCCGTCCGGTGGCGCGGACGGCACCTCGCCGCGCGGTCCGCGGGCGGGGCGACGTACCGTGAAGGTCGCCCGGGCCGCCCGGGGCACCCGACCCGGCACGACCTCCACGAGAAGGACCCCGTCATGCGCGCCACCACCATCCACGCCCCGTACGACCTGCGTGTGGAGGACGTGCCCGAGCCCGTGGTGCGGCTGCCCACCGACGCCGTCGTCCGGGTGCTGCGGGCCTGCATCTGCGGCAGCGACCTGTGGGCCTACCGGGGCGAGGCGGCCCGGCAGCCGGGCCAGCGCATCGGGCACGAGTTCCTGGGAGTGGTGGAGGAGACCGGCTCCGAGGTGAGCGGCGTCCGGCGCGGTGATCTGGTGGTCGCGCCCTTCATGTGGTCCGACGGCGTCTGCGCCTACTGCCGCGAGGGCCTGACCACCTCCTGCGAGCACGGCGGCTTCTGGGGCACCGTCGGCTACGACGGCGGGCAGGGCGAGGCCGTCCGGGTGCCGTTCGCCGACGGCACCCTGGTGCGGCTGCCCCGGGAGGCGGCCTCGGACGAGCGGCTGCTGTCCGCCCTGCTGACCCTGTCCGACGTGCTCGGCACCGGCCACCACGCCGCGCTCGGCGCGGGCGCCCGGCCCGGCGCGACGGTCGCGGTCGTCGGCGACGGCGCGGTCGGGCTGTGCGCCGTGCTGGCCGCCAGGCGGCTCGGTGCCGAGCGGATCATCGCTCTGGGCCGGCACGAGGTGCGGACCGGTATCGCGCGCCGGTTCGGTGCCACCGACGTCGTCGCCGAGCGCGGCGACGCGGCCGTCGAGGCCGTCCGCGAGCTGACCCGCGGTCAGGGCGCGCACGGCGTGGTGGAGGCAGTCGGCACCGAGCAGTCCATGCGGACGGCCGTGCACATCACGCGCCCGGGCGGCGCCATCGGCTTCGTGGGCGTGCCCCACGGCAGCGGCACCGGTCTGGACCTCGGTGTGATGTTCGACCGGAACATCGCGCTGCGCGGCGGCGTCGCCCCGGTCCGCGCCTACATCCCCGACCTCCTGCCCGACGTCCTCGACGGCACGATCGACCCCTCGCCCGTGTTCGACATGACCGTGGACATCGAGGGCGTACCGGCCGGTTACCGGGCCATGGACGAGCGCACGGCCCTGAAGGTGCTCGTCACCAACGGCGGGTGACCCGCGGTCCGCACGCGGCCGGCCGTGATCCTCAGCCCGTGCCGTCGGTGCCGGCCGGTGCGGTGGACCAGCGGGCCGGGTCCGTGCCCCAGGGGGCCGGCGGCCGGGCCCAGCCGGCGGGGCCGCCCGTGAAGGACACGGCCGGGCGGGCGTGCCGCAGCCGGCCCAGGGCACTGCCGGTCTCGGCCAGCCAGGCGTCCGGACCCGGGTACGGCGCCTCTCGGACCGGGCCCGGGTACGGCGCCTCTCGGACCGGACCCGGACGCGACGGCTCCCCGGCTGAACCCGGGCACGGCGGTTCCTCGGCCGAACCTGAATGCGGCGGTTCCTCGGCCTGGCCCGGGTTCGGCGGCTCCTCGGCCGAACCCGGCCGGATGCCGGTCGTCAGCCAGTGCGCGGTGCGGGCCAGCGCCAGCCGGACCAGCCGGCTCCCGCCGTCGTACGACTGCTCGGTCAGCGCCCGCAGCACGGCCGCCGTCAGCAGATAGCCGGTGCCGTGGTCCAGGGCCTGCGCCGGCAGCGCGCCCGGCTCCCCGGCCGCGCCCTCGGTCACCGCGATGCCGGTGGCGGCCTGCACCAGGCTGTCGAAGCCCCGCCGCCCGCCCCACGGCCCGTACGCGCCCCACGCCGACACCTGCGCCACGACCAGGCCGGGCCGCCGCCCGGCCAGCGCCCGCGGGGAGAGCCCGAACCGGTCCAGGGCGCCCGGCCGGTAGCCGGTCACCACCACGTCGGCCGTGCGCACCAGTTCCTCGAAGACGTCCCGGCCGGTGTCCAGACCGAGGACGGCGGACCGTTTGCCGAAGCCCGTGTCGGCATGGCTGTCCGGCAGTTCCGGCAGCCACGGCGCGTCCAGGCGCAGGACGTCCGCGCCGAGCAGGGCGAGGGTGCGGGTGGCGACCGGGCCCGCCAGCACCCGGGTCAGGTCCAGGACGCGCAGCCCGGCGGCCGGCAACAGGGCGGTGGCGTCCGAAGGGAGCGGCGGGAACACGCGCGCGGGTGCCGCGTCCAGCCGTTCGCGCTCCACCAGCGGACGCGCGGCCACCGCGGCGGCCTGCGGGTGCGCCCGCCACTGCGCGGGCGTGCGCAGGGCCACGGCGAGGCCGCCGGCGGCGGTGACCGTCTCCTCCACCTCCAGCGCGCGGCGCCCGGCGAGCCCGGCGGCGACCCGCTCCGCCGGGGCGTCCTGCGGCAGTCCCAGCGCGCCGAGCAGCCGGGTCCGGTGATGCGGGTAGTTGGCGTGGGTGCGCACCCAGCCGTCGGCCGTGCGCCAGAACCGGGACAGGGGCGCGAAGGCGACCGGGGGCCGGCCGTCGACGCGCAGCAGCCGCTCGCTGTGGAAGGCCGCCGCGACCGCGCCGTCGTCGACCCGGACCTCCGGCGCCGTCCCGGACCCGGTCCTGCGGGCCGCCAGCTCCGCGGCGGCCAGCCCGCAGACGCCGGCGCACGCCCGGGCCAGCTCCCGCACGGGAAGGCGCGCGGCGAGCACGCCCTCCCGCGGCACGGCGGTGAGCCGGGGGAGCCGGGCGGGAGTACCGCCCAGCGCGGACCACGCGTACATGATTGGAGTCATGACTGCACTATGCATGATTGACTCAATCAATATATGGAGCGACCGCGCCAGCTCCCGGTACAGCCGTCTACCTGGTCACCGCGGCCAGTGCGTCCACCAGGCCCCAGCCGTAGAAGCCGTTGCGGTTCCGCGATCCCTCGCAGACGGCGTCCACCTTGCCGTCACCGTTGATGTCGTACGGGTCCGTGCACGGCGTGGCCGTGGCCTCCGCGTACAGCAGCGCCTTCACGGCGGCCGCGGGCGCGTGCGGATGAGTTGACTTGATCAATGCGGCAACGGCGGCGACATGCGGGGTCGCCATGGAGGTCCCGGACATGTACCCCCACTTGCCGCCCGGCAGCGGGCCCAGGATCTGGCCGCTGGTCGCCGGGGGTGCCGGGGTCTGGTAGGCCGTGTTGTCACCGCCCGGCGCGGCCACGTCGACCACACCGAGGCCGTAGTTGGAGAAGGACGACTTCAGTCCCTTGGCGCCGGTCGCCGAGACCGTCACCACACCCGGCAGCTGGGTCGGGATGTCGTAGCACTCGTGCGGGTCGATCACCCGGCTCGACGGGGTGCCGTCGTTCGGCGAGACCGGGTCGGTGATCGCGTCGGACGCCAGGTCGTACCGCTCGTTGCCGGCCGCCGCGACGTTGACCGCGCCCTTCCGCTCCGCGTAGCCCGAGGCCCGCCGGACGGCCGTCACGAGCGCCTTCTGGTCGGGGTCGGTGGTGCAGTTGAAGTACCACGGGTCGGTGTAATAGCTGTTGTTGGTCACGTCGACGTGGTGCTCGGCCGCCCAGACGAAGCCGCAGACCACGGCCTCGGCGTAGAAGAAGCCGCCCGGCGTGCCCACCTTGATGCCGGCCACCTTCACGCCCGGCGCCACGCCCGTGATCCCCACGCCGTTCCTGGCCGCCGCTATCTCGCCCGCCACGTGGGTGCCGTGCGGGCTCTCCGACGCGCTCGGCCGCCAGGCGCCGTCCGTCGTGTCCGGCTTGCCCGACACGCAGTTGACGGACGCCGCGCGGTCGAAGTTGGGCGCGATGTCCGGGTGGGTGTCGTCGACGCCCGTGTCGATGACGGCGACCGTGACATCCGGGCTGCCCAGCGTCTTCTCGTGCGCCCGGTCCGCCTTGATGGCCGGCAGGTCCCACTGGAGCGGCTCCAGCGGGTCCTGGCCGTCGGCGGCCCGCACCGCGGAGATCTCCCCGGCCGTCAGCGCCTTCGGCGTGCCCTGGTCGGTGGTGGACTCGGTGGGCAGCGGCGCGGTGCGCGTGGCACCCGCCGAGTCGACCCCGGGCACGGCGCGGAGCGCCTGGGCGAAACCGGGGTCGGCGGAGTGCGCGACGATCACGCCGATCGCGTCGTAGCTCGTCACGACGGTGCCGCCGGCGCGGATGATCGCCCGCCGCACCGACTCGATCGTGCGGTGGTCCTTCCGGGTGTTGACCACGTACGACAGGGTGGGGCCGTCCGCCGCCCGTGCCGCCGGGACCGCCGGGCCGGCCGGGGCCGCCGCGGAGGCCGCCGACGGCAGGAAGCCGAGCGTGGCGGTCAGCGACAGCACGGCCGGCACGGCGAGCGCGAGCCGGCGGCTGGAGCGCAGATGAGCCATGGGATCTCCACATCATCCGGATACGGGACCGCCCGAGCGGGGTGGGCGGCTCGGGCAGGTACATGACGGGTGGTGCAGGGCGAAGCTATCTCCCGGAGCTGATCTCCGAAAGAGTCCCGCCGGCTTGAACCACCCCGCGCGGGGCGCCGTGACCGTGAGGGGGCGCACGAGGGGTGCGCACCCCGGGCCTCACGCCGGGGAGCCGGTCGATGACTCCCTGTAATGTGATCCCGTTCCTGTGAGGACAGCAAGCGCACGTCCGTGACACGAGGAGACTCCGTGGCAACCGAGACACCGCCGCCCGCGAAACCCCGAGCCCACCTTCCCTCCACCGAGGAGTTCACCGAGGTGCAGCACAGCGCGGAGTTCGGTGAACTGCGCCGCGCCCACCGCTCCTTCGCCTTCCCGCTGACGATCGCCTTCGCCGCCTGGTACCTGCTGTACGTCCTGCTGTCCAACTACGCGGGCGGCTTCATGGGCACCAAGGTGGCCGGCAACGTCAACGTCGCCCTGGTCCTGGGCCTCGCCCAGTTCCTCACCACGTTCCTCATCGCCTGGTGGTACGCGCGGCACGCCGCCGCCAAGCTGGACCCCAAGGCCGCGGCCATCAAGTCCCGGATGGAGGACGGCGCATGAGCCCCGTACCGCACACCCTGCTCGCGGCCGGCGAGGCGAGCGAGCACCGCACACTGATCATCACCCTGTTCGCGGTGTTCGTCGCCGCGACCCTCGTCATCACGGTCTGGGCGGGCCGGCAGACCAAGGACGCCGCCGACTTCTACGCCGGCGGACGGCAGTTCACCGGCTTCCAGAACGGCCTCGCCGTCTCCGGGGACTACATGTCGGCCGCGTCCTTCCTCGGCATCGCCGGCGCCATCGCCCTCTTCGGCTACGACGGCTTCCTGTACTCCATCGGCTTCCTGGTCGCCTGGCTCGTCGCCCTCCTGCTGGTCGCCGAACCGCTGCGCAACTCCGGCCGCTACACCATGGGCGACGTGCTGGCCTACCGGATGCGCCAGCGCCCCGTGCGCACCGCCGCCGGCACCTCCACGATCGTCGTGTCCATCTTCTACCTGCTGGCCCAGATGGCGGGCGCCGGCGTCCTCGTCTCCCTGCTCCTGGGCATCACCAGCGACGGCGGCAAGATCGGCATCGTCGCCCTGGTCGGCGTGCTGATGATCGTGTACGTCACCATCGGCGGCATGAAGGGCACCACCTGGGTGCAGATGGTCAAGGCGGTCCTGCTGATGGCCGGCGCCCTGCTGCTGACCTTCCTGGTGCTGCTGAAGTTCGACTTCGACGTCTCCGGCCTGCTCGGCAAGGCCGCCGGCAACAGCGGCAAGGGCACCGCGTTCCTGGAGCCCGGCCTGAAGTACGGCGCCACCGGCACCACCAAGCTGGACTTCCTCTCGCTCGGCATCGCCCTGGTCCTCGGCACCGCCGGCCTGCCGCACATCCTGATCCGCTTCTACACCGTGCCCACCGCCAAGGCCGCCCGCAAGTCCGTCATCTGGGCCATCGGCCTCATCGGCACCTTCTACCTGATGACCCTCGCCCTCGGCTTCGGCGCCGCCGCGCTGATCACACCGGAGGAGATCACCACCTCCAACAAGGCGGGCAACACGGCGGCCCCCCTCCTCGCGCTCCACCTCGGCGGCGTCGACTCCACCTGGGGAGCCGTCCTGCTCGCCACCATCTCCGCGGTCGCCTTCGCCACCATCCTCGCGGTCGTCGCCGGCCTGACCCTGGCCTCGTCCTCCTCGTTCGCGCACGACATCTACGCGAACGTCATCAAGAGGGGCCGGGCCACCGAGAAACAGGAGCTGCGCGCCGCCCGCTGGGCGACCGTCGGCATCGGCGCGGTCTCGATCGTCCTCGGCGCCCTGGCCCGCGAGCTGAACGTGGCCGGCCTGGTCGCCCTCGCCTTCGCGGTCGCCGCCTCCGCCAACCTGCCGACCATCCTCTACAGCCTGTTCTGGAAGCGGTTCACCACCGCGGGCGCCCTGTGGTCGATCTACGGCGGCCTGGTCAGCGCGGTCGGCCTGGTGCTGTTCTCCCCGGTGGTCTCCGGCAAGGAGACCTCGATGTTCCCCGGCGCCGACTTCGACTGGTTCCCGCTGGAGAACCCCGGCATCGTCTCCATCCCGATCGGATTCCTGCTCGGCGTCGTGGGCACCCTGCTGTCCAAGGAGGCCCCGGACCACGGCAAGTACGCGGAACTGGAGGTGCGGTCCCTGACCGGCACCGGAGCCCACTGAGACGTCCGGCCGGCGACCGCGTCGGGCGGGGACTGTACGGTCCTACGACGCGGTCGTGCCGTACCTCGTGGGATCGGGGCCGCCGTCTGTCGGCGGGGTCACGTAGGCTCACAGGTGACGAAGGACGCACGCCGGACGAGAATGAGACCGGGAGAGGGAGGGGCCCCACGTGCTCATCGACACCTACGGCCGAGTCGCCACCGACCTGAGGGTCTCGCTGACCGACCGGTGCAATCTGCGCTGCACCTACTGCATGCCCGAGGAGGGCTTGCAGTGGCTCGCCAAACCCGACCTGCTCACGGACGACGAGATCGTCCGCCTCATCGGCATCGCGGTCCGCACGCTCGGCATCGAGGAGGTCCGCTTCACCGGCGGCGAGCCCCTGCTGCGCCCGGGCCTCGTCGGCATCGTCGAGCGCGTCGCGGCCCTCGGCCCGCGCCCCCAGATGTCCCTCACCACCAACGGCATCGGCCTGGGCCGCACCGCGGCCGCCCTGAAGGCGGCGGGCCTGGACCGGGTCAACGTCTCCCTGGACACCCTGCGCCCGGACGTCTTCAAGACCCTCACCCGCCGTGACCGCCACCGGGACGTCCTGGCGGGCCTCGAAGCCGCCCGCGCGGCCGGTCTCACCCCGGTCAAGGTCAACGCGGTCCTGATGCCGGGGCTGAACGCCGACGAGGCTCCGGACCTGCTCGCCTGGGCGGTGGCGAACGACTACGAACTGCGGTTCATCGAGCAGATGCCCCTGGACGCCCAGCACGGCTGGAAGCGGGAGGGCATGGTCACCGCAGGGGACATCCTCGCCTCCCTGCGCACCCGCTTCGACCTCGCCCCGGAGGGCGCCGGCGAGCGCGGCTCCGCACCCGCCGAACGCTGGCTGGTGGACGGCGGCCCGCACCGCGTCGGTGTGATCGCCTCGGTGACCCGGCCGTTCTGCGCGGCCTGCGACCGCACCCGCCTCACCGCCGACGGCCAGATACGGACCTGTCTGTTCGCCACCGAGGAGACCGACCTGCGCGCCGCCCTGCGCTCGGGCGCCCCGGACGAGGAGATCGCCCGGCTCTGGAAGCTGGCGATGTGGGGCAAGAAGGCGGGCGCGGGCCTGGACGACCCGTCGTTCGTCCAGCCCGACCGGCCCATGTCGGCGATCGGAGGCTAGCGCCCGGCCGTTCCGGGAGCTCTAGGGCTCGCGCCGTCCCGGCTCCGCCGCTTCGGCCGCCCGCCACTCCTCGAAGCGCACCACGTCCTTCAAGAACCCCCGGACGCCGAGGAACTGCGACAGATGCTCGCGGTGCTCCGCGCAGGCCAGCCAGGTCTTGCGCCGCTCCGGCGGGTGGATCGTCGGGTTGTTCCACGCCAGCACCCATGCGGCGGCGGCACGGCAGCCCTTGGCCGAGCAGATCGGGGTCTCGTCACTCACGGTTTCGTCTCGGGTTCGTCTCGGATAAGGGGCCGGACATGGCGACGCCGGGCAGCCACGGGGGGAGCTGCCCGGCGTCGGTCCATCGCTCCGACGGGGGATGCGGAGCGCTTACGCAGTATGTCACGGGTACCCCGCCGCCCGGCACTGGAACTGCAGGATTGATCTGAGCATTTCTTGAGCCTCGCGCGGGCCCGTTCCGCCCGCGCCGCGTCCGCCGTGCTCAGACCGGTCCGGGGTGCTCACCGGGCACTCCGGCCGCCTGGTCCGCCGGCCCGTCGCCGGGCACGGAACCCCGTGCCCGCTCGGCCTGTTCGTCCCGTTCCGGCCGCGGCGCGATCATCGGACGCGGCGGCGCGACGACGAACGTCGACGGAAGCGACGGCGGCCGTTCGCGGCCCGCGTTCGCGATCACCACGGCGATATAGGGGAGCGCCGCGCCGAGCACCAGGGCGACGATGGCGACGTACCGCTCCACGTTCCACAGCGAGGCCGCGAGGATCACCGCCACCGTACGCACCGACATCGAGATCACATACCGGCGTTGCCGGCCCCGGACGTCCTCGGCGAGCCCGGTCCGGGCACCGGTGATCCGGAACACCTGGGCACCGCCGTGCTGTTTCCGCATCACCTGTCACCATCCGCCCGCAGGACTCTCCCCGGCCCGCACCCTCGTCCGCGTCCGGCGGGGAACCGGGCCGCGACACCTCCCACGGTACGCCGCCCCCGTGCCGCCCACGAGACCGGGTCGCCCGCAACCTGCGAGGACGCGTCCGGCCCCGCCGCGTATGGGGTAAGCCGACATGCGCCGTACGGCGGGCCGAACCACACTGGCCGTAATGCTCACGTCGAGCCGTACAAGGAGGCAGCCATGGGCTGGTTGTGGGCGATCATCGTGGGATTCGTGCTGGGCATCATCGCCAAGGCGGTCATCCCGGGAAAGCAGCACAGTCCTCTCTGGCTGACCACCCTCTGCGGCATCCTCGGCGCCATCGTGGGCAACGCGGTCGCCCGCGCGGTCGGCGTGGCGGAGACCCGGGGCATCGACTGGAGCCGGCACATCTTCCAGCTCGTGGCGGCGATCATCATCGTCGCGGCCGTGGACGCCCTCTACATGGCGACGCTGGGCAAGCGCAGGCACCAGCGGGCCTGACGCCCGGGCGCTCGGAAGGGGCGCGGGAGCGGCGCGCGGCCGCGGACCACCGCGGCCGCGCAACCCACGTTCCTCACGCCCTACGGCGTCACGCGGGAACGATCTCCACGGCGGCCAGGTTCTTCTTCCCCCGCCGCAGCACCAGCCACCGCCCGTGCAGCAGCTCCTCGGTGCCGGGGACGGCGTCCTCCGCGGTGACCTTCACGTTGTTCACGTAGGCCCCGCCCTCCTTCACCGTCCGCCGGGCCGCGGACTTGCTGGCGACCAGGCCGACCTCGGCGAACAGGTCCACCACCGGCGCCGGCTCGGCGACCCGGATGTGCGGCACCTCGGACAGCGCCGCCGCCAGGGTCCGCTCGTCCAGCTCCGCCAGCTCGCCCTGCCCGAACAGGGCGCGGGACGCGGCGATCACCGCGGCCGTCTGGCCGGCGCCGTGCACCAGCGTCGTCAGCTCCTCGGCCAGCGCCCGCTGCGCCGCCCGGGCCTGCGGACGCTCCTCGGTCAGCCGCTCCAGCTCCTCGATCTCCTCCCGGGACCGGAAGCTGAAGATGCGCAGGAACTTGGAGACGTCCCGGTCGTCGGCGTTGACCCAGAACTGGTAGAACGCGTACGGCGTGGTCATCTCGGGGTCGAGCCACACCGTGCCGGACTCGGTCTTGCCGAACTTGGTGCCGTCCGCCTTGGTGATCAGCGGAGTGCCCAGCGCGTGCACCACGGCCTCCGGCTCGGCCCGGTGGATCAGGTCCGTGCCCGACGTGAGGTTGCCCCACTGGTCGCTGCCGCCGGTCTGCAGCGTGCAGCCGTACCGCCGGTACAGCTCCAGGAAGTCCATGCCCTGGAGGATCTGGTAGCTGAACTCGGTGTAGCTGATGCCCGCGTCGGAGTTGAGCCGCCGGGAGACGGCCTCCTTGGCGATCATCTTGTTGACCCGGAAGTGCTTGCCGATGTCCCGCAGGAACTCGATGGCCGACAGGCCCTGGGTCCAGTCCAGGTTGTTGACCATCACCGCGGCGTTCGGCCCGTCGAAGTGCAGCAGCGGCTCGATCTGGGCGCGCAGCCGCTCCACCCAGCCGGCCACGACCTCCGGCGCGTTCAGCGTGCGCTCGGCCGTGGGCTTCGGGTCGCCGATGAGGCCGGTGGCACCGCCGACCAGCGCCAGCGGACGGTTGCCCGCCTCCTGGATGCGGCGCATCGTCAGGATCTGCACCAGGTTGCCCAGGTGCAGGCTGGGCGCGGTCGGGTCGAAGCCGCAATAGAACGTGACGGGACCGTCCGCGAACGCCTTGCGCAGTGCGTCCTCGTCCGTGGAGAGGGCGATGAGCCCCCGCCACTTCAGCTCGTCGACGATGTCCGTCACGGTTCTCGTGTCTCCTTGATGATCTTCGGGCAGCCGGGTGACACCCGACCACGAACGCCTACGAGGTTATACGCCCTGGCTGACAGAGCTCATGTTGAAATCGGGGACGCGCAGCGCGGGCATCGCGGCCCGGGTGAACCAGTCGCTCCACTCGCGCGGCAGCGTCTGCTCCGTCCGCCCCGCCTCGGTGGCCCGGCCCAGCAGGTCCACCGGCGACTCGTTGAACCGGAAGTTGTTCACCTGCCCGGTCACCTCGCCGTTCTCCACGAGGTAGACGCCGTCCCGGGTGAGGCCGGTCAGCAGCAGGGTCGCCGGGTCGACCTCGCGGATGTACCACAGGCAGGTCAGCAGCAGCCCGCGCGCGGTGTCCGCGACCATCTCCTCCAGGGAGCGGTCGCCTCCGCCGTCCAGGATCAGGTTGCCGGGCGCGGGGGCGACCGGGAGTCCGGTCAGGGCCGCGCTGTGCCGGGTCGTCGTCAGGTGCTTCAGCGTGCCCTGCCCGATCCACTCGGCCGCCGGCGCGGGCAGCCCGTTGTCGAACACGGACTCGTCGCCGCCGGAGGAGTGGGCGATCACGAAGGGCGGGCACTGGAGCCCCGGCTCGTCCGGGTCGCTGCGCAGGGTCAGCGGCAGCGCGGAGAGCTTCTCGCCGAGCCGGGTGCCGCCGCCCGGCTTGGAGAACACCGTCCGCCCCTCGGCCGCGTCCCGCCCGGAGGCCGACCAGAGCTGGTAGATCAGCAGGTCCGCGACCGCGGTCGGCGGCAGCAGCGTCTCGTACCGGCCCGCCGGCAGCTCCACGCGCCGCTCGGCCCAGCCGAGCCGTACGGCCAGCTCCGCGTCGAGCGCGCCCGGGTCGACGTCCTTGAAGTCCCGGGTGGAGCGGCCGGCCCACGCCGAACGGGAGCGGTCCGGCGACTTGGCGTTCAGCTCCAGCGTGCCGGTGGGCTGGTCGTGCCGCAGCCGCAGCCCGGTGGACGTCCCCAGGTACGTCGACACCAGCTCGTGATTGGCGAAACCGTACAGTTCCCGGCCGCCCGCACGCGCGCGGGCGAACGCCTCGCCGAGCGCCGGCGCGAAGTCGGCGAAGACCGCGGAGGAGGTCTCGGCGGGCGCGTCCGTGAAGTCGGGGGACTCCGGCACACCGCCGACCAGCGGCTGCGCGTCCTCCGCGGGCCCGGCGCCGCGCGCGGCGGCCTCGGCGGCCCGCACCAGCGGCTCCAGCTCCCCGTCGGTGACCGCGGAGCGGGACACGACACCGGAGGCGGTGCCCCGCGCACCGTCCACCGTCGCGATCACGGTGAGGGTACGGCCGCGCGTCACGCCGTTGGTGGTGAGCGCGTTGCCCGCCCAGCGCAGGTTGGCGGTGGAGTGCTCGTCGGCGATGACGACGCAGCCGTCGGCGCGGGACAGCGCCAGCGCCTGCTCGACGATCTCGTGCGGCTTGCGGGTACGGGCGCTCATCGGCCGGCCTCCTGCGTGGTGTTGAGGATGTTGACGCCCTTGAAGAGGGCCGACGGGCATCCGTGGGACACCGCGGCGACCTGGCCCGGCTGGGCCTTGCCGCAGTTGAAGGCGCCGCCGAGGACATAGGTCTGCGGACCGCCGACGGCGGCCATGGAACCCCAGAAGTCGGTGGTCGTGGCCTGGTAGGCGACGTCCTTCAGCTGTCCGGTGAGCCGCCCGTTCTCGATCCGGAAGAAGCGCTGGCCGGTGAACTGGAAGTTGTACCGCTGCATGTCGATCGACCAGGACCGGTCGCCGACGACGTAGATGCCCCGGTCGACGCCGCCGATCAGATCCTCCGTGGACAGCCCGGCGGGATCGGGCCGCAAGGAGACGTTGGCCATGCGCTGCACCGGCACATGGGCGGGCGAGTCGGCGTACGCGCACCCGTTGGAGCGCTCGAACCCGGTCAGCCGCGCGATCCGCCGGTCCAGCTGGTAGCCGACCAGCGTGCCGTCCTTCACCAGGTCCCAGGACTGCGCCGCGACGCCCTCGTCGTCGTAGCCGACGGTCGCCAGGCCGTGCTCGGCGGTGCGGTCACCCGTGACGTTCATCAGCTCCGAGCCGTACCGCAGCGTGCCGAGCTGGTCGAAGGTGGCGAAGGAGGTGCCGGCGTAGGCGGCCTCGTAGCCGAGGGCGCGGTCCAGCTCGGTGGCGTGGCCGATGGACTCGTGGATGGTCAGCCACAGGTTGGACGGGTCGACCACCAGGTCGTACAGGCCAGGCTCCACGCTCGGCGCCCGCATCTTCTCGGCGAGCAGCTCCGGGATGCGCTCCAGCTCGGCGTCCCAGTCCCAGCCGGCCCCGGTCAGGTACTCCCAGCCGCGCCCCGCCGGCGGCGCGAGGGTGCGCATGGAGTCGAACTCGCCGCTCGACGCGTCGACGGAGACGGCCGTCAGCTGCGGGTGCAGCCGTACCCGCTGCTGGGTGGTCACCGTGCCGGCGGTGTCCGCGTAGAACTTGTTCTCGTGCACGGTGAGCAGCGAGGCGTCCACGTGGTCGACGCCCGGCGCGGCCAGCAGCCGGCCGCTCCACTCGGCGAGCAGCGCGGACTTCTCCTCGTCCGGCACCGAGAACGGGTCCGTCTCGTACGACGAGATCCACGTCTTGTCGGCGTGCACCGGCTCGTCGGCCAGCTCCACCTTCTCGTCCGCGCCGGCGGCCTTGATGACCTGCGCGGACAGCTTGGCCATGGCCACCGCCTGCGAGGCGACCCGGGCGGCGGCGTCCATGGTCAGGTCCACACCGGAGGCGAAGCCCCACGTGCCACCGTGCACGACCCGCACCGCGTACCCCAGGTCGGTGGTGTCCGACGATCCGGCGGGCCGCGCGTCCCGCAGCCGCCAGGACGCGCTGCGCACCCGCTCGAACCGGAAGTCCGCGTGCTCGGCGCCCAGCGCCCGCGCGCGGGCGAGCGCGGCGTCGGCGAGGGCCCGTAGGGGAAGCGCCGTGAAGGCTTCGTCGATGGAATGAGGCACGGAGGTCTCCCTGCTGTCGTGGCCTGTCGGGTCCGATCATGTCGCGTGAGCGGGCCGGCGGACCACACGTTTGGCTCCGGGACGGCCCCGTTCTGTAGGGACCCGACAGTGACACCCGCACGCCACTGTCGGTGCCCGCTTCTCCGCGTGCGTGGCGGTACCGATAGGTTTTCGCTGAAGCCGCCTGTCGTTCAGGGTCCGGGCGGATGTGTAAGACCGCTATCGAAAGGGTGATCCGTTGAGCCGCTCGGTTCTCGTCACCGGAGGCAACCGGGGCATCGGCCTCGCCATCGCCCGCGCTTTCGCCGACGCCGGCGACAAGGTCGCGATCACGTACCGCTCGGGTGAACCGCCGGCCGGCTTCCTGGCCGTCAAGTGCGACATCACCGACCGGGAGCAGGTGGAGCAGGCCTACAAGGAGATCGAGGACCAGCACGGTCCGGTCGAGGTGCTGGTCGCCAACGCCGGCGTCACCAAGGACCAGCTCCTGATGCGCATGTCCGAGGAGGACTTCACCTCGGTCGTCGACACCAACCTCACCGGCACCTTCCGGGTCGTCAAGCGCGCCAACCGCGGCATGCTGCGCGCCAAGAAGGGCCGGGTCGTCCTGATCTCCTCCGTGGTCGGCCTGCTCGGCTCGGCGGGGCAGGCGAACTACGCCGCCTCCAAGGCCGCCCTGGTGGGCTTCGCGCGCTCCCTCGCCCGGGAGCTGGGCTCGCGCAACATCACCTTCAACGTCGTCGCGCCCGGCTTCGTCGACACCGACATGACCAAGGTGCTCAGCGACGAGCAGCGCCAGGGCATCGTGTCGCAGGTGCCGCTCGGCCGGTACGCGCAGCCGGAGGAGATCGCCGCGGCGGTGCGCTTCCTCGCGTCGGACGACGCCTCGTACATCACTGGAGCCGTCATCCCGGTTGACGGCGGACTGGGAATGGGTCACTGATCACCATGAGCGGAATTCTCGAGGGCAAGCGCATCCTGGTCACGGGTGTGCTGATGGAGTCCTCCATCGCCTTCCACGTCGCCAAGCTGGCCCAGGAGCAGGGCGCCGAGATCATCCTGACCGCGTTCCCGCGGCCCACGCTGACCGAGCGCATCGCCAAGAAGCTGCCGAAGCCCGCCAAGGTCATCGAGCTGGACGTGACGAACGACGAGCACCTCGGGCGCCTGGCCGACGTGGTCGGCGAGGAGCTGGGCGGCCTCGACGGCATCGTCCACTCCATCGGCTTCGCGCCGCAGGACGCGCTCGGCGGCAACTTCCTGAACACGCCGTTCGAGTCGGTGGCCACCGCCATGCACGTCTCGGCGTTCTCGCTGAAGTCGCTCACCACGGCCTGCCTGCCGCTGATGCAGAACGGCGGCTCGGTCGTCGGCCTCACCTTCGACGCGCAGTACGCCTGGCCGCAGTACGACTGGATGGGCCCGGCCAAGGCGGCCCTGGAGGCCACCAGCCGCTACATGGCGCGTGACCTGGGCAAGCAGAACATCCGCTGCAACCTCATCTCGGCGGGTCCGATCGGCTCCATGGCCGCCAAGTCCATCCCGGGCTTCGCGGAGCTGGCGTCCGTCTGGGACAGCCGCGCGCCGCTGGAGTGGGACCTGAAGGACCCGGAGCCGGCCGGCCGCGGTGTCGTCGCCCTGCTGAGCGACTGGTTCCCGAAGACCACGGGCGAGATCATCCACGTCGACGGCGGTCTGCACGCCATCGGCGCCTGAGCCTCCAGGGCCACACCGACGCCCCGTCTTCCCGCGCGTGCGGGGAGCGGGGCGTCTGGCATGTGCGGCCGAGCCGCGGGGCGTCGGCGTGGGCGGGGGGAGCAGCGGGGCGTCTGCGTGCGCGAGCCGCGAGGTGTCCGGCGTGTGCCGGGGAGCGGGGCATCACCCTTCCGGCGGGCCCGGCGCGGACTTCACCCGTTCGGCTCACCGGCCGGGCCGCCCCCGGACCGGCGGCGCACCCTGGATTACGGCGTCCCGCACGCCCTCTACGGCGTCCCGCACGTCCCTCCGCAGCCCGGCCGAGGAGGTCCCCTTGTGCGCCTGTCCCGCAGCCTGGCCCCGGTGACCGTGGCCCTGGCCCTCGTCCTGTCGCTGCCCTACGACGCGCTGCCCCACGCGCGCGGGAGGCACGGCGAGCCGTCCGCACCGAGCCGGTTCGGCGCCTCCTGCCGCACGGACGTGCGCGGCTCCCGTGTGGTCGCCTACTGCCACAACCCCTATGTGGACATCGACCGGGTGCGGCTGCACATCGAGTGCGCCCGCTGGTGGGACATCGACACCGACAGCGCCCCGGTGGACACCTGGCCGGCCCTGACCGTACGGCTCACCGGCCGGTGCTGGAAGGAGGTCCGCTCCGTCTGGATCAGCCACCAGAAGGCGCGGTGAACCGGCCCGGATTGCACAGGAACGGGTAGCTGGCGGCCTCCGCGGCCGCCGCCTCCGTGTCGCCCGCGCGGATCGCGTCCACCAGGCGCCGGTGGTCCATGTGGGTCTCCGGGGTCAGCTCCGCCCCGACGTCCGCGCGCAGCCAGTCCCGCAGCACCTCGCCGAGGTCGGCGTACATCGCCGTCATCACGTCGTTGTGGGACGCGGCGACCACGGCCAGGTGGAAGGTGGCGTCGGCGGTCACGAAGGCCTCCGTGTCGCCCGTCTCCCAGGCATGCTCGCGCCGGGTCAGCAGCGCCTCCAACTGCTTGAGGTCCCTGCCGGTGCGCCGCTCGGCGGCCAGCTTCGCCGCGGCCGACTCCAGCGTGGAGCGCAGCTCGGCGATGTGCCGCGGGTCGGCCTCGGCGAAGCGGCGGTGCATCACGCCGGCCAGCTCGCTGGTGGCCACGACGTACGTGCCCGAGCCCTGGCGGATGTCCAGCAGCCCGTTGTGCGCCAGCGCGCGGACGGCCTCGCGGACGGTGTTGCGGGCGACGCCGAGCTGCTCGACCAGTTCCGGTTCGGTCGGGATGCGCGCGCCGACCGGCCACTCGCCGGAGGTGATCTGGTTGCGCAGTGCGGCGATGACCTGCTCGGACAGCGCCGAACGGCGCGGGTGGCTCAAGGGCATGGCACACCTTCGCACGGGAGGAGCGGGCACGGACGCTCCGGGAATGGACAGGGAATCATCCTATGATTCTATGATGGGTCTCATGGCTAGTGAGGAAACCCGGACAGTGGAGACCCGTACGGCGATGAAACCGACCGAACGCGGTACGGCCCCCGCGGCGAGCACCCCCGAGACGGCCCCCGGCGCGGGCCGCACGCGCGCGTGGGCCGCGCGCCTGGTCGTCGTCGGCATCGTGCTCTCCGCGCTGAACCTCCGCCCGGCCATCACGAGCCTCGGCGCCCTCCTGGAGGAGGTCCGCGACGGGCTCGGCATGAGCGGTAGCGTGGCCGGGCTGCTCACCTCCGTGCCCCCGCTGTGCTTCGCCGTCTTCGGCGTCACCGCGCCCCGCCTGGCCCGCCGCTTCGGACCGTCCGCCGTGGTGTGCGCCGGCATGGCCGCCATCGCCGCCGGCCTGGTCATCCGGCCGTACGTCGGCAGCACGGCCGGATTCGTGGCCGCCAGCGCGCTGGCGCTGATGGGCATCGCCGTCAGCAACGTCCTGATGCCGGTCATCGTCAAGCGCTGGTTCCCCGACCGGGTCGGCTCCATGACCGGCCTGTACTCGATGGCCCTCGCCGCCGGCACCTCCCTCGCCGCCGCGGTGACCGTCCCGCTCACCGACGCCCTCGGCGGGAGCTGGCAGTCCGGCCTCGCCGTGTGGGCGACCATCGCCGCCGCCGCCGTGCTGCCCTGGCTGCCGCTGCTGCGGGACCGCGGCCCCGCCGAGCCCCGGCCGCTGGAGCCGGCGCCCGGCGCCGAAACCCGGCAGGCCCCGCTGCGCATGACCCGCAGCCGCACCGCCTGGGCGCTCGCCGTCTTCTTCGGCCTCCAGGCCACGGCCGCCTACATCACGATGGGCTGGATGCCGCAGATCTTCCGCGACGCCGGCGTCCCGGCAGGGACCGCGGGCGTGCTGCTCGCCGTCACCATGGTGATGGGCGTGCCGCTGGCCTTCGTCATCCCGCGCGTCGCCACGCGCCTGCCGCACCAGGGGCCGATCGTCCTGGTGCTGGGCGCCTGCGGGCTCGCCGGATACGCCGGGCTGTATCTCGCGCCGGCCGGCGGCTCCTGGGCCTGGGCCGTGCTGCTCGGCGTCTCCAACTGCGCCTTCCCGCTCGCCCTGACCATGGTCGGCATGCGGGCCCGCAGCGGTCCGGGCGTGGCCCAGCTGTCCGCGTTCGCGCAGAGCACCGGCTATCTGATCTCCATCCCCGGCCCGCTGCTGGTCGGCGTGCTCTACCAGCAGAGCGGCGGCTGGGGTCTGCCGATCGCCCTGATGGCGGCGCTGATGGTGCCGCAGATGGTGGTGGGCTTCGTGGCCGGCCGCGACCGCACGGTCGAGGACGAGGCGACACGCTGACCCGTACGGCGGTGCCCCCGGCGCCGCCGTACCGGACCGAAGTGCGACACTGGGCGCATGCAGCCTGTGCTCGACCCGAACCCGCAGAACGGCCAGAAGAAGATGCTGATCGTCTTCGGCTCGTTCCTCGCCATCTTCGTGATCATCGCCATCGTGGCGACCCTCGCCTCCCCGTGACGGCGGCCCCCGGCCGGGTCCCTCCGGGCGGATGGTGGGGCTGACCCCCCTGTCCCCTAGGGGGCCAGGCTCAGGGTCAACTGGGTGGGAATCCGGATGGGTTGGCGGCGCCGGGCCGCGTAGTTTCGAGGTGTGCCCGCGGCAGGCGGGCACGGACCGCTCGAAGACTCACGGAGGCGATCATGCCGGCCCGCACCCACCCCCGGTTCCCTCCGGCGACCACGGGCGCCGTCCCCGCCCGGCTGCCCTGGTGGGCGCTGGCCCTGCCCGTCCTCGCGTTCGTCGCGCTGCTCGCGCTGATACGCAACCCGTCGGACGCCCAGGCGGCGAGCGGCACCCCGGTGATCGCGCGGGTGCTGGAGCGCGCCCAGCAGTTCCTCGGGCGCTGACGGCAGGGTTCCCCGCGGGGTGAATCCGCATGTCAACTCCCTGCGCCGGGCGGTCTTTTTCATGCGAAGCTGGATCTCATGAGCGTCGCAGAACCCCGCAGGATCGTCCTCTTCCGGCATGCGAAAGCCGACTGGCCCGAGGTCCCCGACCATGAGCGCCCGCTCGCCGAGCGGGGCCGCGCGGACGCCGCGGTCGCCGGACGCAGGCTGGCCGACACCGGCCTCGCCTTCGACCTGGCCCTGTGCTCCACGGCGACCCGTACCCGTGAGACCTGGAAGCTGGCCGTCCACGAGCTGGCCCACCGGCCGAAGACCGTCTACGAGGAGCGGATCTACGAAGCCTCGCCCGGTGAGCTGATCGCCGTGCTCAACGAGCTGCCCGACGAGGTCCGCAGCGTGATCCTCATCGGCCACAACCCGGGCGTGCACGGCCTGGCCGACATCCTGGCCGGCACGGGCGAGAAGGACGCGCGGGAACGGATGAACCGCCGGGGCTTCCCCGCCGCCGCCTTCGCCCTGCTGACCCACGACGGCCCCTGGAAGGGCGTCGAACCCGGCGTGGCCGCGCTCACGGACTACTGGGCTCCCTCGGAGTGAGCGCGGGCCCGGCCCGCCGGCCGGCCTGCGCGCCCGGCACCTCACCGGGTGCCGGACCCTCCCGGCAGCCGGGCGCTGCGGGCACACGGGCACGACGGGCGGGCGCGACGGGCGCTGCGGGTCTGACGGGCGCCGCGGGTCTGACGAGGCTGGCGAAAGGGACCGGCCGTACGCGGTCTGGTCCGGGTCGGGCCGGTCTGGTCCGGCCCGGTCTGGTCCGGCTCAGCCCTCGTCGTGCGTGTCGGCGGCCTCCACCTCTTCCCGGGTGATGCCGAGGAGGTAGAGGACCGTGTCGAGGAAGGGGAAGTTCACCGCCGTGTGCGCCGCCTCCCGCACCACCGGCTTGGCGTTGAAGGCCACGCCCAGGCCCGCCGCGTTCAGCATGTCCAGGTCGTTGGCGCCGTCACCGATCGCCACCGTCTGCGACAGCGGCACCCCGGCCTCCGCGGCGAACCGGCGCAGCAGCCGCGCCTTGCCCGCCCGGTCCACGATCTCGCCGGTGACCCGGCCGGTCAGCCTGCCGTCGACGATCTCCAGCGTGTTGGCCTGCGCGAAGTCCAGACCCAGCCGCTCCTTCAGATCGTCGGTGACCTGGGTGAAGCCGCCGGAGACGACCCCCACCTGGTAGCCGAGCCGCTTCAGCGTGCGGATCAGGGTGCGCGCGCCCGGCGTCAGCCGGACCTGCTCGCGGACCTTGTCCACCACGGACGCGTCCAGCCCCTCCAGCAGCTTCACACGCGCGTGCAGCGACTGCTCGAAGTCCAGCTCCCCGCGCATCGCCGCGGCCGTCACCTCGGCGACCTGGTCCTCGCAGCCGGCGTGCGCCGCGAACAGCTCGATGACCTCGTCCTGGATCAGGGTCGAGTCCACGTCCATGACCACCAGCCGCTGGGCGCGCCGGTGCAGGCCCGCAGAGACCACGGCGACGTCGACACCCAGTGCCGCGGCGTCGGAGGCCAGGGCGGTGCGCAGCGGTTCGGTCTCCACGCCGGACACCGCGAACTCGACTGCGGTCACGGGGTACTTGGCGAGCCGGAAGATCCGGTCGATGTTGCCGCCGGCCTTAGCGATCCGCGAGGCGATCGCGGCCGTCGACTCGGCGGTGAGCGGATGGCCCAGCACGGTCACCAGGGAGCGTCCGAGGCCGCGCGGACGGTTGTCGCCGTGCCCGGAGATGATCTCCGCCTGCATCTTCATCGACTCGGCCCAACTGTGCACGGTGGACCGCAGGTGGCCCTCCAGACCGGCCGGCGGCTGGGTCACCAGCGCGCACAGCACCAGCCGGCCCCGGGTGACGACCTGCTCGATGTCGACCACGTCGACGAGGTAGGCGGCGAGGGTGTCGAAGAGACCCGCCGTGATGCCCGGCCGGTCCTTGCCGAAGATCTTGACGAGGAGGGTGGGGACCTCGGGGGTCTGCGAAGCGGAGGTCTGCGAAGCGCTCATGGTGTCACCACCGTATCCGGCACCCAGTGCCTCCCGCCGCCGAGGTCCGCCAGACGGACACGGACCGGGGGGCGGCGGCGCCGTCCGGAGCGCGTGCCGTAACGCCGGGCAAGGCCCGGGTTTCTGTCAGGGGGCGGAGCCTGAAATAGTTCCCCACGATGTTCGACATCCCTAGACTCCCCGCTTCGGGGGCAATTCGGGGGACAACTCAGTGGGGCATGGAGTGCCGGAACTCGTACTGGAATCACACGGACGGACCTGGACGCTCGACCCGTCCAGGCCCTATACCCTCGGCCGCGATCCGCAGGGTGACATCGTCTTCGACGACGCCAGGGTCTCCTGGCGGCACGCCACGGTCAGCTTCAACGGCCACGGATGGGTCGTGGAGGACCACGGCAGCACCAACGGCACGTTCGCGCAGGGCCGGCGGATCCAGCACCTGGAGATCGGCCCCGGCGTGGTGCTGCACCTCGGCAACGCGACCGACGGGCCGCGGCTGAACCTGTCGGCGGCCGCGGCACCGGCCGGCGGACCGGACCAGCACCCGCAGCAGGCGCCGTACGCGGCGCAGGACGCCGGTGCGGCCGGCTGGCCCCAGCAGGCCATACCCGAGCAGGCCCCCGCCCACCAGCAGGCCGTGCCCCACCAGGCCCCCGCGCACCAGCAGGCCGTGCCCCAGCAGCACGTTCCGCACCAGGCCCCGGCGCACCACCAGGCCCCGCAGGCCCACCAGGCTCCGCAGGCCCAGCCGGCCCCGCAGGCGGGCTGGCACCAGGCCCCGCAGCCGCAGCCGCAGCAAGCGCAGCCGCCCGCCTTCGCGCACCAGCACGGCGGTCCGGCCGGGCAGTACGCGCAGCAGACGCCCGGCGACGGCGCGGGGGCACCGCCGGTCTACGGCGACCGCAGCCCGACCACGTTCCACGAGTTCGCGCTCGGCCGCGTGATGCGCATCGGCCGTGCCCTGGAGAACGACCTGGTCGTCTCCGACCTCCAGGTCTCCCGGCAGCACGCCGAGTTCCACGCCACGCCCGACGGCCGCTTCGAGATCCGTGACCTTGGCTCGCACAACGGCACCTACGTCAACGGCCAGCCGATCGCGAAGGGCGGCTCAGCGCTGCTCGGCCCGAGCGACATCGTCGGCGTCGGCCACTCCGCCTTCCGGATCGTCGGCGACCGCCTCGAGGAGTTCGTCGACACCGGTGAGGTCTCCTTCTCGGCCCGCCATCTGACCGTCACGGTCGACGGCGGCAAGCAGATCCTCAAGGACGTCTCCTTCGGCGTACCCGAGAAGTCGCTGATCGCCGTGATCGGCCCGTCCGGATCCGGCAAGTCGACCCTGCTCAAGGCGCTCACCGGCTACCGGCCCGCCAACCAGGGCGAGGTGCTGTACGACAACCGGAACCTGTACAAGCAGTTCGCCGAGCTGCGCCAGCGCATCGGTCTGGTCCCGCAGGACGACATCCTGCACCGCGAGCTGACCGTGAAGAAGGCCCTGAAGTACGCGGCCAAGCTGCGCTTCCCGGCCGACACCACGGCGCAGGAGCGCGACGCCCGCATCGACGAGGTGCTGCGCGAGCTGAAGCTGGACATCCACAAGGACAAGAAGGTCACCTCGCTCTCCGGCGGCCAGCGCAAGCGCGTGTCGGTCGCCCTGGAGCTGCTGACCAAGCCGTCGCTGATCTTCCTGGACGAGCCGACCTCCGGGCTCGACCCGGGCATGGACCGGGACGTCATGCAACTGCTGCGCGGCCTCGCCGACGACGGCCGCACGGTCCTCGTCGTCACCCACTCGGTAGCCGAGCTGGCGCTGTGCGACAAGCTGCTGGTGATGGCGCCGGGCGGCGCGGTCGCCTACTTCGGCCCGCCGGAGGAGGCGCTGAACTTCTTCGGCTACGACAGCTGGGCCGATGTCTTCTCGGCGTTCGAGAACTACCGCGACTACGACTGGGCGGGCCGCTGGAAGGGCTCGCAGCACTACCAGATGTACGCGGCGGAGATCGACGCCATCGCCCCCCAGGCCGTGCCCATGCCGGTGCCGCAGGCGCTGAAGCCGCCGAAGCCGCAGAGCTGGGGCTCGCAGCTGATGACCCTGGTCCGGCGCTATGTCTCCGTCATCGCCTCCGACAAGGGCTTCCTGGCGCTCACCGTGCTGCTGCCGGCGGTGATCGGCGCGGTCAGCCTGCTGATCCAGCACGACCACGGTCTGCTGCCGAACCCGCCCAACCGCAAGACCGGCCTGCCCGTCCCGAACGGCACCGCCACCACCGTCCTGCTGATCCTCGCCGTCGGCGCGTGCTTCGCGGGCGCCGCGAACTCGGTCCGCGAGCTGATCAAGGAGCGGGTGATCTACGAGCGGGAGCGCGCGACCGGGCTGTCCCGCTCGGCGTACCTGATGTCCAAGGTGGTCGTGCTCGGCGCCGTCACCATGTTCCAGGGCCTGCTGGTCGGCCTGATCGGCTTCGCCAGCCGCGAGATCCCCGGCAAGGGGCTGGTGCTCGGCGGGTCGACGCTGATCGAGCTGTGCCTGCCGGTCATGGCGCTCGGCTTCACCTCCATGATGGTCGGCCTGGTGATCTCCTCGCTGGTGAAGACCGCCGAGAAGACCATGCCGCTGCTCGTGATGTTCGCGATCGTCCAGGTCGTCTTCACCGGCTGCCTGTTCACCCTGCACGGCACGCCCGGCGTCAACGAGTTCTCGTACCTGATGCCGTCGCGCTGGGCGGTGGCCGCGGCCGGCACCACGCTGGACTTCAACGCCATCGCCCCGAACACCGACGACCCGGGCAGCACCGACCCGCTGTGGGACCACGCCGCCTCGGCCTGGGGCCTGGACATGGTCGCGCTGCTCGCGCTCGGCGCGGCCTGCGGCTTCTTCGTGTCCCGCTTCCTGCGCCGCCACGAGCCGGAGGTCATGCGCAAGTAGCCGGCACCGCCGTGCGCGCGCACGCGCCGCGCCCGCAGGACGCCGAAGGGCGGCGCCCCGTCACGGGGTGCCGCCCTTCGGCGTTCGCGTCGCAGAGGTCCGCGCCAGGCCTCAGTACGCGCTGTTGACGTTGTCGATCGAGCCGTACCGGTGGGCCGCGTAGTTGGCGGCGGCGGTGATGTTGGCGACCGGGTCGTAGATGTTCCAGGAGGTGCCGGAGACGTGGTACGCGGTGAAGGTCGGCGGGATCACCTGGAGCAGGCCCTTGGACGGGATGCCGTTGACGGCGTTGACGTCCCAGTTGTTGATGGCGTACGGGTTGCCGGAGGACTCCCGCATGATGTTGCGGTGCAGTCCGCTGTAGCTGCCCGGGATGCCCTTGGCCTGCATGATGTCCAGGGCCTGGCGGATCCAGCCGTCGAGACCGTTGGCGTAGGTCTTCGCGGCGACCGGCTGGACCTGCAGGCGCTGCGTGGAGCGGGTGGCGGCCTGGGTGGCGGCGTGCTCGCGGGTGGCGGCCTGGGCGGCCTCCTTGGCCGCGGCGGCGTCGGCCGCCTTCTTGGCCACGGCGGCGTCGGCGGCCTTCTTCTGCGCCGCGAGGGTGTCCAGCTTGACGTTGGAGGTGGCGAGCTGGTCGGTGAGCGTGCCCTTGACGTTCTTCAGGGCCGTGCCGGAGGCGACCTGGGCGGTGGTGGCCGGGGCGCCGGTGGTGACGGTGCCGGCTCCGCCCGGGACGGCCGAGAAGGCCAGGGCGGCGGTGCCGAGGGCGGCGGCGCCGGCGACGGCGGCCAGCTTGTGCTGCTTGGTCAGCGGGCGACTGTGAGCACGGCTGAGGATGTTCTTGGGCATGGCTGATGGACCTCTTCGGATAGCGCGGAGGCCGCTCTCGCGTCCGCCGGGGGAATCGGCTCCTCCCGCACGAACGCCGCGGTGGGAGTCCGCGGCGCTGAGCGACGGTGCAATTCTTAGCGGGCGCAAAATCCCCAGGCAACGGTGTGACGTACGATCCCGCTTAGTGGATCAGGGAAGGGCAAAATAGGACAGACGGGACCGTCTATCCCGTTCATGCGGACGGGTCGTTCTCCTAAGCCCCTTCGTACGTGATGCAGGCCCTATGGGCGGGCTCACACCGGCCACCGCGCCACCTCACCGCGTGTTGCCGTCGCAAAGCTCTGTGTGAGGCCTCTCCTCCGTGCGCAGGAGGGGGCGGCGCCGGACCTACGCCGTGCGGACCAGGACCAGCGGACCGGGCCCGGCGGGCGGCGGACCGATCCGGGGTGCCGGACCCCGCCGGTACCGTGAGGACATGAGTCACGGCCCCCGGTCCGGCCTCGCCGCGGTGAGCTCCGCGCTGCTGGCCATGAGCAGGCATCTGGAGGTGCGCGACGTCCTGAAGACGATCGTCGCCTCCGCCCGCGAACTGCTCGACGCGCGGTACGCCGCGCTCGGCGTCCCCGACGACCACGGAGGCTTCGCGCAGTTCGTCGTGGACGGCGTCGACGAGGAGCAGTGGCGTGCCATCGGCCCGCTCCCGCGCCAGCACGGCATCCTCGCCGCGATGCTGCACGAGGCGAAGACCCAGCGCCTCGCCGACGTGCGCGAGGACCCCCGCTTCGGCGGCTGGCCGGCCGCCCACCCCGAACTGGCCGACTTCCTGGGCCTGCCGATCAGGGACGGCGAGGAGGTCATCGGGGCCCTGTTCCTCGCCAACAAGCGCTGCGCCAGACCGGAGGGCGGCTGCGGCTTCACCCAGGACGACGAGGAACTGCTCGCCATCCTCGCCCAGCACGCCGCCATCGCCCTCACCAACGCCCGGCTCTACGAGCGCAGCCGCGAGCTGACCATCGCCGAGGAACGCTCCCGCCTCGCCCACGAGCTGCACGACGCGGTCAGCCAGAAGCTGTTCTCCCTGCGCCTGACCGCCCAGGCGGCGGCCGCGCTCGTCGACCGCGACCCCGCCCGCGCCAAGGACGAACTGCACCAGGTCGCCACGCTCGCCGCCGAGGCCGCCGACGAGCTGCGCGCCGCCGTCGTCGAGCTGCGGCCCGCCGCGCTGGACGAGGACGGCCTGCTCGCCACCCTGCGCACCCAGATACGGGTCCTGGACCGCGCCCACACCGCCCGCGTCACCTTCACCAGCAACGGCTTCCGCGCCCTGCCCGCCGCCCAGGAGGAGGCCCTGCTCCGGGTCGCCCAGGAAGCCCTGCACAACGCGCTGCGGCACTCCGGGGCGGCCCGGGTCGGGGTGAGCGTGGAGCGGCGCGGCGGCGGCGCCGTCCTGCGTGTCACCGACGACGGCCGCGGCTTCGACCCCACGGCCGTCCGCCGCGCCGGGCGCCACCTCGGCCTGGTCTCGATGCGGGACCGGGCGAGCGGGGTCGGCGGCGCGCTGAGCGTGGAGTCGGCGCCCGGCAAGGGCACCACGATCGAGATGGAGGTCCCCGGTGGCTGAACCCGTCAAGGTACTGCTGGTCGACGACCACCAGGTGGTCCGCCGGGGCCTGCGCACCTTCCTGGAGGTGCAGGACGACATCGAGGTCGTCGGCGAGGCCGCCGACGGCGCCGAGGGCGTCGCCCGCGCCGAGGAGCTGCGGCCCGACGTCGTCCTCATGGACGTCAAGATGCCGGGCATGGACGGCATCGACGCGCTGCGCAGACTGCGCGAACTCGGCAACCGGGCGCGCGTGCTGATCGTCACCAGCTTCACCGAGCAGCGCACGGTCGTCCCGGCCCTGCGCGCCGGCGCCGCCGGGTACGTCTACAAGGACGTGGACCCCGACGCCCTCGCCGGCGCCATCCGCTCCGTGCACGCCGGCCACGTCCTGCTCCAGCCGGAGGTCGCCGACGTCCTGCTCTCCCAGGAGGAGACGGGCGGCGGCCAGGGCCGGGGAGGCTCGCTCACCGAGCGGGAGCGCGAGGTGCTCGGCCTGATCGCGGACGGCCGCTCCAACCGCGAGATAGCCCGCGCCCTCGTCCTGTCCGAGAAGACCGTCAAGACGCACGTCTCCAACATCCTGATGAAGCTCGACCTCGCCGACCGCACCCAGGCCGCCCTGTGGGCCGTACGCCACGGCGCGGCCGGCTGAGCCGCCCGGTCACCCGGCGGGGCCGGCCCAGGCCGCGCGCCGGTCCCGGGTCTCCCGGTCCCACCGGGAGACCGCCCGGCCGGCCACCCGTCCGGGGCGCGCGGTCAGCGCACCCCGCGCTCCCGCTCCTCCACATACGCGTTGTACGCCGCCACCTGCGCCCGCCGGGCCGTCCGCTCCACCGGCCTGAGCGCCTCGGCCCGCGCCGCCATCTCCGCGGAGCTGACCGCGCCCCCGTGCCCGGTGCCCTGCGCCAGCGACACCAGCAGCCGCACCCGCCGCGCCAGCTCCCACACCCGCACCGCGCGCGGCGGATAGCCCGGCGCCAGCACCTCCGGCCGCCCGTCCGCCACCCGGCCGCCTCCAGGGGAGCCGCCGCGCACCGCCCCGGCCCGCGCCCGGTACGCCTCGATCGCCGCCTCCGCCACCGGCCCCGACGCGGCCACGTCCAGCTTCGACAGCACCTCGGTCGCCTCGCGCAGCGCCTCCGCCAGCTCCCGCTCGGCCTCGCCCAGCGACGGCACGTCGGCCGGCGGCGCCTCGCGCACCGGCAGCACCCGCCAGACCACCTCGGCGTGCACATCACCCTCGGGCCCGGCCTCGTACACCTCGGGCACCAGCCCGAACGCGGCACCGTGACAGACCACCGCCTCCCCGGCCTCCAGCGCCCGCGCGTTGAACTCCGGCGGACCGCTCAGCCCCAGCGGATGACCCGGCGCGGGCAGCGCCACCCGCAGCCCGGTCACCCCGAGCGTGCGCAGCCGCCCCAGCGCGAGCGTCAGCCCGACCGGCGCGGTCTCGCCGGGCAGCCCCTCCACCCGGTGCACCGCGTCCCCGTCCACGATGGCGAGCACGGCGTCGTCCGGAGAGACAAGTCCGGCCAAAAGGGCGTTTCCCCAAGCGGCAAGGCGTCCTGAACGCGGTTCCGAGAGCATGCCCCCACCCTAAGGACCGGACCGATGGAATGGAGCGCGGCACTCGTGGCGTAGATTTCATAAGGGCTGCGCCCACCGGCGCGGCGGACCCGAGCCACAGGCGTACGACAGCCGAGACCGGCCACACTGCAAGGGGAGACAACGCGCTCATGAGCGATGTTCTGGAGCTTCAGGACGTATCCGTGGTCCGCGAGGGCCGGGCTCTGGTGGACCAGGTCTCCTGGTCGGTGAAGGAGGGCGAGCGCTGGGTCATCCTCGGTCCCAACGGCGCCGGCAAGACCACCCTTCTGAACGTCGCCTCCAGCTACCTCTACCCCAGCAAGGGCACCGCCACCATCCTCGGCGAGACCCTCGGCAAGCCCGGCACCGACGTCTTCGAGCTGCGCCCCCGCATCGGCATGGCCGGCATGGCGATGGCCGACAAGCTGCCCAAGCGCCAGACCGTCCTGCAGACCGTCCTCACCGCCGCCTACGGCATGACCGCCGGCTGGCAGGAGGAGTACGAGGACGTCGACGAGCAGCGCGCCCGCGCCTTCCTCGACCGCCTCGGCATGAGCGACTACCTGGACCGCAGGTTCGGCACCCTCTCCGAGGGCGAGCGCAAGCGCACCCTGATCGCCCGCGCCCTGATGACCGACCCCGAGCTGCTCCTGCTGGACGAGCCCGCCGCCGGCCTCGACCTCGGCGGCCGCGAGGACCTCGTCCGCCGCCTCGGCCGCCTCGCCCGCGACCCCATCGCCCCCTCCATGATCATGGTCACGCACCACGTCGAGGAGATCGCCCCCGGCTTCTCCCACGTCCTCATGATCCGCCAGGGCAAGGTCCTCGCCGCCGGACCCGTCGAGCTGGAGCTGACCAGCCGCAACCTCTCCCTCTGCTTCGGCCTGCCGCTCGTCGTCGAGCAGATCGGCGACCGCTGGACCGCCCAGGGCCTGCCCCTGTCCTGACCCCGCGCCCCGCCCGCGCGCCCTGTCCGCCGCCCGGCCACGGCCCTACCATGACCATGTGGACATCGACGCATGGGTGTGGTGGCTCGTCGGCGCGGCGGCGCTCGGAATTCCGCTCGTGGTCACCGCGATGCCGGAGTTCGGCATGCTCGCGGTGGGAGCCGTCGCGGCGGCGGTCGTCTCCGCCCTCGGCTTCGACGCGGTCATCCAGGTCCTCGCGTTCGTCGTCGTCTCCGTCGCCCTCATCGCCGTCGTCCGGCCCATCGCGGCCCGGCACGGCCGGCAGCGCCCCCAATTCGCCACCGGCATCGAGGCATTGAAGGGCAGACAGGCCGTCGTACTGGAACGCGTCGACGGATCCGGCGGCCGGATCAAGCTGGCCGGGGAGATCTGGTCGGCCCGCGCCCTCGACACCGGCCGCGCCTACGAGGTGGGCCAGGAGGTGGACGTCGTAGAGATCGAAGGGGCCACCGCGATCGTCCTGTGAGACAACTGGCCCGGAACAGCTCACGTGTTGCGCGACGGTCTGTCAGACTCGACCAGCAAGATCTTCGACACTCATGAGATCTGCCGAAGGCGCCGAAGCGGAGAAGGGTACGGGGAACGACGATGGAACCGGTCATCATCGTCTTGGTCATCCTGGTGGTGTTGGTCTTCATCGCCCTGATCAAGACGATCCAAGTGATCCCACAGGCGAGCGCGGCCATCGTCGAGCGTTTCGGCCGCTACACACGGACACTGAACGCGGGCCTCAACATCGTGGTCCCGTTCATCGACACCATCCGCAACCGCATCGACCTGCGGGAACAGGTCGTACCGTTCCCGCCGCAGCCGGTGATCACCCAGGACAACCTGGTCGTGAACATCGACACGGTCATCTACTACCAGGTCACCGACGCCCGGGCCGCCACCTACGAGGTCGCCAGCTACATCCAGGCGATCGAGCAGCTCACCGTCACCACCCTGCGCAACATCATCGGCGGCATGGACCTCGAACGGACCCTGACCTCCCGCGAGGAGATCAACGCGGCCCTGCGCGGTGTCCTGGACGAGGCCACCGGCAAGTGGGGCATCCGCGTCAACCGCGTCGAGCTGAAGGCCATCGAGCCGCCCACCTCCATCCAGGACTCGATGGAGAAGCAGATGCGAGCCGACCGGGACAAGCGCGCCACGATCCTCCAGGCCGAAGGCGTCCGGCAGTCCGAGATCCTGCGCGCCGAGGGCGAGAAGCAGTCCCAGATCCTGCGCGCCGAAGGCGAGGCCAAGGCGGCCGCGCTGCGTGCCGAGGGCGAGGCCCAGGCCGTCCGTACGGTCTTCGAGGCCATCCACGCCGGCGACCCGGACCAGAAGCTGCTCTCCTACCAGTACCTCCAGATGCTCCCCAAGATCGCCGAGGGCGACGCCAACAAGCTCTGGATCGTCCCCAGCGAGATCGGCGACGCCCTCAAGGGCCTGTCCGGCGCCATGGGCAACTTCGGTTCCCTGGGCGGAGGTTCCGGCAACAACGGCAACAACGGCGGCCCCGACAACGGCAACAACGGCGGCACGGAACGCCGGGAGAAGCCGCGCATCGACTGAAGCCCGGCCGCCCGCGCCCCCGCCGGGGGGTGCGGGCGACCGCGCGAGCGGCCCCCAACGGCCCACGGCCGCACCCCCGGAGGAACCCGGCAGCGCGTGTTACGCCGCGTTATGCCGCGTCCCGGGCGAGCCACCCGGGGAGCGCGGCGAAGTCCTCCCGTCCCAGCGCGAGCAGCATCGCATCGGCGGGCGTGGGCTCGAACGGCTCCCGCAGCAGAGCCATCCCCGCCTCCTGGGGAGTCCGGTCCGCCTTGCGGTGGTTGTCCTCCGCGCAGGCGGCCACCGTGTTCAGCCAGGTGTCCTGCCCGCCCCGCGACCGCGGCACGACGTGGTCCACGGTCGTCGCCCGGCGCCCGCAGTACGCGCACCGGTGCCGGTCCCGCACCAGCACCCCGCGCCGCGACCACGGCGCTTGTCTTCGGAACGGCACCCGTACGTACCGGCACAGCCGGATCACCCGGGGCGCGGGTATGTCCACCTCGGCACCGCGCATACGCAGTTCGGGATGGGTCTGCTCGACCACGGCCTTGTCCTGCAGCACCAGGACCACGGCTCGGTTCAGGGTCACCGTCGACAGCGGTTCGAAACTCGCGTTCAGGACCAACGTGTCACGCATCCAGCCCACCTCCCGTGTGCGCCTGCCCGCCCCCCGGCGGGCTTCGGTCAACTCTGGACGGGCACGCCGAGATGGACAACGCAATAAAAACTGCCCGCCTCCGGTCACTTCCAAGACCGGAGGCGGGCAAAACCTCGGTGAACCCCCGGCCGCGCCGGGCCGCCGTGGTCAGTCCTCGGCGGGGTTCTCGTACTCACCGATCAGCTGGGCGCGGGCGATCGTGTGGAACCGCAGGTTGAAGCCGACGACGGCCGGCGAGGCGTCCGCGTCCGGACCCAGCTTCTCCTGGTCCACCGCGTACACCGTGAAGACGTACCGGTGCGGGCCGTCACCGGGCGGCGGGGCGGCGCCGCCGAAGTCCTTCGTGCCGTAGTCGTTGCGCGCGTGCACGGCGCCCTCGGGCAGCCCCGCGAACGCACCGCCGCCCGCACCCGCCGGCAGCTCGGTCACCGAGGCGGGGATGTCGAACAGGACCCAGTGCCAGAACCCGCTCCCGGTGGGCGCGTCCGGGTCGTAGCAGGTCACGGCGAAGCTCTTGGTCTCCGCCGGGAAGCCCTCCCAGCGCAGCTGCGGCGAGGTGTTGCCCTCGGCCTGCACCTGGGCGCTTTTGAGCGTCGCGCCCTCCTGGACGTCCTCGCTCGTCACCGTGAACGACGGCACGGGCGGATGGAAGTCATGGGGGAGCGGCCGCCGCTTCTGCTCGGTCACCTCGGTACCTCCTGATCGGATCTGCAACAGCGGGTACCGAGCCTAGAACCAGTTGCGCTTGCTGCCGACCTCGGACAGCCACTGGTTGAGGTAGGCCGCCCAGTCGGTCCCCTGCCAGTCGTTCAGACCCACCTGGAAGGACCGGTAGGTGTCCGAGCCCTCGCTGAACAGGCCCGGCTTCTTGTCCATCTCCAGGACGACGTCCATCGCGTGCTCGTCCGCCACGAAGCTCAGCTCGACCTGGTTCAGACCCCGGTACTGCGCCGGCGGGAAGAACTCGATCTCCTGGTAGAAGGGGAGCCGCTGCCGCGTCCCCCGGATGTGGCCGCGCTCCATGTCCGCGTTCTTGAAGCGGAAGCCCAGCTGGATGAAGGCGTCCAGCACGGCCTTCTGCGCCGGCAGCGGGTGCACGTTGACCGGGTCCAGGTCGCCCGAGTCCACCGCCCGCGCGATCGCCAGCTCGGTGGTCACACCGATGTGCATCCCGCGCAGCGCCTGCCCGTCGATCATGGTGACCGGCGTCTCCCACGGGATCTCCAGCCCGAACGGCACCGCGTGCACGGCACCCGCCTGGAGTTCGAAGGCACCGCCCAGCCGCACCTTCGTGAACTCGATGTCCTGCTTGTACTCCTGGTCGCCGCTCTCCACCTCGACCTTGGCCTGCAGACCGACGGACAGCCCCTCGATGGCCTGGTTCACCGACCCGCCCTGGATCCGCACCTCACCCTGGACCACACCGCCCGGCACGACGTTGTCCTCGGTCAGCACCGTCTCGACCGACGCCCCGCCGGCCCCGAGGCTCGCGAGCAGCTTCTTGAACGCCATGACACTCCCTCTACGAATGAACCGTCGACCCGTACGAACGCGATCCGCCCGTGACCGGTTCCACCGGCCCGGTACGCCGCCTGGGCTACCCTCGGAGGGCATGATCGCGCCTCCGGACCGTACGCCACTGCCCCGCAGCTTCTTCGACCGCCCGGTGCTGGAGGTCGCTCCCGATCTCCTCGGCCGCATCCTGGTCCGGACGACACCCGACGGCCCGATCGCCGTCCGCCTCACCGAGGTGGAGGCCTACGACGGGCAGAACGACCCCGGCTCGCACGCCTACCGCGGCTGCACCGCGCGCAACGCGGTCATGTTCGGCCCGCCCGGACACGTGTACGTCTACTTCACCTACGGCATGTGGCACTGCATGAACCTGGTCTGCGGACCCGAGGGCCGGGCGAGCGCCGTGCTGCTGCGCGCGGGCGAGGTGGTGGAGGGCGCCGAGCTGGCCCGGCAGCGACGGCTTTCGGCCCGCAACGACAAGGAACTGGCCAAAGGTCCCGCCCGGCTGGCCACGGCACTGGGCGTCGACCGGGCACTGGACGGCACGGACGCGTGCGCCTTGGGCGAGACGCCGATGCGGATGCTGACCGGCACGCCGGTCCCCTCCGACCAGGTGCGCAGCGGTCCCCGGACCGGTGTCGCCGGCGAGGGCGGGAACGGCGACCTGCACCCGTGGCGCTACTGGGTGGCCGACGACCCGACCGTCAGTCCCTACCGCGCGCACGTGCCGAGGCGCCGCCGGGGTTGACTCGGGTCGGCGAGGTGCGTAATGTGGCCCGAGCCGCTGAACCGGGTACGGCTTTAGCCTGCAGCCGGAGCGGCCAACCCACTACCTTGGCTCCAGCCCCTCGACGGGGTCGTTTCTGGCGCGTCCGCGCGCCCGAATTCGAACCCGCGGGACTCGATTATGAGTCTCCGGGGGAATCCGCTAAAGTAGTGAATGTCGAAAGGGCGGGCGGCGAAAGCCGAAAGCCCCAAGAAAATCCCGCCGACAGGGAATCGGATCGAGAAAAGATCTGATAGAGTCGGAAACGCAAGACCGAAGGGAAGCAGCCCGGAGGAAAGCCCGAGAGGGTGAGTACAAAGGAAGCGACCGTTCCTTGAGAACTCAACAGCGTGCCAAAAGTCAACGCCAGATATGTTGATACCCCGTCTACCGGAGCAGT
>NZ_JBVHSO010000013.1:0-263295 GCF_055566335.1 Streptomyces sp. NPDC027672 | reverse complement strand
GCTACGAGAAGACCGCCACCATCTACCTGGCCGGACTTCACATCGCGGGCATCTTCCTCTGGTCCGCCCGATGATCCAAACGAGACTGCCTAGCCAGTTTCCCGGGATTTCCCGAACGTGGCCGCACGGGATGAATGGCGCGCGCAGTTCGGTCCCTTCCTGGAAGTGTCAGGCGCGCTGGAGTCGTATCTCCCACTGACCTTCACGGGTCGCACCGTCCCGGATGAGTACGCCGCAACCCTGACCGCCCATTCTGGACCTTCGAGCGGTAGACGTGGCGGCCACGCTTAACGGTACCGTTGCCGATCGCGGTCACCGCGACGCGCTCGCCTGATCCGGGAATCGAGAGGGGCGCGAGGCGCGGGCATCAGATGCGGTTGCGGACCTGGGTCCGCTCACTCCGTGAAGGGTGCGGTCAGCAGCAGGTCCTCCACGGTGGGTACCGGGAAGCCGGGGAGGTGACGGCGGCCGACCTCGGCGAAGGGATGCATGAGTTCCCCCATGGGCTTGGTGCGGCACAGCGACAGCATCGTGTCCACCGCCACCTGCTTGAACTGCCGCCGCGGGAACGCGTCGAGCACCTCGGTCACGGCGTCGGACGGGATCCGCTCCAGGCCGTGTCCGGTGAAGTCGACTCCGGAACCGGCGCAGACCAGGGCGATCTCCGGCCTCTTGCGGGCCGCGATCCCGGCGCTGGTGTGCAGCGCGATCGCGTCCCACACCACCTCCACCCGCTCGGCCGGCACCCGCAGCCGCTCCAGGAAACGGCGTGCGGCATCGGCGCCGTCGGCCTCGAACCGTTCGGACGGCGTCCGGAACGCCTCCACCAGACCGAGGTCGTGCAGGACGGCGGCCACGAAGCCCAGTTCCCGGTCGTAGCGCACCTCCGGGCGGTCGACCAGCAGCGCGCCGAAGACATAGCTGCGCAGCACATGGTTGAAGAGCGTCTCCGAGCTGACCCGGCGCGCGAACGCCACGGCCCGCCGGGCCACCTCGCCGTCGGGCAGCGGGACCCCGGCCACCTCCGTGGGCAGTCCGGCCGGGCGCCGGCCCGGCCGGGTGCGGGCGGCGGCGGGCGGAGCGGACAGCGCGGTCGTCGCGCCGGCCGCGGCGACCCCGGCTCCGCTGCGGAGCACCGCGCGCCGGGTGACCTCCTGCTGTCCGTCGGTCGTCCTGTCGGTCATCTGCACGTTCCTCTCGCCTGCGGCTTGACACCGCGAGCCTAGGAACGGCGGCACCGCGCCGACAGCGGCGAAAATGACAGACAGTCACCGATTCCCGCCAGCGGGCCCGGCCTGGTCCAGACGGGAGGGCTCACCGGCCCTGTGCCGTCAGGAGTTCCCGGCACGCGGGTTACCCGGCGGACGCCAGCCCGGCGTGGAACACACCGAAGCACGGGACCACAGAGCGGCGAGCAGCGCGGCCCCGGCCGCCACGCCCAGCCGCCGGTCCCGTCCCGCGTAGACGGCGAGGCCCGCGCCGCCCGCCCTCGGCAAGAGCGCCGGGCCGCTGTCGGCGCTCTGCTCATACCGCCCTCCGCCGGGGCGCCGCGCTGCCGCACGCCGAGTGCGCGCGGCCCCGCCGGGCTGCCCGTGGGCCGCAGGGGCCGGCTCCGGTACGCCAATCCCCGCCCGGACCGGTGCGTCCGCCGGGCCGCCCACCTCCCGCCGCGACCGGCCCCGGTACGGCGTCTCCACCCAGGCCGGTGCGCTGGCCGGGCTGCCCAGCCGGTCGCCGCATCTGGCCCCGCCCTGCCGTACGCCGAATGGTCACACCCCGCCGGGCCGCTCGCCGGTCGCCGCGACCGGGCCGCCCTGCCGTACGCCGAGTGGGCACGGCCCGCCGGGCCGTCCGCCGACCGCCGGGACCGGGCCTGGTACGACCTCTCCGCCCTGGCCGGTACACCCGTCTCCACCCGAGCAGGTGCGCTCGCCGGCCGCCGCGACCGGCCCCGGTAAGTCCGTCTCCGCCCGGACCGGTGTGCTGACCGGGCTGCCCGGCCGGTTGCCGCAGTCGGCCCCGCTCTGTCGAATATCGAATGGGCGCTGCCCGCCGCGCCGCCCGCCAACCGCCACGACCGGCCCCGGTACGCCCCGTCTCCGCCCGGACCGGTGTGCTGACCGGGCTGCCCGCCGGTCACCGCAGCCGGCCCCGCGCTGCCGGACGTCGAGTGAGCCCGGCCAGCCGCACCGCCCGCCAGCCGCCGCGACCGGCCCCGGTACGGCGCCTCCTCCCCAGGCCGGTGCCCCGCCAGCCGCCACAGCCAGCCCCGATACGCCCGTCTCCGCCCGAGCCGATGCGCCCGCCGAGCCCGAGCCGGTCCGCCGGACCCGGACCGGTGCACCCGCCGCCGCAACCCGCTGCCGCCGCAGTTCCCGGTGGACCTCGACGCACCCTCGGACCCGGTGGCCGCCGGGCGGTCGCGGGCGTGGGGACTATCGGCGCCGCCCCGCTGCCCGGGATACTGGCAAAACTCCATCGGCTACCCCGGTAGGGCTGTCTCACACCTGTCATCCGGCAATAATTGTCATGCTCGTACGGGTTGGCCGACGGCTTTGTCCGAGCCTGCGGAGGTGGGTTAACCTGCGGCGTATTTTCTCATCATGCAAATCCGTGAACTGCGGAAATGCACACACCAACGGCTGGGCGGCGGCCCGCTCCCGGCCGCGGTTCCGAGTCCTCGCTGGGAGGGCTCCTGGGGAGTGGATCGAGGGTGCGCATGGCCGGCAAGGCGACCGGGACGACCGAGGCTGTCCCGGGTGACCACGAACTCAGAAGACTGCTCGCGGGCCTGACCGCGGTGCGGGACGGTGATTTCGGCACGCGGTTGCCGGACGACTCCACCGGGCTCATGGGCGACATCGCCACCGTCTTCAACGGCATGGTCGACCAGTTGTCCGTCTTCACCAGCGAGGTCACCCGGGTGGCCCGCGAGGTGGGCACGGAGGGCACCCTCGGCGGGCAGGCGCAGGTGCCGGGCGTCTCCGGGACCTGGGCCGACCTGACCGACTCCGTCAACGCGATGGCGGGCAACCTCACCACGCAGGTCCGGGACATCGCGCAGGTCGCCACCGCCGTGGCCAAGGGCGACCTGTCCCAGAAGATCGACGTGCCCGCGCGCGGCGAGATCCTCCAGCTGAAGGAAACCGTCAACACGATGGTGGACCAGCTCTCGGCCTTCGCCGACGAGGTGACGCGCGTAGCGCGGGAGGTGGGCACCGAGGGCCGGCTGGGGGGTCAGGCGCAGGTGCCCGGGGTCGCCGGGGTCTGGCGGGACCTGACGGACTCGGTCAATTTCATGGCCGGGAATCTGACGGCGCAGGTGCGCAACGTGGCGCAGGTGACGACCGCGGTGGCGCAGGGTGATCTGTCGCAGAAGATCACGGTGGACGCGCGGGGCGAGATCCTGGAGCTGAAGAGCACCATCAACACGATGGTGGACCAGCTCTCCGCGTTCGCCGACGAGGTGACCCGGGTGGCCCGGGAGGTGGGCACCGAGGGCCGGCTCGGCGGGCAGGCGGACGTCAAGGGGGTCAAGGGCACCTGGCGGGACCTGACGGACTCGGTCAATTTCATGGGCGGGAACCTGACGGCGCAGGTGCGCAACGTGGCGCAGGTGGCCACCGCGGTGGCGCAGGGTGATCTGTCGCAGAAGATCACGGTGGACGCGCGGGGCGAGATCCTGGAGCTGAAGAACACCATCAACACGATGGTCGACCAGCTCTCCGCGTTCGCCGACGAGGTGACGCGCGTGGCCCGCGAGGTCGGCACCGAGGGCCGGCTCGGCGGCCAGGCCCAGGTCCGCGGCGTCGCGGGCACCTGGAAGGACCTCACCGACAACGTCAACGTGATGGCCTCCAACCTCACCGGCCAGGTCCGCTCCATCGCCCAGGTCGCGACCGCCGTCGCCAAGGGCGACCTCTCGCAGAAGATCACCGTGGAGGCCAAGGGCGAGGTCGCGGCCCTCGCCGACGTCATCAACACCATGGTCGACACCCTGTCGGCGTTCGCCGACGAGGTGACCCGGGTGGCCCGCGAGGTGGGCACCGAGGGCCGGCTCGGCGGCCAGGCGCACGTGCCCAACGTGGCCGGCACCTGGAAGGACCTCACCGACAACGTCAACTCCATGGCCAACAACCTCACCGGCCAGGTCCGCAACATCGCGCTGGTGACCACCGCCGTGGCCAAGGGCGACCTGTCGAAGAAGATCGACGTGGACGCCCGCGGCGAGATCCTGGAGCTGAAGACGACCATCAACACGATGGTCGACCAGCTCTCCGCGTTCGCCGACGAGGTGACCCGGGTGGCCCGGGAGGTGGGCACCGAGGGCCGGCTCGGCGGGCAGGCCGAGGTCGAGGGCGTCTCCGGCACCTGGAAGCGGCTCACCGAGAACGTCAACGAACTCGCCGGCAACCTCACCCGGCAGGTCCGCGCCATCGCCGACGTCGCCAGCGCGGTCGCCGAGGGCGACCTCACCCGGTCCATCACCGTCGACGCCTCCGGCGAGGTCGCCGACCTCAAGGACAACATCAACTCCATGGTGGAGTCGCTGCGCGAGACCACCCGGGCCAACCAGGAACAGGACTGGCTCAAGACCAACCTGGCCCGGATCTCCGGCCTGATGCAGGGCCACCGCGACCTGCCCGTGGTCGCCGAACTCATCATGGACGAGCTGGCGCCGCAGGTCTCCGCCCAGTACGGCGCCTTCTACCTCGCCGAGGAGGGCGAGGCCGGGCCCGAACTGCGGCTCGTCGGCTCCTACGGCCGGCCCGAGGCGGACACCCGGCCCGTCCGCATCCCGTTCGGCCGCTCCCTGGTCGGCCAGGCCGCCCGCAGCCGCCGTACCATCGCCGTGGACAAGCTGCCGCCCGGGTACGTCACCATCTCCTCCGGTCTCGGACAGATCGAGCCCACCGCGCTGCTGCTGCTCCCCATCGTCTTCGAGGAGCAGGTCCTCGGCGTGATCGAGCTGGCCTCCGTCACCCAGTTCAACCCGGTGCAGCGGGACTTCCTCCAGCAGCTGGTGGACACCATCGGTGTGAACGTCAACACCATCGTCGCCAACGCGCGCACCGACGAACTGCTGGAGGAGTCGCAGCGGCTGACCAGCGAACTCCAGTCGCGCTCCGCCGAGTTGCAGGCCCGGCAGGAAGAACTCCAGAGCTCCAACGCCGAACTGGAGGAGAAGGCCTCGCTGCTGGCCGACCAGAACCGGGACATCGAGGCGAAGAACCTCCAGATCGAGCAGGCCCGGCAGGAACTGGAGGCGCGCGCCCAGCAGTTGTCGCTCGCCTCCAAGTACAAGTCCGAGTTCCTCGCCAACATGAGCCACGAGCTGCGCACCCCGCTCAACAGCCTGCTCATCCTCGCCCAGCTGCTGGCCCAGAACCCCTCGCGCAACCTCACCCCGAAGCAGGTCGAGTACGCGGGCATCATCCACTCGGCCGGCTCCGACCTGCTCCAGCTCATCAACGACATCCTGGACCTGTCCAAGGTCGAGGCCGGCAAGATGGACGTGACACCCGAACGCGTCCCGCTGCGCCAGCTGATCGAGTACGTCGAAGCCACCTTCCGGCCCATGACCTCGCAGAAGAGCCTGGACTTCACCGTCACCACGGCCCCCGGCGCCCCCGCCGACCTGCTCACCGACGACTCCCGGCTCCGCCAGATCCTGCGCAACCTGCTGTCCAACGCGGTGAAGTTCACCGAGCAGGGCGGCGTCGAACTGCGCGTCGAACCCGCCCCGGACGACCAGGTGCCCCGTGGCCTGGTGCGCGGCGGCACCGTCGTCGCCTTCCGGGTCAAGGACACCGGCATCGGCATCCCCGAGCAGCAGCTGGAGACCATCTTCGGCGCGTTCCAGCAGGCCGACGGCACCACCAGCCGCAAGTACGGCGGCACCGGACTCGGCCTGTCCATCACCCGGGAGATCGCCCATCTGCTCGGCGGCGCCGTCACCGTGGACAGCACGCCCGGCAAGGGCAGCACCTTCACCCTCTTCCTGCCGGTGGCCCGGCGGGACTTCGAGGAGGCCCTGAGCGCGCGTCCGGTGCCGAAGCCGGCCGAGCAGGAGCGCCCGGACGGCGCAGCCGGGACCATCGTCGTCCAGGACGGGCCGGCGGCCGTCGCGCGGCGGGAGCGTCCGCGCCGCCTCCTCGTCGTGGAGGAACGCCCGCGCGGGCTGCTGACGCTGGTCGCCGAGAGCGTGGTCCGGGACCTGGAGCACAGCCGCCCGGACGGCGGCGGCACGCCCGTGGACATCATCACCGCGGTCGGCGCCCAGGAGGCGGCCGGTGCCCTGGCCGCCGAGCCCTGCCACTGCGTCGTGGTCGAACTCGGCATGCCCGACGGCGAGTCGGCCCGCTTCCTCGAAGCCCTGCGCGGCGACTCGGCGCTCATCAGCGTGCCGGTGCTGGTGCACGGCTCGCACCGCACCGAGCCCCTCGCCGAGGACGCCCCGGGCGGTTCGCCGGAGTACCTGTACAGCCTGGACGAGCTGCGCGAGCGGATCGCGCTGCACCTGTCGGCCGAGGAGCCCGGCGAGGTGCTCACCCTGGTCCGCGGCGAGGAGCCCCAGCGCACCGCGCCCCATCTGGTCGACGAGCACACCCACGGCCGTACCGTCCTCGTGGTCGACGACGACGCCCGGAACCTGTTCGCGCTCAGCGGCATCCTCGAACTGCACGGCTTCCGGGTCCTGCACGCCGAGAACGGCCGCAAGGGCATCGAGACGCTGCTGAACAACCCGGACGTCGAACTCGTCCTGATGGACGTGATGATGCCCGAGATGGACGGCTACACGGCCACGGCCGAGATCCGCAGGATGCCGCAGTACGCCGACCTGCCGGTGATCGCCGTGACCGCCAAGGCCATGCAGGGCGACCGGGAGAAGAGCCTCGCCTCCGGAGCCAGCGACTACGTCACGAAACCGGTGGACACCCATGACCTCATCGCCTGTGTCCGGCGCTGGCTCCCCGCATGAGCACGGCACAGCCCGTCCGCCCGTCGTCAGGCCGAGGAGCACGGATCCGGTGAACAATCATGAACCGGGCACGCCGGCCGGTGTGCCCGCCCGGCTTCCCGCCGCCGACCAGGTGCCGGCCGACACGTCCGCCGCCACCTCGGTGGGCCGGCTCGCCGCCACCGTGGAACGGCTGCGCCGGGAGGTACGGGCGGCGCAGGCCGAGGCGGAGGGCCGGGCGCTGATCGAAGTCGCCAAGGGCATCCTGGTCGAACGCCTGGGCTGCGGTCCCGCCCAGGCGGCCCGGCAGCTCGCCGAACTCGCCGAGCAGGCGCAGGTGACGCCGCTGGAGTTCGCGGTGGACGTCATCAACCAGGCGGCCCGGGACCGCGTCGCGGAGGTCACCGAGGCGTTCCTGTCCGTCGCCGCGGACCCGTCCGGGCCGGTCGAGGAGTCCGCCGCCGTCCGGCTGCGCGCCGCCGAGAGCAGTGTGCTGGCCGCGCCCGACACCCAGGCGATGGCGGACTCGCTGCTGGAACACGCCCTGCGCCCGCTGGGCGCGGTCGCCGTGGCCATCTGGTCGGCCGGCCCCGACGGCTCGCTGACCCTCGCGGGCAGCGGCGGCTTCCCGCCGGGCGAGGCCGCCCGCTGGCGCTATGTCCCGCCGGACGTGGTGACCGTGGCCCGGCGCGGCCTGACCGAACCCGACGGCCAGTGGCTGACCTCGCTCGCGGACTCCGGGCTGCCCACGATCGGCCGGCGCGAGTACGGCGACGGCGCGCGGATCGCCGTACCCGCCGGGACGGGCGGCCGTATCCACGGCGTCCTGGAGATCGCCTGGCCCAAGCCGGAGGCCCCGCTGCCCCGCCCGGTCCTGCGGCAGGTGGAGGCCCTCGCCGAGCTGTGCGCGCACACGCTGGAGACCCTGGCGCCACCGCCCGGCACCGGCCCCGAACCGGCGCTCCTGCCCGACGTGGTGGAGCTGATGGACCTGGCCGACGGGCTGCACGATCCGGCCCTGGTGCTCGTGCCGCACCTGGACGACGACGGTCGGCTGGTCGACTTCCGCATCGAGCACGTCAACAGCCGCTTCCTGGACCCGGCGGGCCGGCCGCGGGCCGTCGTGGGCGGCGCGCTGCTGCTGGAGGCCTACCCCATGGCCGCGGGCACCGGCGAACTGTTCCAGCGGGTGGAGCGGGTCTACGCCACCGGCGAGCCGTTCCGCGCCCGCCGGATGCGGCTGACCGCGCTGGTCGACGAGGTGCCGCTGTCCGCCGTGGCCGACATCAGCGTCAGCCGGCACGGCTCCGCCGTCCTGCTGATCTGGCGGATCGAGGACGAGACGGCACGCCTGGCCAGTCTGCTCCAGCACGCCCAGCGGCTCGGCCGGATCGGCGGCTTCGAGGAGAACCTGCTCACCGGCGAGATCACCTGGAACGGCCAGCTCTTCAGTCTCTACGGCCACGCGCCCACCAGCCCTCCGGTGGCGCTCCAGGACCTGCCGGCCCACGCCCACCCGGACGACGCCGTCACCCTGCGCCGCTTCCTGCGCACCGTGCTGCACCAGCGCCGGCCCGGCTCCGCCGCGTTCCGGCTCCAGCGCCCGGACGGGGTGACCCGGCACATCCGGGTGGTCGCCGAACCCGTCCTCGACACCGACGGCCAGCTCCTGGGCGTCCGCGGCGCCTACCAGGACATCTCCGCCCAGCACTGGACCGAGGTCGCGCTCGCCGCCACCCGCGACCAGCTCGCGCACACCGAGCAGCAGGCCCTGGAGCGCAACCGGCTGACCCTCCAGCTCCAGCACGCGATCATGCCTCCGGCGCAGGCTCCGCTGCGGATGCCCGGTCTCCAGGTGGCGGTGCGCTACCGGCCCGCCGAGACCGAGCACCTGGTCGGCGGCGACTGGTACGACGCCGTCGTGCTGCCGTCCGGGCTGGTGCTGCTGTGCGTCGGGGATGTCGCCGGGCACGGCATCGAGGCGGCGACCAGCATGGTCGTCCTGCGTAACGCGCTGCGCGGCCTCGCCGTGACCGGAGCCGGGCCGGCCCAACTGCTGTCCTGGCTGAACATCGTCGCCCACCATCTGACGGGCGCCGTCACCGCCACCGCCGTGTGCGGCCTGTACGACAGCGAGCGGCGGACCCTGCGCTGGGCGCGGGCGGGCCATCTGCCGCCGGTGCTGGTGCGGGAGGCGGACGCCACCGCGCTGCCCACGGTGCGGGGACTGCTGCTGGGCGCCGTGCCGGAGGCGGGCTACGAGGAGACCGAGATGCAGCTCGCCGAAGGCGACACGCTGCTGATGTACACGGACGGTCTGATCGAGCGCCGGGACCGTTCCGTGGAGGAGTCGCTGACCCATCTGCTGGACACGGCGAGCGTGGCGCCGAGCACGCTGGACCAGCAACTGGACCGGCTGCTCACCTACAGCAGGTCGGACACCGACGACGACACCTGCATCGTCGGCATCAGGGTCGTCTGAGCGGCCGGTCCCGGCTTGCCGGGGCCGGCGGTGCGGGGGTCAGCCGGCGGTGAGCGGCACGGTCGCCGTGACCCGCTTGCCGCCGGACAGCCAGGTCACCTCCAGGTCACCGGCCAGCATCGCCACGAGATGCAGGCCGTGACCGCCGACCCGCCGGGGATCGGGAGGACGCCGGTGCGGCGGCTGCCGCGAGGTGTCCGTGACGGTGACGCGCAGCGCCCTCGCGTCCGGCAGCAGCTCCAGCCGCAGCGCGCACGGCCCGGGGGCGTGCTTGGCCGCGTTGGTGACGAGTTCGCTGACGACGAGCTGGGCATCCTGCACCGCGCGCCGTCCGGGCGCCGGCCGCGCCCGCGCCAGCAGGGCGGCGACGGCGTCTCTCGCCTCGCCGATACTGGTGACGCCGGTGTCCCAGGTGCGGCTGTAGCGCAGGTCCGCAGGGCGGTCCTGCGTCGTCGCGTGGGTCCTGAGCGGGATGTCCATACCTCGTTGCCCTTTTCCTCTGGGGTCAGGGGCCCTTCCTGTGCACAGGGGGGTGCCGTCCCTGCCCGGTTACCCACTGGCGGCCGGGTCAAGGGGAGCCGGGCCGGGAATCCTCCGGATGCGCGCGAAATGCCTGCCGGGGAAGGGCGCGGTCCGGGCCGGGGGAGGGGGCCGACGGCGCCGGGACGGCCGGGCGGACATGCCGGCGGGCCCGGGAAATCCGGTGTACCGGATTTCCCGGGCCCGCCGCAGGGCCGAATCGGCGCGCTCAGTGCTTGAACGCGTCCTTCGCCTTCTCCTTGCTCTGCCGCGCGTCTCCCTCGGCGCCCTTCATGCGGCCTTCGGCCTCCAGGCGCTCGTTTCCGACGGCACGGCCCGCGGCTTCCTTGACCTTGCCCTTGACCTGCTCCGTCTTGGCCTTTGCCTTCTGGTTGCCGGCCATCGCGCGTCACTTCCCCACATGTACGGGATCTTCGGTCCCCTTCCGGATTGCCGTTCGTCCGCCATCCAAACCCGAACGACCCGTTCCGCTATCGACCGGGAATTCGGAGGGGTGATCGCGGAATTGGCGGGCACACGCCGCTGCGGAGGTAGATAAACATGGTTCCTTTGCTTCTGGTTCTTCTGCTGGCCCTGGTTCTTTTCGGCGCGGGCTTCGCCCTGAAGGCGCTGTGGTGGCTCGCGGTGATCGTGCTCGTGGTGTGGGTGATCGGCTTCGTCGTCCGTCCGGCCGGGTCCGGGGGGCGGCGCGGACGCTGGTACCGCTGGTAGGCCGCCGGCCCTGACAGTGGCGGCACTCCCAGGGCGAGCGGGCCCCGGCTTCGGCCGGGGCCCGCTCGGCGTGTGTCAGCGTTCGCGGCGCCGGCGCGCGAGGTGCCGTACGACGCATCCCGCGACCACCACGGCGGCGGCCGCGAGGACGTAGGGCTGGTAGCGCCGGATGTCGGCGTAGACCGTGGTGATGTGGCTGCCGGCGAGGTAGGCCAGCGTCGTCCACAGGCCGACCCACAGGGCCGCGCCCAGGGCGTTGAAGACGAGGAAGCGGCGCCAGCGCATGCCGGTGGTGCCCGCGATGATGCCGTTGGCCTGGCGCAGGCCCTCCACGAACCGGGCCACCGTCACGATCTTGCCGCCGTGCCGGGCGAAGAATCCCTCGGCGGCCTCGAAGCGCTTCGGGGTCAGCAGGACGTACCGGCCCCAGCGGTGCACGAGGGCGCGCCCGCCGGCCCGGCCGATCAGATAGCCGAGGTTGTCCCCGGCGACGGCCGCGGCGAACGCGATCAGCGCCACGGCGGCGATGTCCAGCCGTCCCGCGCCCGCGTACACGCCGGCGGCGAGCAGGATCGTCTCGCCGGGCGCCGGGACCCCGAAGTCCTCCACGAAGACCACGGCACCCACGGCCCAGTAGCCGTAGTGCCCGAGCAGCGGCTCCAGAGGGGCCAGCGGTCCCGGCAGCGGAGGCGACATGCCTCCACGGTACGACGGCGCTGCCGCGGCCCGGTCAGGAGCGGGTGGCCGGGGCCTGCCGGTCCGGTGCGACGGCGTCCGGACCGCTCTCGGGCGCCGCCGGGGCGGGCCGGCCCGGGCGGCCGGTCAGCAGCCGGGCGAGCGGCTCGGTGTACCGGGCGGTGAGCGGGCCGGCCACGACCAGGATCAGGACGTAGGCGGTGGCCAGCGGGCCGAGGTCGGAGTCGATGCCGGAGGTGACGGCCAGCCCCGCGATGACGATGGAGAACTCGCCGCGGGCCACCAGGGTGCCGCCGGCCCGCCACCGGCCGCCCGCGGAGATGCCCGCGCGGCGGGCCGCCCACCAGCCGGTGGCGATCTTCGTGAGGGTGGTGACGGCGGCCAGGGCGAGCGCGGGCAGCAGCACGGGCGGGATGCTCGCGGGATCGGTGTGCAGGCCGAAGAAGACGAAGAACACCGCCGCGAACAGGTCCCGCAGCGGCGCCAGCAGGTTGTGGGCGCCCTCGGCGACCTCCCCGGACAGGGCGATGCCCACCAGGAACGCGCCGACCGCCGCCGAGACCTGGAGCTGCTGGGCGACCCCGGCCACCACCAGCGTCAGGCCGAGCACCACGAGCAGCAGCTTCTCCGGGTCGTCGGTGGAGACGAAACGGGAGATGTGCCGGCCGTAGCGCACCGCCACCACCAGCACCAGGCCCGCCACCCCGAGCGCGATGGCCAGCGTGACGCTGCCGGCGGCGAACCCGGTGCCGGCCAGCAGGGCCGTGACGACGGGCAGGTAGACCGCCATCGACAGGTCCTCCAGCACCAGGATGCTGAGGATCACCGGTGTCTCCCGGTTGCCGATCCGGCCCAGGTCGCCGAGGACCTTGGCGATGACGCCGGAGGAGGAGATCCAGGTGATGCCGGCCAGCGCGACGGCGGCGATCGGGCCCCAGCCCAGCAGCAGGGCCATGGCGGCGCCGGGCAGGGCGTTGAGGGTGGCGTCGACGATCCCGGCCCGGTACTGGGTCTTGAGGTTGGAGACCAGATCGCCGGCCGTGTACTCGAGGCCCAGCATGAGCAGCAGCAGGACCACGCCTATCTCGGCGCCGATGGCCACGAACTCCTCGCTGGTGCCGAGCGGCAGCAGCCCGCCCTCGCCGAAGGCCAGCCCGGCCAGCAGGTACAGCGGGATGGGCGAGAACCGCAGGCGGGCGGCGAGCCTGCCGAGCAGCCCGAGGCCCAGGATGATCGCGCCGAACTCGATCAGGAAGACCGCGGAGGAGTGCATCCGCCTCACTCCCGCCCGAGGACGGCGGCGGCGGCGTCCACGCCCTCGCGGGTGCCGATGACGATGAGCGTGTCCCCGCCGGCCAGCCGGAAGCCGGGACCGGGGGAGGGGATCGCCTCGGCGCGGCGCAGGACGGCCACGATCGACACGCCGGTCTCGGTGCGCATCCGGGTCTCGCCGAGCAGCCGTCCGTTCCAGTACGAGGTCCCGGACAGCGCGATGCGCTCGGCCACCAGGCCCAGCTCCGTCGTGGACAGCAGGGTGGGGCTGTGGTGGGTCGGCTTCAGGGCGTCCACCAGCGCCTCCGCCTCCTGCCCGGTGAGGCGGACCGACAGCCCGCAGGCGTCGGGATCGTCCTGCCGGTAGGCGCTGAGCGTGCGGGAGCCGTCCCGGTGGGCGACCACCGACAGCCGGCCCTGCTCGCGGGTCGTCAGGTCGTACCGGACACCGATGCCCGGCAACGGCGTCCTGCTGGTGCGTGCGCTGCTCATGTCTGCCCCCCTGCCCGGCTTGAACAATCCTTGGTGAAAGCGTTACCAGCAGCTTACCCGAGGTCTGATCACGTCCGGGGAGGGGTCCGTGCGGGCGGGTGGGCTAGGAGGCGGCGTCCTCGCTCTCCGTGGTGCCGCGGGATTCCGGCTGGCACGCGGGGCACAGCTCGTGGTGGCCGTCGTGGGTGACGACCGTGCCCCAGCCGAGGCACTGCTCACAGTCGCGGGCGGGATCCAGATCGGGGCGGGGCGGCAGCCGAGGGCTGCGGTGGGCTCCGTACACCATGCGGTGAGCGGCTCCTTGACGTCGCGGGCTCGCAAGGGAAGAGGTGACAACGCTGTCCCCACGGCCTCCATTATGTCCTACTTTTCGCTTATGTCTGTGATGCAAGTCACATTCGTTTCCTTCCGGGTCACCCGGGCACGCGGTGATCAACGGAGCGAGAGGAAGGAGCGCCCGGTGAGTGGTGCGACGTCGGACGGACAGCAGCGGGCGCCGGGCGGGCCGCGGGTGTCGGCGGCCGTGGCGCGGCTGCCGCGCCAGGTCCGCGAGGAGCTGACCCGCAGGCTCCGCCGCAACCGGGGGGCCTTCCAGGCGGAGGACGTCCAGGTCGTCGAGCCCCCGCTGCTGCGCCGCGCCGTCGGCGCCTCGGCGCTCGGCAACTGCATGGAGTGGTTCGACTTCGGTGTCTACAGCTACCTCGCCGCCACCATCGGCAAGGTGTTCTTCCCGGGCGCCTCGCCGGCCGCCCAGGTCATCTCCTCGTTCGCGACCTTCGCCGCCGCCTTCGTCGTACGGCCCCTGGGCGGGCTTGTCTTCGGGCCGCTGGGCGACCGGATCGGCCGGCAGAAGGTGCTCGCCACCACCATGATCATGATGGCCGCCGGCACCTTCGCCATCGGGCTCATCCCCGGCTACGCCACCCTCGGCATCGCCGCGCCCGTGCTGCTCCTGCTGGCCCGCATGGTCCAGGGCTTCTCCACCGGCGGCGAGTACGGCGGCGCCACCACCTTCGTCGCCGAGTACTCCCCGGACCGCCGGCGCGGCTTCCTGTCCAGCTGGCTCGACTTCGGCACCTTCACCGGCTACGCCCTCGGCTCGGCCCTGGTCACCGCGCTGAACCTGGCGCTGACGGACGAGCAGATGCTCTCCTGGGGCTGGCGCGTGCCGTTCCTGATCGCCGGGCCGCTCGGCGTGATCGGCCTCTACATGCGGATGAAGCTGGAGGAGTCCCCGGCCTTCCAGCAGCAGCTGGACGACCACGAGAAGGCCCTGGCGCAGGAGTCGGCGGGCAGCGAGTTCAAGGACATCGTGCTCGGCCACTGGCGGGGCCTGCTCGTCTGCATGGGCCTGGTGCTGCTCTACAACGTCACCAATTACATGGTCACCGGCTACCTGCCGACCTACCAGACCGAGACCCTGCACCGCTCCAGCGGCTCCGCCGACCTCCTGGTGCTCGTCGGCATGGTGTGGATCGTCCTCCTGATCACCTTCCTCGGCCGGCTCAGCGACCGGGTGGGCCGGCGGCCGCTCTACGCCGTCGGGGCCACCGCGATGATCGTGCTCGCCGTGCCGGCCTTCCTGCTGATCAAGGCGGACGGCACCTGGCCGCCGATCCTCGGGGTGCTGCTCCTGTCCACGCTGCTGGCCTGCTTCGCCGCGCCCAGCGCGGCCACCCTGCCCGCGCTCTTCCCGACCGCCGTGCGCTACGCGGCGATGGGCATCGGCTTCAACATCGCGGTCGCCGCGTTCGGCGGCACCACCCCGCTGGTCACCGCCGCCCTGGTCGGCCTGAGCGGCGACGACCTCATGCCCGCCTATTACCTGATGCTGGCCGGCGCCATCGGCCTGCTCACCGTGCGGTTCCTGCCCGAGAGCGCCCAGGTGCCGCTCAAGGGCTCGCAGCCCATGGTCGGCTCGCGCGAGGAGCGCCGCGAACTCATCGTCGCGTCGAAGGAGCTGTACGCCTTCGACCGGGAGCGGGAGCACGACGGCGCGCGGCACGGCTGAGGCACCGGGAAGCGGGGCGGGAAGCGCGAGGTTGTCCGATCGTACGAACTTCTCGCGGGCCGGGTTACCGGGCCGCCCTGGGCTTGATAGGAAACTTTCCTACCAGTGCCGGTCCCGGACCGGCACCCCGCCCCCCACACCCCTCTTGGAGCCACCGTGGCGCATCCGTCCCGCGCAGCAGCATCCGCCGCCCGTCTCTCCCGCCGCGCCGTCGTCACCGGGCTCGGCGCCGCCGCCCTCGGCGGCGCCCTGCTCGCGGTCACCCGGCCCGGCACCGCCTCGGCCGCGGCGCCGGGCCTGGACGACCCGGCGAAGAAGGAGATCGCCATGAAGCTGGTGTCCAGCGCGGAGAACTCCTCCCTCGACTGGAAGGCGCAGTACCGGTACATCGAGGACATCGGCGACGGCCGCGGCTACACCGCCGGCATCATCGGCTTCTGCTCCGGCACCGGCGACATGCTCGACCTCGTCCGTCTCTACACCGACCGCAAGCCTGGCAACGTGCTCGCGCCGTACCTGCCCGCCCTGCGGAAGGTGAACGGCACCGACTCGCACGCCGGTCTCGACCCCGACTACCCGCGCACCTGGCGCAAGGCCGCCCAGGACACCGCCTTCCAGCGGGCCCAGGACGACGAACGCGACCGCGTCTACTTCAACCCGGCCGTCGCCCGGGGCAAGGCCGACGGACTGCGCGCCCTCGGCCAGTTCGTCTACTACGACGCCCTCGTCATGCACGGCGACGGCGACGACCCGACCGGCTTCCGCGCCCTGCGGACCCGCGCCCTGCGCACCGCCAAGCCGCCGGCCCAGGGCGGTGACGAGACGGCGTACCTCGACGCCTTCCTGGACGCCCGGGTGTGGGCGATGCGGCAGGAGGAGGCGCACAGCGACACCAGCCGGGTCGACACCGCGCAGCGGGTCTTCCTGCGCGCGGGCAACCTCGACCTGGACACCCCGCTGGACTGGAAGGTGTACGGGGACGGCTACCACATCGGCTGAACCGCGGCGGGCGGCGTCCCACCAGGTGGGGCGCACTCGCATGGTATGCCCCTGACGAGGAAAGATGGGCGGTGAGCGATCGACCCCACCGATGCGGAGGAATGGAACTCATGCCGCACGAGCGCGCCGGCCGGCCGGCCGGTCCCGAGGACCTCGTCGACGTGGCCCGACTGGTCACGGCGTACTACACGCTGCACCCCGACCCGGCTGACCCGGGACAGCGGGTGGCGTTCGGCACCTCGGGACACCGCGGTTCGTCCCTGGCGAGCGCCTTCAACGAGGACCACATCGCCGCCACCAGCCAGGCCATCTGCGAATACCGTGCCGCCCAGGGCACGGACGGCCCGCTCTTCCTGGGCGTCGACACCCACGCCCTGTCGGAACCGGCGAAGGCCACCGCGCTGGAGGTCTTCGCCGCCAACGAGGTGACCGTGCTCATCGACAGCGCGGACGGCTACACGCCCACTCCCGCCGTCTCGCACGCGATCCTGACGTACAACCGGGGCCGTGCCTCCGGACTCGCCGACGGCGTGGTGGTCACGCCCTCGCACAACCCGCCCGCCGACGGCGGCTTCAAGTACAACCCGCCGAGCGGCGGCCCGGCCGCCTCCGGCGCCACCTCCTGGATCCAGGACCGCGCCAACCAGCTCATCGCGGGCGGCCTGAAGGACGTACGCCGGCTGCCCTACGCCCGCGCGCTCGCCGCGGACACCACGCGGCGTTACGACTTCCTCGGCGCCTACGCCGGCGATCTGCCCAGCGTGCTCGACCTGGACGCGATCCGCGTGGCCGGCGTGCGCATCGGCGCCGACCCGCTCGGCGGCGCCTCCGTCGCCTACTGGGGCCGGATCGCCGAGCAGCACGGCCTCGACCTGACGGTGGTCAACCCGCACACCGACCCCACCTGGCGGTTCATGACGCTGGACTGGGACGGCCAGATCCGCATGGACTGCTCCTCGCCGTACGCGATGGCCTCCCTCATCGAGCAGCGCGACCGCTTCGACATCGCCACCGGCAACGACGCCGACGCCGACCGGCACGGCATCGTCACCCCGGACGCCGGCCTGATGAACCCCAACCACTACCTCGCGGTCGCCATCTCCTACCTCTACCGGCACCGCGAGCAGTGGCCGGCCGCCGCCGGCATCGGCAAGACCCTGGTCTCCTCCACCATGATCGACCGGGTCGCCGCCGACCTCGGCCGCCGGCTGGTCGAAGTGCCGGTCGGGTTCAAGTGGTTCGTGGACGGACTGGTCGGCGGCGACCTCGGGTTCGGCGGCGAGGAGTCGGCCGGCGCCTCCTTCCTGCGCCGGGACGGCTCGGTGTGGACCACCGACAAGGACGGCATCATCCTGGCCCTGCTCGCCTCGGAGATCACCGCCGTCACCGGCAAGACGCCCTCGCAGCACTACGCCGAACTGACCGACCGCTTCGGCGCGCCCGCCTACGCCCGCATCGACGCGCCCGCCACCCGCGAACAGAAGGCGCTGCTCGGCAAGTTGTCCCCGGCCCAGGTCACCGCGGACACGTTGGCCGGGGAGGCGGTCACGGCCGTCCTCACCGAGGCGCCCGGCAACGGCGCGGCGATCGGCGGCATCAAGGTGACCACCGAGAACGCCTGGTTCGCCGCCCGGCCCTCGGGCACCGAGGACGTCTACAAGGTGTACGCCGAGTCCTTCCTCGGCGCCGACCACCTCGCCCGGGTGCAGGAGGAGGCCCAGGCGGTGGTGCTGGGCGCGCTCGGCGGCTGACGCGCAGCGCGCGGGCGGTCCTCCGCGCGGAGGACCGCCCGCGGGTTCAGCGGCCGTGGGGCAGCCGGTCGAGGACGGCCCGGGCCATGGCCGCCTCGCCCAGGGCGTTGGGGTGCGCGGGCGCCGCGGGCGAGTCGGGCCGCAGCGGCTCGATCCAGCGGACCTCGGGGGACCGGCACATGTCGTGGCCGGCCGTGGGCCGGTAGGTGTCGACGTACTCGGCCCGGTTCACGGCCGCGACCAGCCGCAGCATCAGGTTCAGCCGCTTCTCGGTGTCCCGCAGATAGGCGAAGTCCCGCTGGGCGAAGGGGACCTGGGGGAAGCAGCCGCTGCCGTCCTCGGGCAGCAGATCGGGGTAGCCGACGACGAGGACCCGGGCGTGCGGCGCGCGGGCGCGGACGGCGCGCAGCACCCGGTCGACCTTCGGCGCGGTCTGTGCGACGGCGAGGGCCAGCCGGTCCCGGCCGCCGGCCGTGTAGGAGCGTTGACAGGGGTTGCCCGCGGGGTCCTGGGCGGCGAGCCGGGCGCAGGTGACGATGATGGGACCGAACCCGACGTCGTTGCCGCCGATCTGCACCGTCACCAGTCCGGTGCGCCGGCCGAGCGCGTCGAGCTGGGGCGGGTTGGCGCCCTGGGCCCGCCACATCTCGGCGGTGGTGGCGCCGCCGCAGCTCACGTCCGTGAACGCGGCCGGCTTCAGCCGGGCCGCCACGAGCGAGGGGTAGTTGTGGTCCGAGCGGGCGCAGCCGGGGTCCACCTGCGCCGGGATGCCGGGTCCGGAGGTGTAGGAGTCGCCGAGCGCGGCGTAGCCGGTGCCGCCGGGCCCGGCGGGGTGCGCCGCGGCCGGCGGGGTGGCGGCGGCGACGAGCGCGCAGCCGCCCAGCACCGTGCCGAGCACCGCGCGCCGGCGCCGGACCCTCGTCCCGCCCGCCGTCCGCGTGCCGTAGCCCATGCGTCCTCCCGGAAGACCGCCACCGCGCGCGGTGGCGGCACCTCGCGGCGACCCTCGCGCGTTCGTCCGCCTTGTATACCGTCCGGTCCGTCCCGTCGGCCAGAAGCGGGAGACGGCGAGTTGCGGGGCGGAGGCGGGAGGTTCGCGCGGTCGCGGCGGCGGGTCCCGGGGCGGAGGCGGTGCGGCGGGCGGGCCGGGCTCACACGGCGGAGGCCTGCTCCACCGGTACGGCCTGGTGCGGCACGGCCGCCTGGAGCAGGGAGTCGTCCTCCGGACGGGCCCCCGAGAGACGGTGGCGGGCGGCGATCAGGGCCATGTCGACATCCCGGGTGCCGGTGGCCACGCAGAGCGTGTAGGAGATGTCCGCGAGCCGCTGCCGGGCCTCGGGAGTGCTCTCCTCGGCCCCGAGCAGGGTGAGGGCCTCGTACTGGGCGATGAGGTCCTGCAGTACGGCGGGGTGGGCCATGAGCATGGGGTCTGCCTCCGTGGGTGATCGCCGATGTGCGAATTCGCAGCGCGAATACCCCCGTGACGGCCGCGCATGCCCGCCCGGCCCGGACCGGTGCGTCACCCGGTCGGGTGCTTCCCGGGCGGTATCCGCCGGATCGGAGCGTGTCGCCGTGGTCCTTCCCCGATCATGCCTCTGTGACTGTGCAACGTCGAAGTGCCGTGAGCCGCCGGGTCGTTCCGGCCGTGCTCGGTGCCCTCAGTGTCCTCAGCGTCCTCAGCGTCGTGTCCGTGCTCCCCGCCCCGCCCGCCGCCGCGCGGCCGGCCCGCCTGGACGGCCGTCCCGCGGCGCCCCCGCCCCGCGAGGTCACGGCGGCGGAGGCGCGCACGGACGCCCACCTCCGCGGCCTGCGGAACCGGCCCGCCGCCCTGCGCGACTTCTTCCGGGACCTGCCCAAGGGCGGCGACCTGCACAACCACCTCTCCGGGGCGGTCTCCACGGAGTACCTGATCGAGCTGGCCGCCGAGGACGGGCTGTGCATCGACACCGCGACGCTGACCGCCGTCGTCCCGCCCTGCGGACCCGGCACCCGCCCCGCCGCCGACGCCCGCACCGACCGGGCCTTCCGGAACGCGGTGATCCGGGCCTGGTCCATGCAGGACTTCCCGTCCGGCGGGAACGGACACGACCACTTCTTCGACGCCTTCGGCAAGTTCGGCGAGGTGACCTGGCGGCACCGGGGCAAGCTGCTCGCCGACGTCGCCGACACGGCCGTGCGCGCCAACCAGTTCTACCTGGAGACGATGGTCACACCCGCCTCCGAGGGCGCGAGGAAGCTGGCCGCCGAGGTCGGCTGGGACGACGACCTGGCCGTCCTGCACCGCCGGCTCACCGCCGGCGGCGGGCTGGACAAGCTGGTCGCCGAGGCCCGCGCGGAAGCCGACGACGGGGACGCCGAGTTCCGCGCCGCCGAACACTGCGACACTCCGCGGGCCCGGCCCGCCTGCGCCCTCACCGTCCGCTGGATCTCGCAGGCGTCCCGGGGCGGCGCGCCGGAGCGGGTCTTCACCCAGCTCGCCCTCGGCATGCGGCTGGCCGAGGCGGACCTGCGGTTCGTCGCCGTCAACCTCGTCCAGCCCGAGGACGGCGAGCGCTCCCTGCGGGACTACGCCCTGCAGATGCGCATGGTCGGCTATCTGCGCACCCGGTACCCGAAGGCCCATGTCACCCTGCACGCGGGCGAGCTGTGGCCCGGACTGGTCAAGCCGGAGGACTTGAGGTCCCACATCCGCCAGGCCGTGGACGTGGCCCGCGCCGAGCGGATCGGACACGGCGTCGACCTCGTCCACGAGGACGACTGGCGGCGCACCGCCCGCACGATGGCGGACCGCGAAGTGGCCGTGGAGGTGCCCTTCACCAGCAACGCCCAGATCCTCGGCGTCAAGGGCGCGGACCATCCCTTCGCCACCTACCGCCGCTACGGCGTCCCGGTCGTCCTCGCCACCGACGACCCCGGCGTGTCCCGGACCGGCATCAGCCACGAGTACCAGTACGCCGCCGCCACCTACGGCCTGGGCTATCCCGAGCTGAAGGACCTGGCCCGCGCCTCCCTGGAGTACGGCTTCCTGCCCGGCGCGAGCCTGTGGCAGGACAGGCCCGCCGCCGGCGGCTACCACCCGGTCCGGGCGTGCCGCGCCGAACACCCCGGTCTGCCGGTGCGCGGTGCCACGTGCCGGCACCTGCTCGCGCAGAGCGCCAAGGCCCGTCTGGAGTGGCGCCAGGAGGCGGCCTTCGCCGCCTTCGAACGGACCCACAGGGGCTGACGCCCTCCGGCCGGCGCCCCGCCCCGCCGGGGCGCCGGCTCCGTCCCGGCCCGCGCACACCGGTGCCCCGGCGGGGCGGTGCCGTGGCCCCGGACGGCCGGCCCGGGCCGGAAAGCGTTTTTTGGCCGGGAACAGCCCTGCCACACAAGCGGCGTTCCGCGTTCCGCCGTGGCGCGTACGTCGTGTCCACGCCAATACCGTCCCGTGCGCCACGGTTCTGCCGCACCCGGCGGCCCTCCGCCGTCCACCCCGCCCGGCGTGCGCGTATACGACGCGTGACCCTTCGTCACGACATCCCCGCGGGTTCTTCACACGGCGACCACTTCAAGCCGATCCGGATACGGCCCCGTGCACGGGTGCAGACGCCGCACCCGGCGCGTACCTAGCCTCCCGGGCCATGCGATCACCTCTGCCGAGACGCCTCGGTCTCACCGCCGTCCTCGCCCTCCTCCTCGCCCTCTTCGGCCTGGCCCCGAGCGCGAGCGCCGACCCCGCGCCCGCCACCCTCACCTTCGCCACCAGCGCCGCCACCGCCAAGCCCGGCGACACCGTGAACCTGTCGATGACGATCACCAACAACAAGACCTACGACATCTGGTTCGTGTACCAGACCATCGACCCGACCTGGCTGACCACCCAGCGCCCGGACCTGAAGTACAGCTTCAGCGGGTGCAGCCTGGCCACGGCGAGCGGCAGCACGCCCTGTTCCGGGACCGGCCCGAGCAACCTCGGCGGCAACTACGGCGCCACCATCCCGCCCGGCCAGAGCCGCACCGTCACGCTGACCCTCCAGGTCGCCGCCGACTCCGGCTGCAACGGCAACATCGGCTTCTACTCGTACTTCTACGCCGAGTTCAGCGACAGCACCAACGTCAACGGCGGACCCGTCTACACGCCCGAGACCCGGGTGCTCTGCGCCTGAGGGACGCCTCGCTCCCGGTGGCCCCGATGACCGGAAACGGCCTGCGGACGCGGGCCCGCACCGCAGGGGCCACGACACCTCGCCGGCGGGCCGCCACGGCCCGCCGGCGCGTCACGGAACCGCCGGACCAGCCAGCCGGACCCCGCCCCGCACCGGACCCTCACGCGGCGGCGACGGGAAAACAGTCCGACAGGTTGTCTCCACAAGTCGATCAGTAACCGCACTTTTCCGTCAGGTTTCGTAACTCGACCACAAAAACTCCACAGAGACATCACCATGTGACGCGACGGATGCGTCGACGACCGGCTTCTGAGGGGGCGCCGGGGTCACGCGAGGGGGTGCGTCCGCTCCATGGGAGCCGTGCTCGCCCCTGCCCGGGGAGGGAACAACACCGCATGAAGCGGACCATACGCACCACCGCGCTGACGGTGGGCGCGCTCATCGCCGCGCTCGGCCTGCCGGCCGGTCCGGCCCAAGCCGGCACCACCGCGCCACGCGTCGACCTCAGAGTCCTGGTGGTGAGCGACGGTGGTCCGGCCACCGACGCCATCGCCGCCGAACTCGACGCCGCCGGAACGCCCTACACGAAGGTCGACCTCACCCGCACCGGCCGGCCCGTCATCGACGCGGGATTCCTCGCCGACACGGTCGACGGCCGGCCGCGCGCCAAGTTCCAGGCCGTCGTCCTGCCCAACGACAACCCGTTCCCGGCCGGCAGCACCGAGATGAGCGCGCTCGCCTCCTACGAACAGACCTACGCCGTCCCGCAGGTCGACGCCTACACCTACGCCCGGCCCCAGGTCGGCCTCCAGGTTCCCACCCCCGGCGGCTACTCGGGCAGCGTCGACGGCATCCGCGCCCAGGTCACCGCCGCCGGGAAGGCCGGCCCCTTCGGCTACCTCGACGGCACGGTGCCCTTCGAGGACAACGCCCCGGACGTCGGCGAGAGTTACGCCTACCTCTCCGCGCCCGCCGCCGGCGCCGACTTCACCCCGTACGTCCAGGCGCCCGTGCCCGGCACCACCCGACAGGGCTCCCTGGTCGGCGAGTACCGGCACGACGGCCGGCGCGAACTGGTCGTCACCTTCGTCTACAACCAGTACCAGCAGCAGTTCCGGCTGCTCGCCCGCGGGATCGTGGAGTGGATGACCGGCGGCGTGCACCTGGGCGCCTCCCGCAACTACTTCGCGGTGCACGTGGACGACGTCTTCGCCGCCGACGACCGCTGGGACACCCAGCTCAACTGCACCCCCGGCGACGTCGACTGCGCGAACGGCGCGGGCACCCCCCACCCGATCCGCATGGAGCCGGCCGACGTCGACTACGCCGCCGCCTGGCAGAACAGCCACCACATCACCCTCGACATGGTCTACAACGGCGCCGGCAGCGTCGACCAGCGCGAGGACAACGACGGCGTCGACCAGCTCGCCGACAAGCTGATCGCCGACCGCGGCACGTTCCGCTGGGTCAACCACACCTACACGCACGCCTTCCTCGGCTGCGAGCAGAACGTCACCGTCGTGCCGTGGACCTGCGCCACCAACTTCGACGGCAGCACCAAGTGGGTCGGCCTCACCACGATCGACTCCGAGATCGCCACCAACCGCGTCTGGGGCCAGACCGCCGGACTCCCGCTGGAGAACGACGAACTCGTCACCGGCGAGCACTCCGGACTGCGGATCCTGCCGCAGCAGCCCCAGGACAACCCCAACCTGGCTCTCGCGCTCACCGTCGAGGGCGTCAAGTGGCTCGCCTCCGACAACTCCCGCGACCCCGAACAGCGCCAGGTCGGACCGGCCACCACCGTCTCCCGCTACCCGATGAACGTCTTCTACAACGCGGGCCGGGCCGCCGAGCAGGTCGACGAGTACAACTGGCTCTACACCAGCCGCGCCCAGGGCGGCAGCGGCATCTGCGAGGACAACCCGGCCACCACCACCTGCCTGCCGGCCCCGCTGGACACCACCACCGGCTACACCGGGTACATCGTCCCGCTGGAGACCCGGATCGCCCTCGGACACGTGCTGTCCAACGACCCCAAGCCGCACTTCATCCACCAGTCCAACCTCGCCGAGGACCGCATCGCCTACCCCGTCCTGAACGGCGTACTCGACGGCTACGACGCGCTGTTCGCGGACAACACCCCGGTGGTCAACCTGCGGATGAAGGCCATCGGAAGCGAACTCCAGCGCCGCGCCGCCTGGAAGAGCGCCGTCCAGGCCGGCCGCGTCACCGCCTACCGCATCGGCACCGCCGTCACCGTGCAGGCGCCCGGCGGCACCGCCGTCCCGGCCACCCTCCCCACCGGCACCACCGTGAACGGCGCCGCCTTCGGCACCGCCTACGCGGGCGCGGTCTCCGGCTGGACGAACTCGTCCGGCACCGCGCTCGGTTACACCCTGCCGTCCACCCCCGCGGCGCCCGCCGCGCGCCCGGACGGCACCACCGCCGCCACCGCCCCGGCCCCGCGCACCAGGGTCCCGGCAGGCGTGCGCGAACAGGTCGCGTCCCACCCGGACAGCTAAACGGCGCACCGGTCCGCGGGCCCGTCCGGCGCTCCCCACCGGGGCGGGACGGGCCCCGGTCCCGGCCGTCCACCGACGCCCCGGGACCCGCACGTCCACCCCACACCTCGGCCGTGGAGCGCCATCGATGCACGTTCAGCACGGCGCGCGCCGCCCCGGCGCGGCGCACGTCACCCTGCTCACCGAAGGCACCTACCCGCACAGTCACGGCGGCGTCAGTGTCTGGTGCGACCAACTCGTCCAGGGCATGCCCGACCTGGACTTCGACGTCATCGCCGTCACCGGCACCGGACGCGAGCCCGTCGTGTGGGACCTGCCCGCGCACGTCCGCAGCGTGCTGTCGGTGCCCATGTGGGGAGCGCCGCCCGAGGGCCGCCCGCCCCGGGGCCGGGCCCTGGCCCGGCTCGCCGACGCCTACGAACGCCTCCTGACCGCACTGCTCGACCCGCACGCCGAGGACCGGTTCCCGGCCGCCCTGTACAGCCTGGCGCGGGCCGCCGCCGAGGGCACGCTCAGCCCGTTCCTGCGCGGCGACCGGGCCGTCGCGGTCCTGGCCGCGGTGTGGAACCGCCCGGGACTGGCCGTCCGGGAGGCCCGGCCCACCCTGCACGACGCGGTCACCGCCACCGCCCTGCTGGAGCACGCCCTCCGCCCGCTCGCCGCGCCCCCGCCCCGGCACGGCGTGGCCCACGCGGTCAGCGGCGGCGTCGCCGTGCTGCCCGGCCTGGCCGGCCTGGAGCGGTACGAGGTGCCGCTGCTGCTCACCGAACACGGTGTCTACCTGCGCGAGCGCTACCTCGGCTACCGGACCGCCCCCTACCGCTGGCCGGTGAAGGCCGTCGTCCTCGGCTTCTTCCGGCTGCTGGCCGAGGAGAGCTACCGCCGGGCCGCCCTGATCACCCCCGGCAACCGCTACAACCGGCTGTGGGAGGAAGAGGGCGGCGCCGACCCGCGGTCCATCCGCACCGTCTACAACGGCGTGGACCCGGAGGCCTTCCCGCCCGCCGGCCCCGAACCCGCCGTCCCCACGCTCAGCTGGGCCGGCCGCGTCGACCCCATCAAGGACCTGGAGACCCTGATCCGCGCCTTCGCCCTGGTCCGCGACGAGATACCCGGCGCCCGGCTGCGGCTCTTCGGCGGGACACCCCGCGGCGGAGAGGCGTACCGGGAACGCTGCGAGGCGCTGGCCGCCACCCTGGGGCACGCGGACGCCGTCACCTTCGAGGGCCGGGTCGACGACATCAAGGACGCCTACGCGGCCGGGAACATCGTGATGCTCTCCAGCATCAGCGAGGGCTTCCCGTTCACCCTCATCGAGGCCATGTCCTGCGGCCGGGCCACCGTCTCCACCGACGTCGGCGGCGTCCGCGAGGCCGTCGGCGACACCGGCCTCGTGGTGCCGCCCCGCGACCCGGCCCGGATGGCGGCGGCCGCCCTCGAACTGCTCGCCGACGCCGAACGGCGCCGGACGATGGGGGAGGCCGCCCGGCTCCGCGTGATCGAACAGTTCACGCTGCGCCAGACCATCGACACCTTCCGCTCCGTCTACCTCGAACTTCCCGCCCCCGAGCGGGAGTTCGCCGCCCCGGCCGCGCCCGGGCGGGACCTGCGCGTCGCCGCGGGGAGCCTGGCCGGATGAGCGGGCCCATGGCGCTCGAACCGGGCGGCGCCGAACAGGACACCCTCGCCCTGCGGCTCGCCGGCACACCCGCACGGGGCGACGACCACACCCTCACCCTGCGGCTGCCCGGCCACGGACCCGACCCGGAGGCGGTGAGCCGGCTCGCCGCCGCCCTCGCCGACCGCGTCGGCCCCGCCGTCCACCCCTACGAGGTGGCGGCCCTGCTGGAGGCCGAGGGCCTGACCGCCGAGCAGATCAAGCAGCGGTACGGCCACCCGAACCTCTTCTCCCTCGCCACCGCGCTCTACGAACAGGTGCCCCGCACCTACCCGGAACCCGCGCCGGCGGCCGACCCCTGGCGCCCGGACACCGTCCGCTGCCTGCTGCGCGGCGTGCTGTTCGCCCTGCCCGGCCTCGCCTATCCGCTGACCGCGCCCCTGTGGCACCCGGGCCGGCACGCCGCCGCGCCGATCGTCGCCGGACTGGTCTCCTGGGCCTGGGGCCAGGCCCTCGGCCACCGCGCCCACCTGCGGATGGTCACCGGCCGCCGCGAGGCCGCCCGCACCCTGCTGGCCGGCGCCCCGGCCGGCGCGGCCCTCGCCACGGCCGCCGCCGCCCCGCTCGCCGGCGGCGGCCCGGTCCTGGCCGCGGCGGCGGCCCAGTCGCTGTACCTGGCCGCGGCCGGCGTCCTGCTCGTCCTGGCCCGCGAGCGGCTGCTGCTGGCCGCGCTCACCCCGCTGATCGCGGGCGCCGCCGTACTGCCCTGGTGGGAGCCCGGCCCGGCGGTGCGCGCCGCGCTGCCGCTGCTCGCCCTGCTGGCCACCCTCGCCGGCACCGGCCACGTCCTGCGCGGCGCCCTCGCCGCGCCGGCCGCCCCCGCCGGCAGCAGCCCCCGCCCGCTGTGGTCCCTGCCGTACGGGCTGTTCGGGCTGGCCGCCGGGATGCTGGTGCTCCTGGAAGGGCGGCACGAGCCGTACGCGGTGATCGTGCTGACGGTCAGCATGGGCCCCGCCGAGTGGCTGCTGTACCGCTACCGGGGACTGTCCGTGGCCGCGCTGCGCGCCACCGCCACACCCGCCGGCTTCCTGCTGCGCTCCGCCGCCGTCCTCGCCGGCTGCCTCGGCGTCTACCTGCTGCCGCTGCTGCCCGCCGCCTACCTCACCGGCGCCGCGCCGGCCACCCTGCTGCTCCTGGCCGCCACCTTGTGGACCGCGCTGCTCCTCCAGGCGTTCGGCGCCGCCTGGCCGCCGGCGGTCATCTGTCTGGCCGCCGCCGCGGTGGCCGGCGCGCTGCCCCGGCTCGGCCTGCCGGCCGGTCCCGCCGCCCTGCCGCTGTGCTGCGGCGCCGCCGTCCTCGGCCTGGTGGCGTACGCGCTGCTGCTGCTCGGCCGGCCCGCCCGGCACGCCTGACCGCTCGTCCCCGCCCCAGCAGACCCACCGGAAGGACACTGAGTTGACCGCAGCACCGCTCGCCGCCGTCACCGGAGCCGAGGGCTTCATCGGCTCCCACCTCACCGAGGCACTGGTCGCCTCCGGACACCGGGTCAGAGCCATGGCCCAGTACAACTCCTTCTCCTCCTACGGCTGGCTGGAGACCCTCGCCCCGGACGTCCTGGACGAGGTGGAGATCGTCCTCGGCGACGTCCGCGACCCCGGCTCCGTGCGCGCCCTGCTCGACGGCGCCGACACCGCCTACCACCTGGCCGCCCTCATCGCGATCCCGTACTCCTACCAGGCGCCGCACAGTTACGTGGAGACCAACGTCACCGGCACCCTCAACGTGCTGGAGGCGGTGCGCGCCCTCGGCACGCCCCGGCTGGTGCACACCTCCACCAGCGAGACCTACGGCACCGCGCAGACCGTGCCCATCACCGAGGACCACCCCATCAACACCCAGTCCCCGTACGCCGCTTCGAAGGCCGGCGGGGACCGGCTCGCCGAGAGCTACCACGCCAGCTTCGGCACGCCCGTCGTCACCCTGCGGCCGTTCAACACCTTCGGTCCGCGCCAGTCCATGCGCGCGGTCATCCCCACCGTCATCGGCCAGGTCGCGGCGGGGGAGCGGACCATCACCCTCGGCGATCTGCGGCCCACCCGGGACTTCACCTTCGCCAAGGACACCGCGCGGGCGTTCCTCGCCGTCGGCACCGCGCCCGCCGAGAACATCGTCGGGCGCACCTTCAACGCCGGCACCGGCGGCGAGATCTCGGTCGGCGACCTGGTCGCGCTGATCGGCAAGGTCATGGACACCGCCCTCGACGTGCGCGCCGACCCGGCCCGCGTCCGGCCCGCCAACTCCGAGGTCATGCGGCTCGTCGCCGACGCCGGCCGGCTCACCGCGGCCACCGGCTGGAGCCCCGCCCACAGCCTGGAGCAGGGCCTCGTCCAGACCGTGGAGTTCTTCCGCGACCCGGCCAACCTGGCCCGCTACAAGACCGGCATCTACAACATCTGACCCGGCCCGCCACACCCCGGGCCCATACGGCACGACTCAACGAAGGAGGAGCCCCATGCACGCAGTGATCCTGGCGGGAGGCAAGGGCGTAAGGCTGCGGCCCTACACCACCGCACTGCCCAAGCCGCTCGTCCCGATCGGCGACCAGCACGCGATCCTGGAGATCGTGCTGCGTCAGCTGTCGGCCGCGGGCTTCACCCGCTGCACCCTCGCGATCGGCCACCTCGGCGAGATCATCCGCGCCTATGTCGGCGACGGCTCCCAGTGGGGCATGACCGTCGACTACGCCACCGAGGAGAGCCCCCTCGGCACCATGGGCCCGCTGCTGGGCTTCAAGGACCGGCTGCCGGAGACGTTCCTGGTGATGAACGGGGACATCCTCACCGACCTCGACTACGCCGACGTGCTGTGCCGCCACCGGGAGTCGGGGGCGCCGCTCACCATCGCCACCTACGCCCGGAAGGTGCACATCGACTTCGGCGTGCTCACCACCGACGCGAGCAGGGTCGTCGCCTTCACCGAGAAACCCAGCATGGACTACCGCGTCTCCATGGGCGTCTACGGCCTCAGCCGTGCCACCCTGGACGGCTACACCCCGGGCCTGCCGCTGGGCTTCGACGAACTCGTCCTCGACCTGCTGAAGACCGGGAACCCGCCGCACGCCTACGCGTTCGACGGCTACTGGCTGGACATCGGCCGCCCGGACGACTACGACCGGGCCAACGCCGAGTTCACCAGCCGCAAGTCCCTGCTGCTCAAGGGAGCCTGAGGAGCACATGCGCATTCTCGTCCTGGGCGGCACCGGATATCTGGGCCGCCATGTGGCGGAGCGGCTGCGCGCCCTGCCGGGCGCGCACCTGCTCGCCGCCGGCCGCGACGGCGCCGCGGAGTTCGGCGCCGACCTCGCCCGCGACCGGCCGGAGCGGCTCGCCGAGACCCTGGCGGCGGCGGCTCCGGACGCCGTGGTGAACTGCGCGGGCGCCACCGGCGGCGACGCCGTGACGCTGGCCGAGACCAACGCCCGCGGGCCCGCGGCGCTCTGCGCGGCACTGCGCGCGGCGGCGCCCACGGCCCGGCTGGTGCACCTCGGTTCGGCCGCCGAGTACGGGCCGGGCACGCCGGGCGAGCCGGTCGCCGAGTCCTCGCCCGCCTGCCCGGTCACGCCGTACGGCGCGACCAAGCTGGCGGGCACGCTCGCGGTGACAGCCGCCGCGCTGGACGCGGTGGTGCTGCGGGTCGGCAACCCGGTCGGCCCGGGCGCGCCACCGGCCAGCCTGCCGGGCCGGCTGGCCGCCCTGCTGGGCCCGGCCGCCCGGGATCCGGACGCGGTGCTGCGGCTGGGGGACCTGTCCGCCCACCGCGACTTCGTCGACGTACGCGATGTGGCCCGGGCCGTCGAGTCCGCCGTCACGGCGCCCGCCCCGCTGCCGCCGGTGCTCAACATCGGCGGCGGTCAGGCCCTGCCGGTACGGCGGGTGGCGCACGGTCTGGCCCGGCTCGCGGGGTTCCGGGGCAGACTGGAGGAGGGCGCCGGGGGCGCGGCAGGCTCGGCCCGGTCGGCCGCGGTGTCCTGGCAGTGCTCGGACATCTCCGCCGCGGCGGACGCCCTCGGCTGGCGGCCGGTGCACAGTCTCGACGACTCCCTCGCCGCGCTGTGGGCGGCCACCCTGGAGCGGGTGCCGTGAGCCTGCTGGTGCCGCTGTACGTGCATCCCGCCGACGATCCCGCCGCCTGGCACCGGCTCATCGCCTCGGCGGACCGCACCTGGGCGGTGATCCTCAACCCGGCGAGCGGGCCCGGCGCCGCTCCCGACCCGGCGTTCCTGGCGGCCGCCCGGGCCCTGCGCGCGGCCGGGGCCCGTCTGCTCGGCTACGTCGACACCGACTACGGCGTCCGCGACCCGGCCCGGATCACCGAGGAGGCACGCCGGCACCGGGACTGGTACGGGGCCGACGGCTGCTTCCTGGACCGGGTGACCGCCGGCCCGGACGGCGTCCCGGCCTGCCGCCGGCTGGTGCGGGACCTGCGGCGGTCCGGCACCGGGACCGTCGTCCTCAACCCGGGCGTCCATCCGGCTCCGGGCTACGTCCGGCTCGCCGATCTGACCGTCACCTTCGAGGGGCACTGGAGCACCTACGTCTCCGCGTTCACCCGGCCCGCCTGGACCGTCCGGCAGCCGCCCGGCCGGCTGTGCCACCTCGTCTACGGCGTGCCCGAGGTCCTGGTGCCGCTCGCGGTCCGCACCGCGCACGAGCGGGGCGCGGCGGTGTGCGGGCCGGTGACGGGCGAACCGCCCAATCCCTGGGCCGTGTTGACCCCGGCGCTGACCGGTGGCGAGGGTGTGGCAGGCTGACCGGACCAGCATCCGCACCAGGGGAGGCAGCGACCGTCATGGCCGTCATCCACCACACCACCCTCCGGCCGGCCAAGACCGAACTGCTCGCCGGCTGGCTGCCCACCCGCCCGTGGTACCGCGGCGGCCCGGCCCCGGTGCTGGAGCGGTCCGGCGGCTTCCGGCTGGACGACCCGGAGGGCGAGGTCGGCATCGAGTTCATCGTGGCCACCGACACCACGAGCCCCGGCCGGACGGCGTACCTGGTGCCGCTCACCTACCGCGGGGCGCCCCTGGACGGCGCCGGACACGCCCTCGTCGGCACCATGGAGCACGGCGTGCTCGGCACCCGCTGGGCCTACGACGGCTGCCACGACCCGGTGCTGGTCGGCGAACTGCTCGCCCTGATCGAGGGCCGGGCCCCGGCGATGGCCCAGAGCATCAGCGACACACCGGACCACGAGGTGACCCGCTCCTACACCGGTGCCCCTCTCGGCCGGGCCGGGTCCACGCCCGAGCCGGCCGACGACGAGGACGGCACCCGGCTGCCCGCGCCGCACGGCACGGTCCTGCACGTCCACCGGGTCCTCGCACCGGTCGAGGAGAACCCGCCGCTGCCGCCGCGGGGCGCGCTCGGCCATGTGGCCACCGGCTGGGCGGGCCCGGACGACAGCCGGCTGCGGGCCGTCCTCATGACCCTGCGCCCCGCCTGACCCCGCCACCGTCCCGCGCCCGGTGTGCGCCGACCGCCGCCGCGGTGCCGGACGGGACCGGTCTCCTTCCGGCCCGGCACCGCGGCGGCGGACGATGGCCACCCGCATGGGCTAGACACCGGCCGCGGACGGCTTCGTTGGGCGGAACCCGGGGTGCGCGCGGAGCCGGCCCCGGGTCAGATGGACTCGTGCGAACCCCCATACACCGCTTCCGCGGCCGGTCCCGCCTGTGCCTCACCGGCGCCCTCACCGGCCTGGCCCTGTTCCTCTCCAGCACCCCGGCCCTGCCCGGGCCGGCCGACCCGCTCGCGCGCGGCAGCGCCTACATGGGCATCGGCGTCCCCGCCCACGACGGCGTCACCGGCACTCCTCCCCCGGACTCCCGCGCCTCCCAGACCGAGGGCGTGGACGTCTCCAGCCACCAGGGCGACGTCGCCTGGCAGTCGCTGTGGGACAGCGGCGTCCGGTGGGCGTACACCAAGGCCACGGAGGGGACGTACTACACGAACCCCTACTTCACCCAGCAGTACGACGGCTCCTACGGCGTCGGCATGGTACGCGGCGCCTACCACTTCGCCACCCCGGACACCGCCGGCGGCGCGACCCAGGCCGACTACTTCGTGGACCACGGCGGCGGCTGGTCGAAGGACGGCAAGACCCTCCCGGGCGTCCTCGACATCGAGTGGAACCCGTACGGCGACGCCTGCTACGGCAAGTCCGCCTCCGGCATGGTGAGCTGGATCCGCGACTTCCTCGACCGCTACAAAGCCCGCACCGGCCGCGCCGCGGTCCTCTACACGGCCACCAGTTGGTGGTCGGAGTGCACCGGCGGCTACGCCGGCTTCGGCGCGGTCAACCCGCTGTGGGTCGCGCGCTACGCCTCCACGGTGGGCTCGCTGCCGGCCGGCTGGTCGTCGTACACCATGTGGCAGTACACCTCCACGGGGCCGACGGTCGGCGACCACGACCGGTTCAACGGTTCCCAGGACGCGCTGCGGGAGTTCGCCACCGGCTGAGCGCCGCGCCCGGGCTCAGTCCACGTCCACGTCGTCGAACAGGGCGTGCATCGCGCCGAGCACCCGCAGGCAGGCGTCCACGTCCGCCGTGGTCAGCTCGCCGTCCACCCGGCGCAGCAGTGCGTGCTCGCGGGCCCGGACGGCACCGATCGCCGCCCGGCCCGGCCCGGTCAGCCGGATCAGCGGCGAACGGCGGTGCGCGGGGTTCGGCACGCTCTCCACCAGTTCCTGGCGTGCCGCGTCGTTCACCATGCGCTGCACGAACTGCCGGCTGAGCGCCTGGGCCCGGCCCATCTGCGGCACCGTCATGGGCCCCCGGGCGCGCAGCAGATCGAGTACCGCGCGGACGCCGACCGACAGGCCTTCGACCGGTGCCGCCTCCTCCACCTTGCGGTGCACCCGCCGGTAGAGCGGGCCGACCAGGTCGAACACTTCCGTGAGGCGTTCCGCCAACCGGTCCTGCGCGGCGGAAGAGGGGATGCGGTCGTCGTTCATACGACCAGGATGACACCTTGGTTGCCAACCCGCGAGAAGAATGACACCTTGGTTGTCATGACTGTGGAGCTGACATCTCTGCCCGTCCACTTCCTGCCGACCGCCGACGGCCGTCTCGCCTACCGCGAGGCCGGCTCCGGCACCCCTCTCGTCCTCCTGCACGGCGGTTTCGTCGACCACCGCATGTGGCAGGAGCAGATCCGGGCCTTCGCGCCGAGCCACCGGGTCATCGCCTGGGACACCCGCGGGCACGGCGCCTCCGACAACGCGACCGGCCCGTTCCGGCAGGTCGACGATCTCGCCGCGCTGCTCCGGGGGCTCGACGCCGCCCCCGCCGTCCTGGTCGGACTGTCGATGGGCGGAGGCATTGCGGTGGACTGCGCACTGGAGTACCCCGGGCTGGTGCGTGCCGTCGTCGTCAGCGGGTCCGGCACCAGCGAGGCCGCCTTCGCGCATCCCTGGGTGCTGGAGACCCTCGCCGCGCAGAACGGGTGCCTGGCCGCCGGCGACCTGGAGGGCTGGGCCGACGCGTTCGCGCTGTGGGCGGTCGGCCCCTACCGCGAGCCGGCCGACACCGATCCCGAGCTGCTGCGCCGGATACGGCGGATGGGCCTGGACACACTCGGCAAGCACACGCCCGGCGAACCCGACCACCGCGTTCCCGTCACCCGCACCTGGGAGCGTGTGCCGGACATCAAGGTGCCCTTGATCGCGATCAACGGCGCCCTGGAATCCCCGGACCACCAGGCCCTGGCCGCCCGTCTCACGGACCTCGTCCCGGGCGGTCGTACCGTCACCGTCCCGGGCGCCGCCCACTACCCGAACATGGAGAACCCGGCCGGCTTCAACGCCGAACTGGCCGCCTTCCTGGAGCGGTTGCCGTGACCGGGGCCCGCTCGGCCCTCCCCGGGCGGGCGTACCGGGACCGCGGTCAGGTGCCCGAGGCGAGCAACTGGCCGGCCAGCCGCTGGGCCTGGGCGAGCAGCGCGCCGTAGGTGGCGACCTCGTCGGGATCGTCCGTCGCGGAGCGGGCCAGGTCCCGGCGCAGGTCAGCGAGCGTGCCGCGCAGGCCGGCCACGGACTCGCGCAGCTCCTCCTCGCACGCGTCGCCGAACCGGCTGTGGCTGTAGAGCCGCAGCGCGCGGGCGGTCCGGCACAGGAACTCCGCGTACCGCCGGGCGGCCCCGGGACGCGGCCGGGCCGCCGGGCGGTCCCCGGCGGCGGCCTCCAGCACCGTGCGGGTCACCTCCGCGGTGTGCACGGCCGCGTAGTCCAGCACCACCACCGCGTCGTCGTACCCCTTGCCCGGCGACGCCGGCACACCGCCGCGGCGGCGGCGCAGATTGACCCGCAGGCTCTCCCGGCTCCACTCGGCCGTCGACCGGGCCTGCTCCACCTGCCGGTGCAGCCGCAGCGCCCGCTGGTGCCAGCCGTCGGCCTCCTCCGGGTCCCAGCGTCCCGCGGCCAGCCCGTCCGCCACGTCCCGGAGGATGTCGTGCGCCTCCTCGGTCGCGTCCCGCAGCACCGCCTGGGTGTCGCGCAGATACAGCGGCGGCCGGACCAGCGCGTTGACCGTGATCCCGACCACCGCGCCGAACAGGGCCTCGGTGAGCCGGGCCGTCGAGGTGGCGACGCTGACCGAGCCGTTGGTCAGCACGAACAGGGCGCCGGTGGCCGCGTAGATGCCCTGGCTGCCCAGGCGCCGCCACTGGCCCAGCAGCATCGCGAGGGGCAGCACCACCGCCATCGCGCCCACCGTGCTGTGCAGCAGCAGCCCGACGGCGGTGGCGGCGACCGTGCCGGCCGCGATCGCCCCGAGCTGCTGGAGGCCGCGGGTGATCGACCGGTACACGGTCGACTCGACCAGCACCACCGCCACCCACGGCGCGACGAACGCCACCGGCGCCTTCAGCCACCAGCCCGCCACCGCCCAGGCCAGCCACGCGGCCAGCGCCGCCTTCCCGGCCTGGACGGCCAGGTCCCGTTCCCGGCCGGGTCCGGCCAGGGCCCGCCGCGCCGCGTCCACCGCGGCGGACAGATCACGCCGTACGGCCTGCCAGGTCACTCGTAGTCCACGCACACCTCCCCGGGTGCCACCTTGGGCACCGGTCATGCCCGTGCCCGTGGGTGTTCCGGGTGCTCCCGGGTGTGTCGTGCCGCGTCCCGCCGCCCGGCTCAGCCCAGGCTCGGCGGTGTCCAGTCGGCGTGCCGCAGGATGGCGCGGATCGACGTCCGGGACGGGGCGAGCCGCAGGCCGGTGTCGCGCAGGGCGACGGCCAGGGGGTGGGACAGCCGCTGGCCCAGCCGGCCCGCCTGCCGGGCGGCGCGGGCGACCGACTGGGCCCGGGGGCGGCGCTCGGCGTCGTACCGGGCCAGCGCCGCGCCGACCGAGGGCTCCGCGGCGAGCGCGGCGGCCAGCGTCGCCGCGTCCTCCAGGGCCTGGCAGGCGCCCTGGCCGAGATGCGGGCTCATGGCGTGCGCCGCGTCGCCCAGCAGCGCCACCCGTCCCGCCGTGAAGGACGGCAGCGGGGTGACGAGTTCGTCTAGGTCGTGGTGCAGCACGGCCTCGGGCCGGGTCGCGGCCAGCAGCGCCGGGACCGGCTGGTGCCAGTCGCGGAAGCGGTCGCGCAGCATGCCGAGCGGGTCGGTGTGGCGCACCCCGGCCGGCGCGGTGAGCACCGCGTGCCACTCGGCGCGGCCGTCGGCGAAGGCGATGTGCCCGAACTCCGCGCCCCGGCCCCAGGTCAGCTCGAAGTCGGTCGCGAGGTCCACCGGGCCCTCGGTGACGGCGCGCAGCACCGTGGAGCCGGCGTAGACCGGGCCGGGATGGTCCGGGAAGAGCAGTCCGCGCAGCCTGCTGTGCACCCCGTCCGCCGCGACAACCAGGTCCGCGTCCAGGAAGTCGTTCCCGGCGGGCACCCGCACCCGGCCGGGAGCCGACAGGTCGAGCGTCCGCGCGGTGACGCCGGTGAGCAGGCACTCGGCGGGCAGCGCCGCGCGCAGCAGCCGGTGCAGGGCGGCGCGCGGGATGCCGACGATGGGCGCGCCGAGCTCGCGTTCCAGCACGGTGCCGTCCATGCGGGCCAGCCACCGGCCGGTGGGCGTGCGGGTGCCGCCGGTGTACTGCGGCCGGGCCGCCGCCCGGACCGCCGCGCCGGCGCCCACCGCGTCCAGCGCGCGCAGCCCGTTGGCGTGCAGGGAGATGCCCGCGCCGGCGTCGGCGAGGACCGCGGCCCGCTCCACCACCCGGACGTCCCAGCCGACGCGCCGCAGCCCGAGGGCCGCCGCCAGTCCGCCGATGCCGCCGCCGACCACCACCGCCGTACCGCCCATGCCGACCCCTCCGTACCTGAAACTTCTACACCTGTAGAAGCACCTTAACGCGGCCTTCTACAGATGTAGAAGCGGGTTCGGAAACCGGTGTAGAAAGGGGAGGTGGCCTCAGACCGACGAACCCTGCTCGCCGACACGGCGATCACCGTGCTCGCCGACACCGGCATGCGCGGGCTGACGCACCGTGCCGTGGACCGGACGGCCGGCCTGCCGCCCGGCACCACGTCCGCCTACTTCCGCACCCGGCAGGCCCTGCTCACCGCCCTGGTCCGCCGGCTGGTCGCGCTCGACCAGGCGGAGCTGGAGGAGACCGGCGCCCGCACACCCGTGCCGCGCACGGTGGGTGACCTGACGGCGGGCATCGCCGCGCTCGTCGAGGCACGGCTCACCGGGGACGGCCGGCGCCGGTCGCTCGCCCGCTACGCCTGCGCCGTCGAGAGCGCGCACCATCCCGAGCTGCGCGAGATCCTCGTGCCGCGCGAGAACCTGGGCCGGCGGATCGTGCGCGACTTCCTCGCCGCGCACGGGGTGACGGACCCCGAGGACCGCACGGTGACCCTGCTGACCTGCGTGGACGGTCTCGTCTTCGACCGCCTGGTGCACGGCGGGAGCGTCCGGGCGCAGGAGATCCACGGACTCGTCACCGCCGCGCTGCGCTGAGCCGCCACGACGCCTGCCGGAGCGGCGGGACCGGTCCACCATGGGCCGGGGCGTGGGTCATGGGGGTACGGCGCGGAGCGCGGTCAGAACCGCCCAGACGACCGAGACCAGCGGCACCGCCACGACCGCGCCGATCACCCCGGCGACGATGCTGCCCGCGATCACCGACACGGCCACGACCAGCGGGTGCAGCCGCACCGCCCAGCTCATCACCAGCGGATGCAGCACATGTCCCTCCAACTGGCCGATCACCACGATCAGCACCAGCACGGCCAGCGCCGTCAGCGGACCCCGCCCGGCCAGCGCGACGACGGTGGCCACGCCCAGCGCCACCGGCGAGCCCACCAGCGGCACGAACGCGGCGAAGAACTCCAGCAGGGTCAGCGGCAGCGCGAGCGGCACCCGCAGCACGAACAGGGCCACGCCCACGAGCACCGCGTTGGTGGCCGCGATGATGATGATGCCGCGGGTGTACCCGGAGAACGTCCGCCAGGCCGCCCGCCCCGCCCGGTCCCACGCCGGGCGGGCCCCGCCCGGCACCAGCCGGTCCCGCGCCCAGCCCCACAGGCGCTCGCCGGAATGCAGGAAGAACACCGAGGCGAACAGCGCCAGCGCCCCGCCCGTGATCAGCTCCACCACCCGGCCCAGCTCGTCCACCGCGCTGCTGAGCAGCGCCGACCGGTGCGCGGTGACGTACTGGGTCACCTGCCGTTGCAGCGTGGACAGCGCGCCGGGACCGAGCCGGAACGGCGGCCGGCGCAGCCAGCCCTCGATACGGTCGACCCCGCCGCGGAACTCGTCCGTCAGCCGGCCCGACTCGCCCGCCACCGAGCTGCCCACCAGCGCGAACAGCCCGAGCACCAGCACCACACTGCCCATCAGCGCCACGGCCACGCCCAGCGGCCTCGGCAGGAACCGGCTGAGCAGATCGGTCGGCGGGCGCAGCACGGACGTCACGACCAGGGCGAGGAACAGCGCGACGGCCACGAGCTGGAAGCTGCCGAGGAGGCTGAACACGCCGTAGACGACCGCACCGACGAGGATCAGCCGCCAGGCGTAGGAGGCGGCCACCCACAGCCAGGGCACCGTCCGGCCGTCCGCCGCCGGGGCGGACTCCGGGCGGGGTGGGGCGGGCAGCCGCACGGAGTACGCGGGCCGGCTGCCCAGCACCGCGCCCCGGGCCCGGCGCCGCCCGGCCCGTCCGGCCGTCCGCCGGCGCGCATCGCCCACCACCGCTCCCGTCCGCTCGCCCCGCCGGCCCGGCTGACGGCCGGTCACCTGCACGACACGGTAAGCGCGTCCCGGGCCGGCGGCGCGCGGAGAACACCCGGGTGGCGGTGGGGCCCCGGGGCGGCCCGGGGGAGACGACGGTCCGTGCGGCGGCGGGGAGCGCGGCGGCCACGGCGGGGGGAGGCGTCGCTCCACCGGCCGGGACCGAAGGGGTGACGGCCGGCGGGGGAGGGCTGCCGCGCGGCCGGGTCCGCTACGGCTCCGTGGTGCCCGTGTCACCGGCGGGCGCGGGCAGGCCCTCGGTGAGCCCCGTGGGCCGCTCGTCGCACCGGCGGTAGCGGGCGACCGCCCGGCCGAGTTCGCGCCGCTCGGACTCGGGCAGGCTGCCGCCCTGGACGTAGGCCAGCACGTGCTCGGCGACCGTGCGCAACTTGACGTTGGTGCGCTGGGAGACGTCCCGCAGGGCCCGCCAGGCCTCTTCCGGAGCGAGCTGCCCGAGGACGACGACGGCGCCGATGGCCTGGTCGATCACGGCGTGCGAGGTCACGGCGCGGCGCAGTTGCCGGTTCTCCTCCTGCAACCGGTCGTACTCCGACGCCAGGTCGGTGGCCGAGAGCAGGGTGAGGGGCTGGTTCCGGGAGAGGGCGAAGAAGGCCATCGAGCACCTTTTCGGGGTGGAGGGGGCGTCCACGCTACGCCTGCCCTCAGCGGGCGCATGCACACGAATCGAACCGGACCGCGACCGCCCACGGACCCCCGCCCGTCTCCCGCCCCGACCACCCGTCTCCGCCTGGCACCCCGTCTCCCGAGCACGGCCGGGCGGATCACCCCTGTCCCGGCTATGACCATCGCATCGCCCGTCTCCCGGCCACGACCGCCGGATCGCCCGCCTCCCGGCTACGACCGTCAGGTCACCGTCTCCCGTCGTCGGCCCCGGCTTACGGCCGGCCGTCAGCCGGACAGCCCGGTGTCCTGGACCGCGCGCTCCACCGGCAGCAGCTCCCGGATGTCCGCGGGCAGCGCCCCGGCCATCCGCTCGGTCAGCTCCGGCGCGAGAGCGGCGTCCAGCACCTCCAGCACGGCGGCGGCGTCCCGCAGCGCCTTGTTCTCGTCGGTGCCGGCCCGGGCGGCGACCCGCCCGGCGAAGGCGGTCAGCCCGAACCGTTCGCCCGCGGAGCCGGAGTCCCGCCCGGCCGAGGCGTCGGCCGCCTCCCGCATGGCCGCCGCCAGGTCCGGCGGGAGCTGCGCGGCCACATGCCGGGCGAGCCCGGACGGCAACCGTTCCGCCAGTGTGCTGACGACCGCGTGCGCGGCCCGCTCGGCCGTTCCCCGGTCGGGCAACTGGGCCAGCGCCTGCACTTTCCCGATCATCTCGTCGTGCCGCATGAGACCGGTCCCTTCCGCGCGATGCGCCCCCGGCGCGCCCGCCCGGCGGACGTGGCGCCGCCCGCCGGGTACCCCGGCCGGCCCCGGATCACCGGCGCCGGGGCCGCCGTCCGGGTTGCGTCGGTCCCCGGTGGCGGGGTACGTGTCGGCAGCGGGACACCGGCGGAGCGACGTGCGAGTGCGAGGTGCGCATGGCAGGCACGATGCTGACGGCCCCGTTGTGGGACCTCCACAACGGGCAGGGACCACGGCAGCTGGCCGAACTCGGGCTCGCGCTGCTGCTGTCGAGCCTGATCGGCTGGGAGCGCGCGGCCCAGCAGAAGAGCGCGGGCATGCGCACCCACAGCCTGGTCGGCATCGCGAGCGCCCTGATGATGGAGGTCTCCCAGCACGGGTTCAGCGCGGTGCTCGGCCTGGACCACGTGTCCTTCGACCCCTCCCGGGTCGCGGCGCAGATCGTCTCCGGCATCGGCTTCATCGGCGGCGGGCTGATCTTCGTACGACGGGACGCCGTGCGCGGTCTGACCACGGCCGCCACCATATGGCTGACCTGCGCGGTCGGCATGGCCTGCGGCGGCGGGCTGCCCGTGCTCGCGCTGGTGGTGACGGCGCTGCACTTCCTGGTGGTCCGGGGGTACCCACGGCTGTCGTCCCGGCTGGTCTCCGGCACGGCCGCCACCACGTTCGAGGCGCGCCTGACCTACCGGACCGGGACCGCGCTGCTGCCGCGCCTGATGCAGATCTGCACCGGGCGCGGCTTCCGGATCGTGCAGGTCAAGGTGGAACGGCTGCCCGGCCGCACCGACGAGGCGGCACGGGTGCTGCTGCATCTGGAGGGCACCGCGGACCCCTCCGCGCTGGCCTCGGAACTGTTCGTGGACGAGGGTGTATTGGACGTCGAACTGTCCACCACGGCGGACGAGGAATAGCCCCGGCGGCCGGACCGGGGCCGTCGCCGGGTCAGCCCTCGGCCTTCGCCTGCGTCGCCGTCCAGGCGTACTGGAGCCAGTCCGACACGGTCACCGCGCCGAGGCCGCCGCAGACCAGCCGGGTGAGCCGGGGCGCCGCCGCGTAGGAGCACACCAGGGCACCGGCCGTCCAGGCCGCGGTGCAGAACGGGCAGGACACCAGGTCGCCGACGGCCCGCCGCAGCCCGGTGCCGCGCGGTTCGTCCAGCACCTCGGCGGCCTCGCCGTCGTCCCCGCGCCGGGTGAACGGCGCCCGGACGAAACTGGTGATCTTGTCCCTGGTCAGCAGCCGCGAGGTCTTGTAGGTCGCCACGCCCAGCAGCGCCACGTCCCAGGGCGGCACCTCCTGCGGCAGCCGTACTCCCCGGCGCCGGGCCACCAGCGCGAAGGTGCCGACGCTCGCCGCGAACACGGAGGCGAGGACGGCGTACCCGCCCAGTGGCGTCTCGCCCCGCTCGTCGTAGCGTGCGGCGTCCGTCGTCATGAGACCTCCCAGAAGTCCACCGGTGTGCACCGTTTCCCCTGTGCCGGGCGCCGGACGAGTGCCCTCCCGGCCGGACGCGACACGTGACCTTGTGGGCCCGGGCCGGGCGGAGTAAATTATTCATCGTCCGATGAATTACATCGTGCGGTGCGTCACTGCTCCCGGGAAGGGCGGAACGGTCATGGAGAAGACCACCTGCTGTGTCGTGGGCGGCGGACCCGCGGGCATGGTGCTCGGCCTGCTGCTGGCACGCGCCGGGGTTGCGGTGACGGTGCTGGAGAAGCACGCCGACTTCCTGCGCGACTTCCGCGGCGACACGGTCCACCCGTCCACCCTGGCGCTCCTGGACGAACTGGGCCTGGCCGAGCGCTTCGCCCGGCTCCCGCAGCGCCGGGTCCGCACCGTCCAACTGCCGGTCGGCGCCGGCCGCGCGCCGGTCACCGTCGCCGACCTCTCGGTCCTGCGCGGTCCCTACGACTACGTGGCGATGGTGCCCCAGTGGGACCTGCTGGACCTGCTCGCCGCGGAGGCCCGCCGCGAACCCTGCTTCGACCTGCGGATGAACACCGAGGCGACCTCCTTCCTGACCGAGTCCGGACGGATCACCGGAGTGCGCTACCGCACCGCCGACGGCCGCACCGGAGAACTGCGCGCCGTGCTCACCGTCGCCTGCGACGGCCGGGGCTCGCTCGCCCGCTCCCGGCCGGAGCTGCGGCTGCGCCGCTTCGCCTGCCCGATGGACGCCTGGTGGTTCCGGCTGCCCCGGCGGGAGGGCGATCCGTCCGGGCTCGTCGGCGCCGCCGGCGACGGCCTGCTGACCGCGATGATCGACCGCGGTGACTACTGGCAGTGCGCCGCGCTCATCGCCAAGGGCACCGACCCCGAGCGCCGCGCCGCCGGCCTGGACCGCTTCCTGGCCGGCTACGCCGCCGCCGTCCCCTGGATCGCCGACCGCACACACACCCTGCGGTCGTGGGACGACGTCAAACTCCTCGACGTGCGGCTGGACCGGCTGCGCCGCTGGCACCGGCCCGGTCTGCTGTGCATCGGCGACGCGGCGCACGCCATGTCCCCGGTCTTCGGCATCGGCATCAACCTCGCCGTGCAGGACGCCGTGGCGACCGCGCGCCACCTGGCCGGACCCCTGCGCCGTGGCAGGGTGCGCCTGCGTGACGTACGGGCCGTGCAGCGCCGCCGCCATCCCACCACGGTCGTCACCCAGACGCTCCAGCGGGCGGCCCACGCCCGTGTCGTCGCCCCGGTGCTCAGCGGCCGGCCGCCGCTGGGCGGCGCGCGGCGGGCCCGGCGCGTCGCGGGCCTGGTCGCGGGCTCGCCCTGGCTGCGCCGGCTGCCCGCGTACTTCGTCGCCTACGGCGCCCGCCGGGAACGGCCCCCCGCGGCGGCGGTCCGCCCGCCGGCACCGGACACGGAAAGCCCCGCCCCCACCCCCGCACCCGGCCCGTGACCGGGAGCCGCCGCAGCCGATGACCGGGGCTTCCTCAGCCCGTGAACCGGGCCGTCCGGCCCAGCGCCTGGCCGCCCTGCCAGAACGCCGGCGTCCGGCCCGGCGCTGGTGAGACCCCGGACGAGGACTGCGGGGAACTGCCTTTGGCCATAAGCATTCTGATACGGCATCAGTCCGCATTCTTTCGCGTAACCACCGTTGTCCGAACAGAAGGCTCTATGTTCCACTGATCTCCTCCGCCACATCGATCACCCGCTCCCGGGCGGGGAGAGCAGCCAGAGGGATCCGTGTGTGATGACCTGGGGTTCGAAAGACTCCTCAGCGAGGACGGTTTCTTCGCCCGTATGCTCGGGCGGTCGCCGTCGGGGGCCACTCGTGAACCCCTGTATGGTCCGGACCTGCCCGTCGTACTGCTCACCGGCGGCCCGGGCATGGGCAAGGGCCGGCTGCTGCGCGCCGCCCGGGACCGGTTCGCCACCAAGGTGCCGGTGATCTACCTGGACTGCGGCTCACCGGTCCACGCGGAACGGGCCGAGCCGGAGCCGGGCGCCCGCTCGGCCGCCACCGAGGTGCTGGTCGAGGCCGCCCGGCGGCTGTGCACCTGGCAGGGAACAGGCGGTTCGTTCACCTTCCCGCGGCTCTTCGCGGGCCTCGCGGTGATCGCGACCGGAGTGGCGGAGGGCACGCCCGACGCAGTCGCGGCGGAGGTCGAACGGTACGCGGAGTTACCCCAGCGCCAGCGTTTCCGCGGCGTCGCGGCAGGCGACTTCTGGCGCGGCGCGCTCCTCGGCGCCATCCGGAACCTGCTGAACACCCTGTCCGCGCAGGCGCTCGGCCCCTACTCGGCCGCGGTCAGCGGCGCACTGGTGGACGCCCTCATCTCCAGCCTGGCGCCCCGCGGCCGGACGGAGATGGCCCGGCTCTACGGCGCGTACCCCGGCGCGGCCGGCCAGCCCGAGCACGGACTGCGCGACCTCGCCGCCGACTTCCGGGCCGGCGGCGAGGGGCGCGAGGTGGCGGAGCGCTTCCTCTTCCGGGCCCTGCGCGAGGACTTGGAGGCGGCCTACGGGGGAGCGGTGGGCTGGCTGCGCCGGGTCGGCCGCCCGGCGATGCTGCTGGACCACGCCGAGACACCGCTCGGAGAACAACTGCTGCGCGCCGTGCTCACCGACCGCCGCGGCGGCCAGCGCGACCGCGTGGTGATCGTGGGCACCGCGCGCCGGGCGGACGGCGGCGCCTTCCTGTACGAGGGACTGCCCGCGCGGGAGGTGCCGTCCCCGGCGGAGTTCCGGCCGGCCGACGGCGCACCGCCCGCCTGGACCCGGCGCACCGCCTCGGGCGAGGGCCGGGCACCACTGGCCGACGGGGTGCTCCTGCTGCGGATGCCGCTGCTGACCGGCGACCAGCTCCGCGAGGAGACGGTCCGCAGACAGCGGCGCGCCGGACAACTGGGCGGCACCAACCGCCGCCGTATCGACGCCGCCGTGGCCCGGCTGAGCGGCGGACGGCCGCACACGGTGATCCGGCTGGCCGCCGCCGCCGCGACCTACCACATGCCGGAGGACGCCAACGACCGGGACATCCTCGCCGCCACGCTGCCGCTCCCGGCCGACGGCACCACCACCGAGCGGCCCGTGGCGGACGTCCTGCTGGAGGAACTGGTCCTGGCCCAACTGCCGGTACGGCTGCCGGCCGAACACCACGACCAGTGGCTCGACCTGCTCACCCATCTGTCGGTGGCCCACGACACGGAGTGCGCGGACGTCCTGCTCCGCCACCACCAGCGCCGTCGCGTCCACCGGCTGACGGCCCATCACGTCTCCCAGTTCCTCGCCGACACCGGATGGCCCGGCTGCGAACGGCACTTCATCGGGGACTTCGGTCTGCGCCAGCTACTGGTGCACCGGCTGTACGGGCTGGAGCCCGACGGCGCCGCCTGGTACGCCGACCACCACCTGCTGCGCGACCACTACACCGGACGCGTGGCGGAGGACGCGGCGCCGGGCGGCGCGTTCCGGTCGGTCATGACGCACCGGATGAACCACCACCTGGTCTCCGGCGGGGTCGACGACGTCGTCCGCCATCTGGCCGCCACGCTGCCGGGCCGGCCAGAGGAGTGGTGCGCCGAGCTGCTGGAGATCGCGCAGGCGCCGTATCCGGGCGGCGCGGACACCCGCCGGCGGCGCGCCCAGGGCCTGGTCGCGGTGGACGGACCGGCGCTGCGCCGCACCGTCGACCAACTGCTGCACGCGGTGTGGCTGTGCGAGGAGCGGACCAGGCCGACCGGACCGGAGACGGCCCGCACACTGGCCAAGCTGCTGGACCTGCTCTCGATCATGGAGTTCGAAGGGGCCGGGCAGCTCGGCAGGACGGCCACCGAATGGAGCGGCCTCGCGGAGAACGACCAGCCGCTGCTGCGCTGCGCGTGCACCGATCAGCTCGGGCGAAGGAGATAACCGCGATGCCCAGGTGGAAGAAGATCCTCTACACGCTGCTGGCCACGGTGGTGGTCGTGGCGGGCGGCGTGTTCGGCTGGTCCTTCCTGCACCGGCCGGACACCTGCGCCGAGGGTGTCGAGCGGATCGGCGGCGAGTGCGTCGGCGTCAACGGCTCGGGCTACGACTTCGGCACCGAGGAGATCAGCGCCGTGGCCAAGGCCATCGCCCGGGAGAACGACCGGATCGACAAGGAGCCCCATGTCACGGTGGCCATGATGCTGCCGCTGCACTCCGACAAGCCGGCGCTGCGACGGCAGATCCGCAGCGACCTCCAGGGCGCGTACCTGGGACAGCTCGCGGCCAACGCGGGCACGGGCGAACCGCCGAAGATCCGGCTGGTGCTGGCCGACCCCGGACGGGACTACAGGCACCAGTCGACGGTCGTGGACACCCTGCTGCGCATGGCCGACTCCTCCGCGGACCGGCTGCGCGCCGTCACCGGGTTCAACCTGAGCCTCGGTGCCACCGAGGCGGCCGTCCGGCGGCTGACCGCCCACCACGTCCCGGTGCTCGCCTCCCGGATCACCGGAAACGGGATAGCCAACAAGGAGGGCCTCGCGGCGGTGGCCAAGCCGGACTTCCCCGGCCTGGCCCGGATCATCCCCACCAACGACGACGTGGCCCGGGCCCTGGCCGGCTTCAACGGTGACTGGAACCGGGAGAACAGCAGGACGGTGCTGGTCCACGACACGCGCCCGGACAGCTACAACGAGTCGCTGGCGAAGGCGTTCGACGGGATCGAGGAGAAGGGCCCGGCCGGCCCCGCCGCGATGTCCTTCACGTCCCCGGAGATCGACGAGGCGGGCTCCACCGGCAACCAGTTCACCTCGATAGCCAACAACATCTGCGGCTCGCAGGCCGACACCGTCTACTTCGCCGGCCGCACGCTGCACCTGCGGCTCTTCGCACTGAAACTGGCCGAGGTGGGCTGCGCCAACCGGCACTACACGATCATCAGCGGCTCCGACGCCGCCTCGCTGCGGCAGAACATGAGCGCGCAGGACTGGGAGCGGCTGCGCGGCACGGCCGGCCGGCCCAAGGTGACCGTGCAGTACGCCGCCCCCGCCCATCCCGAGGCCTGGAGCACCGAGCTGGCCGCGTGGAAGAAGGACTGGGCCAGGACCCACGGCCGCGAGCCCGCCGAGCGGGACCTGCCCCAGTACCTCACCGAGCCCCAGGCGGCCCTGGCCGGCCTGGAGAAGCTCATCGAGACCACCCCCGCGACGGACTTCGGCGCCCCACCGGACCTGGAGGACTCCCGGACGATGCTCGTGTACGACGGCCTGGTGACCATCGGCACGGCACTGCACCAGGCGCAGAGCGGCGCCGCCGAGAACACGCCCGGCCTGGAGGACGTCGGCAGGGAGTGGGCGCAGCTCCAGTCCCAGCACCGGGTGCGCGGCACCAGCGGTCTGATCTGCCTGACCGGCGGCGGCAACCCGTACGACAAACCGGTCGCGGTGGTCGAACTCGATCCGGGCCGGAAGGGCGGGGGCAAGCTGAAGTTCGTCGGCCTCGGCTGGCCCGCCGACGGCCGGCCGCAGCCGCACAACTGCGTCATCCCCGACCACACCTCGTGACGGCCGTCCCGGGCCGGCGCCCCGGACGGCCCGCCCGCCCGGCCCGGGAGTCCCGGGCCACGGGAGCGTCCTCGTGCGGCGGGCGTGGGTCAGGTCACATATGAGCTGGTTCGCACTCCCTCCCGGGTGCGCCGGGCGCCGGGCTACCGTGGCGTGGAGCCCTCACCCCCTCGCCCCTCGGACGGTCCGGCCGTGCCCACTGATCTGTCTCCCCTGATAGCCGCGACGGCGCGCTGGCTGACGGTCGCCTACCCGCCCTGCGGCGGCGCGCTCGCCGCCGCGCTGTGCGAGGCGCAGGCCCGGCAGGCGGTCACGGTGGCCGCCCGGCTGCGGTATCCCACCGAGATCGACGCGGGCCTGGTCACCCTGGCGGGCCCGGGCGGCGCGGCCCGCCTGGACTGGATCGCCGGCGCCGACGGCTCCGGCGAGCAGCCGGCCGAGGAGTGGGCGTGGCGCACCTGGGTGGACGAGGTCGTGGCCAGCTGGGCCGCCGCGCTGCTCACCGATCCCGCACTGGCCGGCCTCGCCGTCGCCGCGCTGGCCGGTGCCGAGCACGCCGCGGACGCGCCGGCCGCCTTCCGCCGGCTGCTGGACCCCGACGACGTCGACCGCCGCGCCGCCGCCCTGCTCCGCCACCCCGACCTGCTGGCCCCCGTGACCGGCCTCCACCACGCCCAGCTCCGCGACCGCCTCACCCCGGGCCCCACCCTGGCGGCCTGAGCGATCTGACGGACGCGGAGGGCCCGACCCGGACGCCGGGGTGCGGCCCTGGGACGGGACGGGGTCAGCGCAGCAGCAGGTAGCGGGTGACGAGCGAGTGGGCGCGGTCCGCGCCGATGCCCAGCGCGCGCCCCAGGTCCTCCCAGCGTCCGTCGCCGTCCTCGTCGAACGCGCGGGCCGCCTCCCGGCCGGCCTGGCCGGTCAGCCGGTCCAGCGCGGCGACGGCCCGCAGCGCGGCGGCCGGCGCGTCCTCGGCCAGCGCGGCCAGCCTGTCCTCCAGGACGGTGAGCAACTGGGCCAGGTCGTCCGGCAGCGGCACGGTCCGCCGCTCCACCGCGCGGATGTGCTCGCTCCAGTCCCGGCGCGGCCCGGAGACGTCCATGTCCTCCAGACCCTCCTCGTCCAGCTCGCCCCACGGCACGGGACTGCTCGGCCCGCGCCAGCCGCAACTGCACGCGGCCCGCACGGCGGCGGCCCTCGGTCTGCTCGCCCCGCCGTCGTACGCCCACCACTCGCTGGTCCGGTACATCGTCGCGCCGCTGCCGATGTCGAAGTACGCGGGCTTCGGCTCACTGCCGTCGTCCAGGACGGCTCCCACGATGCCCTCATGGGAGTCCCCGAACTCCTCCGTCGTCCAGCCCACGTCCGCCTCCCGCCCCGTGCCGGCCACGTCCCGCCCATCATCGGCGACGGCGGGCCCGGCCGGGCCGCGGAGCTGGAAATGCGTCCGAAAGCGGGCCGGTGCCGGACCGACAGCCCCACCGGCCACGGTGACACCGGCCGCTCGGACACCAGGGGCGCGGCCCGGGAACGTACCGGCGGCGCGGTCGTGAACCGCTTCCTGAGCAGCAGCGCGCCGGGGCGTCAGCCGGCCGCGTTCTCCGTCCGCATGCGCACCTGTTCCTCCAGCCGCCGCAGACTGCCGTCCAGCGCGTCGTACACCGCCTGCTCGCCCGGGTCGTGGCCGGCTTCGAAGAAGGACAGGTGCACGGTCACCTCGCTGGCGCCGCTGCCGATGCCCGCCACCTGGAGCCAGCCGGTGTAGCTGCCCTGCTCGCGGGTGCCCCACTCCAGGCGCATCTGGTCCGGCTCGGACCGCAGCAGGGCGGGCAGGTCCTGACCGGAGTGGTCCTCGTGCACGGTCACGGCCGGCGGGTCCTGGACCGCCACGTGCAGGGCGTCCGGGAGCCACGCGTCGAGCTGCGCGACATTGGCGGCCTGGTCGAAGACGTGCTCGGGCTGCGCGGGCATCGTGCGGGAACGTTCGTACTCGGCCATCGTGGTAGCGCTCCTTCCGGTCGGACGACGTACCCCGACCGCGTGCCCTTTCCACGGCGGCCGAAAAGCCCCCGCCCCGGCTTCCTCACGGCCGACCGGCACGGGACGCCGACCGGCACGGGACGCCGACCGCGCCGGCCCGCCGATCGGCACCTGGGCGCCGCAGACACCTTCACGCAGCGGAGACCGTCACGCAGCCGCAGGCTGTGCCGTCATCGCCGCGCGTGCCGTCCGTTCCACCAGGGACACACCGTCGCTCATGGAGGCGTTCCCGTCGGACAGCACCGCGACGAGGTACCGGTGTCCCCGCACGGTGACCTCGCCGACGCTGTTGACGTCCCACAGGCCCGTGGTGCTCCGCTGGAGCCAGCCGTTCTTCAGCGCCCGCGGGGAGTCCGGATCGCCGGCCGCCGGGACACCCCACGCCTGCTCCGGTACGACCTGGCCCATCAGCGTGCGGACATAGGCGCGGGACCGCCCGTCGAGCCCGCCGGAGCCCCGGCGTGCGGAGCCCCCGGGACCGAACACCTCCCGCAGCAGCCGCACCTGGTCGCCCGCGGTCGTCCGGGTCAGCCCCCACTTGCCGCCGGGGCCGCCCGTGGTCGCGGTCAGCCCCAGCCGCTCGTTGGCCGCCGCCAGCCCGGGGGCGCGGCCGATCCGCCGCCACAGGGCGTTGGCGGCCGCGTTGTCGCTGCGCCGGATCATCGGCTCGGCGAGGCCGCGCTCGGCGGCGGTCAGCTCCCGTCCCGCGTCCTGCGCGCGGAGCAGCAGCGCGGCGAGGATGTCGACCTTGACGATGCTGGCGGTGTCGTACGCCCGGTCCCCGCCGCTCACCACGGCGGTGCCGCCGGTGCCGCCGGTGCCGTCCAGGTCGAGGACGGCCGCCGTGGCGTGCGCCGAGGCCTTCGCGGGCGGCGCGGCCACCGCGGGCGACGGGTGCAGGAGGCCGGCGGAGAACAGGGCGGCGGCCGAGGCCGCGAGCGCGGCGGTCTTGGTCCGAGCGGTGCGGGAGAGGCGGGAGGACATGAGGAACGAACGTAGACAAGATGCGCCCGCGCTGACATGGCGGCCGTCACGTTCCGCCCGTCTTCACCCCGATTGTGAGAAGAGCCACCGAAGGGGAGCGCCACCGAAGGGGAGCGGAGCCGTCGATGGGGGAGTGGGGCCGACGAGGGGGAGCGGGTCCGCCGACGGGGCGCATCGTGCCGTCCGGCCGTCCCAGGCGGCGGCGTGTACGCGCGGTCCGGCCGGCCTCCTCGCCTATCGTCGCCGGGACACCGACATCCGGAGCGACGATGGAAAAAACGGATGAACTGGTCGGTACGGCGCCGCGCGCGGTCGCGGTGCCTCCCGGGCGCCCGCGCCCCGCGCGCCGCCCCGGGCCGTGGCTGCTCGGCATCGCCCTCGCGCTCGGCGCCGGTGCCGCCGCCGTGCTCCTGCCGGCCGGCGTCCCGTGGCCGCGACCGCCGGCCGTCCAGGCCTGGCGGACCGTCTGCCTGGCCATCACCGTGCAGGCGCTGCCCTTCCTGCTCCTGGGCACCGCCCTGTCCGGCGCCATCAACGCCTTCGTGCCGGCCGACCTGTTCACCCGGGTGCTGCCGAAGCGGCCCGCCCTCGCCGTCCCGGTCGCCGGCGCGGCCGGCGCGGTCCTGCCGGGCTGCGAGTGCGCCTCCGTCCCCGTCGCGAGCAGCCTGATCCGCCGGGGCGTGCCGCCGGCCGCCGCCTTCGCCTTCCTGCTCTCCGCGCCGGCGATCAACCCGGTGGTCCTCGTGGCCACCGCCGTCGCCTTCCCCGGCAGCCCCGCGATGGTCGCCGCCCGGCTGCTCGCCTCCCTCGCCACGGCGGCCGTGATGGGCTGGCTGTGGCTCTGGCGCGGCAAGGAGGAGTGGCTGCGCCCTCTGCTGCGCCAGAGGCACACCGGCCACCGGCCCGGCCACGGCCGCTGGCGGGAGTTCCGGCTCGGCTTCCAGCACGACTTCCTGCACGCCGGCGGCTTCCTCGTGTTCGGTGCCATGGCCGCCGCCACCTTCAACGTCGGCGTGCCGGGCTCCGTCCTGGACGCCTTCTCCGGCTCACCGTGGCTGTCGGTGCTCTTCCTGGCGGGCCTCGCCGTGCTGCTGGCCGTCTGCTCGGAGGCCGACGCGTTCGTCGCGGCCTCCCTCACCGGCTTCTCGCCGACCGCCCGGCTCGCCTTCCTGGTGGTCGGTCCGATGGTCGACCTCAAGCTGATCGCGCTCCAGGCCGGCACCTTCGGCCGGGCCTTCGCCTGGCGGTTCTGCACGGCGACCACGGTCGTCGCGGTCGCCGCCAGCGTCCTGACCGCGGGGGCGCTGCTGTGAGACGGCACGTCCAGACCCTGCTGCTGGCCCTGACCGGGGCCGGCCTGCTGCACGCGGCCCTCTTCACCGACCTCTACCTGCGCTACGTCAAGGCCGGACTGCGCCCGCCGCTGATCGCGTCCGGGGCGGTCCTGCTGCTGCTCGCGCTGGCGTCGGCGGCCACCCGCGCCGACCGGCGCCCCGCGCCCCGCACAGACACCGCCGCCACTCACGCGCCCGGCCCCGCAGACACGCACGGGCACGACCCCGCCCACACTCACGGGCACGACCCCGCCGAGGCCCACGGGCACGGGCACGACCACGCCGGCACCCCGCGCGCCGCCTGGCTGCTGTTCCTGCCCGCGCTCAGCCTGCTCTTCCACGCGCCGCCCGCGCTCGGCGCGTACACCGCGGCCCGGGCGAACGACAAGCCGGTCACCGTGCAGCGGGGCTTTCCCGCCCTGCCCGCGACCTCGCCTCTGCCGCTCACCCTCACCGACTTCACCCGGCGGGTCCAGCAGGACCGCAGCGGGGCGGTGCGGGGCCGCGCCGTACGGCTGACCGGCTTCGTCACCCCGGCCGGGCAGGGCGGCGGCTGGTACCTGACCCGCATCGTCTTCTCCTGCTGCGCGGCGGACTCCCAGACGGTCCGGGTGCGCGTGTACGGCGGGCAGGCGCCACCGGCCGACACCTGGCTCGCGGTGACCGGCACCTGGCACCCGCGGGGCACCCTGGGCACGCGGACCGCCGAGGCGGCGCTCGACGTCAGGGACGCCAGGCCCGTCGCACCGCCGGTGAACGCCTACACCGACGACCTGCCGCTGACCCCTTCCTGACACCCCTTCCCGACTTCTCTCCGACCTCTTCCCGAGCCCTTGACGAGGGCTCCCCGGCGCCCTTCCCCGGGTCTTCCCGAGGTCTTTCCCCGGCCCGCGCGGACGACCGGCGAGGAGAGGTGCACGATGGTGTGGTGACGCTCTTCCGGGACCGGGTCCGGGCCACCGTGCCGGGCGGTCCCGGTCGCGGGCCGCCGGCGTGCGGAAGGAGGCGGTGGCGATGACGCGGACACCTGCCACGACGGTCACCCGGGTGTGGTGGTGGCGCTGGCGGCGCAATCCGCTCAGGCGGCACAGCGATGTCGTGGAGGCGTGGATCGTGCTCGCCGGCTGGCTGCTGGCCCTCCTCGCCGGGGTCGTCGCGGGCCTGGCGGCGGCCCGGACCTCCGAGTCGGCGTTCGCGGCACGGCTGGTCCGGACGCACTCCGTCTCCGCCGTGGTCACCGACGGCGCCGCGCGCAGACCGTCCGCGGGCAGCGGCTACGACGACGGGCGGGTGTGGGCGACCGTGCGGTGGACCGGCCCGGACGGAGCGGTGCGCACGGACCGGGCCAAGGTCGTCCCGGGCGTCCCCGCCGGAAGCCGGGTGACCGTGTGGACGAACCCGGCCGGCCGGGTCGTGCCCGCTCCCGTCGTCGGCGCGGCGGCCGACCTCCAGGCGGCCCTCACCGGCGCCCTCGTCGCCCCGACCGCCGGCGCGCTGGTCTGGGGCGGGGTGTGGCTGGTCCGCGACCGGCTCATCCGGCGCCGTATGGCCGAATGGGACGAGGAGTGGAAGCGGATAGGGCCCCGGTGGGGCAACCTCAGCGGCGGCAGGGGCTGACCGGGCCCCGCCCGGCGCACCTCGGCGGCCGGTCTCCCGCCGCGCGACCGGTCCCGGCCGCGGGGGCGCGAGGGACGCGTGACCGGTCCCGGCCATGGGGACGTGAGGGACGCGAGACCGGTCCCGGCCGCGGGGGCGTGAGGACGCCGGGCCGGGTTACCCGGCGGGTATGGCGAAGCTGCACCTTTCACGACGGCACCACCGGCAGGCCGCCGACGAGTCACCGGAGCCGCGCATCCCGGCGCCGGAGGAAGCCGGACCCGGCCCGGAGGTCGAGCGACGGGCCCCGGACACGCCGGTCCGGCTGCCCCGGCGGGCCTGGCGCGCGGTCTTCCGGGGCGCCCTGCGCGAGTTCCGGGACGACGAGCTGACCGACCGGGCCGCGGCGCTCACGTACTACAGCGTCCTGTCCCTGTTCCCGGCGCTGCTGGTGCTGGTCTCCCTGCTGGCCGTCGCCGGCCGGTCGGCCACCGACCGGGTGCTGGCCAACCTGCGGAATTTGGCCCCGGGTCCCGCCCGCGACATCATCACCCGGGCCGTGCAGCAACTCCGCGACGGCGCCGGCATCGGCTCGGTCGTGGCCCTGGTCGGCATCGTGCTGGCCGTGTGGTCGGCGTCCGGCTATGTGGCGGCCTTCATCCGCGCCGCCAACGCCGTCTACGACATGCCCGAGGGCCGGCCGGTGTGGAAGATCCTCCCGGTGCGGATCGGCGTCACGGTGGCGCTGATGGTGCTCGCCGTGGCCGGCTCGCTCATCGTGGTGTTCACCGGCAGCCTGGCCCGGCGAGCCGGACAGGCGATCGGCATCGGCGACACCGCGCTGACGGTCTGGTCGATCGCCAAGTGGCCGGTGCTCGTCGTCCTCGTCACCCTCATGATCGCGCTGCTGTACTGGGCGACCCCGAACGCCAAGGTCAAGGGCTTCCGCTGGATCACACCCGGCAGCCTCCTCGCCCTGCTGATCTGGATGGCCGCCTCCGCCGGGTTCGCGTTCTACGTCGCCAACTTCGGCTCGTACAACAAGACCTACGGCACCATGGCCGGCGTCATCGTCTTCCTGGTCTGGCTGTGGATCACCAATCTGGCGATCCTGCTGGGCCTGGAGTTCGACGCGGAGACCGTACGGCAGCGGGCCATCGCCGGCGGCCATCCGCCGCAGGCCGAGCCCTACACCCAGCCCCGCGACACCAGGAAGTGGGACGAGGAGGACGTGCGCCGCCTGGACGAGACCTGACGCGTACGCCCTCCCCGCCGCCTCACGCCGCGTGTCCGCCGTCCACCGAGAACTCCGCGCCCGTCACATAGGCCGCGTCCGGTCCGGCGAGGAACGCCACCATGGACGCCACCTCGTCGGCCGTGCCGTAGCGGCCCAGGGCGGTCATGGCGGCCTGGCCGGAGGCGTACGGGCCGTCCGCGGGGTTCATGTCGGTGTCGGTCGGGCCCGGGTGCACGACGTTCGCGGTGATGCCGCGTCCGGCCAGCTCCCGGGCCAGCGCCTTGGTCAGCCCGACCACGGCCGACTTGCTCATCGCGTACAGCGTGGCCCCGGGTCCCGGCACGCGTGCGGCGACGCAGCTTCCCACGGTGATGATCCGTCCGCCGGGCCGCAGGAGTCCGGCGGCGGACTGGGCGGCCAGGAACACGCCGCGCACGTTCACCGCGAGCAGGCGGTCGACGTCGGCGAGCGACAGGTCCGCCAGCGGCCCCATCACCCCGACGCCCGCGTTGCCCACCAGGATGTCCAGCCCGTCCAGCGCCCCGGCCGCCTGCCGCACGGCGTCCGCCGCCTCGGCCGCGTCCGCCGCGTCGGCGCGCAGGGCCACGGCCCGTCGCCCCAGCGCCTCGATGTCCCGTACGACGGCCTCCGCCGCGTCCTTGCCGTGCACATAGGTGACGGCCACGTCCGCGCCCTCCCGGGCCAGCCGCCGTGCCGTCGCCGCGCCGATGCCCCGGCTGCCGCCGGTGACCAGTGCCGTCTTGCCGTCGAGTCGTGTGGTCGATGTCGATGTCGATGTCATGGCTCCATCCCACCGGAGCGGCGCGGGCCGCACCGGCGGCCGGCGGACATCGACCTCACCCGGGCCCGGCCCCCGGGCGGTCAGCCCCGCAGGGTGCCGCGCGGGCTGATCAGACCACTCTCGTAGGCGAGGATCGTGGCCTGGACCCGGTCGCGCAGTCCCAGCTTGGACAGCAGGGCGTTCACATGGCTCTTGACCGTGCCGGTGGTGACGCCGAGTTCGGCGCCGATCTCCGCGTTGGTCAGACCGGAGGCGATCTTCAGCAGGACTTCCCGTTCCCGCTGGGTGAGCCGGCCCAGCGGCCCGTCGGCCGGGGGCAGGGCGGGGCCGCCGCGGGCGAAGGTGTCGATCAGCCGGCGGGTCACGGCGGGCGCCAGGATGCCGTCGCCGGCCGCGACCACCCGGATCGCGGACAGCAGTTCCTCGGGCTGGGCGTCCTTCAGCAGGAACCCGGACGCCCCGGCACGCAGCGCCTCGTACACGTACTCGTCCAGGTCGAACGTGGTGAGCACGAGCACCCGTGGCGCACCGGCCGGCGCGGTGATCAGCCGGGTGGCGGTGAGCCCGTCCATGCCCGGCATCCGGATGTCCATCAGGACGACGTCGGCGTCCCCGGCCGTGGCGAGCGACACCGCCGTCGCCCCGTCACCGGCCTCGGCCACCACCGTCAGACCGGGTTCCGCGTCCACGATGGCGGCGAATCCGGCACGGACCACGGCCTGGTCGTCGACGACGATCACGCGTATGTCGACGGGGACACCTCCTGGGCGGGGGCCGGAACGGCTCCGGCCGGCAACGACACCCGTAGCGTACCGGCCGGTTCGCACACGATCCGTCCCTCACCCGCGGCGACCTGCACCCGCAGCCGCTCCGCGACCGGGCCCGCGACGGCGAGCCGGACACCGGTCACCGTGATCCGCAGGGTGCCGCGGCGCCGCCGCAGCGTCACCCGGGCCGGGCCCGGATCGCCGGCGCCGAGCGCGGCCTCCACGATCCGGTACACCGACACCTGCACGGACGGCGGCAGTTCCCGGGCCGCCTCCGGCAGCCCCCGCAGCCGTACGCCACGGCCGGCGGCGCGCAGCGCGCCGCACAGCGTGTCGAGGTCGGCGGCGGACGGCGACGGCGCGAGCGGACCGCCGGGCCCCTCGTCCGCGGCGTCGCCCAGGCCGCGCAGCATCTCCCGCATCGCGGCCAGCGCCGCCCGGGCCGTGCCCGCCACCTCCTCCAGGTCGCCGCGCCGGGCCGCGCCGACCAGCGCCCGGGTGTGGGTCAGCACGGCGTCGCTGAGCGTGGCCGCCAGCCGCCGCCGCTCCGCCTCCGCGGCCCGGTCCGCCTGCCACAGGGAGCTGGCGAACGCGAAGTCGTCGAACGCCAGGGCCCGCAGCCGGCGCCGCCGTACGAGCAGACCGGCGCCCCACACGGCGGCGAACAGCGGGGCCAGCAGGACGGTCAGCGCGAACGGCAGCAGGACCAGGTCGGCCGCGCCCACCGGCTCGCCCGCCGCCACCCCGTCGGCGCACGACACCGCCGCCACGGCACAGGCCGCGCCGAACGACCCGGCGGCCGGCGCGGGCCAAGTGCGCGAGGGCCCCCGGCCGTACGCGGCGACCGCGTACACGGCGAGCACCTCCACCAGCGTCCCGCACGCGAGGAACTGCGCGACCTGCGACGGCAGCGGCACCACGACGACCGCCGCCGGGCCCAGCCAGGCCGTCGCCAGCACCGTGAGGAAGACGGCCCACGGCGCACGCCTGCGCCAGAGCAGCGGCAGCGCGTGCAGCACCAGCAGCCCGCACACGACCAGCAGGCCCGGCAGCGCGGCCCGCCGCGCGGCGGCCGGCCAGTCCTCGCTGAGCGCCAGCGTGCAGGCCACGGGCAGGATCATCGCCGCCAGTGCCAGGGCCGGGTCGGCGAGCCGCTGCTCCCGCAGGACGTCACGCCGCCAGCCGGGAGTATCCGACCGCCGCGGCGCGGCCTCGTCGGGCAGTGTCGCGCGCACCAGCCAGCCGCCCTCCGGCGTGTGCCCCGCGGTCAGTTCGCCGCCGGCCGAGGCCGCCCGCTCCCGCATCCCGGCCACCCCGCGTCCCGCGCCGAGCCCGCCGGTGCCCTGCGGCGCGGTGCGCGGCGGCGCGTTCTCCACGGTCAGTTCCAGCAGGCCGTCCGCCCGCCGGACCACGACCCGGGCGGCGGCGCCGGGCGCGTACCGCAGGGCGTTGGTGAGCGCCTCGCGGACGATGCCGTGGACCGCCTCGGCCGCCGGTCCGGCCAGGTCGTCCGGGATCCGCGCGGTCACCGGACGGCCCAGCCGCCCGAATCCCGCGACGAGTTCCTCGATCCGTCCGCTCATCGGCCGGTGTTCCCGGTGGTCGGTGTCCCGCAACAGGCCCACCAGCCGTTGCAGCGCCGTCAGGGTCTCGGTGCCGGTGCGCTCCGCGAACGACAGTGCCTCGGCGGCCAGGTGGGGCCTGCCGTCCCGGAGCCTGCGCGCCGCGTCCACGGTCACCACGACCGAGGTGAGGTGATGGGCGCTCACGTCGTGCAGCTCGCGGGCCAGCCGCCGGCGCTCCCGGTCGCCCGCCAGCCGGCGGGCCTGCTCGGCCCCGGCCAGCCGCCGGGCCGCCGTCAGCCGGCCGGCGAGCCACTGGCGCCGGCCCTCGCCGAGACCCGCGCACAGCACGTACCCGCCCAGCGAGAGCGCCATGTCGGACAGCAGCGCCGGCCGCGCGCCCTCCTGCACGGCCGCCCCCGCCCACTCCACGCCCACCACGGCGGCCACCGCCCGCACCGTCACCGGCACCGGACAGCGGACGGCGACGGAGTACAGGGCGATCAGGGTGCCGCAGCCCGGATAGCCGTCGGGCCACGCCAGCCCGCCGACCACCAGGGCGGCCAGGGTGCCCGCCAGCGCCCGCACCGGCGCGGCACGGCGCCGGCCCAGCGCGACTGTCTCGACGGCCAGCGCGCACAGCACGGCGAGCAGCGCCGGCGGCCCGGGCGGGTCGCCGGGGCCCACCCCGGGCCACAGCAGGACACCCTGCCCGGCCGCCAGCAGCAGGGGCAGAAGCCAGTTGCGTATCGTCTCCATGTCGCCGACGAGCGTAGACACCCGCCGGGGACGGCGAACACCAACCAGAGATAGAGAACCCGCTCATGCCGGCGGCCGATGGCACGCCCGGTTCTCCTTGGCAGGCTGGCCCTATGACACACCCGCAGTCACCGCCGCGGCCCGCCGGGCAGCCGCTCGCGTACCACCGCCTGGCCCGCCTCTCACCACACCACCGATGGTGGCGACCCCTGCTCGGGACCCTGGTCGCGGCCGTGACCTATGTGGTCGCCGTGATGGTCGTCATGGGTGTCGCCGCGGCGGCGGGCGCGGGCCTCGGCTACCCGGAAGACGCCGACGGCTGGCCCGAGTTCGGTCCCGTCCCGGAGACCGCCGTGGACCTGCTCACGCTCGCGGCGGCCATCCCCGTCCTGCTGCTGACGGTGCGCTGGATCGGCAGGCGCCCGGCCGGCACGCTCTCCTCCGTCACCGGGCGGATGAGATGGCGCTGGCTGCTGCTGTGCGTCCTGACCGCCGTGCCGGTCCTCGCCCTGTCGATGGGCGGCATGTTCCTGCTGCCCGCGGACACCGGTGAGGCGCCGGATCAGTGGGTGGGATGGGCGGCCTTCGGCCGGGCCCTCGCCATGCTGCTGGTCCTGGTGCCGTTGCAGTCGGCCGCCGAGGAGTACGCCTTCCGCGGCTGGCTGACGCAGAGCGCGGGGGCGTTCCTGCGCTCGCCCTGGGCCGCGCTGCTGCCCCAGACCGTCCTGTTCGCCGCCGCCCACGGCTTGGGCACCCCCTGGGGCTTCGCCGACCTGATGGTGTTCGGCGCGTGCGCGGGCTGGCTGACCTGGCGGACGGGCGGGCTGGAGGCGTCCATCGCGCTGCACGCCGTGAACAACCTGTTCGCCTTCGGTGTCTCGGCGGCCGTCGTGGACGGGCTCGCCACCGACGAGACCGCGGCCGACGCCAACTGGCAGACGGTCGTGCTCGACGTGCTGGGCATCGTCCTGTACACGGCGGCCGTGGCCTGGTGGCTGCGCCGCCGCCGGCTGGAGCGCACCGCCCCGCCCCCGCCTCCCGCCGCGCCACCGGTGCCCGTCGTGCCGTACCCGTACGCCGGGGCGCCGGTCCCCGGGCACTGGACGGGCCATGCGGCCTCCGGTGCCCCGCTACCGCCGCCGTGGACCGGGCATCCGCCTTCGGGTGTCCCGGCACCTCCGCCGTGGACGGGTCACCCGGCCTCCGGCGCGCCGGCACCATGGACGGCCGCTCCGGGGCAGGAGCATGTGCAAGGTCAGGGGCATGGGGGTGGGCATGGGTCTGTGCAGGGGCCGGCCGGTGCACCGCCGTGGGCGGGAGAGCCGGGCCGGCCCGGACCGGCCGGGTAGGCGCCGCCCGCCGCGCTTCGGTTGTGTGTCGGCGGGGCGGCGCGCCCGGGGAGCGGTTCGCCGTGCCGGGCGGCCGGCTGGTGGAAGATCGGTCCGGCGGCCGGAACCGTGTCCCCACCCGGGACACGGGATCCACTCCGACCGTCAACTACCGTTCTCATCAAGGAAGTTGAAGTCATGACCGACCAACTCACCGTGAGCGTCCTGGGCACCGGCATCATGGGTGCCGCGATGGCCCGCAACCTCGTGCGCGCCGGACACACCGTCCGCGCCTGGAACCGCACCCGCGTCAAGGCCGAACCGCTCGCCGCCGACGGGGCGCACGTCGCCGGCACGCCCGCCGAGGCCGTGGAAGGCGCCGACGTCGTCCTGACCATGCTCTACGACGGTCCCGCCGCCCTGGAGGTCATGCGCGAGGCCGCGCCCGCGCTGCGGTCCGGCGCCGCCTGGGTGCAGTCCACCACCGCCGGTGTCGAGGCCGTCGGCGACCTCGCCGCCTTCGCCCGCGACCAGGGCCTGGTCTTCTTCGACGCGCCGGTGCTGGGCACCCGCCAGCCGGCCGAGGCCGGTCAGCTCCTCGTGCTCGCGGCGGGCCCGGCCGGGCACCGCGCCGCCGTGACACCGGTCTTCGACGCCGTCGGGGCCCGTACCGTGTGGACCGGCGAGGACGGCGCGGCCGGCAGCGCGACCCGGCTGAAACTCGTCGCCAACAGCTGGGTCATCGCGGCCACCGCCGCGACCGGCGAGGTGCTGGCGCTCGCCAAGGCACTCGACGTGGACCCGCACGACTTCTTCGACGCCATCGCCGGCGGCCCGCTGGACATGGGATACCTGCGGGCCAAGGCGAAGCTCCTCCTCGACGGCCCGCTGACCCCCGCCCAGTTCGCGGTGGCCACGGCCGCCAAGGACGCCCGGCTCATCGTCCGGGCGGGCGAGGAACACGGGGTACGGCTCGACGTGGCCGCCGCGAGCGCGGAGCGCCTGGAGCGCGCCGCCGCGCAGGGCCACGCCGAGGAGGACATGGTCGCCGCCTACTTCGCCAGCTTCGACCCCGGCCGGCCGGCCGGCTGAGAAGCCCCGGCCGGCTGGGAAGCCCCGGCCGTCTGAGGAGTCCCGACAGGGATCACTCGGCGGTGCCGGTGGCCTCCGCCGGCTGCGGCGCCGGCTCCTCGGGAACCGTGTAGAAGACGGACGTGCCCTGCTTGCTGCGGTGCGCGCCGTTGCGGGCCACGAGGTGTTCCAGAGTGGTGCGTACGACCTTGGTCTGGACGCCGCGGTCCGGGTGGGCCCGGCCCAGCGCCTCGGCGACCTCCGCCGCGGACCGGGGTTCGTTCTGCTCGGCCAGGTACCGGCGGACGAGTTCGACCAGCGTGGGCTGGGCCGGCTGCGAAGTCGCCTTCGCGGGTGCCGCCTTCGCGGGTGCCGCCTTGACGGCCGCCGGCTGGTCGGCAACCGCCTTGCCGGCCGCCGGCTTGGCGGCTTCCGGCTTGGTGGCCGCCGTCTTCCCGGCCGCCGGCTTCTTGGCGGCCGTCTTGCCGGTCGCCGTCTTCCTGGCAGCCGTCTTCTCGGTCGCCGGCTTGGCGGCACTCGTCTGCCCGGCAGCGGTCTTGGCGGTCCGCGGCTTCTTCGCGGTCTTAGCGGTCTTGGCGTCGGACCGTCGCGCGCCACCACTCCTGGTCCGTGGGGCGGGTACGACCGCGCCGCCGGCCGATGCGGCGATGCCGAGCGCCTGCTGCATGTTCAGCAGCGTGGCGTGGTCGTGTTGGAGAGTGGCCAACTGCTCTTGCAGAGCGGCGATTTCGTCGGTGATGCGGTCCTGTTCCCTGAGATTCTGTTCGAGATCCTTGGTCACTTGGCTGACATACTGAGAAGCCAGTTCGGTGACGGACCCAGTGCTTTCCGGCATTCTTACCTCCGCGCTCCGGACGGTGCGTCACCTGGATGATACGGGTGGGTTAACCCGTTTCACCGCTGCCTGCCCCAGGCGCGGCGGCCTCCGGCCACCGGGAAGGCCCGGCACCCGGTCCCGACTCCCGCGCCCCGCGCGCCCGATGACTACCCTCCCTCACTATGGCAGCACGTGCGCACGGCGGTCGTCCGCGGCCGGGACACCTAGCCCGGACCGCCCTGGTCCTGGCCGGGCTGCTGCTCTTCGCCGGCTGCGAGGACTCCCTGGGCGCGCCTCCGCCGCGCCCGGCCGCGCCGCCCGCCGTGGCCGCGTGCCGCACGGACTCCGGTGACCTGATCGCCGACGTGGACAACGACGGCCGCCCGGACCGGATCACCGATCCCTCCGGGCGTGGCGCCCGGTTGACCGTCACCTTCGGCACCGGCTCCCGCCATGGAAGGGCCGTTGCGGCGCGGGGACTGGCCGACCGCACCGGAAGCCGGCAGCGGTATGTGCGCGCCGCCGTGGCGGACTTCGACCGTGACGGCTGGAGCGACCTGGCTGTGGTCGCGGGCGCGGAACAGGGCGGCGACGACCCGGTGCCGCCCCGCGTCGCCGAGTTGCGGTTCGGGCCCTTCTCGAACACCGGCCGGGCCCGGCGCACCGCCCGGCTCGACCTGGGCGCCACGCGGGACGTCGCCGTGGCCGACTACAACCACGACCGGTACCCGGACCTGGTGGCGTACACCTACGCCGGCGACGGTTCCTACGAGTTCCAGGTCCGTCTCGGCGACGCGCGCACGGGACTGGCGGCCGGCACGGGTGCGTACACCACGGACGCGGGGGCCGCCGGCTATCACCCTCCGGTTCGCCTTCCCCACGCCGGGCTGGGCCCCTTCTACCCGGTCTGCGGCACGACCGGCCGGGCCGGGACCGGCCGTTGATCCGCGCCGCCTGCCCGCGCGGCAGCGGACCTCACCCGAGCACGAGTGGCAACCTGCCGGTACGCACGCCGAGTTGGGCGGACTCCGCGGCGGTCGGGGTGCGGCGGCCCGTGCCGATGCGCAGCGCCTCCTGGTCGGACCAGGAGGCGGGGAAGGCGGCCCCGGCGATCTCCTCCAGCAGGGCGCGCGCCCGGGTGAGGCTCTCGGCGGGCGGTCCCGGTGTGTGCGGCAGGTGTGCGATCAGGTCCAGGTGGTGCAAGGTCCACTCCAGGACGTACGCGGTGAGGTAGTCGGCCACGGTCAGGACCATGTCCTGGGTGCGCACACACTGCCCGGGACCGGCCAACCCGGCCGCGCGTCCCGCGGCGGAACCGACGTCGTCCAGGTGGAACTTCAGCAGCCCCGGGTCCTCGTACGCGGCGGCCAGCCGCACGGTCAGCGCGTCCAGCGGGTCGTCGCAGGCCGGTGGTGTGTCCGTGACGTTCCAGTAGGTCACCGCGTCGTGTGTCGGCTTCCCGGTGGCGGGCGTCGCCAGGGTGATCAGCACGTCCTGGGCGTCGATGACCAGATGGCACACCAGGTCCCGGACGAGCCAGCCGGAACAGCCGGAGGGCCGCGCGAAGTCCTCGTCGGCGAGACCGGCGACCGCCGCGCGCAGCGCCGCCCACGAACGCGAGAAGAGTTCCACGCCCGCAAGTTAGCAGCGGCCGGGAGGAGCCGCCGGACGCCGTCCGCCGCCGTACCGCCCGCTACAAGCAATCGGTTCACCCACATGAACTTCGCATACATGGGTGTACTTGTCCGGGAGCGGTGTGCGAAGCTCGGTCGACTTCTCCCGCGGACTTCGGAGTCGGAGGGCGAACATGAGTGTTTCCCGGCGCGCGCTGCTGGCCACGGCGGCCGGTGCGACGGTCACGGGCGCGACCGCGGTCCCGGCCGCGAGCGCGTCCACGGCACCTTCCGCGGCAGCCGCCGCCCGGCCGGCCGCGGTCCCTCCCGGGGCGCCCGGACGGCAGGACCCGGCGGCGACCCTGCGGACGCTCGCCGCGGCGGCGGACTACGCCGTCGCGAAGGTCCGCGACGTCGCGCCCCGCGTCACCGGCTTCCCGGTCGGCACCAGGTCCGAGAAATGGACGTACTCGCACACCGGCGACTGGGTGGGGGGCTTCTGGCCCGGCACGCTGTGGATGGCCTGGCTGCACAGCGGGGACGACTATTTCCGCGCCCGGGCGGTCGAGTGGGCCCGGAAACTGGCGCCCCGGCAGGACGACACCAGCACACACGACCTCGGTTTCCTGTTCTCCCCGTCCTGGGTCACCGCCTGGCGCCTGACCGGCGACGAGGAGTGGCGCACGGGTGCGCTACGCGCGGCGGACTCCCTCAGCCGGCGGTACAACCCGCGCGGCGGGTTCATCCGGGCCTGGGGCGCGCTCACGGACACCGCCAACGCGGGCCGGGTCATCATGGACACGATGATGAACCTCGACCTGCTGGTGTTCGCGAGCCGGCAGACCGGCGACGACAGGTACCTGGACATCGCCGTGACCCACGCCCGGACCGCCCAGCGCGTCTTCCCCCGCGCCGACGGATCGACGCCGCACGTGTACGACTTCGACCCGGACACCGGCGCACCCCTCGGCCCCGGTACGGTGCAGGGCTACAGCCCCGCCTCCTGCTGGTCGCGCGGACAGGCGTGGGGCATCTACGGGTTCACCACCATGTACCGCAGGACCGGCGACACCCGGTTCCGGGACACCGCGCGCAGACTCGCCGACTTCGCCATCGGCGCGCTGACCCCGGACCACGTCCCGGTCTGGGACTACCGCGCGCCGCAGCAGCCGTACGACGTCAAGGACGCGTCCGCCGGGGCCGTCATGGCGTGCGGACTGCTGGACCTGCACGCGGCCACCGGCCGGCCCGGCTACCGCGACGTGGCGCTGCGCATGCTCACCGCGCTGGCGGAGACCTGCCTGACCCGCGACTCCGCGCGCGCCGAGGCGGTCGTGGCCCGCTGCACCCGCAACCGCCCGGCGGAGGACGGCATCGAGATCTCGCTGCCCTACGCCGACTACTACCTGCTCGAAGGCATCCTGCGCGTACTCAGCCCCGACCGGATCGACCGCGCGATAGACCTCTCCCAGCCCGGGTGAGGCGCGCGGACCCGGCGGCCGGCCGGGTCGGTGTGTGACCGGGTGGGGTGGTTCCAGCGAAGGCCGGGCAGTCGCCGCAGTTCCTCGACACCCAGCAGACGGGCCGTCCCGGCGGTCAGGGTCATTGTGCCCGCGGTCAGGGCGGCCGCCGTCGTCATTGTCTTGGCACGCCTGTCTGGTCGGCCCTGTCGGCGGCAGGACTCGGGTGATCGCCGAGCCACTGCTGAAGTTCGCGGTGGCGGAACTGGTAGGCGGTTCCCGACAGACGCATCATCCCGGCGGCACAGCACCAGTCGAGGAACGCGCCAAGACGCCACGGCAGCTTGCCGCGGGCGCACATCAGGAAGACCAGGTACCGGCGGATGAGGCCGATCCTGATCAACCCGGCAGCGAGCGCGGCGGTCAGCCCCAGCACCAAGCCGCTGGTGAATTGGAGGCCCTCGTTCACGTACAGTCCGTTGATCTTCGGGTGCGCCCCGCCCAGTGCCGTCGCGACATCAGCCCATTCACCGGTCAGAAAGAGCCTGAGGGCTGACCCCAACGGGAGGTCAGTGCCTGCTCCGTCACCGCTTGCGTCGGCGTCGACCGACATCATGAGGCTCGCCAGGAGAAAACCTACGAGTCCGCCGGTGAAGCCACTTGCCAGGCCGGCCGTCCGGCCAGCGGCCAGAGTTGGTGGAGTACCAGGTCGGTGCCCGGGCGTGAGCCGGCAGGCGAGTTCAGCCCCGGCCCGGGAGACGGGGCGTCGAGGTGAGCGGCGAGGCGCGCGAGCCACCGGTGTGTCCTGGCGGCGTCGTATCGGCCGGGGTACAGGGCGGTGGCGGCGGGGATGGACCGGGCCAGCAAGTGCTCGTCGAGCTCGTCGGGTGTGCTGTGCCGGAGGAGGTCGGCGGGGTCGCCGTCGCGGGCGTACACGGTCGCCGCGAGGCACAACCGCCAGGGAGTCGACAGCGTGGCCGCCAGCGGACCGGAAGGGTCCTCGCCCAGTGCCTCCAGGACGAGCTGCCAGCGCGTGGGGTCGTTGGCGCGTTGCAGCAGGTAGGTACGGGCGTCCTGGGCGGGAACAGGGTCGATGTCGATGCGCGCGGCGTCCAGCAGTCGCGTACGCGAGGCAAGGGCGTCGTAGTGGGTGGTGCGGCAAGTCAGGATGAGGGGTCCGGGGCTGCGGCCTTCCTGGTAGGCGTTGAGTGCGCGCAGTGCTGCCAGGGCGCGTGCGGCGCCCGCTGAGGGCATGCCGTCCGGTGGGGTGGGATCCATCTCGTCAAGGCCGTCCAGCACGGGAAGCACGCGGTGGTGGCGGACGAGTTCCGCGGCCATGGCGGCGGGCCAGTCGTAGACGTCGACGAGCTACCTCCAGGGCCAGCACGGTCTTGCCGGCCCCCGCGGCACCGGTGACTACGAGGCGACGCGGGTGCGTCCGGCGGTAGTAGGTGACCACGTCCGGGATGGCCGGGGTGCCATCGAACAGGCGCCCCGCCTCGGCGGGCACCGTCGTCTCCCGGGCGTGGGCCGTGTCCCCGTCTTCGCTTTCTCGATCAGGCGCCCGACCTATGGGGAGGGCCTGCGCCGCCCGTGCGGGGACAGGGGTCCGGGGGTGTGCGCCGGGTTCGGGAGGCCATGAGGGAAAATAGTTGCCTAGAGAAACCAGAGTCGTGTGAAAGGTCCCGCATGCCGCACCTCACCCTCGACTACTCCTCCCGTCTGGCCGGAGTCTTCGACGCGAGCGTCCTTGTGAAGGAGTTGCATCCGCTGGTCCTCGAGGAGTCCGGTTCGGCGGGCGTCTGCAAGACACTGGTCCGTCCGGTGGACACCTATGTCGGGGACATGTCGTCCGAGGAGTCCGGTTTCGTGCACGTGGAGGTGGGCCTCCTGCCCGGCCGGCCCGAGGAACAGCGGGCGCGGCTGGCGGAGAGCGTGCTGGCCCTGCTCGGCGCGCACCTGCGGGCGGCCGGTGCGGAGGCGGTCTGCTCGGTGGAGGTGAGAGAGCTGTCCGGCACCTACCGGCTGTCCTCCTCGTCCGCCCCATAGGGCTCCGCCGCGGATCACGCCGGGCTCTGCGCGCCGGCTCCGGTCCTTTTCGCGGGCGCCGGACCGGGTCACCGCACCGCCGCCCGCTTCACCGCCGCCCCGCCTGGCCGAACGGTATACCGGCCTGCGCGGTCCGAGCCCCGGTCACCTCACGCCGCCGACCGCCTCCCGCCGCCGACCGCCCTCCCGGCGGCCGGCGACGTCCGCGGCGCCCAGGCGCTACAGCAATGCCGCCGCCCGCCTGAGGAGCTGCTCGTAGACCTCCGGGCGGTCCTCGTCGATCACCGGGTAGCCGACGCCGAAACCGCCGTTCACCCAGCGGGCCTTGATGCCCGGGTTGGCGCTGTCCGTGCCGTCGTACAGGAACAGGTGCGGACTGCAGTTGACCCGGCCGTCGCGGGCCGACTCGTACTGGGCCATGATCGCGGGGCGGGCAGTGCCGCTGTCGAGGGCCTCGGCCAGCGCCGCCACGTCCACCACCCCGGTCTCCTCGGCGACGTCGAGGATGACATGGCGCTGGGAGATGCACCGGCTCTCGGCCCAGAAGGCGCGGCGCAGGGCCCGGTCGAGCCGCTCGCTGGCGGCCAGGCCCTGGGACTTGGCCGCGTGCACCGCCTCCAGCGCGGGCAGCGTGGTCACCGGGTAGGTCCAGTCCGGGCCCTGCCACAGCCGCCAGCCGGCCTCGGGCTCCAGCGCGCCGAGGACGGAGATCTCCGAGTCCACCCCAGGGCGTGCGTTGACCTCCCGGTTGAACAGCTCCAGCGGGAAGGCCCGCAGGTCGAACCAGATGCGCCCGTCCAGGCCCAGGCGCCGCCGGGTCTCGTGCAGCCGGTGCACGGCGACGTGGGCGAAGGAGCAGTTCAGGTCGGTGTAGACGGCGATGGTGTCGGGCGCGGCGGGCAGCCGGGGATCGGTGCTGCGGACCGTGCCGGTGGTCGTGTGGGTCATGGTGTCTCCTCGATGCGGATCAGCCCCCACCAACCCTCGCTGAGGCCCCAGTGGAGATTGCCGGTGCGGTACACGTGATCTCCAGGATGCTGGGCGCGGAAACGCACCGTCCGGGTACTGCCGGAGCCCAGCGCGCCGATGGTGGACACATACCAGCCGAGACCGGTCTCGGAGGCGTCCCACACCTGTCCGTGCACGGTGAAGCACTGGTTGCGCATCCGGTGCGAGGCGACGGCCAGATGGACGGCCACCTGGTCGCCGGGCCGGCAGACGAGCAGCGGGGTCGGCGGCGCGGGGTCGGAGAGGACCGGGTCCAGCGGATGCAGGGCCGCGGTGCGGTAGTTGTACGCTTTCTGGCCGGCGTCGTCGGGGCTGTCCGAGAACAGGTCGGTGACCGGCTGGGTGAGGTCGCCGTCGTGGTAGAGCCGCAGGCCGTCCTGGGACAGCAGGACCAGTTCCCGTACCGGTTCGGCGTCCGGACGGCGGACCACGGCCCGCTCGCCGGTCCACCGCTCGCGTCCGGTGTCCGGGTCGTACGGCGTGGCGTCGGCCTCCTCCACCACCAGGACCCCGGCCAGACCGCGCCGCGGGTGCGAGACGGCGTCCGCGTGGGAGCGCAGCAGCACCACGCCGGGCTCGGCGGCGTACCAGCGGTACGTCCGGGAGGCCCCGGGCTTGACCGTGGAGTCCGGGTTGCGGCCCACGTGGGCGCCGTCGTCGGTGCGGACGTCGAAGTCGAGCAGCGTGGGGTGCAGCGAGACCCGGCCGGAGACGGTCCGGGCCCCGGCGTCCGCCTCGCCCATCAGAAGCGGGTCCAGCGGGCTGGCCGGCGGCGGTCCGTCCAGCTCGTTGATCAGGGTGACCTCCACCCACTCGCCGGCCCGGCAGCGCAGCACCAGCGGCCCTTCCTGCGGGCCGCCGTCCCCCTCGGCGGTGAAGACGAGACCGTACGGGTCGACGCGCAGCGGGCTGTACGCGATGACCTCGGCCCGGGCGCGCACGGTGTACCGGCGCACCTGGTGGCGGGCGGGCGGCCGGGGGACACCCGGGGTCCGGCCGGGCAGCGGCGGCAGGTCGTGCTGCGGGCGGTCGTGCAGGCGCAGCAGGCCCCAGCAGCCCAGCCACAGGTCGTTGCCCGCGCTGAAGGACCACAGGTGGTCGCCGGCGCCCAGGGTCGGGGCGAGGGCCAGCTCGGCGACGTTCGAGATGCCCAGCGTCTGCTGGTTGCGCCAGGCGGTGTCGGCGCGGCCCGGCCACTGGCGCCAGCGGGCGCCGGAGACGGTGAAGCTGTGCTGGAGGTCCTGGGAGCCCTGTACGACGTGCAGGCGCACGTCCTCGCCGGGGTAGCCGCGCAGCAACGGGGTGCCGGGGTCGCCGTGGACGGCGCTGGAGAACCAGTGGGCCGGGTCCCCGCCGCGCTCGGACAGCGGCTCGCTGCGGTAGTTCACGCCCATCGCACCCTGGTCGTCCGGGGCGCCGGCGACCGGCGGCGGGTTGACCGGGCCGCCGTGGTCGCCGTGGCCGTGCCTGACCAGCGGCACGAAGTCACCGATCACCAGGACCGATTCGCGGTGTGCCGTGCCGTCGGCCTTCCTGATCACGGCCTGGGAGCCGCGCCGCAGCTCCGTGCCGTGGTCGTGCGGCGAGACCCAGACGGCACCTTCCGGTTCGGCCATGAGGGCACCGAACAGGCCGTGCCGCTGGCGGTAGTTGGCGAGCAGGTGGTCGTGGAAGAGGACGGTGCCGAACTCCTCGTCCACGTACCAGCGGTAGGTCCAGGAGCCGTACTGGCCGTGGGCCTCGGGACCCTGGTCGGCGGTGGTGGTGGCGGACAGGTAGTTCCAGCCCACGGCGGAGCCGTCGGAGATCAGCGGGTCGTACTTGACCAGGTGGGTGTGGAGTCCGCACTCCGGCTGGAACGGCAGCATCGGGTCGAACGCCGACTCCGTCTGCGGGCCGGCCGGCAGGCAGTTGGTCAGGGTGAGTTCCAGCACCTCGCCCTTGTGGGCGCGGATGACCAGCGGCTCCAGGGTCCGTTCGCCCTGGGCGAGCTGCCGCTTGAACTCCTCCAGACCGCCGGCCTCGTCGATCTCCTCGGCCAGGACGTAGAAGTGGGCGTTGTGGTCGTGCCAGGTCGTGGCGTGCTCGTCGGTGGGGTCGCCGTGGTAGTACAGGGTGCCGTTGGTGACCACCAGGTGGTAGCGGCGGACCGGGGCGTCCGGCGGGCCGATCCTGGTGAAGGCCTCGCCGGGCTGCGGGTCGGCCACGAACGCGGCGGCCTCCAGCGCGGTGGGCTCGCGGCCCATGCCGGGCGGCTGCAGCGGGGTCCGCGGCGGCCGCGGGTTCTTCTGCGGAAAGGTGGCCGACTGGGCGAGGAAGCCGGGGAAACCGGGCCGCTCGGGCGTCGGCGCCGGCGGGGCCGGGCGGTGCGGCAGCGGGACGAGGGGCTGGACGGTCCGCCCGTCGGGATAGCTGCCGGTGCCGTCCTGGAGGGTGTCGAAGATCCGGAACAGCCCCCACATGCCCATGTGGAAGTGGACGTACATGTGGCAGTGCCAGATCGAGTCGCCGACCGCGCCCTGCCGGGAGCCCAGGCCGCCGATCAGCTCCAGGGTCATGGCCTCCTGCGGGCCGATGCTGACGGAGTCGACGACCGGCGCGTTCTCGTCCTCCGGCCGCAGCCGCCACTGGTGCAGGTGCGTGTGGAAGACATGGGTGTCCCGCATGCCGCCGTGGACCAGCCGGATGACGGTGGGGTCACCGGAGTAGCCGCGCAGGACCGGGGTGGCGGGGTCGCCGAACAGCCAGGAGCTGTGGTGCACCTCCTCGCCGATGACCGCGTCGCGCACCGGGTCGATCCGGCCCTCCGCGAGGAGCTGCTGGTAGCGGTACATCCGCCATTCCATGGGCTCGATACGGTGGTTGACCGGCAGCATCGCGTTGTTGACCGGGGTGAGGTCGTCCACCGTGTCCCAGCCGTCCGGACCCGGGGCGGGGGAGCCGGCGGCCGGGGTCCGGTGGAGCGCGCCGGCCACGCCGTGTCCGCCGTGGTCCCCGCCGCCCCCGCCGTGGCCGTGGCCCGGCATCGGCGGCGGCACCGCCGGGTTGTCGTTGCTCGGGTACTCCATCATGAAGACCACGAACTCGCGGAAGCTGCGGTCGGGCAGATGGACGTCCGCGTACAGCCCGCCGGCCAGCGGCGCTCCGGTTTCCGGGTCGGTCCAGGTCGCCCCCGGCGGCTCGACCACCACCGCGCCGACCATGCCGTGGCTCTGCGTGCCCTCGCCCCGGGCGTCCGACAGATCCCCGAAGTGGAACACCCCCTCGTGCTCGCAGACCCACTCGTAGACGCGGGTGCCGCCCGGCGGCACGCTGCTGTCCGGGTTGGCGCCGGCGGCGAGACCGTCCATGGCGCGCACGTCGTACCGCACGCCCTGGAGGGTGATGCCGGCGGGGCGCGGCAGCTCGTTGGCCAGCCGGACCCGCAGCCGCTCGCCGCGCCGCACCCGCAGGACCAGCGGGCGGGCGAGCGGGTGCGGGCCGGGCACCAGCTCCGGCTGGTCCAGGTAGCTGGGGAACGGCTGCGGCCAGGACGCCGCCAGCTCCCGCAGCTCCGGGGCGTCGGAGGCGAGCGTGTACAGCGCGCCCTTGCGGTCGTGGTCGCCGAACTCGTTGTACGCGATGGGCACATGGAGCGCGACGACGTCGTACGTCCGCACGGGACGCCCGTCGCCGTGCCGCTCGGCCGGTGACACTGTGCTGCTCATGTTCGCTGTGGACTCCCCCGTGTGATGTGGTTATACGGCCGGGCCGGTGGCGGGACCGGTGCTGTGGGCGAACCGGTCCAGCACCCGCGCACCGGAGAGGACCCGCCCCTCCCAGGCGTAGGTCTGGCCGAAGGGGCTGCCGGCCCGGCCGCCGCGCCGGCTGAAGGTCATCGCGATCCGGTCGCCGCGCCGCACCCGCACCGGCCGTTCGACGGGCAGGTAGCAGTGCTTCCAACTGTCGGACGTGGTGCGCCCCCCGATATCGTCACCGGAGATGTCGAGCGCCACCGTCTCGGACAGCAGGGCGGTGAAGTAGCCCTTGAACCCGGTGAACACGCCGTCCCGCTGCACGGTGAACACCAGCGGCACGTCGTACGAGTCCGGGGTGCGGCCCGGTCCGGCCGGCGCGGTGCCCGGTTCGTAGCGCCGCACCAGGCCCGGTGCGGCCAGGTGACCGGAGACCGGCAGGATCACGTCGTAGTACAGCGAGAACGCGTCCCGGGCGCCGCGGGCGGCCAGCAGGGCGGCGAACCGCCGCGGACCGCCCGCGTCCTCGGGCGCCGAGCCGGTGAGCTGCGCGTGCGCGTCCTCGGCGGCCACCGGCACCAGGAAGCTGTCCACCAGGCGGGGCAGCATGGCGCCGCCGGGGCGCAGGAAGCGGTCCCGGGCGTCGTCGAGGATCACGGACAGGTTCTCGTTGTCGGCGAGGTTGCCGATGATCTCGGAGACGACGACGTCGACCCGCTCGGGCAGCTCCACGTCGAAGGAGAGACCCGCGAGCGGGACGAAGCGGTCGGCGAACCCGGCCCCGGCCAGCCGTTCCGCGGCGATGGCCAGCACCCGTTCGTTGAGGTCGATGCCGTACACCCGGGCCGCCCCGGCCTCCAGCGCCCAGCGGGCCAGGATGCCGGTGCCGGTGCCCAGGTCGAGGACGGTGTCCCCGGGCCGCACCGCCTCGGCGACGGCGGCCTGGTAAGCCGTCATGCGCAGCTCGTCGCCGAGCATCAGCTCGTGGAACTCCTCGCCCCAGTCGAGCAGTTGCTCCGACGCGGGCAGCCACACCTGCTCGGTGCGGTAGTAGCCGGGCCAGACACCGGCCCGGTGCACGGTCAGCGGGTCCCCGGCGGGGCCGCCGGCCGGGCAGCCGGTGGCCAGGTCGAAGGCGCTGTGGTGCAGCGGGCAACTGATGCGCAGCGTACGGGCGTTGACATAGCCGTGCACCAGCCTGCCCTTGCGGTGCGGACAGGCGGCGTCGGTCACGAACTCCCGGCCGGCCACACGGACCCGCAGCCGGTCGCCGGGCAGCTCCGTCAGCGACGGCTCCCCGGCGCCGCCCGTCATGCCGCCACCCCGCCGGCCGACTCCCGCGCGCGGGCCACGGCCGCGTCGAAGGCGCCGCCGATCAGCCGCGACAGCAGCCGGGCACCGGTCCACAACCGGGCCGGATCGAGGCCGCACGCCGCCTCGTACTCCTTGATGGCCACCTGCATCTCCTGCATGTGGAAGGTGTCGATGTGCAGGTGCTCGGTGTAGTAGCGGCCGTGCCGGATGCCGAGCCGCTCACAGGCCCGCGCCTGGTAGGTGAAGGCGTCCGGTATGGAGGCCTCCAGATAGGCCAGCGCGCCGAGGAAGTACTCGACGTGCCCGGCGCGCTGGGTGAGCCAGTAGAAGACGTTGAGGAACTGGAACGTCTCGTCCCCGGTGGTGTCCACGAAGTCCTCGGGCTCCTGCGGGAGTCCGAGTTCGGCGAGGAGCAGCCGGTAGAGCTGGGAGTGCGCCTGCTGGAGGTTGCCGCAGCCGAACTCGTCGATGAGCACCCGCATCACGGCCATCTGCGCCCTGATCGGCAGCCGGGGCACGGCGGGGAAGAAGTTCTGCGCCTCGGTCAGCCCGTCGAGCGCGAACTCCCGGACGACCAGCGTGAATTCCTCCCGACTCGCCCGCTCGGCCAGGTACGCGCCGGCCGGGTTGCCCGCGCGCTCCTCGGCCAGCAGCCCGGCCAGCAGACGCTGCCAGTCGGCCCGGCCGGTCACCGGGACGCCGTCGGAGTCCAGGGACTCGACGAGCGGGACGATCCAGTCGCGTTCGATCTCCTCGACCCGGGCCAGCAGCCGGGAGTCCAGCCGCGCCCGGTTGAGCCGGAACAGTTCGCGGTGGACCGACCCGGCACCGGAACCCGGCGCGGCCGCGGAGGTTGCCGGTGCGCTGTGCGCCGTGGTGTTCACCCCTCCACCTCCGCCATCCGCACGGCCTTGTCCGTCTCCAGCACGCCGCGGTGGTACAGCGCGGTCTTGAGCCGGCGGTACCAGTCGTCCTCCGCCAGGCCGTAACGGGCGCAGGCTTCGGCGAGGCGGGCGGCCGGATCCTCGAGCCGTCCGGCGAACAGGTCGGCGCAGAGCTCCGGTTCGGTGTTGGCGAGCGCCACCACGTACCCGTCGACGGGCCCGGACTCCAGCAACAGGTGTTCGAGCCCGGCCAGGACACGGGCCCCGGGCCGGGCCCCGACCAGCCGTCGGGTGAAGGCCGCGCTGCCCGAGGAGTCCTTGACGGCCACCACCGAGGGCAGCTCGCAGATCCGCAGCAGCGTGTCGAACTCGGCCGCGTTCCCGGCGACTTCGGTGCCGTGGTAGACGACCACCGGCAGGCCGCCGCGCTCGCTCAGCTCGGTGAAGTGCCGGAGGATCTCGTCCTGGGTGACCCCCGTGCCGTACGGCGTGGTGGCGACCAGCGCCTGGGCGCCGAGGTCCGCCGCGACCCGGGCCCGCTCCAGGACCCGGCCGGTGGTGGGCCGCAGGACGCCGGCGAGGACGGGCAGACCGCCGGCGTGCTTGACGGTGGCCGTGAGCATGTCCTCCCACTGCCGGTCGCTGAGCCGGCGCCCCTCGCCGGTGCTGAGGTTGGGCAGCAGGGCGTCGACATGGGGGCGGACGGTGTCCAGCAGCCGGGCGACCCCGCTCTCGGAGACCCCGTCGGTCTCCGAGAGCGGCGTCACCAGGGCCGCGATCACTCCCTGGAACATCTCAGACTCCCTCGGGTACGGCCCCGCGCCCGGCCCGGCCCGCCGCCGGTGTGCCCAGCCGGTCGGCGGGCAGGCGCAGGGCGAGCGACGCGCGGTACAGCCGCTCCAGCGGTTCGGGGAAGGAGGGCTCCGGCACGCCGGCGGGCCGGGCGGTCTCGGCATGCACGGGAAGACCCGCGAAGGCCGCCGACCGGGGGCCGGTGGTGTGCAGCAGCCCCCTGCGGTTGACGACCATCGCCAGCAGCAGCCGGTCGGTGAACGGAAGCCGGCGCGGGACGGCCGAGCCGGACAGGGCCAGGCGGACGTCCGCCGCGTCATAGGCCACGCGGCTGATGTCCATGACCGTGTGGAGCTGGTCCATGAACGGGTAGTACAGGTCCTGGAGTTCCCGCGAGTGGCTCCAGATCACGTCGTCGCAGTGGCCCACCTGCTCCAGGTTCATGACCACGCGCCCGGCGAGCCGTTCCACGAAGAACGCCTTGCAGGCCACGCGCAGGCCGTCGTCCGCGCTGTGCATGCCGAGGAACAGCGCCGCGTCGATGAACACCTGGCGGCCCGGCACGTCGGTTCCCGTCAGGGAGGTGTCAGCGGGCATAGCGGTCCAGCACCTTCCGCAGCCGCGTCATCGCGCCGGCGAACATCTCCGGCTCACGGGCCAGGGCCAGGCGCACATACGGCTCGCCGCGGCCGGGCTGGCTCCAGTAGAAGTACCGCCCCGGCAGCACGTACACGCCCTCCGTCCGCAGGTCCCGCTGGAGTTCGGTCGCGGTCAGCTCGGGGTGGGCGATCCGCGCCCAGGCCACGCTGGTCCTGGCGACCGGCTCCTGGTACTCCAGGACCGTCCCCCGCAGCGCCTCCCGCACGGCGGCCCGGTTGGTCTCCAGCACCTCGCGGACCGAGGCCAGGCCGTCCGCCCGGGCGTTCTCCACGTACTGGGTCAGCATGTTCAGGACGAACGGCGAGACGTTGAGCAGCACGCTGGTGTGGAGGTTGTAGATGTCCTCCTTGATGTCGTCACTGGCCGTGAGCATGGCGGCCTTGGCGTCCTGCACGGGCCAGGTCTTGCCGGTGTCCTCGATGGCCAGATAGCGCACCCCGGACTCCTCCAGCAGCTCGTACACGTCGAACCGGGCCAGCTCGGGGTCGTAGAGGGTGAACGAGGCGAAGCAGAAGTCGATGATCAGCAGCTTGTCGTGGTCCTTGCAGAACCGGACGACCTCTTCCAGGCCCTTGCGGCCGTGCTGCATCAGGGTGAACCCGGTGGGGTTGTTGGGGTCGACCAGGAAGAGCGCGTCGGTGCGGACCCGGCGCTTGAGTTCGGCGTAGATCCGGTCGGGGTCGTGCAGCGCCGACTCCTCGACGGGGTACAGCGGCACGCCCATGTTCGACAGGACGTCGTGCAGGTTGTCGAAGCACGGCTCGACCAGGGTGACGGCGGACCGCTGCTGCTTGAGGTACATCGCCACGACCATGGTGGATATGGAGGCGGCGTACGACAGCAGCGTCTTGCGCCTGGCCAGGGCGGTGGGCTGCCGGTGGAGACGGAAGAACGCCTCGACGAAGCGCTCCTCGTAGGTGGCCTGGAGACCCTCCTCCGCCTCGTACCACAACTGGGGCAGCCGGCCGACGATCTCGTGCTGGGCGGCGGACTGGCGCTGGTGGGTGTGGGCGTCGGCGAGGTTGAACTCGGTGCGCAGCGCCTGGATCTCATGCTGGGTCAGGTCCAGCAGACGCTTGTCGTGCGCGGTGTGCAAAGTGGTGCCGGCGTGCAAGGTCATGGCTCCTCCAGCCGTACGACGTACGAGTTGGGCACGAGCGGGCCCGTCACGGTGCGCGGGACGGCACGGCTCGTGTGCAGAGGATTTCTTGCGGTGGACCGCGGCCCGGGGCACGCGGAAAACCGTCACTTGAGGACGGTGGGAGAAGTGTGCCTACGGAAGGAGGCGGAAATGCCCGTCGCCGGCTTCGACGCGATCTCGGAAACGAGTTCCAGACATGTATACCCCCGTATACGGACTTCTGTCCGAGTGGTGAGACTGTGCCACACGCTGCGGCGGCGGGACAAGCGGCTCACCGTCATAACCACGCCATGTTCTGGCAATGCGGAGCGGGCTTCGCGCGGCCCTCCGCAGGGGTGCCCGCGGCCGCCGAAACCCAGCGGAAAAACACGCGCGGGTCCCCGTGCGCGGAGCGTCGCATTCCCCTGTCCACCAGGCGAGACGCACCAGGGCAGCGGCGGCGCCGCGCGCGGCCGGCCGCAGGGGCCGGGCGCCCCGGCGCGCGCGCCGGCCGGCTCCCGGAGCGCGTCCCGCACGGCCGGCCGCCGCACGGACCGGCGCTCCGGTGTCCTACGGCGCCTACCCCTGCCAACTGGCCCTGCCGCACAGCGTGGGATGGCTGTAATTCGACCCCGATCGCGGGACTCATCCGCGTCGGGCGTCTCCGGGTTCACAACGACAACACGCCTTCCAACGTGAGGAGTTGGGAGGCGGGTGTGCGCGGGGCGCGCCGCTCGCGCCGCTGTGGCGGCCGAGTGGGCGCGTGGCCGAACAAAAGCGTCGGTGGGCGGGCATGCGGGTGTGCGGGCGGGAGGCGTGAAAGTGCGGTGGGGTGTGTGGACGTGTGGTAGGGCGCGTGGTGGTGCACGGGCGCGCTGTGGGGCGCGTGACGGCATGAGGGACGGGCCCCGGTGCGCAGGCCGGCGCACCGGGGCCCCCTCACCGTGGAGGTCAGGCCTCCTTGATCGCCTCGAGGTCCAGCGACAGCTCGATCTCCTTGGACACGAGGATGCCGCCGGAGTCCAGGACCATGTTCCAGGTCAGGCCCCAGTCCTCGCGGTTGACCTTGCCGTGGGCGGAGAAGACCGTACGGTCGTTGCCCCACGGGTCGCGCGCGTAGCCGAGGTAGTCCACCTCCAGGGTCACCGGGCGGGTGATGTCCTTGATGGTCAGCTCGCCGGCGAGCGTGCCGCGCTTGCCGTCCCAGGTCACCGAGGTGGAGACGAAGGTGGCCTTCGGGTGCTTCTCCGCGTCGAAGAAGTCCGCGGAGCGCAGGTGGTCGTCGCGCGTCTGGTCGCCGCTGTCCACGCTGGCCATGTCGATGACGGCGCTGACCTTGCTGTCCTCGGGCCGCTCGCCGATGACGACGGTGGCGTCCACGCCGGTGAACCGGCCGCGGACCTTGGTGAGCATGAAGTGCCGTCCCACGAAGCCGACTTCGGCGTGGCCGGGGTCGATCTTCCAGGTGCCGGCGGCGGGCAGCTCCACGCCGTCGACGGTACGGGTCGGGGAAGTGGTCATGGGGTCCGTCCTCCGCTCAGGCGCCGGACTCGGTCGGCAGGCCGGCCCCGACCCAGTCGTCCTTGCCGTCGTTGTACTCCCTGACGTTGACGTAGCCCAGCTCGGCCAGCCGCTCGGCCGCGATGCCCGAGTTGGCGCAGGGGCCGTTGGCGCAGTAGACGACGACCTCCGCCTCCTTGTCGGGGAGCAGGCTCGGGGCGAGCTGGTCCACCTGGTCGTGCGGCAGGTTGAGCGCACCCGGCAGGTGCTTGTCGTTGTAGTACTCGGGGGGCAGGGCCTCGACGACCGTCACCAGGCCCTCGTCGATCTTCTTCTTCAGCTCGTCGCGCGTGATCACCTGGACCATGTGCGTGCCTTCCGTTCGAAGCGGCAAATCCGTGCGTCCGCACACATCCTATTCGGTGCGTGCGCACGCACGCAAGTCCCGTTACACTCGTGGTGTGAATGAAGGTGAGCACCGAGTCGAGGCGTGGCGAGCGCTGCTGCTGGCCCACAACGCCGCCGTGCGCGCGATCGAAAGCGACGTGCAGCGCGACGGCCGCATCCCCCTGACCTGGTACGACGTGCTGCTGGAACTGCGCGCCGGGGGCGAGCGCGGCCTGCGCATGCAAGAGGTCGCCGAGCGGGTGGTCCTCAGTCGCACCAGGGTCAGCCGGCTGGTCGACGAGATGGCGCGGCTGGGCCTGGTGAGCAAGCGGCCCGATCCCATGGACAAGCGGGTGACCTGGGCCGTGCTGACCGACGAGGGCCTGGCCGCGCTGCGCGAGACGGCGCCGGTCTATCTGCGCGGCATCTGGGAGCACTTCGCCCGGCACCTGACCGACGACGAGGCCGGCGTGCTCACGGACGCGCTGCTGCGGGTGGCCCACGCGCACACCGACATCAGCCTGTCCTGAAGCCGGGCCCGTCGCTCACGCCCGCCGGCTCCGGTGCCGGCCTTCATTAGAGGCCGGGGCACACCCGACGCCCCTACGCGGCCGGCCTGGTGGCCGCCGCCGTAGGGGTCGGGGTCGTGGACGGGTCGTCGGGGCAGTCCGGCCCGGCTGCCGCCTCCCAGGCCCGGACCGGACCCGACGCCGGACCCGGTGCCGGTGCCGGTGTCGGGGCGTCGCAGGGCGCGTCGCCGGGCGTCGTCACATGGGCACAGGAGTCCACAGCGGAGACCGTCGCCGGCCGCCGCCCGTCGGCGTGCGCGCCGTCCGTGCCGCCGTCACGCCGCCGGGTCCCGCGGTGCCGCCGTCAGCTCCGTGCGCGGGTCGATGGTCCAGTGGTCGGACCGGATCGTCCGGCCCGCGAAGGTTACGTCGAGCCGCTCGCGGAACCGGAAGCCCACGGACCGGCAGATGCCGTTCGACGCCGCGTTGTCCGTCGCCGGAAAGGCGTGCACGAGCCCCCAGCGGTCCGCGTCCCGGGCCTGTTCCAGGACCGCGCGGACGGCGCGCTTGCCCAGACCGCGCCCCTGGAATTCCGGCAGGACCATCCACCCGATCTCGGAGAACGGCCCGTCGTCGGCGTCATGGGACCAGAGGGCCACCGTGCCCGCCACCACCCCGGGGCTGCCCGGGTCCGGGACGATCATCTTGTACCAGGCGAGGCCGGCCGCCGCCTGCTCGGCGTCCCGCGCGACCTTGTCCGCCATCCCCTCGGGCGGCAGCGGCCCGCCGAGCCCGGCCATCATGTCCGGGTCGCACCGCATCCGGACGTAGGCGTCGACATCGTCCGGTGTGACATCACGCAACCGCATCGGCTCCTCCTCGTTCCTCCCCGGATCGTCCCATGTCCCGGCTGTCCGTCCGGCCGGCGTCAGGAGCTGGTGAGCACGACGAGCTGCCGGGTCGCCCGGGTCATCGCGACATAGCGGTCCACCGCTCCCTGGACGCCGTCACCGAACCGCTCCGGGTCCACGAGGACGACCAGGTCGAACTCGAGTCCCTTCGTCAGCTCCGGCGGCAGCGACCGGACGCGGGAGGTGTCCGGGACCTCGGGAGCGCCGATGACGCAGGCGATGCCCTCGGCGTGCGCGGCGAGCCAGCCGTCGAGGAGCGGGCGCAGCTCCGAGACGGAGCCGTGGCGGACGGGGTCGTCACCGTGCCGGATGGAGGTCGGCACGTTGGCGTCCGGGAGCACGGCCCGGATGACCGGCTCGGCCTCCGCCATAATCTCCTGCGGGGTGCGGTAGTTGACGGTCAGCGACGCCATGCCGATCCGGTCGAACCCGACCCGTTCGAGCCGTTCCCGCCACGACTCCGCGAACCCGTGCCGGGCCTGCGCGCGGTCCCCGACGATGGTGAAGCTCCGCGACGGACAGCGCAGCAGCAGCATCTGCCACTCCGCGTCCGTCAGTTCCTGCGCCTCGTCCACGACGACGTGCGCGAACGGCCCGGCGAGCAGATCCGGGTCCGCGGTCGGCAGTTCGGCCTCGTCCACCAGGCTCACCTTGGCGTCCTCGCCGCGCAGCATCGCCACCAGGCCCTCACCGTCGTCACCGTCGGCACCGGAGACGGCCACCGCCTCGACCAGGGTGTCGACGACCCGCGCCATGCGGTCACGCTGCGCGGCGAGGACGGCCTGCTGCCGGCGCCGCAGCAGCGCCGTCCGCGGGTCGCCGAGCCGCTGCCGGGCCGCGTCCAGGAGCGGCAAATCGGACACCGTCCACGCCTGGGCGTCCGCGCGCTGCAACAGCCGGACCTCGTCCCGGCCGAGCCAGGGAGCGCACATCCGCAGATAGGCGGGCACCGACCACAGGTCACCGACGAGGTCGGCCGCTTCCAGCAGCGGCCACGCCCGGTCGAAGGTGTCGATCAGCTCCCTGTTGCCCCGCAGCCACCTGCGCAGCAGCTCGGGCGGCGCGTCACCGTCGTGCTTGTCGACCAGGATGGTGAGCAGTTCCTCCAGGACGTGGTCACGGGCCTCGTTGTGCGGAACGCCGGGTTCCGCCGCCTCGAAGGCCACCGCCCAGTCCTCGGCGCTCAGCCGGACGCCGGACCAGGGCGTGGTGATGGTCATGCCCTCGGTGGGCGGCTCCTCGTAGAACCGGACGGCCGGCTCGATCGCCTCCACCATCCGCGCGGACGACTTCAGCCGGGCCACCTCCGGGTCGGCCTCGGCCACCGCCGCGGCCCCCTCCGTGACGAGGTCCCGCAGCGTGCAGGTCTGCACGCCCTCCTCCCCGAGACTGGGCAGGACGTCCGCGACGTAGGACAGGTACGGCCGGTGCGGACCGACGAACAGCACCCGGCCCCGGCGGTGGCCGAGCCGGGGATCGGCGTGCAGGAGGTAGGCGGTGCGGTGCAGGGCGACGACGGTCTTCCCGGTGCCCGGGCCGCCGTCCACGACGAGGGCGCCGCGCGAGCCCGCCCGGATGATGGCGTCCTGGTCGGCCTGGATGGTGCCGAGCACGTCCCGCATCCGTGCCGAGCGGTTGCCGCCGAGGCCGGCGATGAAGGCGGACTGGTCGTCCAGCGCGGCGTGCCCGACCAGCCCGTCCGGGGTGAACACCTCGTCCCAGTAGTCGGTGATCCGGCCGTCCGTCCAGCGGTACCTGCGACGGCTCGCCAGCCCCATCGGGTTCGCGTGGGTCGCTCCGAAGAAGGGCTCGGCCGCGGGGGAGCGCCAGTCGACCAGCAGCCGCCGGCCCGCGCTGTCCGTGAGGCCGAGCCGGCCGACGTACACCGGCCCGGAGCCGTCCGCGGCGACCATGCGGCCGAGGCACAGGTCCAGCCCGAACCGGCGCAGCGCCCGCAGCCGGGCGGTCAGCCGGTGGATCTCCGCGTCCCGGTCCATCGCCTGCCGGCCGGTGCCGCCGGGCGCCTTGCGCTCGACGGCGAGCCGGCCCGACAACTCCGCGATCGTCTCCTCAAGGCACTCCGCGATGGCCGCGAAGTGCCGCTCGTCGTCCGCGATCAGCGTCGGGTCGGCCTTCGCGGCCAGCCGCTCGGGGAGGTGGAAGGCGCTGGTGGCCAGGGGTGATGACACGTGATCGCTCCGAAGTGATGAGACCGCTGGTGGCTGCGCGGTGTGCGCTGTGGACGCCGGGCCGGGGCGCCCGGAAGGAAGGGCGGCCCTGGTCAAGCGGCCGTACCGGACAGCGGCCACGCGGCCGACGACGTCCGTCGCCGGGCGCCGGCACCCCACCGGTGTGCGCGGGACCCGGGGCGGACCGGGGCCGCGCGGTGCGGCGCCGCGCCCGCCCGCACCCGAGCGGCGCGCCCGCGCGCCCGCGCGACGAGCCCCGACGACGGTACGCCATCTCCGGGCGACCTCTTCACAGACAACAGCACACGCACTCCGCACAACCCCTGTTTCCCTCGGTTCCTGGCCGAGGCCGACGATTCTGCGGTACGACGGGGGCCTTGCCGCAAGCCCCCCGGTGCGCTATAAGTTGAAAGTGGCAAGGAGCGCGTGACCTCCTTGCCTTTGTCGTTTCTCCTCCACCGCGCGGTGCCAGCCTGGCCTGGCGCCCGCCGTGGTGTCTCCGCCGCCCCGCCCGCCGGATGCCGCCCGGAAGGTGCCGGAAGCCCCCGGGTGCGTGATGCTGAAGGGGTGCGGGGTGTTCCGGATGCTCGGCTGCCGGCGGCCTACGCCGCCTCGGGCCGCCGCGCGCTGCGGGTGACCCTGGTCGCGGCCGCCGGCTTCTACGCCTTCCGCTACGGCCTCGGCCGCCCCGTGGCCGGGACCTACGCCCTGTTCGCCGTGGTCGCGCTGGGCGGGCTCGCCAGGATCCCGGGCACCGGAAGACAGCGCGCGGCCGTGGTGGCACGGCTGCTGCCGGTGTGCTGGGTACTGGTGGCCGCGGGCACCTTCCTGTCGGTGCGGACCTGGACCGCGGTCGTCGGCATGCTGGTGGTCGGCTTCGCGCTGGCCTTCGCCGCCGTGGGCGGCCCGCGGCCGGCGGGAGCGGCACCGGGCCTCCAACTCCTCTACATCCTCCCGTCGTTCCCGCCGTACGACCCCGGCTCCCTCGGCGAGCGCCTGACCGGTACGACCCTGGGGACGGTGCTGTTCGCGGTGGCCGAGGCGCTGCTCCTGCGCGAGCCCCGGCCGCTGTCCTACCGGGAGCGGTCCGCCCGGGCGGCCGAGGCCGCCGCGCGGTGCGCGGCGCTCCTCGCCGCGTCCGCGCGCGCCCTGCCGGAACCGCAGGCGCGGGCGGCCCGGCAGGCGGGCCAGGCGCTGCGCCCGCTCAACGTGCCGGAAGCGGAACGTCCGGCGGGACCCGGTGTGCGCGAGCGCGCCCTCGCCCACACCGGGCTGGCCATCCGCACCCTGCTCGGCAGGCTGGTCGGGCTGTCCGCCGGACCGGCCCCCGGTGTGACCGCGGTCCTGCGGGCGGTGGCGGAACTGGCCGGGGCGACCGCCGCCTGCCTGCGCACCGGGACACCGCCCACACCCCAGCAACACGCCCTCACCGCCGCCCGGGCCCACCTCTCCGCACTGTCCGCAGGACCCCGCGCCGGCCCCCCGGCGCCGCCTGGCGGCAGCGGGTCGGCGTCCGGCGGGGACACGCGGGGGGCGGACGGCGCGGGGCCCACGCGGGGTGGGGCCGGGCCCGGGCCCGGTGGGAACGCGTCCGTTCCCGGTAAGGGTGGGCCCGCGCCCGGCGCGCATGTGTCCGTGCCCGGTGGGCCCGCGTCCGATGGGACCGAGTCAGGCGCTCATGTGTCCGTGCCCGATGGGATCGGGTCGGTGTCCGGCGGGGGCGCCTTCGTGACCGGGTTCTCGCCTGCCGTTCTGCGGTGTCACGCCGCCGTGCTGGAAATCGCCGACGCGGCGCTGGCGATGGGTGCGGCGGCCGGGCTGGCGGTGCGCGGGCGGCACGCGGCGGCGGAGGTGGCCGCGCTGTCGTCGCCGGTGGGTCGCTTCTGGTACGCCACGAGCCCGGCACCCTCGCTGTGGTGGCACCGGCTGCGCGGACACGCCGGGCGCCGGTCGGTGTTCTTCCAGAACGCGACGCGGATGGCCCTGGCCCTGACTGCGGTCCGGTTCGTGGCCGGCGTGGACACCCTGCCGCACGGCTTCTGGGCCATGCTGGCGACGCTCACCCTCACCCGTACCACGCTGGGCGAGACCTGGAGCACCGTCCGCCTGGCGCTCGCGGGCACGCTGGCCGGGGCGCTCCTCAGCGCCGGAGTGCTGATCCTGGTGGGCGCCGACACCGCCGTCTACGCCGTCCTGCTGCCGGTGTGGATGCTGTTCGCCTTCACCGTGGGACCGGTCCGGGGCGTGGGCTGGGCGCAGGGACTGTTCACCGTGCTCGTGGCGCTGGTCTTCGCGCAGCTGGCGCTGCCGACGTGGCGGCTGGCGGAGGTCAGGATGCTCGACGTGCTGGTCGGCAGCGCGATCGGTGCTGTCTTCGGTGTGCTGGCCTGGCCCCGGGGCGCCCATGACGAGATGCGGCGCGCGGGCGGCGAACTGCTGCGCCGGGCGGCGGAGATCGTGGTCGCGACCAGTGCCTCGGTGGCGGGCGGCGCGGCGGCCACCGAGGCGGGGAGGACCGGGCACCGGTCACTGCAACGTGCCGTCGTCCTCGCGGAGTCCGCGTACGCGCAGTTGCAGAGCGAGCCGCCGCCGCTCGGCGGCCGGCGGCGCGGAGCCGCGTCGCCGGTGGTGGACTGGCAGGCGACGCTGATCGCCGGGCACCACACCCTGTGGGGCTCGGCCCGGCTGCTCGAACCGCCGCCCACCGCGCTGGGACCGGACGCCGCCGAGTCGGCCGGCACGCTGGGGGAGCGGGTGGCGGGACGGATGCTGCTGGTCTCGGCGGCGCTGGACCCGGGAGAGGACACCCCCGCGGCCGTACCGCTGATCGACCCGGCCCGGACCGGTTTCACCGCCGAGCCGCCCGGCGCCCCGCGCCGCTACTACGCGACCGTGGCCTGGCTCGACTCGCTCATGTCCGACCTCACCCGGCTCGCGCACCCCGGCCCTCCGCTGGGAACCGGCACGGCCGCCGACCGGACGGCCGCCCGGACACCGCCGCCCTGAGCGGCGACGGGAGGCACCGCGGCGACGGCACCGCCCCATGACGTCGAGGCCGCCTCACAGACCCATGACGTCGAGGTCGAAGAGGACGGAAGGGTCCGGTTCCGGGGTGCGGTCCAGGGTCTGTTCGGCCCAGATGACCTTGCCCCGCGGCGCGTAACGGGTCCCCCACAGGTCCGCGAACCGGGAGACGAGGAACAGGCCGCGGCCTCCCTCGTCCGTGCTGGCCGCGTGGCGCAGCCGGGGCGAGGTGTTGCTGCCGTCCGACACCTCGCACACCAGCGTGCGGCCCAGCAGCAGCCGGACCCGTACGGGCGGGGCGCCGTAGCGCAGCGCGTTGGTGAGGAGTTCGCTGAGGATCAGCTCCGTGGCGAACGCCGTCTCCTCCAGTTGCCAGTCGGCGAGCCGCCGGCTCACCTCGCCCCGTACGCGGGGCACCGCCGTCACGTCGAACGGCACGTCCCAGGTCGCCACGCACGACGGTTTCAGCAGCCGGGTCCGGGCCACCAGCAGGGCCACGTCGTCGCTGGGATGCTCCGGCAGCATCCGCTCCACGAGGGCCCGGCAGGTCTCCTCCGGTGACCGGTCCGCCTGGGCGACGGTCGAGGAGAGCAGCGTCAGGCCCTCGTCGACGTCCCGGCCGCGGCTCTCGATCAGGCCGTCGGTGAACAGGACGAGACGGCTGCCCTCGGGCAGCACCAGCTCACCCGACTCGAACGGGTGCCCGCCCACGCCCAGCGGCGGGGACAACGGCAGCTCCGGGAAGGTCACCCGGCCCTCGGGGTCCGCCACGGCGGGCGCGAGATGCCCGGCGCGGGACAGGGTGCAGCGCCCGCCGACCGGGTCGTACACGGCGTACAGGCAGGTGGCGCCGGTGAGCGGGACGTGGTCGTCGTCCTCGGCGGTCGCGGTCTGCGTGTCCAGCCAGGTCACCATCTCGTCCAGGTGCCCCAGCAGCTCGTCGGGGGCGAGGTCCAGGGAGGAGAAGTTCAGCACCGCCGTGCGCAACCGGCCCATGGTCACCGCGGCCTGCATCCCGTGCCCGACGATGTCGCCGACGACCAGGGCCACCCGGAACCCGGGCAGCGGGATGACGTCGAACCAGTCCCCGCCCACCCCGGAGCGCGCCGGCAGATAGCGCGAGGCGATCTCCAGGACGTCCTGTTCCGGCAGGCCCACGGGCAGCAGGCTGCGTTGCAGCGTCACCGCCATGGCGTGCTCGCGGGAGAACCGGCGGGCGTTGTCGATCGCCACGGCGGCCCGGGCCACCAGCTCCTCGGCCACCGCGACGTCCTCCTCGTCGAACCGGGGGGAGCCCGCGCCCCGCCAGAAGTCCGCCATGCCGAGGACCACCCCGCGCGCCCGCAGCGGCACCGTGATCAGCGAGTGGATGCCGTAGTCCAGGGTCCGCCGGCCCCCGCCGGGGTCCTGGGCCCGCCAGTCCCGGGCGGTGCGCAGGTCCGGCACGAGGACGGCCTTGCCGCGGCGCAGGGCTGCCGCCATCGGGGTGTCGGCCATCACGAACCGGATCACCTCGCCCACCGGCTGCAAGGGATGCCCCGGGCGCGAGGCGCGCAGCGCGGTGCGCCGCATCTCGTGCACCGCGCCCGTGGGCTCCTCGCCGCGCAGCACGGCGTCGAGCAGTTCCACGGTGACGAAGTCGGCCATGCGCGGCACCGCCACCTCGGACAGCTCCTCGGCGGTGCGCCGCACATCGAGCGTGGTGCCGATCCGTACACCCGCCTCGTACAGGAACGACAGCCGGCCCCGCGCCACCTCGGCCTGCCCGGACAGCGCCCGCAGCTCCGTGCTGTCCCGGAGGGTGACCACGAACCCCTGCTCGCCGCCGTAGGGGGCGGTGGGCCGGATGTTCACCGCCAGCAGCCGGTCCCCGGCCCGGACGACCTCGTCGGACGCGCTCTCGCCCGCCGCCAGCAACCGGGTCAGGTCCGGTCCGAGCGCCAGCTCCCGCACCTGCCGCCGGTCGGCGTCCGCCGGCAGGTCCAGCAGCCGTCGTGCCTCGTCGTTGGCGAGCAGGACGCGCCCGTCGCCGCCGACGATCAGCACGCCCTCGCGCACCGCGTGCAGCACGGCGTCGTGGTGTTCGTACATCCGGGTCATCTCGGCCGGGCCCAGCCCGTGGGTCTGCCGCAGCAGCCGGCGGCTGACCAGGGCCGCGCCGCCCGTCGCCAGGACGAGGGTGCCCGCCGCGGCGCCGAGCAGCAGGGGCAGCTGCCGTCTCAGCACGTCACCCACATTGGCGTACTCGATCCCCGCGCTGACCATGCCGACCACGCGTCTGCTCGCGTCCAGCACGGGGACCACCGCGCGCACGGCGTCGGCCGGCCGGCCGTGGTAGGTCTCGGTGAACGTCTCTCCCATGGCGGCCCGGCCCACCCCCTGGGCCTTGGTGCCGATCAGGGTGGGGTCGGAGTCGGTGAGCCGGACGCCGTGCCGGTCCAGGACGGTCACGAAGTCGACGCCGGAACCCTTGCGCACCTGCTCCGCCTGGTCTTGCAGCCGGGCCGTCGGATCCGGCGAGCGCAGCGCCGACGTGGTCCCGGGAGCGTGCGCGAAGGACTCGGCCACGGCCAGCGACCGGTCCGCGGCGTCGCGCTCGGCGTCGTACAGCCCTTGCACCGCCAGGGCGGTGGCCCCCACCGCCACCAGCAACAGCATGATCAGCGCCTGGAGCACGAAGACCTGCGCGGCGAGCGTGCGGACGCTCAGGGACGACGGCAGACGGCGCCGGCGGCGCGGCCACGGCCCCCGGCCGCGGGACGGACCGGAGGGCCACCGGGTGCCGGACGGCGGCGCCGATCTCGCCCATGGGCGGCGGAAACGTCCGCTCATCTCCCTTTTCTAGCACTGGAACTCCGTGCCCGGCGACCGCTGCGAGCCCGCCCGCGGCGACCGGGCTCACCCCACGCCCGGCCCGCCCGCGGGAAACCGGGCACGGCTGCCCGGGTGCCGGGCGCCGGGCGCCGGGCACGGTCGCGTCCGGCGGCTGCGCCGTCCGCGCCGGTCACTGCTCACGTCCGGTGGCCTCGCCGTCCGCGCCGGCCACGGTCGGCGTCCGGCACCCGGCACCCGGTCGGACAGCGGCCCGCCCCGCCCTCGCGACGGCCCCGCCCCGCCCCGTGCTCGTTTGACGGCTCTGGACGGCGCTCGGCGAGCGCTGCGGAACGCGGTCCGGCGTCGCCGCCCCGCCCGTCACGCTCCGTCACGGAACATGCCGTGGAGTGGAGCAATGACCGGAGTGCCGGGGCCCGGCGGACCAGGCTGGGGACCTTGTCGAGTTCCCGTGACAGGAGTCCGTGTGCGAGGACCACGTAGGCCGAGGAGGGCTGGACATACCGGTCGGGAGCCGGAGGACGGCGCCGGCGCGCGGACACGGCTGCCGGCGCCTCCCGCGTGGCTGCGGTGGCTGCCGGTCCTGTACGTCGCCGCCGTCCTGCTGTTGGAGCCGCTGACGCCCGTCCAGTGGCCGGTGAGCTTCGTGCTGGTGGTCCTGCCGCTGGTGACCGCGTTCGCCCACGGGCCCGCCGTCGTCGCCGGCGCCACGGTGTTCGCCGTCGCCCTGGAGGGCGTCCTGGCCGGCACCCCGTGCTGCGCGGGCCGGGCCGTCGGCTATCTGTGGGACCGCCACTACGTCGCCGACTACGTCTGCACCACCCTGGTGGGCGCCCTCGGCACCGTCCTGGCCGCGCACCGCGTCCACCGCGAGCGCACGCTGGCCGACGTGCGCTTCGTCGCCGACATCGCCCAGCGGGTCCTGCTGCGGCCCGTGCCGCACCGGATCGGTGATCTCCTCCTGCACAGCCTGTACCTGTCGGCCGCGGCGGAGGCCCGTATCGGCGGCGATCTGTACGAGGCCGTCCCCACCCGGTACGGCGTCCGGCTGGTCATCGGTGATGTCCGGGGCAAGGGCCTGCTCGCGGTGGAGACCGCCGCGGCGCTGCTCGGCGCGTTCCGCGAGGCGGCGCACGACGAACCCGCGCTGCCCGCGCTGGCCGACCGGGTGGAGACGAGCATGAACCGCAGGGCCGCCCTGCTGGGCGGGAGCGAGGTGGGCGAACGGTTCGTCACCGCCGTCTTCGTCGAGATCTCCGCCGGGCGTCCGCTGCTCCGCGTGGTCAACTGCGGCCACCCGCCGCCCGTCCTCATCCGCTCGGGCGAGGTGCGCGAACTGGACAGCGGACGGCCGGCCCCGCCGCTCAACCTGGGGATGCTGGACGGGGAGCCGTACCACATGGACCAGTACTCCTTCCTCCCGGGCGACCAACTGCTGCTGTACACGGACGGCATCACGGAGACCCGCGCCCCGGACGGCGCCTTCTATCCCCTCCTGGAGCGCCTCGGCGCGTGGAGCCGCCTGCCGCCCCGGCGGCTCCTCGAACAGCTCCACCACGACCTGCTGGACTACAGCGGCGACCGCCTCCAGGACGACATCGCGGCGCTCGCCGTCTGCCTGGCCACCGAAGAGCGTCCCGTGCCGTCGGCGGCTGCGGGGCACTGAGCGGCCCGTGTCACCGGCGGATTCAGGGCATCGACGGCCGGTGTGTGGGCAGGGAAAGCCGGGGCACGGCCGCCGGCACCGGAGCGGCACGTGTCCTCGCGGCCTGACCGCCCGTCGGAACGGGCCGGGCACAGGCCGCGGAAACGGCGCCCGCACAGTGTGCCGATCCGGGACATCACCCGGGCCGGTGCCGTATGACTGGGTGGGCCCACCAGACCTCGCCGCCCCCAGGGGGAGCAGATGACGGATCGTACGGAGTCGGTCGAATCGATGGAGCAACTCGCCCTGGTCTGGCGGGCCATGGTGCTCGACCGCGATCCGGACGCCGATGTGCGGGACCTGCCGGGCATCGCCGTCCGCTGGGCCGACTGCCGGTTCGCGTTCTGGAACTGCGTCACCCTGACGGACGTGGACGCGGATCCCGCGCTCCTCCAGGAACGCCTGTGCCAGGCGGCGGACCTCATGCGCGCGAAACGCCACCCCGGGTTCCTGTGGCTCTTCGAAGACCTCCTCGGTGCCGAGGCACGCGCACAGGTGGAGACGGCGGCGGAGAAGGCGGGGCTCGCCTACGCCTTCCCCGGCACCGGCATGGCCGGCGACTTCCTCCCGCTGCCCGAACCGGCCCACCCCGAGCTGACGTTCGTACGCGTCACCACCGACGAACACCTCCGGGCGTACGCGGACCTGAACGCGCGCGCCTACGGGTTCCCACTGGCAGACGGCCGCGACGGACTCCTCGGGTCCCGGCTGTGGAAGGACGGCGTGCACGCCTACCTCGGCCTGCGCGACGGTGTCCCGGTGACCTGCGCCGCGACGGTGGAGGCGGACGGCAGGCTCTTCGTCGCCCTCGTCGCCACGGCGCCGGAAGGGCAGCGCAGGGGCTACGGCGAGGCGGTGACGCGCAAGGCCCTGTACGAGGGCGCCCGGGCGACCGGCCTGACCCGCGCCACACTCCACGCGACGGCGGCCGGGGCCCCGGTGTACCCGCGGATCGGCTTCCGGCCGAACTCGCCGATGCGCTTCTACGGCCTGAAACGCTGAGGCCGCCCACGGCCGGTACCAAGGGCTCCCGCTCCCGAGCGGCACGCCGGTCCCCGCTCCGCCGGACCGGCCCCGGCGCGGAGGTCGGCCGCTCCACACGCCTGACACCGTGACCACCCAACTGCGAGACTGACCCGTCGACGGCCCGCCGGTGGTGGGCGGCGAGGCGGCGGAGGAGCCGGAGTGGTCGATCAGCACCATGCCGTACCAGGTGCGCGGCGCCAGGCCGGGCCGACGCCCGCCGACGTGTGGCTGCTGGTACGGCACCGGCCGACCGCACTGCGCCGGTCCACACGCGAACTGGCGGCCGCGCTCGCCGGCGCCCACGGCTCCCGCTTCGCGGTCTGGCACACCGACGAGCTGCTGTTCGGCGTGCACGGCGGCCGGTTGATTCTGCGCACCCTGGGCGGCATGGAGGTGCCCGCGCCCAGGGTGGTGTGCGTACGGCAGGTGGCGGGCCCCATGCGCGACGACCGCGAGGTGACCCTGTTACGGCACCTCGCACGCATGGGCAGCACCCTCGTCAACCCGCTCGACGCCCAGCTCACCTCCCGCAACAAGGTCTGGCAGCTCCAGGAACTCGCCCTGGCCGGGCTGCCGGTGCCCGACACCCTCTCCTACGCCACGGCCCCCTTGGAAGGCGTCGTCCGCAGCCCGGACCTGGACGCCCCGTGCGTGGTGAAGTCGGTCGGCGGCGCCAAGGGCGGACAGGTCTTCCTCGCCCGGGACCCGCGTCTGCTGCGCGAACTGGCCGGCAGCCTCAGCCAGGAGACGCCGTTCCTGTTCCAGGAGCACGTGGCCGCCTCCCACGGCCGTACCCTGCGCGTGCTCGTGGTCGACGGCGCACCGGTGGGCACGGTCCTGCACACCTCCCACGACGGCGCCCTCACCGCCAACGTCGCCCGGGGCGGCTCCGCCACCGTGTGCACGGGCCGCCATCCGCGGGCGGAGGAACTGGCGGTGCGGGCGGCGCGCGTCCTCGGCCTGGACATCGCCGGGGTGGACCTGCTCTTCACCTCCCCGGACGGCTACACCCTCTGCGAGGTGAACGCCGTACCGGGCTGGCGCCCGGAGATGACCGGGGTCGTCCCGGCTATTACGGCCTGTATCGCCCGCCGGCTGGCCGAGGGCGGCCCGGGCTGCCTGGACGGCCCGGAGCCTCGGGCGGCCGGGTCCAGCCACATCGTCGCGTAGGGCTGGCGCCGGCGCCGGCAACGGCCTGCCCTGGGCAGGCCCCGAGACAGGTCGCGACCACTGTGACGCGCGGCGGTGGCACGGCCGCTCCGGTTCAGTCCGTGTCGTCGGCGAGGGTGATTTTTTCGACCACCGTCTCGTCCGGGCCGACCGGACGCCCGTCACCGGAGCGGATCTCCAGCGGGCTCAGCGGGCGCCCGTCGCGGCGGTCGAGGAGCCGCGAGTGCGCCTCCCCGGGAGCGAAGCAGTGGGCCTCGCCCCACTGGCGCAGCGCGACGACGACGGGGAAGAGGGCGCGGCCCTTCTCGGTGAGGACGTACTCCCGGTAGGGACTGTCGTCGGCGGCGGGCACGGTCTCGATCACACCGGCCTGCTCCAGCGTGCGCAGCCGCGCGGTGAGGATGTTCTTGGCGATCCCCAGGCTGCGCTGGAACTGCCCGAACCGGCGGCTGCCGTCGAAGGCGTCGCGCACGATCAGCAGGGACCACCAGTCGCCGATGGCGTCGATCGAGCGGGCGACGGGGCAGGGGTCGGCGTCGAACCGGGTGCGGGCGACCATCGGGCTCTCCTCCTGCGCGAGACACGCGGAACAGCGGGGCGGGACGTGCGGGACGTGCGGGACAGCGGTGCGGGACATCCGTAGGGGACTTCTGCGGCGGACATCCACGCGAAACGTTCGGTTGCAACATGCTACCAGTGCGCCCTAGAGTCCACCGGTAGCAACTTGCAACCACCGAAAGGAAGGTGCCGTATGCCGAGCCACCGCTCCACGGCCGGCGGCCGGACGGCCGGGACCGCCGCGCCCGCACCGACCGGGCCGCCGCCCGCCCGACTGGTCCTGCTCTTCGCCGTCGCCTGCGGCAGCGCGGTGGCCACCGTCTACTTCGCCCAGCCCCTGCTGGTCACGCTCGGCGAGCGCTTCTCGCTCGGCTCCGGCCTGCTCGGCGCCATCGTCACCGTCACCCAGCTCGGCTACGCGGCGGGCCTGTTCCTGCTCGTGCCGCTCGGCGACCTGGTCGACCGGCGGCGGCTGATCACGCTCCAGCTCGGTCTGCTCGCCGTCGCGCTGCTGGCGGTCGGGCTGGCACCCGCGACCGCCGCGCTGCTCGCCGCGCTCGTCGCGGTCGGCGCGCTGGCCGTCGTGGCCCAGACGATGGTCGCCGCGGCGGCCTCCCTCACCGCCCCGGCCTTCCGGGGGCGGGTCGTCGGATCGGTCACCAGCGGAGTGATCACCGGCATCCTGCTGGCGCGCACGGTGGCGGGCGTCCTGGCCGACCTGGCCGGATGGCGGGCCGTGTACTTCTTCTCGGCCGCGCTGACCGCCACGCTCACCGTGCTCCTGCGCCGGTCCCTGCCGGCCGGGCGGCCACCTACCGCCCCGCTGCCGTACCGGCGGCTGCTGGCGTCGACCGTCCTGCTGTTCGCCCGCCAGCCGCTGCTCCGGGTCCGCGGCGGGCTGGCGTTCTTCGTCTTCGCGGCCTTCAGCACGCTGTGGAGCAGCGTCGTCCAGCCGCTCAGCAGCCCGCCGTGGTCGCTGTCGCACACCGCGATCGGCGCGTTCGGGCTCGCCGGAGCGGCCGGCGCGCTGGCCGCGGGCATCGCCGGCCGCTGGAACGACCGCGGTCTCGCGCAGCGCACCACCGGCATCGCGCTGGTCCTGCTCGCGCTGTCGTGGCTGCCGCTGGCGTTCACCCGGCAGTCACTGTGGGCGCTCGCCGTGGGCGCGGTCCTGCTGGACTTCGCCGTGCAGGCCGTGCACGTCACCAACCAGACCCTCATCCACGCGGTCCGCCCGGACGCAGGAAGCAGGATCATCGGCGGCTACATGATCTTCTACTCGGCCGGCAGCGCCCTCGGCGCCACCGGCTCCTCCTTGGTGTACGCGGCGGCGGGCTGGTCCGGCGTGTCCGTGCTGGGCGCGTCCTTCAGCGGCGCCGCCCTGCTGTTGTGGGCGGTGACCCGGCGCCTCCAGCACCGGGCCGCGGTGCCACCGGCCTCGTCGGACGACCGTCGGGCGGTGGTGTCATCGGCCTCGCCGGACGGCCATCGGGCCGCGGTGCCACCGGCCACACCGGATGATCACCGGGCTGTGGCACCGGCCACGGTGGACGACCACCGGGCGGTGGTGCCGCCGGCCACGCCGGAGGACTGAGTCGCGGCGCGGTCCCGGGCTACGGGATCGGTCCGCAGGGCGGGGCCGTCAGGCCGGCCTTCAGGGCGTCCCGCAGCCGCGTCAGCCGCTCGATGTCCGCGTCCAGGGCGGCGATCCGCCGCTCCACCACCGCCGCGCCGACGCCCTCCGCTTCGCCGTCCGGCGCTGCGGACCCTTCGCGGGCAGGCGACCCGGCGCTGCCCGGCGGGGCCACGGCGAGGAGCGGGAGCCGGTCGGCGACGGCCCGCAGGTCCTCGACCGTGAGTCCGAGCGCGAGCAGCGCCCGGATGACGCGCAGCACGGCGAGTTCCCCGGGCCCGTAATCCCGCTGCCCCGATCCCGTACGGGCCGGCGGGGGCAGAAGTCCGCGCTGCTCGTAGAAACGCAACGCCCGGGGCGTCGCCCCCACGGCCGCCGCCGCGTCACCGATCCGCACGCTGTCCGCCTCCCGCCGTCCGTGGCAGCGGCCGTCACCCATCGCCGGCCACGTCCACGACGACCGCCCCGACATGCTGCCCCTCCATCACTTCCCGCAACGCCTGCGGAGCCCGCCCGATGCCCGCGACCCGCGTCAGCGGGAACCGGATCCGGCCGGACCGCAGCCATGCGGCGAACCGCGCGGTCCACTCCGCCTCCACACCGGGATGGGCGGTGCCGATGTAGCCCGCCAGCGACGCTCCCATCAGGACCAGCCGGTACGCGTCGATCTCCACCGGTGCGGCGGCGCCGGCCCCCTCGGCCGCGAGCTGCCCGGACAACGCCCCGACCAGCGCGAACCGGGCGCCGGGCCGGGCGGCGTCCACCGCGGCGGTGAGCTGCGCGCCGCCCACGGTGTCGAGGAGCACATCGATGCCGTCCGGCGCGGCCTCGGCGAGCTGCCCGGCGAACGCGCGATACGCAGCCCGGGAGTCCCCGGCGTCCCCCGCCGCACGCCAGGAACCCGCCGTCAGGACCGCGTCGTAGCCCAGCTCGGCGACGAGACGCCCGGCCTTCCCGGCGGTACCGGTGGTCCCGATGACCCGGGCGGCACCCAGCAGCCGGGCGATCTGCCCGGCCAGCGAGCCCACGCCGCCGGCGGCGCCGGTGACCAGGACGACATCTCCCTCGCGCACTCCGGTGAGCCGGGTCAGCGCGCCGTAGGCGGCGGAGCCGAAGGAGAGCTGGGCGACCGGGTCGGGCAGCGCCGGGTCGACCCGGCCGCACCACGCCACGGGTACGACGGCGTACTCGCGCCAGCCGAGCGGATGCGTCACCAGATCGCCGGGGTGCAGCCCGCTGCCGTGCGGCGCGCGGACCACCTCGCCGACCGCCGGTCCCATGAGCGTGTCGCCCGGGCGCAGGCCGGGCACCGGAGTGCCCCGCGCGGCTCCGCCGAGCAGGGTGCGCAGGCCCGCGGAGACCAGGAAGTGCCGGTTGCGCACGAGGACATGGTCCGGGCCCGGCCGGCCCACCGGGGCCTCGGCCACGGTGAGGTCCGCGGGCACCGGCAGTCCCACGGGGACGGCGGCGAGCCGTACTTCACGGCCGACCTGATGCGCGACCGATGTCATGAGCGACCTCCTCAGGGGGGCGGGGGAGGCGCCACGCTAAACCCTGACCCGCGCGTCAGGGGCAACCCCGCGCGGCGGCCAGAAGACCGCGGGCCGGGGCTGGGTTCCCCGTCTCCCGCTCCCTCCCTGGGTGCCTCCCACCCGTTAGCCCCACGCTCCCGGGCTGCGCCGCGCCGCGCTCCGCCGGTCGACGGGAACTGCTCCGGCGCCCGGCCGCGCGGGCCACCCGGTCTGTCGGTCTGTCGGTCTCCTGGCTTCCCGGCCTCCCGATCTCCTGGCCTGTCGGCTTCCCGGCGCCCGGCGCCCGGCTTCCCGGTCTGCCGGCGTCCGGCCTGCCGACGCCCGACTTCCCGGCCGCCCGGTCCGCCGACCTCCCAGTCTCCCGGCCGCTCGGTCTGCCAGCCTCTCGGTCTCCCGGCCCCTCGTCGCCCCGGCCCCTCGTCGCCCCGGCGCCCGGCGCCCGGCGTCCCGCCCCCGCACCCCTGTGCCCGCCCCCGCCCCCCGCCCCCGGGCTCACAGGTACCGAACGTGACCGCCCCGTCGGCGCCGCGTACCGCTTCGCGGCGCCGGTGGCCGAACGTCGCTGCCGAGGGGAAACTGGCGTCGGAGGGCGTGTGGCACTTCCGGCGCGCTCCGTACGAGTCAGCAAGCCGAACAACAAGTCAGCAAGCCGAACAGTCGGACCCGGACCCGGCGCCGCGACGCGGCCACGGTGATCCGGGACCCCGCAGGTGGTGCTCGGGGCGACCGCGGAGGCGGACACCCCGGACCGCTGGTTCCGGCGCCACCGCCGCCGGCCCGGCCGTCGTGCCGGCCGCCGGGGCGGCGCCGGCCGGCACCACGGCGTCCGCCCGGGCCGCGTACCACCTGACCGACCAGGACCGGGAAGGAACGATCGGTTCATGAGCGGTACACAGGCGCGAACCCCCGTCACGGCCGGCGGCCGGCTGGGCGAGGCCGGCCGGCACCCGGGACTCAGCGATCCGGACTACCTGTTCCGGCGTCAGGCGATCGCCGCGCGCGCCCGCGGCCACCGGGTCGGCGACCCCTCTCCGCCGGTCAGCTACAGCCCGAGCGAGGAGAGGACCTGGCGCACCGTCCACCAGGCCCTGTGGAAGGCCCAGGACGAGCACGCGTGCCGCGCCGTCCAGGAGGCCAGGGAACACGCCCCGATCCCCGCGGACCACATCCCGCAGCACGCCGAGGTCGGCGCCCGGCTGCGGCGGCTGACCGGCTTCGACTTCACGCTCGCCGGGGGAGTGGTCGAGAACAAGCGGTTCCTGGGCTCGATGGCCGGCGGCTACTTCCACGCCGTGCAGTTCGTCCGTCACCCGGCCGTACCGCTGTTCACCCCGGAACCCGACGTCATCCACGACGTCTTCGGCCACGGCATCCACCTCTCCTCGCCCGGCTTCGCCCGGATCTACCGTCTGATCGGCGAGGCGGCGCGACGGGTCGACCGCGCGGACCTCCTGCAGATGATCAGCGACGTGTACTGGTTCACACTGGAGTACGGCGTCCTGGACGAAGGCGGGACACCCAAGGCGTACGGCGCGGCCCTGCTGTCCTCCTACGGCGAGCTGAGCCGGCTGTCCGCGGCCCGCGTCGTCCCGCTGGACATCGACACCATGCTCGCCACCGCCTACGACATCCGCGGCTACCAGCCGGTCCTCTTCAGCGCCCGCAGTCTGGACGAGGTCGCCGACACCCTGGGCGGCTTCCTGGAGGACCTCCGCGACGACAGCGAGCCGCGCCGCCGGCCGGCCCCGCACGAGACCCGCACCACCGCCGGCCGCTGAGCCCGCGTACGCCGGGCGGACCGTCCGCCGGTGTGGGCTCCCCGCTGCGCACCGAAGTGGCGCCGCGAGGACCGATAGCTCCCGTGATATGCCCTAACGAACCCCAGCGAACTGACGATCACTCAGAAACGGGAAACGGGAACGTGCAGACGGTGGCCGGCGGGTCCGGTACGGGAACGCCCCGGGAGCGGTACCGCGCCCAGGTGCGGGAGGAGATCAAGAAACACGCCTGGGAGCAGATCGCCACCGCCGGCGCCTCCGCCCTCTCCCTCAACGCGATCGCCAAGCGGATGGGCCTGAGCGGACCGGCGCTGTACCGGTACTTCGCCGGCCGGGACGACCTGATCGCCGAGCTGGTCAGGGACGCCTACCGCGGCCTGGCCGAGACCCTCCGCGCCCGCGCCGAGGCCGGTGCCGACCTGCGCGGCCTGGCGCACGCCCTGCGCGCCTGGGCCCTGGCCGACCCGCAGCGCTACTTCCTCGTCTACGGCGCCCCGCTGCCCGGCCGCCATGCGCCCGAGGACACCACCCGGATCACCTCCGAGATCATGGCCGTCGTCCTCGACGCCTGCACCGCCGGACCACTCGCCGCCGGGCCGCCGGCACCGCCGGAGGCGCATCGCGACGGCCGCCGGGCCTGGGCCCGCGCACACCCGGCCCCGCCGCGGGCCCGGCGCCGTGCCCTGGCCTTCTGGACCCGGCTGCACGGCGTCCTCTCCCTCGAACTCGCGGGCCACTACGCGGAGATGGGCTTCGATCCGGCCCGGCTGTACGAAGCGGAGACGGAGACCGTCACAGAGCACTGACGACGGACGGCACCGTTCGCCGGGGCGGGCGGGCATGGCGGCCCGGACGGTAGTGTTCGGTCATGATCACGCCATCGGGGGAGGCGGTTCGGGTCGTGGGCTGTCCTCCGCCGGAACGGAAGGGACAGTGCATGAGATCGGTACTCGTCAGGGCGTCCGTCGCCGTCGTGGCCCTGGGGTCGCTCGCGGCCTGCGGGGACGGGCCGGCGGGGACGAAGCCCACCGGTCACGGCGACAAGCCTCCCACGCACACCTCGGCACCGGCGCCCTCGCTCAAGCTGGACGTGCCCGCCGCTTACGACACCGCACAGGGCTGGCAGCTCTCGGGCAAGCAGCTCGGCACGTACGCCGTGCTGCCGAAGGCCGGCGCGATCGCCACGATGACCGGCGCGGGCTCCGCGTACCGGGTGACCGTCCGGGACGCGGTGACCGGCCGCGTCCGCTGGACGGGAAAGCCGTTCGCGGACCTGTCCGAGGGCGCCACGCCCGGCCTGTTCGTCGTCCCGGCCGGCGACGCCGAGTACCTGGTGACCTGGTCCCTGGGCAAGAAGGGCGGCGACGCCCTGGCCAAGGCGAAGCAGGTGTACGCCGTGGACGTCTACGCCGCCGACGGCTCGGGCGACGCGGTGGCGCCCGCCCGCCATGCCGAGGTTCCGGCGACCGACTACGGCACGGGCCGTGTCACCGAAGCGGGGGAGAGGCTGCTGATACCCGTGACGGACAAGCGCAAGGTCGCCCTCGACGTGGTGACGGGCCGCACCACCACCTATGACACCGATTCCCTCAAGGCGCCCGGCTGTTCCTCGTGTTCCTACGGCAACGACATCGCCGCCCTGACGGACCGGGACCCGGTGGTGCTGAACGAGGGCGCGGGCGCGTTCGGCATCCCCGGCTCCTGGGACGACGACCGGATCGCGCCGGCCGGGGCCGACCCCGCGACCGGAGCGGTATGGCCGGCCGCCGGCGGGCACCTCCTCGCCCGCTGGGAGCAGAAGAACGAAGACGACCAGAACGTGTGGGCCGTGCTCGACGGCCGGACCGGCCGGGTCCAGGCGTCCGTGCTGTGCGCCAAGCCGTTCGTCGCGTCCGCGGAGGCCCCCGGCTCCGCGCTCTCCCCGAACGGCCGCTATCTGGTCTCCGAGCACCTCGCCTTCGACCTCGGGGCGAAGAAGGGCTACTGCTTCGAGGAGACCGACGACAGCAAGCCCCTCAGCTTCCGCTCCGTCACGGACGACGGCATCGCCTACGGCACCTCGCTGACGAAGGACGGGAGTCTGACCGGGAGCACGGCCCCCGTCCAGCTCGCGCTGGCCACGGGCACCCCGAAGGCGCTCCCCGAAGGACAGGAGGCGCCGGTGGCCGACTTCGGCGGGGTCGGTGTCTTCACCCATGATGTGGGCAACGTGTCGTATCTGGTCGTGTACCGCCGCAAGGGCTAGGAACGCGCCGCGAGGGTTGGCAACTCGCCTACGACGCCTCGGAGTCGGGGAGCCCGTCCGGCCACCCCGGCCCGTCGGCCGCCCCGGTCCGCCGGCCGCCCCGGTCCGCCGGCCGCCCCGGTCCGCCGGCCGCGCCGTCCGGGGGCCCGGGCGGTGCGGCCGGTGCGGCCGGGTGGTGGTCAGCCGGAGCGGCTCAGTCCCGCGACGAGGAGGTCGACCAGGCGGCGCGCGTCGTAGTGCGGGTCGCTCTCCGCGCCGGCGCACAGGTTCCCGACGCCGCGCATCAGCGCGTACGCCTCGACGTCGGAGCGGATCTCACCGGCCGCGGCCGCGGCCCGGAGCAGCTCGGTGCAGACGGGCACCAGGCGGTCCAGGAAGTAGGCGTGCAGCGCCTCGAAGCCGGCGTTGTCGGACCGCAGTACGGCCGCCAGCCCGTGCTTGGTGACCAGGAAGTCGACGAAGCGGCCGATCCACTGCCGCAGCGCGGCATACGGCGTCGCGCTCTGGGCCAGCAAGGCGGGACCGGCTTCCGCACAGGCCTCGACCTGGTGCCGGTAGACCGCGATGACGAGGTCCGCCCGCGTCGGGAAGTGGCGGTAGATCGTGCCCACCCCGACGCCCGCCTTGGCCGCGATGTCCCGTACCGGCGCTTCCACGCCCGAGGCGACGAAGACCGCGGCGGCCGCCTCCAGCAGCGTCTCCTTGTTGCGCCGGGCGTCCCTGCGCTGGGCCGGGGCCGCGCGCCCGGTGCCCTCGCCGCTGTCCTTCACCACGCGCTCCCTTCGCCAACGCCATGTCCGGCACCTCTTGCGGAAACGGAACACTGTTCCGTATCGTCGTTCCGGAACGAGGTTCCGCTTGCTCATCATGGCAGAGCGGGCCCCGGCAGCCAAGCGCGCCCCCAGTGGAGCCGCTTCCTCCGCTCCGCTCGCATAAGGAGTCACAGGCATGCAGTACCGCACCTTGGGCCGTACCGGTGTACAGGTCGGCACCCTCGCGCTCGGCGCGATGAACTTCGGCGCCATCGGGCGCACCACCCAGGACGAGGCCACCGCCATCGTCGACGCCGCCCTGGAGGCGGGGATCAACCTCATCGACACCGCCGACATGTACGGCGACGGCGAGTCGGAGGAGATGGTCGGCAAGGCCATCGCCGGCCGCCGCGACGACATCGTGCTGGCCACGAAGGCGACCCTGCCCATGGGCGACGACCCCAACCGGCGGGGCGGTTCGCGGCGCTGGCTGGTCACCGCGCTGGACGACAGCCTGCGCCGCCTCGGTGTCGACCACGTCGATCTCTACCAGATCCACCGCTGGGACCCGGCCACCGCCGACGAGGAGACGCTGTCGGCCCTCACCGACCTGCAACGCGCCGGAAAGATCCGGTACTTCGGCTCCTCGACCTTCCCCGCCTACCGCATCGTCCAGGCCCAATGGGCGGCCCGCGCCCATCACTTGGGCCGCTACGTCACCGAGCAGCCCAGTTACTCGATCCTCCAGCGGGGCATCGAGGCCGACGTCCTGCCCGTCACCGAGGAGTACGGACTCGGTGTGCTGGCCTGGAGCCCCCTGGCCTCGGGCTGGCTGTCGGGCGCGGTGCGCAGGGGGCAGGAGGCCGCCGGCCACCGTGCGACGATCCTGCCGGAGCGCTTCGACCTGAGCGTCCCGGCCAACCGGGCCCGGCTCGACGCCGTCGAGCGGCTGGCCGAGGTCGCCGAGGAGGCCGGTCTGACGATGATCCAGCTCGCCCTCGGCTTCGTCACCGCGCACCCGGCCGTGACCGCCGCCCTCATCGGCCCCCGCACCCTCGGTCATCTGCGCGACCAGCTCGCCGCCGCCGACACCCGGCTCCCGGCCGGCGTGCTCGACGCGATCGACACCATCGTCGCCCCCGGCACCGACCTCGCCGCACACGAGAAGTTCGACACCCCGCCCGCGCTGCTCGACCCTTCCCTGCGGCGCCGCTGACCCCCGGCCCACCGTCGGCCGCCCGAGAAGCTCCTTGTGACGGGTTCCCCGAGGTGTGTTCCTCGGCGTGCGGTGACTAGTCTGGACCCCCGGCCCGCGATCGAGTCGGGAGATTCCGCGGGCGGCCGGCATCCACGGCGTCTATCCGCCGGGGGTGCCGGCCGTGTCGGCGCCGTACCGCAAGAGGACCTTCCGTGAACCTGGCCAGTCTGGACCTCAACCTCGTCGTCGCCCTGCGTGCCCTGCTGGAGGAACGCAACGTCACCCGCGCCGGGCAGCGCGTCGGCCTCAGCCAGCCGGCGATGAGCGCGGCCCTCTCCCGGCTGCGCCGGCACTTCGACGACGACCTGCTCGCCCGGGTCGGCGGCCACTACGAGCTGACCGCGCTCGGCCAGGTCCTGCTGGATCGCACCGCCACCGCCTACGACGTACTGGAACGCCTTTTCGCCAGCCAGGCCGACTTCGACCCGGCCAAGGAGAACCGCGAGTTCAAGCTGGTCGCGTCCGACTACGCGGTCGCCGTCTTCGGCACCGTGCTGGCCCGCGCGGTGCACGAGGAGGCGCCCGGCATCCGGCTGCGGTTCACCCACACCCCGCCCACCGTGGTGGACGACACCGCGACGCTGCTGAGCGCCACCGACGGCCTGCTCATGCCGCACGGCGTGATCAGCGACTTCCCGGCCACCGACCTCTACGACGACCGCTGGGTGTTCCTCGTCGCGGACGACCACCCGGCCGTCGGCGACCGGCTCACCCGGCGGGACCTGGCCCGGCTGCCCTGGGTGACCTACCAGCGCACCTATGACGCGCCGGCGGTGCGCCAGCTCGGCATGCTCGGCATCGAACCGCGGGTCGAGGTGTCCGTCGACAGTTTCCAGCTGCTGCCGCTGCTGGTCGCCGGCACGCGGCGGATCGCCCTGGTGCAGGAGCGCCTCGCCCGCCTGCTGGCACCGATCGCCGCCGTCCGCGTGGTGGAGCCGCCGTACGAGACGGTGCCGCTGCGCGAGGCCCTGTGGTGGCACCCGGTCCACACCCACGACGCGGCCCACATCTGGCTGCGCGAGACGGCCGCGCGGGTCGGCGCGGCCATACGCCCCGACGGTCACCCGTGACGGCGGCGGCCGGGCCGGTCGCCAGGTCACCGGTTCCGGCCGGCCGGTGACCCCGGGCCGCCAGGTCCGCGCCGTCAGGCCGGGTCCTCCCGCGGCTGCGGCTGCGGCCGCCAGCCGCCGGTGACCTCCTTGGCGGGCTTGTGCGGGAAGCGGCGCTCCGCGTACCGCTGCGCTTCGGAGCCCGGCAGGACGTAGAGCGTCTCGACCTTGTCCTGAAGCGGGCGCAGCACCCTGTCCATGAACTCCTTGCGGTCGTCGAGGTACGGGCCGAGCACATCCTCCCCGCCGGGGCAGACGGCCACGCAGTAACCGGACTTGTAGCTCGGCTTGAAGGCCAGGCTCTGCCACATCGACGCGTTCTCGGAGTCGGTGACGCGGGAGCGGAAGTCGGCGGCGTCCTCGCTGTCGGCCACCGTCTGCACCCAGTCGGTGAACCCGCTCATGAACTCCCGGTAGTTGTGCGTCGCGCAGGCGAGGAAGTCGAAGCCACCGTCCTTCTTGATGGCGCCGATGGGACAGGCGGCGACGCACAACTTGCAGTCGACGCACGGGTTGTAGTCCAGCGGCCGGCCGTACCCGCTCACCTCCGCGTCCACCAGGACGGTGGCCAGCAGCACGAAGTTGCCGAACTTCGGGTGGATGACGTTGCGGTGCAGACCCATCACGCCGAGGCCCGCCGCCACGGCGACCGTCTTGTGCGCCACCACCCAGATGCGGCCCGGGAACCGCTCCATCTCCTGCGGGAAACCGGCCGACGGGTTGAGCGCGCGGTGGCCGGCGTCCTGCAGCGCCCGGGTGACCGTACGGGCGGCGTGGTTGACCTGTTCGTCGGTCTGGTGGAACTCCTGGTTCGCCACACTGCGGGCCGGCGTGCGGTAGTTGTCGCGGTTCATCCGGACGACGAGCGAGACGAGGGTGCGGGCGCCCGGCAACGCGGCGAGGACGTGCTCGCGTTCCCCGGCGAGATCGGGGTGGTCGAGGCTCACCGCGGCCGCGTCGTCGGCGCCCGCGTCCAGGCACAGCCGGCGCAGCCACTCCGCGTCGATCACCGGCGAGGGCTGGTCCGCCGTACCGCTCTCCCGGCGGGCGAGGACGGCCTGTACGGACGGATGGCCGGCCAGCTTGGCGGGCAGCCTCGGCTGCCGGGCTCGCTTCGCGGTGTCTCGCTCGGGCATGTCGGCGCCCTTCCCCGTGAGGTGGAGTGAGTTGGAATTCCAAACTCACTATGCCGGTACGGCGGGTCCGGTGGCAAGGCCGCCACCGGCCGGCGGTCCTGCGGGTCGATGGATCGACGGGTCGACGGGTCGACGGGTCGACAGGTCGACGGGCCGACGGTCGACGGGCCGGTGACGGCCCCGCCGGACGTTCCTCGCGACGGCCAGCCGGCCGCGCCGGGCATTCCTCGCGACGGCCCCCGGCTCCGCCGTCCCGGGCTGTGTGTTGCCTCAGCCACGGCCAACCGGCCCCGCCGTCCTGGGGGTTGCGCGTTGCCTCAGTCACCGCCTCCCGGGACCCGCCGTCCCGGATCACGCAGCAGCAGCACCGTGTTGGAGACCGCCCCCGTCGCGGTGTTCACGGGCGCGGCCGGGCGGTCCGCGTCGGGACTCGCGTGCCGGACGTAGGCGCCCGCGACCCGGCCGCCCGGCAGGAACGGGGACAGGACGAAGGGCACCCGGGCCACGGCACGGTTCCCGTCGGAGCCCCGGAAGTGCATCCAGGTGCTGTCCGGCACGAGCCGGCGCTGGACGACGAGGGTGTCCTCCCGTGACCGCCGCGTCAGCAGGCCGAGCCAGTCCCGCGCGGTCACCTCGTGTCCGGCGACGAAACCCGCGCCTCCGTGACCGCACGACGGCTTGACGATCAGACCGGCCCGTTCCCGCACGGCCCGGTCCAGGACGCGCCGGCGGTGCCCGGGACTCTGCCCGGGGCCCAGCCACGCCGTCCACGGCACATGCCCCGCGATCAGCGCGCGGTCCGCGGGCTCGTACAGGTCCAGGTCCTCGTGCATCCAGGCCAGCACCTGCTTGGCACTGAGCAGGCACGACGCCTCGGGGACGAACAGTCGCACGCCGCCGGCCAGGACCGCGTCGCGCAGCACGCCCAGCGCCGGGCCGTCGGCCACCACCGCACCGACGAACTGGTTGAAGACCACGTCGACGCGGTCCTCACCCGCCCACAGCCCCGCGGCGCCGCCGCGCACCTCGGACAGGTCCGCCACCGACACCGCCAGCCCCGCGGCCCCGGCGGCCTCCGCGGCCGGCCGCAGATAGCGGCGCAGCGCGCGGGCACCGCCCAGCTTCACCGCGATGCCCGAGTCCGCCCGCCAGGTGGGGACGAGCACCCGGCGGTGCCCGTCCCCGGACACCGGTACGGTCCCGGCCAGCGCGGCGGCCCGCGCCCGCAGGGTCGAGGGTGGTTCGGCCAGGGTGCCGTCGGGCCAGCCACCGGCGAACACCGCGCCGCGCTCCTCCAGGCCCGGGACGCCGTAGAGGTTCGGGCCGACGTTCAGCTCGACGAACCAGGGCCGGCCGCCGGCCAGGAGCGCGTCGGGCCGGGCCATGCGCAGCAGCACATCGGCGGACAGCCGCTGCGCCGGGTCCATCAGCCGCAGGTCACGGCGGTCACGCAGCGCCTCGTACAGTTCGCCGGCGGTACCGGCCCGGCGCGCGCAGGCGAGCAGGGCGCACCGCAGCACGCCCGCCGCCAGTCCCGCGAACCGGTAATACTCCGCTTCGCCGAAGACCAGCGGGCGCAACGCCTCCCAGCGGCCCGGCAGCGCGTCGAGCACCCACCGGTCGGCCTCGGCGCCACGGCGCAGCAACGCCGAGCGGGCCGCGCCCGGCAGCCGGTGCCACAGGTCACGCAGGACCACGCCCGAGCCGTACTCCACGCCTGCCTCCCGCGGACACCGGCGGACCGGCGCCGTACGGCAGGCCGCCGCACGGCCGCCCCGAATCCTCCCGGACTCCATCCTGCGGTCCGCGCACCGGCCGCGCCCGGCCACGACGCCCCGTGCACACGCTGGCACCCGTGCTATCCCGCCGGCTGCACCAGGCCGTTCGGTTCGTCCGCCGGCTCTGCCGTCGCCGTGCGGAGCATCAGGCAGGCGCACACCGCCACCACGGCGGTGCCCACGGCCCCCGTGTACAGGGCTCCGTGCAGTCCGTCGATGAACGCGGCCCGGAACCAGTGGCGCACCTCACCGCCGCCGGAACCCGTGAGGGCCGCCGCCGGGCCGCGCGCGAGGGTCCGGTCGGTCAGCGCGGCCGCCCGGTCCGCCGGCAGGACCGCCTCCGCCTGACGCAGCAGGGAGTCCCGCATGCGGGAGTTGAGCACCGCGCCGAGCGCCGCCACACCGGTCACGCCGCCCAGTTCGCGCAGCATCTCGGCGATCGCCGTGGCCATACCGGCCCGGGGACCGCGCACCCGCTCCACGACGATGACGTTGACCGGCACGAAGGTGAGGCTCACGCACACCCCGATGACCGGCAGCACCCAGCAGTACTCGGCATAGCGCGCGCCCTCCCCGTACAGGCCGAGCCCCGCCAGCGCGAGCGGGCACAGCGCGACGCCGATCATCAGCGGCCGGAAGGCGTTCCAGCGCGCCGACAGCCGGCCCGCGACCGGCCCGGTGACCACGATGAACGCGGAGGCCAGCAGGAAGACGAGACCCGCGCCGGCCGCCGACCAGCCGAGGACGTACTGGAGGTACAGCGACAGGAAGAAGATCGCTCCGAACAGGGCCAGACTCGTGGAGAAACAGGCCAGCGCCGCCACCGCGCAGGGCCGGTCCCGGAAGAAGGACAGGTCGAGCATCGGGTCGGATGAGCGCCGTTCCACGGCCGTCAGCGCCGGCAGCGCCAGCACGGCGGCGGCTAAACCGGTCAGGACGGCCGGGTCGGCCCAGCCCTCGGAGGGCCCCTGGATCAGCGCGAAGATCAGCCCGCCGACGCCCGCGGCCGCCAGCGCCTGTCCCGGCAGGTCCCAGGAACGGGTACGGGACGCCGGCGCGTGCGGCAGCGACAGCGCGCCGAACACCAGCAGGCCCGCACCGATCGGCACGTTGATGAGCAGCACGCTGTGCCAGCCGAACCGCTCCACGAGCGGACCGCCGATCACCGGGCCGAGGGCGAGCCCCAGCCCGGACGCGGCCCCGCGCAGCCCGAGCGCCTTCGCCCGGGCACCGTCCTCCGGGAACACCTGCCGCAGCAGCGCCGCACTGGACGGCAGCAGCACCGCGCCCCCCGCGCCCTGGACGACCCGCCCCGCGACGAGCACCGCCCAGCTGTCCGCCGTGGCGCCCAGCGCCGACCCGACGGTGAACGCCGCCAGACCCGCGAGGAACACCCGGCGCCGCCCCAGCCGCTCGCCGACGATGCTGCCCGGCAACAGGAAGGCCGCCAGCACCAGCGTGTAAGAGGCCACCACCCACTCCAGGCCGCCGACCCCCACCGTCAGGTCACTGCCGATGTCCGGCAGCGCGTTGTTCATCGCGAGGTTGTCGAGCATGACCATGAAGACGGCCACGGACTCCACGACGAGGACGGCTCCGGGCCGGTCGCGCCGCGGTCTGCACGCGGACGCAGCGGGCGAGGACGGTCGGGTACGCGGCAGGGGCATGGCGTCGTCCAGGGGAGGAGAGGGAAAGAGAGGGCGGAGAGGGGCGGAGAGGGAGGAGAGGGCCGGAGGGATCAGCGGAGGTGTTCGGTGATGAGCCGCAGTACCCGGTCGAGGGACTGGTCGGGATGGCAGAAGTAGTGGTCGCCGGGCAGCACGTCCAGGCGGAAGCGCCCGTCCGTCACGCGCCCCCAGGCCCGCATGTCCGCTTCCGCCACCACCGGATCGCCGGCGCCGTGCAGCGCGGTGACCGGGACCCGCAGCCGGGGCTCGGCCGGATCGTGGCGGTAGCCGTGGACGAGACGCAGATCCGCGAAGAGCGCCGGTTCCGCCGCGCCGAACAGCCGCTCGGCGGTGTCCTTCCCGAGCCGGCCGGCCAGCGCGTCGTGGAACGCGGCGGGCCGGGCACGCCGTACGCGCAGCGCCTCCCCGGCGGTGGGCAGGTCCGGCAGACCGAGGTCCCGGCAGGCGTCCGTGACCCGGCCGAGCAGCGGATCGGCGCCGGCCGCCGGACAGCCGAAGGCGGCGACGAACAGATGCCGCAACCGGTCGCCGTGGGTGGGGGCCAGCCGGTGGGCAAGACGGTAGGCCAGCAGCGCGCCGACGCTGTGCCCGTAGAACGCGAACGGCCGGTCGGCGTGGGCGCGCACCACCGGCTCCAACGCGTCGAGCAGGGCGTCGGGGTCCTCCAGGCACTTCTCGTCCGCGCGGTCCTCCCGGCCCGGCAACTGCACCGGGCACACGTCGATGTCGTCCGGCAGCGCGTCGGGCCAGGTCCGGAAGAGGGAGGCGCCGCGTCCGCCGTACGGCAGGCAGAACAGCCGTAGCCGCGCGGTGCCCGTCAGCCTGGCGTGCCGCAGCCACCGGGCCGGCTCCCGGGACACCGGCCGGCCCGGTCCGGCCGGGGCGTCCGCGAGCAGCAGCCCGCCGAGGGCGGCGGCCAGCCCGCCGGCCGTACCGTGCAGCAGGGCGTCGAGCGGCGGCTCCACGCCCAGGTCGCCACGGAGCCGGCCCCGCAGTTCCAGCGCACGCAGGGAGTCCACGCCGAGGTCCGCGAGCGGGCGGTCCGGCGGTGCGCCGGCCGGGCCCGGGTCGTCGGAGGGGTCCAGCACGGTGCGGAGGTAGTCACCGAGGACGCGGGGCCGCAGCCCGTCGGGCGCCGCGCGGTAACGCTCGACGACGTCCGCGCGTCGCGGACCTGCCTCCTCGGCGGCGGACCGGCGTGGGCCGGGTTCCTCGGTGGTGGCGGACGGGAATAGGCCGGACTGCTTCGCGGTGGCGGGCTGCCATGGGCCGGTGAGGCCCGCGCCGACCCGTCGTACGGTGGCTCCGTCGCAGGCGGCCACCAGGTGTCCGGCGTCGTCCCACAGGCGGTAGTCGGCGGTCAGGGCCGCGTCGGAGGGCTCGCCGCCGAGGACGAAGCGCACCCACAGCGGCCCCCGGCCCGGCCGGCCGGACAGCGCGAACCGGCCGATGCGGCGGGTGAGGAACACCTCGTCGTCGGCGAGCCGGGAGCCGGCGGCCGGCACGTACAACTGCGCGCACGCGTCGAACACCCCGGCCGGCACCGGCAGCACACCGTCCTCCTCGCCGCCCGTCCCGGCCCTCTCCGGGGCCCGTAGCCGGGCGACGACCTCACCGTCGCCGAACCACGCCTCCTCGATCCACTCCACCGACGGGCCGAGCGCCAGGCCGCGGGCCCGCAGGGCGGCATACAGCGAGGCGCCGTCGACCCGGCCGGGCAGCCGGGCCAGGATCTCGGCGCGGTCCTCGGGCCCGCACGAGCGGGCGGCCGGGTCCGGGGCGGGCAGGCGGACGCCGAGGCGGCCGGTCAAGTGCAGCGTCCACGCCGTTTCGCCCTCGGCCAGGCTGTGCACGGTGCAGAGGCGGCCGCCCCCGGCCGCCTCCGGAGAGACCGTCAGCTGAACGGTCCGTGCCCGCGCGCCCAGATACAGCGGGTGGACGAACTCGGCGTCGCGCAGTTCGTGGCCGGACGTGCCGTCGAGTTCCGCCACGGCCGCGGCGACCATCTCCTGGTAGTAGCCCACGTGCAGGACACCGCTGGTGTCCGCGGCCTGCGGCAGCACCTCACGGCTGAGGGTGGTCCGGAACTGGGCGTGCTCCAGGGGCGAGGACAGCACGCGCAGGGCGGTCGCGCCGCCCAGCGGGCGCGCCGCCGCGCCGGCCGGGCCGTCCGTGCGGTGCGCCTCGGCGCGCGGCACCGGGGGTGCGTGCCGCCGCCGCTGGAACGGGTAGGCCGGCAGCGGCAGGCACACGGCCGCCCGGTCGTCGTGGACGCGGGCCCAGTCGGGGTCCACGACACCGGCCCGGTAGGCCGCCGCCAGCCCCGCCAGCAACTCGCTCCACGCGCCGTCACCGTGGTCGTCGCCCGCGACCCGCCACCACGAGCGCCCCGGCACCGGTACGGGGGTCGGCCCGCCCACGGAGACGAAGAGGCCGTACCCTCGCTCGGCCAGCGGCGCGGCGGTGGCCGACGCCGCCCGCGCGGGCCCTGCGGCCGGGCCGCACCAGAACCCCGGGTCGGCCAGGAGGTCCGGCGGCACCGGTTCGTCGCCGTGGTCGTCCCCGCGCAGCAGTCGTACGGCGGGCGGCCGGGCGGACACCTCGCGGGGCACCGGCCCGCCGTGCCGGGCGGTCAGCAGCGCGCCGGCCGCGGCGAGGTCCAGGGTCCCGGCGACGACGGCCGCCGCCAGGTCACCGCAGCCGGAACCGCCCACCGCGGCGACCGGGACGCCCCAGTCCGCGAGCAGACGGCCCAGCGCGGCCTGGAACACCAGGGCCACCGCGTCGGCGGCGAGCGGGGTGAGGGCGTCCACGGAGTCCGGCAGGCGGGCGGGGACAGTACCGGCGGGCAGCCCCAGCCGGCCGGCGCAGGAGTCCCACAGCGCCGCGAAGCCGCCATGGGCCCGGCGCAGCGCCCGGGCCGCCGCCAGCGCCTGCCGGGGCGTGGCATCCAGAAAGAGCCCGATGTGCGGCGCGTACGGCGATGAGTTGCCGCCCCGCACAGGTGACCCGTACGGGCCGGCGTGGTGAGCGGGGTCGGCTGGGTGGGCCAGGTCTGGTTGGTCGGTCTCTTGGGTTCGGTCCGCTGGGCGGGACCGGTCGGTCTGCTCGGCCCGGTCGGCGCGGTCCGCCCGATCGGACCCGTCCGCTCGGTTGGCCAGGTCGGCAGGGTCGCTCCGGCCCGTTCGGACGGTTCGGTGGGGCAGGTCGGCGCGGTGCGGTCGGTCGGGCGCATCGGGGAGGTCGGTCCGGTTTGCTCGGTCGGCCGGGCTGGTGAGATTAGACCGGCCCGGTCGGTCGGTCCCCTCGGTCCCGGTGGTCCCACTGGGCAGCGCGGTCTCTCGGGTCACGTAGGCCCCGTCCGCTCGGTCCGCCAGGTCGGTGCGGTTGGTGTGGCCGGTGCGCTCCGCTAGGTCGGCCAGATCGGCGTGGTCGGGCTGGTCGACCCGGTCCAGTCGGTCGGTCTCGCTGGCCCCAGTGGTCCCGTAGGTCCGGTCAGTCCGGTCGACCAGGCCGGCGCGGTCGGCCCCGATCGCATGGTTGGCCCTGCCCGCGCGGTCGGCCCCGTCGGCCCGCTCCGCCTGGTCGGCTAGGTCCGCCCGCTTGGTCCGGTCGGCCCGGTCGGCCACCTCGGTCAGGAGCGCTGCGAGCTCCGGGCCCTCCCGGTCGGTGACCAGGGCCGCCCGGTGGCGGAAGTGGCGGCGGTGGGCGCCGAGGGTGTGGGCGATGTCCGCGAGCCGGGCGTCCGGGTGGTCACGCACCCAGCCGGCTGTACGGCGGGCCAGCGCGGCCAGCGCGGCCGGGGAGGCGGCCGACAGCGGCACGACCCGGGCCGCGGCCGGCATGGCGTCCGTGCGCACCGGCGGCGGAATCGGACCGGATACGGCCGCCGCGGCCGGCATGGCGTCGGCGCGCACCGGCGGCGGAACCGAACCGGATACGGCCGCCCCGGCCGGCATGGCGTCGGTGCGCACCGGCGGCGGAACCGGAGCGGATACGGTCGCCGTGGCCGTGTCGGCGCCCTCGACGATCATGTGCGCGTTGGTGCCGCTGAAACCGAACGAGCTGACGCCCGCGATCCTCGGCGTGCCGTCGGCCGGCCATGGCTCGGTGCGGCGGGGCAGGACCACGGGCAGCCGCTCCACACCCAGCCGCGGATTGGGCTCCCGCAGATGCAGGTTGGGCGGGATCAGGCCGTGCCGCAGCACCAGGACGGTCTTGATCAGACCGGCGATGCCGGCCGCCGCCTCCAGATGACCGAGGTTGCTCTTCAGCGCGCCGAGCCGCAGCGGCCGGTCCGCGGACCGTCGCGCGCACAGCACGTCCACCGCCGCGCCGACCTCGATCGGATCGCCCAGCGGGGTGCCGGTGCCGTGCGTCTCCAGATAGCCGACGGCCTCGCCCGGCACACCCGCGCCGGTCAGCGCGGCGCGCAGCAGCGCGCGCTGGGCACGGCCGTTGGGCACGGTGAGGCCGCCCGAGCCGCCGTCGTGGTTGACGGCGGACGCCCGGATGACCGCGTGCACCGGGAGCCGGGCCGCGACCGCGTCCGACAGCCGCGTCAGCGCGACCGCGCCGCACCCCTCCGCCCGCGCGTACCCGTCGGCCGACGCGTCGAAGACCTTGCAGCGCCCGTCCGGGGACAGCGCGCCCATCTCGTCCAGCACCAGGAAGACATCAGGGGACAGCAGCACGTTCACCCCGCCGGCGACCGCCGCGTCGCACTCGCCGCGCCGCAGGCTCTCCACGGCCAGGTGCACCGCCACCAGGGAGGAGGAGCAGGCGGTGTCCACGGCGAGCGCCGGGCCGTCCAGCCCGAGGGCGTGCGCCACCCGGCCCGCGGCCATGCTGGGCGCGGCCCCGACCGCGGTGAACGCGCCGACCTGCTCCGCGCGCACCGGCAGCCGCGCGTGGTCCGAACCGGAGACGCCCACGAACACACCGACCCGGCCGGCACCGGGACGACCGGTGAGCAGCCCCGCCCGCTCCAGGGCCTCCCACACGGTCTCCAGCAGCAGCTTGTGCTGCGGATCCATCGCGGCGGCCTCACCCGCGGACACGCCGAAGAAGGAGGCGTCGAACGCGTCGATGTCCTCGGCGAGGAACCCGCCCTGCAACGCCGCCCAGCCGGCGCCTGGCCGACGGGCGCCTGCCCGGCCAGCGCTCACCGAGCCGGGCCCCGTCGAGCCGGAACCCGCCGAGCCGGATCCTGTCGGCCATCGGTCGGTGGGCGCCGGTCCCACCGCGTCCCGGCCCTCGGCCAGCAACTCCCAGAAGCGTTCCGGGGAGTCCGCGCCGCCGGGAAAACGGCAGGCCAGTCCCGTGACGGCGATCGGCTCGGCGGCTCGGGCGCGTTCCTGCGCCAGCTCACCGCGCAGCGAACGGATCGCGTCCAGCGACCGGCTGAGCAGATCATCCCGGTCCGGGACGCGCGGGTGCGCGTCCGGACGCAGCGCGTCGGCGGTGCCGCTCACAGGCCGAGTTCCTCCAGTACCGAACGCAGTTCGCGGTGTACGTCCTCGACGGCCCCGCCGTCACGCGGCGGCAGGACATCCAGCACCCGGCGCAGCAGCCTCGGGTCGGCGTGCGCGACGCCGAACTCGCTCTCGCCGCCCGACAGGGCCCGCTCGAAGGCGTCGACGCCCACGGGCGTCTCCAGCAGGGTCAGACCCACCCGGCTCAGCAGCGCCTCCTCCGTCCGGGCGTCGGCCCGCATGCCGCCGTGCCGCCAGGACGGCCAGACCAGGGCGATGCTGCGGCCCCTGCGTTCACCGGCCAGCCGTAGCCTCTCCCGGTGGCGGGCGAACGCGCACAGGAAGCGGTTGGCGTACGCGTAGTCGGTCTGCCCGGGGTTGCCGATCAAGGCGGTCAGCGAGGAGAAGGCCAGGAAGAAGTCCAGGTCGTCGTCGCGGGTGAGCGCGTCGAGGTGGAAGGCGCCGAGCACCTTGCCGGCCAGCACCTCGTCCAGGTCCCGGCCCGTCTTGTCCGCCAGCAGGGCGTCCCGTACGCAGCCCGCCGAATGGATCAGGCCGTCGATACGGCCGTGCCGGTCACGGGCGCGCTCGACCAGCCGGCGGGCGCCGTCCTCCTCGGCGACGTCCGCCCGTACGTACTCCACGTCCGCGCCCAGTGCGGCGATCCGCCGGACGGCCGCAGCCCGTTCCGGACCCGGTTCGGCGCGTCCCCCGAGGACCAGCCGGGCGCCCGGGGCCCGGCGGGCGAGGTGTTCGGCGAAGAGCAGACCGAGCCCGCCCGCGCCGCCGGTCACGACGTACACCCCGCCGGGCACCACGGATCCCGGCGTCACCGCCAGTGTCCGGGGCGGCAGTTCGCGCACCCGGCGCACCAGGCGCCGGCCGTCCTGGTAGCGGACCTCCGCCTCCCGCCCGGAGCCGCGCAGTTCGGCCGTACAGACCCGGACCACCTCCTGCGGGTCCGGCCGCGCACCGCCGCGGGCGGCGTCGACCGCGACCGCCTGGACCAGCAGACGGGGGTTCTCGTGGCGCAGGGACCGGGCGAAGCCGGACAGGGCCTCGGCCAGCGGATCCGGCCGGCCCGCCGGATGGGCGTCCACCTGGAGTACCCGGACCGTCCTGTCCCGCGCCGCCGGCAGCAGCCGGCGGGCCAGCCGGAACAGGGAGCGGACCCCGAGATCGAGGCGGCGCCGTACGTCCTGGCCGGCCGCGGCGGCCGTCCACAGGTGGACGAACACGCCGGGCCGTTCCGTGCCGCCGGCGTCCGCGTCGGCGTCGAGGCTGTCCACCAGCCGGTCCCAGTCACCGGTGTCACCGGGCCGGACCCGGTACTCCCCGGCGTGCACACGGGCGTACTCCGTGCCCGGCCTGACCAGCACGACGGGCGCGGGACAGCCGTGCGCGCGCAGCCGGTCCCGGAGCAGCCGGGCGACCGCGTCGTCGGCGTCCAGGACGACCGCGCCCGACGTCCACGGACCGGCGCCGTCGTCCGGTGCCGCCGGTGCCGATGGGTCCGGCTCCCAGTCGGCCGTGAAATGCACCGTCCGGTAGCGCGGCGGGCGTTGGCCGTCACCGGGCGCGGGCACGGTGGCGGTGCCGGGCGTGCCGAGGTCCGGCAGCGGAAGCAGGTACGAGGCCAGCGCGCCGACCGACGGATGGTCGAAGGCCACGGTGGCGTACAGCTCGACCCCCAGCTCCTGTTCGATCCGGGTGCCGAGCCGGACGGCGAGGACCGAGTCCAGGCCGAGGTCGAAGAAGCCGGTGTCCGGGTCGGGCGGCTCTTCGGGGTCGTACTGGAGCAGGTGGCCCAGCTCCGCGCGCAGCCACCCGGTCAGCAGGGCGAGCCGTTCGCTCGGCGGCGCGGCCCGCAGGACACCGAGCAGCCCTCCGCCCGCCCGGTCCGCAGACTCCGCGTCCGGCACGGGTACGCCGCCGCGGGCCGGCGGACTCGCCGGTACGGCGCTCTCCGCGGGCGCCTCGCCGTCGGACACGTGTGCCATGTTCCCCGCGGGCGCTTCGCCGCCGGACGCAGGTGCCTTGCTGTCGGACACGGGCGCCTCGGGGCCGGACGCGGGTGTCTCGGGGCCGGGCGCGGTGAGTGCGGGTGCTGCCTTCTCCGCGAGTGACCCGGCACCGGACGCGCCGGCCTGCCCCGCGTTCTCCGTGGACGTCCCCGCGTCGGATGTGCCGGTCGGGTCGTGCAGCCAGTAGCGGTGCCGGCTGAAGGGATACGTCGGCAGGGAGATCCGGCGCGGCCGGTCCCGTCCGTCGTGGAGGGCCGTCCAGTTCCAGTCCGTGCCGGCGGCCCAGGCTCGGGCCAGTTCGTCCGGGTCGCGCCCGGCGGACGGCCGGTGCCGGTCGCCGGACGCCGGGTGCGCGACGACACCGGTGTGGACCCGCGGCCCGCCCGCCCCGGCCAGATGGGCGTCGAGCAGCGCGACCGCCTCGGCGGGACGGGAGGCGGTGAGGGCCAGGCGGTGCGCCAGGTGCGCGCGTCCGGTCTGCAGCGTGAAGGCGGTGTCCGGCAGCAGCGTCCGGGCGCCACTGCCCGTTGTCGCCCCCGGCTCCGGGTCCGCCACGGCGTCGGCCAGGAAGCGGCGCAGCCGTACGGCGTACTCGCGCAGGTTGGCGGCCCCGGCAGCGGACAGCACCAGGACGTGCCGTCGCTCGGCCGGCGCGGGGCGGGACACCTCGGGTGCCTCCTCCACGATCAGGTGGACGTTCACGCCGCCGGCCCCGAAGGAGCTGATGCCGGCCCGGCGGGGACGGCCGCCCGGCGGAGGCTCCCAGGGCGCGGCTTCGAGTTGCACCCGGAACGGCGTCTCCTCGAAGGCGATGTCCGGGTTGGTCCGCGCCGAGTGCAGCAGGGTGGGGACCAGCCGGCGGTGCTTCAACTGGAGTACCGTCTTGGTGAGCTGGGCGATTCCCGCGGCCGCCTCGGCGTGCCCGATCAGGGACTTCACCGACCCGACGGCGCACGACTGCCGGGCGGTGACGTCGGCGAACGCGTCGCACAGCCCGCGCACCTCGACCGGGTCGCCGAGCGCGGTGCCCGTGCCGTGCGCCTCCAGACAGCCGATGGTCGCGGCCTCGACGTCCGCCGACCGCAGGGCCGCCCGGATCACCTCGGCCTGGGCCACCGGGTTGGGCACGGTGTAACCGAACGTCCGGCCGTCGCTGTTGACCGCGGAGCCCTTGACCACCGCGTGGACCGTGTCGCCGTCGCGCAGCGCCTGCCCGAGCGGTTTGAGCAGGACGGCACCGACCGCCTCGGCGGGCACATAGCCGTCCCCGCCCTCGCCGAACGCCCGGCACCTGCCGTCGGAGGACAGGAAGCCCGTTTCGGCGAGTGTCATGTACTTCACCGGGTGCAGGCTGAGGTTGACCCCGCCGGCGATCGCGGCCCGGCACTCCCCGCGCCGGATGCTCTCGCAAGCCAGGTGCACCGCGTACAGGGAGGAGGAGCAGGCGGTGTCCACGGTGAGACTGGGACCGCCGAGGTTCATCAGATACGAGACGCGGTTGGCGACCGAGAACGTCTGGGTCTCCACCGCCAGCCATTCACCGCGCTCCAGCGCCGCCGACCCGAAGAGCTGGTAGGAGTTGTACGTCACGCCCGCGAAGACCCCCACCGCTCCGCGCCGGTCGCCCGCAGCCGGGTCCGCCAGGGTGTCCGGTGTGTACCCGGCGTCCTCCACGCACTCCCAGGCAGTTTCGAGGAACAGCCGCTGCTGCGGGTCGAGATAGCGGGCCTGCACCGGAGAGAGGCGGAAGAACGGGGCGTCGAAGGCGTCGACGTCGTCCAGCCAGCCGCCCCAGCGGTGCCAGGCGTCGCCGTAGCGCCGCCGGGCCGCCTGCGCGTACCGCCGGAAGCCGGGCCGGTCCAGCGGCATCTCGTCCACGCAGTCCCGGCCGTCGACGAGGTTGCGCCAGAACTCGGCGACGGACCTGGCGTGCGGGTAGCGGCCGCTCATCCCGACGATCGCGATGTCGTCGTCGCGGACGGACGCGGAGGAGCCGCTGCCGGGGGTGGAGGGGTGGGTAAAGGAAGCGGAGGAGTGGGGGACGGGCGCGGGCGGACCGGTGGTGGGCGTGGGCTCGGCGGGGAGTGTGGTGGCGCCTGCCGTGGGGTGGCGGCTGGCGAGGTAGGCGGAGAGGCTCCGGATGTTCTTGTGGGTGAAGACGAGCGTGGCCGGCAACTCGCCGTAGGTCCGCTCCAGTCGCGCGCGGACCTGCTGGGTGGCGAGGGAGTCCAGGCCGAGCCGGTCGAAGCCGGTGTCCTGGTCGAGTCCGGCAGGCCGCCGGCCGAGCGTCTCGGTCAGGACCTGGACCAGGTGCTCGGCGATCCGCTCACGCCGGTGCCCGGCCAGGGCGCCGGGCGGCGCCGCGTCAGCCAGGGGGCCGGGAGAGCCGGGCGGCGCCGCGTCGGCCGGGGCGGGGGCGCTCGGCGCGGCCACGGGCCACAGGACGCGTTCCGTGAACGGGTAGGTGGGCAGGGGCAGCCGCCGGTGCGGCCGTTGCGTGCCCAGCAAGCTCCAGTCCAGTTCCGCGCCGGCGGTCCAGAGCCGGGCCAGTCCGGCCAGGTCCGCGCGCTCCGCCAGCGCGCGGACGCGGTCCTCGTCGGCACGGTCGTGGGACGGGCCCGCGGGCGCGGCGGTGGCGTCCGTGGTCCAGACGCCGTCCGCGTGTCCGTCGCGCAGGAAGTGTTCGAGGCGCGCGCGCAGCCCGGCGGCGTCGGCCGCCACCACGGCGAGCCGGTGCTCCATGGGCCGGCGGCCCGTGCGCAGGGTGGCCACGAGATCGTCGAAGGCGTACTCCTCGGCCGGGTGGCAGGCCAACCACTCCGTCAACTGCTCGGCCCTGGCCCGCAGTCGGTCCGCGCTCCGCGCCGACAGCGGCACGAGCCGGTCCCCGGTGACGGACGCGGTCTTCGCGGTCGGCGGGTCCGCGCAGGTCCGCGGGGTGTCCGACGACGGGGCGTACGGGGTCTTCGGGGTGAGCGGAGCCGGCCCGTCTCCGACGTACTCCTCTACGACCACGTGTGCGTTGGCGCCGCCGAAACCGAACGAGCTGATGCCGGCCCGGCGGGGCAGTGCACGGCCCTGTGCGTCCCGGGGCCGTTCCCACGGTTCGGCACGGGTCAGCAGGCGCAGCGGGCCGTCGCCGAGGCGCAGGAGCGGGTTCGGCGCCCGGAACTGGGCCAGACCGGGCAGCGTGCCGTGGCGCATGGCCAGCAGGACCGTCACGAGCCCGGCCATCCCGGCGGCGGCCTCCAGGTGACCGATGTGACTCTTCACCGCGCCGACCGCCAGGTGCCGGCGCCGGGGCCGCGGCAGGCCCCAGTCGGCGTACAGGCCCTCGAACGCCCTGCGCAGCCCCTCGATCTCGATCGGGTCGCCCAGCGCCGTGCCGGTGCCGTGCGCCTCGATCAGGCCCGCGGTCGACGGGTCGAGCCCCGAGGCGCGCCAGGCGGTGGCGACGACCTCGGCCTGGGCGTCGGGGTCCGGCGCGGTGAGGGTGACCGTACGCCCGCTGTGGTTGACGGCGCTGCCGCGCAGTACGGCATGGACGTGGTCGCCGTCCCGGCGCGCGTCGGACAGGGGCCTGACGAGAAGGGCGACCACGCCTTCGCCGCGCACATAGCCGTCGGCCCGCTCGTCGAAGCTCTTGCACCGGCCGTCCGGCGCCAGCATGCCGGCCTTCGTCAGCGAGATGTACGTCCCCGGTCCAGCGAGCACGTTGACGCCGCCGACCAGAGCCTGGTCGCAGTCGCCCTGCCGGATGCTGGACATCGCCCGGTGCAGCGCCGCCAGGGAGGAGGAGCAGGCGGTGTCGACGGCCTCGCTCGGCCCGTTCAGGCCCAGCCAGTAGGAGATCCGGTTGGCGAGCAGCGCGTGGGCGAGTCCCGTCACCAGGTACGGCTCCATGGGGAGGCCGGCGGTGGTGAGCACCTCGAAGTAGTCCATCGCGCTGACCCCGACGAAGACACCGGTACGGCGGGCGGCCGGCCCCTCCAACTGGTGCCCGGCGTCCTCCATGGCCCGCCAGGCGGTCTGGAGGAGCAGCCGCTGCTGCGGGTCCATCAGCTCCGCCTCCCGGGGCGGGATCCCGAAGAACGCGCAGTCGAAGGAGGCGGGAGCACGCAGGAACGCGCCCCAGGGCACGTGCCGGGCATCGACGTCGCCGGGACGCCCGTACGGGGCCCGCCAGTCCCAGCGGTCCTCCGGTACACGCCGGATGACGTCCTGTCCGGCCATCAGGTTTCGCCAGAACCCGTCCAGGTCGTCCGCGCCGGGCAGCAGCCCGCTCATCCCGACGACGGCGATCGGCTCAGCGGGATCCCGCCGCCCGGCACACCGCCACGCCGCGCCACCGAACTCCGCAGCCGCCCCGGTGACGGCGCCGACCGGCGGACCCGAGGCTGGAGTGCCGGGCAGCCCCGGTCCCGACTCGGCCGGCGAGGCCGGGTCTGCGAGGGAGGGCAGGCCCGGCGGGGGAGTCGCGGGCCCGGCCGGGGCAGTGCTGGCTGGGTGGTCGCCGGCCGGAACAGCGGGCGGGTGCAGGGCGAAGCCGGTCGGCAGGCCCATGACGGTGTCGGTCGGCGGAGCCGTGGCGCTGTCGGTCGGCGGAGCCGGGTCTGTGTCAGAGGGCGAGGCAGCGGCGGGCGCGGCCGGGGCGCCGCTGGCTGGGCGGACGGGGGCCGGGGCAGTGGGCGGGTGCAGGGCGGAGCCGGTCGGCAGGCCCGTGACGGTGTCCACCGGCGGGACCGGGGCGGGCGGGGCAGGGAAGGCAGTGGTCGGCGCAACCGGCAGGGGAGCGACGAGCGCGGCCGGGACGACGGAGCCGGCCGGAACCGGGACTGTCGCGGAGGGCGGTCCGGGGACGGCAGCAGCCGATGGGACCGGCGGGTGAGTGGCCGGCGCAGCCGGTGGTGAGGCCGAAGCCGGTACGGCGTCGGCAGGCAGGCCGGGGACTGGAGTGGCGGGCAGGCCCGCTCCCGAGACGGCCGGCGAGGCCGGGGTTGCGAGGGAGGGCAGGCCCGGCGGGGGAGTCGCGGGCGCGGCCGGGGTGCCGCTGGCTGGGCGGACGGGGGCCGGAACAGCGGGCGGGTGCAGGGCGGAGTCGGCTGGCAGACCCGTGACGGTGTCAGTCGGCGGAGCCGTGGCGTTGTCGGTCGGCGGAGCCGGGTTTGTGCCAGAGGCCGGGACCGGGAGGGCAGCGGCGGGCAGGGCTGGCGGGGCAGCGGCGGGCCCCGCCGGGGTGCCGCTGGCTGGGCGGACGGGGGCCGGAACAGCGGGCGGGTGCAGGGCGGAGCCAGCCGGCGAGGCCGGATCTGTGCCGGAGGACAGGACCAGGAGGGCAGCGGCGGGCGGGCCCGGTGGGGGAGTCGCGGGCCCGGCCGGTGCAACGACGGCTGGGCGGACCGGGGCCGGAACGGCGGGCGGGTACAGGGCGCAGCCGGACGGGCCACCCGTGACGGAGTCGGCCGGCGGAGCCGGGTCTGAGCCAGAGGGCGGGACCGGGAGGGCAGTGGCGGGCGCGGCCGGGGTGCCGCTGGCCAGGCGGACCGGGGCCGGACCAGCGGGCGGGTGGAGGGCGGAGCCGACCGGCAGACCCGTGACGGTGTCGGCCGGCAGGCCCATGGCGGTGCCAGTTGGCAGACCAGTGACAGTGTCGGTCGGCGGAGCCGTGGCGCTGTCGGTCGGCGGAGCCGGGTTTGTGTCAGAGGCCGGGACCGGGAGGGCAGCGGCGGGCGGGACTGGCGGGGAAGCCGCGGGCGCCGCAGGGACAACGGTGGCCGGCCGGACCGGGACGGAGTCGCCTGGGTGGATCGGGACGGAACCGGCTGCCCGCACCGGCACGGAGTCGCCCGGCCGAACCGGGGCGGAGTCGGCAGCCCGTACCGGCACGGAGTCGGCAGCCTGGGTCGGGGCGGAACCGGCAGCCCGCACCGGCACCGAGTCGCCCGGCCGGACCGGCACGGAGTCGGCGCCCCGAATCGGGACGGAGTCGGCCCGCACCGGCACGGAGTCGCCCGGCCGGACCGGCACGGAACCGGCAGCCCGCACCGGCACCGAGTCGCCCGGCCGTACCGGCACGGAGTCGGCACCCCACACCGGCGCGGGCGTACCAGGCCGCTGCGCGGCAAGTGCGGCGGGCCCGGCGCCAGAGGGAGTGGGGGCCGGGGCCGGGCCCGGTGTGTGGCGGAGGGGATGGTTCTCCGGGCGCCGGCGTGCCTCGTCGTACCGTTCGGCCAGCCGTTCCGGGTACGCGCCGGCGAGGTGTCCGGCGAGCCCCCGTACCGTGCGGTGCCGGTAGAGCACCGCGGGCGGCACGTCGAGTCCCAGTGCCGCGCACAGTTCGGCGGAGAGGCCGACCAGGGTGGCCAGGTCGATGCCGTAGGCGCCGAGGTCCGTGTCCGGGGCGGGCGCCGGGCCGGGGACGCGGGCGACCTCCCGCAGTCGCCGCAGCAGATCCCGCTCCACGTGGGCGACCAGCGGTGCGACGGTGTCCGCAGGCTCCGCGGAGCCGGCGGACCGGATGTCGCGGACCATCGCGTCGAGGGCGTTGCCGGGTCCCACCTGACGGAAGACCGTCACGCCCGCCGCCAGCAGGTACCGCACGGACTGCGTCCACCGCACCGGCGCCGAGAGCTGCCGCAGGAGGCACGCGGACGGGTCGGGGCCGTGCGGCAGCGCCGTGACGTTCGAGACGACCGGGAACCGGGGCGCGGACAGTGCGGCCGCCCGGACGTGCGCGGCCAACTCGCGTTCCGCCTGCCGCATATAGCGGGAGTGGAACGGCCCGCTGACGTTGAGCCTGGAGTACAGCCGGGCGCCGGCGCGGCCGAACCAGGTCTCGGCGCGGGCCAGACTCCGCGCGGGGCCCGAAATGACGTACTGGGTGGGCGTGTTGTGGTTCGCGATGTCCACGTCGTCCAGCCCGGCGTCCCCGAGGACCCCGGCCACCCGGTCCGCCGCCAGTCCCACCACCACGGCCATGCCGCCTGCGGGCGCCCGGGACATCAGCTCCGCCCGCCGGGCCACCAGCCGCAGCCCGGTGGCGAAGCCGAAGGCGCCCGCCGCCTCCAGCGCGTTGTACTCGCCGAGGCTGTGGCCGGCGGCGAAGTCCGGTGGCCCCTCGTGCTCTTCGCACCAGGCGCGGTACGCGAGCGCGCTCACCACATAGAGGGCGGGCTGCGTCCAGCGGGTTCTGCCGAGCAGTCCGTCGGGATCGTCGAGACAGAGACGGTCGACCGCGTAGCCCAGGATGTCCCGGGCCTCGGCCACGAGATCCGGATACCGCCCGAGCAATTCCGCGCCCATACCGGGACGCTGGGCTCCTTGCCCGGGGAAAAGGACTGCGATCACTTGTCAAAAGGTACGCCTTCCGCGCGGGAAGACAGGCCCATAACGGTGAAGATCACTGACAGAGGTGAGAGATCTGCTTATGGCGGACGGCAGTTGGATAATCGTAAAAACTGAGGAATCGGCCAGTGTGTGGGTCACCGGTCATCCGGTCGGGTGTCGGGGCGGACGAAACCCGATCATGGCTGTGACGAGGCTTTATCCTCTCAGAGTTGCCTCTTTCCACGCCGTTTCTCCTACTGTTCTCCGTACCTCTTGTTTCCCGTAACCCTCGTTCTCTGAAACCCTTGTTCTCCGCATCTCTTCCGATGCCTTCCGATCTCTTCCGACGACCAGCCTGGGGTGGTGGGCGTTCTCCCATGAGTACCGTGTCAGCGGATGGCCCGGCCTGCACCCGAGACCGCCGCAGCGGCGGGGAAACGGTGACCGGCGATCCCTTCGACCCCGGATTCCTGGCGGACTTGACCGGGACACCCCGGACCCCCGTCACCCTGCTCCGCGGACCCGGCGACGGACGGCGCGGCATGCTGCCCTCGGCGGACGTGGCCCGGGGCCGCGCGGCGGGCCTCGACGTCATCGGCGAACTGCCGGGAACGTACCCCGAGTGGCTCGGCGACCAGGGTTTCACCGCCGCCCACGGACTGCGCTACCCGTACGTCGCCGGGGAGATGGCCCATGGCATCGCCACCACCGGGATGGTGACGGAGCTGGCCCGGGCCGGCATGCTCGGCTTCTTCGGCGCGGCCGGCCTGCCCCTGCCGCGCGTCGAGGCCGCGGTCACCGCCCTGGCCGGCGCCCTGACCCCCGACCGGGCGTGGGGCGTCAACCTCATCCACACGCCGCGCGAACCGGAGTGGGAGGAGCGCACGGCGGACCTGCTGCTCGCCCGGGACGTCCGCCGGATCAGCGCCTCCGCCTTCCTCGAACTGACGCCCGCTGTCGTGCGCTGCTCCGCCGCCGGACTGCGCACCGACCCGGCCGGACGCGTCGTCCGCCGTACCCACCTCTTCGCCAAGGTCTCCCGCCCCGAGACCGCCGCCGCGTTCATGTCGCCCGCGCCGCCCGCCCTGCTTAACGCGCTGGTCGAGCGGGGCAGGCTCAGCCGCGAGGAGGCGGACCTCGCGGCCCGCGTGCCCGTGGCCCAGGACATCACCGTCGAAGGCGACAGCGGCGGCCACACCGACAACCGGCCGCTGGTCACCCTGCTGCCGCGCATCCTCGCGCTGCGCGACCGGATCCAGCGGCGGCACCGCTACCCGGAGGCGATCCGGGTGGGCGCGGCGGGCGGACTGGGCACCCCCCAGTCGGTCGCCGCCGCCTTCGCCCTGGGAGCCGCCTACGTCGTCACCGGCTCGGTCAACCAGACCGCGGCGGAGGCCGGGATCTCCGCCGAGGCCAAGCGCATGCTCGCCGCGGCGGACCTCACGGACGTGATCATGGCACCCGCCGCCGACATGTTCGAACTCGGCGTCAAGGTACAGGTGTTGCGCCGGGGCACCCTGTTCGGTGTCCGCGCGCGGAAGCTGTACGACCTGTACCGTGGCCACGACAGCCTGGAGGCCGTCCCCGCCGCCGAGCGGACCGCGCTCGAACGGGACATCCTGCGGGCCAGCGTGACCGAGGTCTGGGCCGAGGCGGAACGGTTCTGGAACGACCGCGACCCCGCGCAACTACGGCGTGCGGCCACCGATCCCAAGCACCGGATGGCCTTGGTCTTCCGCTGGTACCTCGGCCGCTCCTCGGTCTGGGCCGTCACCGGAGATCCCGGGCGCGTCCTCGACTACCAGCTGTGGTGCGGCCCCGCGCTCGGCGCCTTCAACCAGTGGACGGCGGGCAGTTGGCTCGCCGACCCGGCCCGGCGGACCGTCGCGCAGATCGCCCGTAACCTCCTGGAGGGCGCCACCGTTCTGACCCGGGCGCACCAACTGCGCAGCCTCGGCGTGCCCTTGCCCCACCGCGCCTTCTCCTTCACACCCAGGCCACTGGCCTGAGCCGACCTCGTCCGCACCTCACGCAAGGCTCCCTTCATGCCCTCCTCAGGCACGACGCCTGAACCCCTCGACATCGCGATCATCGGACTGTCCGCTCTGCTGCCCGGGTCGACCGGCCCCGACACGTTCTGGCGCAACGTCGTCTCCGGCCGTGACCTGCTGCGGGACGTCCCGCCCACGCACTGGCACCTCGACGACTACTACGACCCCGACCCCACCGCACAGGACAAGACCTACGCCCGGCGCGGCGCCTTCCTCGACCCGGTCGACTTCGACCCGCTGGCGTTCGGCATCCCGCCCCGGCAGATCGAGGCCACCGACACCACCCAGCTGCTGTCCCTGGTGCTGGCCCGCCGGCTGCTGGAGGACATCACCGACGGCGACCCCGCGCGGCTGGCCGGCGACCGGACCGGCGTGGTGCTCGGCACGACGGCCCTGCCCCTGCTGTACCAGATGAGCCTGCGCCTCGGCCGGCCCTCCTGGCTGCGCGGCATGCGCGAGGCGGGCATCGACGAGGACACCGCCGTGCGCGCCGCCGACCTGATCTCCAGCCGGTTCACGCCCTGGCAGGAAGCCACCTTCCCCGGCCTGCTGAGCAATGTCGTCGCCGGCCGCATCGCCAACCGCTTCGACCTGCACGGCCCCAACTACACCGTGGACGCGGCCTGCGCTTCGTCCCTCGCGGCCCTGTCGGCCGCCGCCGGCGAACTCGCCCTCGGCCGCTGCGACATGGTGATCACCGGCGGCGTCGACACCTTCAACGACCCGCCGATGTACGTCTGTTTCAGCAAGACGCCCGCGCTGTCCCGCACCGGTGACTGCCGGCCGTTCGCCGCCTCCGCCGACGGCACCCTGCTCGGCGAGGGCCTGGTGCTGTTCGCGCTGAAACGGCTGGCGCGCGCCGAGGCGGACGGCGACCGCATCCACGCCGTGCTCCGCGGGATCGGCTCCTCCTCGGACGGCAGGGGAGCGGCCGTCTACGCACCGGTCTCCTCCGGACAGGCCCGCGCCCTGCGCCAGGCCTACGAGCAGGCCGGCTACGGACCGGACACCGTGGAACTGGTCGAGGCCCACGGCACCGGGACCCTCGCCGGCGACGTGGCGGAACTCGGCGGTCTCACCCAGGTCTTCGAGGAGAGCGGCCGCACGGACCCCGGATGGTGCGCCCTCGGGTCCGTCAAGTCCCAGATCGGGCACACCAAGGCGGCCGCCGGAGCCGTCGGCCTGCTGAAGGCCGTCCTGGCGCTGCGGCACCGGACGTATCCGCCCACCATCAAGGTCGACCGCCCCAACCCGCGCCTGCCCCTGACCGGCGGCCCCTTCTACCTCAACACCGAGGTACGGCCCTGGGTGCGCGCCCCGGGCACGCCCCGCCGCGCCGCCGTCTCCAGTTTCGGCTTCGGCGGCAGCGACTTCCACGCCACCGTCGAGGAGTACGCCCCCGAAGGCGGCCCCCGCCACCCCGCGCCACGGGTGCGCACCGCAGCGGAGGAACTGGTCCTGTGCTCCGGCCGCAGCGCCGCGGAGGTCGCCGGCCGGCTGCGGGCCGCGGCAGCCGACGCCGGCCCCCTGGACGCCGTCGCGCACCGGTCCCAGCGGACGTTCCGGCCGGACGACCCCCACCGCCTCATGGTGACCGCCCCGGACGGCGCCGAGCTGCGCCGCCGGCTGCTGGCCGCCGCCGACCGCGTGTGCCGCGCCCCCCAGGAGCCGTTCCACCTGCCCGACGGCACCCGCTATGCCTGCGCCCCCGCGTCGGCCGCCCCGCTGGCGTTCCTCTTCACCGGCCAGGACAGCCCGTACCCGGGCATGGGCACCGGTCTGGCGCTCAACTGCCCCGCCGCGATGGACACCTGGGACTCCCTGGCCGACTGGCACCCCGAGGGAGAGGAGCCCCTGCACCGCGTCGTCTTCCCGCCGCCCGGGTTCGGCGCGCGGGACCGGGCGGCACGGCACGACCGGCTCACCGCCCCGGAATGGGCCCAGCCCGCGCTCGCCGCCCAGTGCCTCGCCCAGCTCGCGGTGTTCACCGAAGCGGGCGTACGGCCCGACTGCGCGGCCGGACACGGCTTCGGCGAACTCGTCGCCCTGCACACCGCCGGCGTCCTGTCCGCGCGCGAGCTGCTGTCCCTCGCCCGCGCCCGCGGCGAACTGCTCCGCGACACCGCCGCGTCCGGCGGCATGACGGCCGTGCGCTGCGGCTCCGCCCGGGCCCGGGCCCTGCTGGAACGGCACCGGGTGCCCGAGGTGTGGATCGCCCACAGCGACACGCCCGACGAGGCAGTCCTCGCCGGCGCGCTCGACGGCCTCGGCCGGGCGGAGACCGCGTTCCGCGCCGCCGGGATCACCGTGCGCCGGCTGACCGCACCCGGGGCCCCGCACACCCCGCTGCTGGCGCCCGCCGTACCGCGCTTCCGCGCGCTTCTGGCACAGACCCGCCTGGCCGCGCCGCGCCTCGACGTGTACGGCCACGCGCGCGCCGACGTCTACCCGGCGGACCCCGAGGCCGTCGCGGACCGGCTGGCCGGACACCTGGTGGCGCCGGTGCGCTTCGCCGACCAGATCGACGCCCTGTACGCCCGCGGGGTGCGCACCTTCGTGGAGATCGGGGCAGGCGACGCGCTGACCGGTCTGGTCGGCCGGATCCTCGGCGACCGCCCGCACCTCGCCGTCTGTGCCGACCGGCGCGGCGAGGACGGCTTCAGCACCCTCCAGACGGCACTGGGAGCACTCGCCGTCCACGGCGTGCCGGTCGATTTCGACCCGCTGTGGCGCGACGTCCCGCCACCCCCCGACTCCCACGACGACCGTGAACAGCGACCGGATAGGAAGAAGAAGGGCATGACCGTGCAGATCATGGGGGCCAATCCGCCGGGGCAGAACACCCCCGCCCCGGCGGCCCAGACCCCGGCGCCGCCCATGGCGTGGCTCGACCAGATGAGGGAGGCCCAGCGGCGGCTGACGGAGTCGGCCGCCGCGCTCCAGCAGGCGGTCGCCGGCTGCCTCCAGGCGCTGGAGGCGGCAGCGGCCGTCCAGTACGCCGTCCAGCAGGCGCAGCCCGGCACGGCCGCCTGGCCCTCCCCGCCTCCCGCCCCCGGCCCGTGGACGCCGCCCGGTGCCACGGCGGGCCAGCCGCCGGTCCCCGCCGCGTGGCAGCCGCCCGCAACGGCCGGGTGGCAGCCGCCCGCCCCCGCCGCGTGGCAGCCGCCCGGACCGGCCGGGTGGCAGCCGCCCGGGGCCGCCACCTGGCAGTCGTCCGGGCCGGCCGCGTGGCAGCAGTGGGCGTACGCCCAGGGCTGGCAGCCGCCCGTCCACGCCCCGCACACCTGGGGACCGGTCCCGGCCCACGCGTCCCAGCCGTGGCACCCCGAGCCCGCGCCCGCCGGGCCACCCCCGGCCGCCCCGGCCCCGCCGCCCCAGGCTCCCGCTCCCGCCCCGGCCCAGGTCATGACCCCCGCCGCCCAGATCCCCGCCTCCCCGGTCACGGCGCCCGCACCCCAGGTCATGGCGCCCGCGCCTCAAGTCATGGCCCCCGCGCCCCCGTTCACGGCGCCGTACCCCGGAACCGCGGACACCCCGCCGATCCCCGCCCCGGCCCAGCCGCCCAACCCGGCCGGCGCACCCGCCGCCCCGGCCGCACCGGTCGACACCCGCGCCGTCCTGCTCAACACCGTCGCGGAACTGACCGGCTATCCCGTGGACGTCCTCGCCGACGACATGGACATGGAGACGGACCTGGGCATCGACTCGATCAAACGGGTCCAGATCCTCGCCGCGATCCGCACGGCGATCCCCTCCCTGTCGCCGCTCGACCCGGGCGAGGTGCTGAAGCTGCGCACGCTCGGCGAGGTCAGGGAGGCCCTGGACCAGGCCACCGGAGCCGGGCAACTGCCGTCGTTACAGGGCCCGGTCGACGGCTGCGCGCCGTCGGCCTCCAGCGGTCTGGCACGGCTCGTGGTGCGCGCCGTCCCCGCCCCCGAGCCGGGGCTGGCGCTGCCCGGCCTGACCGACGGCCCGGTGCTCATCACGGACGACGGCAAAGGCGTCGCCCGTGAACTCGCCGCGGAACTCAGACGCCGTGGACTGACGGCCGACCCGGTGTCCGGCGAACTGCCGCCGGACGCCAGGGCGGTGGTCAGCCTGGAAGGCCTGTGGCCCGCGCCGTCGGCCCGGACGGCGGCCCGCGCCGCGTTCCGCACCGCCCGGACCGTCGCGACCCGGCCGGCGGCGCACGGCGGCGTCTTCGTGACCGTGCAGGACACCGGGGGCGACTTCGGACTGCGCGGCGCCAGCGGCGACCGGGCCGACCTGGGCGGCATCGCCGGCCTCGCCCGTACCGCCGCCCGCGAGTGGCCGTACGCGACGGTCAAGGCGATCGACGTGGAACGCGCCGGCCGCCCGGCGGCCGAGATCGCCCGGACGATCGCCGCCGAACTGCTGCACGGCGGCACCCAGACGGACGTCGGGCTGCGCGCCGACGGCAGCCGGGTGCGGCTCGCCCGCTGCCCGGCCGCTCTTCCGGCCGTCACGCGCGGCACCCGGCACCCGGCCGGCCCGGGCGCACACCGGCCCGAGCACCTCGTGGTGACCGGCGGGGCGCGGGGCATCACCGCCGCGTGCCTGACCGGACTGGCGCGGGCCCGGCGCCCCCGTCTGCTGCTGCTCGGCCGCACCCCGCCGGCGGACGAGCCCGGCTGGCTGCGCGACGCGGCCGACGAGGCGGCGGTCAAACGCGCCCTGCTGGCACACGACGGACCCGCTCCCGGCCACCCGCCGGCCCTCGCGGCGGTGCACGCCCGCTCCCGGCAGGTGCTCGCGGCCCGCGAAGTGCGCGCCACGCTGCGCCGGCTGGCGGAGGCGGGCGCCCAGGTCCGCTACGAGACCGTGGACGGCCGGGACGACGCCGCCGTGCGCGCCGCGCTCGACCGGGCCCGGGCGGAATGGGGCCCGGTGACCGGGGTCGTGCACGGCGCCGGCGTGCTGGCGGACCGCCCGATCGCGGCCAAGACGGACGAGGAGTTCGCCACCGTGTACGACACCAAGGTGGAGACGCTGCGGGTCCTGCTGGACGCCCTCGCCGACGATCCGCTCCGCCTGCTGTGCGTGTTCTCCTCCGTCGTCGCCCACACCGGGAACCCCGGCCAGTGCGACTACACCATGGCGAACGAGACACTCCACCACCTGGTCTCCGCCGCCCGCGCGCACCGGCCCGGACTGCGGGCCAGGGCACTCGGCTGGGGCCCGTGGCGGGGCGGCATGGTCACCCCGTCGCTCTCCCGGCACTTCGCGGAGGCGGGCGTCACGCTGATCGACCCGGCCGCCGGGACCGACGCGTTCACCGCCGAGCTGGCCGCCGCCCTGGACGGCCCGGCGGACGACGCGGACCGGCTCCTCCTGGTCCCGGACGCCGGCGAAGCCGCACCCCCGGCGCCCGGCACGCCGGACTCCGGCCGCACGCGCCGCCTCGCGGACGTGGTGGTGCCGCGCGGCGGATTCCCCTACACCGAGGATCACATCGTCCGGGGCGTCCCGGTCCTGCCGCTGGCCTGCGCCGTGGAATACCTCGCCAGGGCCGCCGCCGCCGAGCGGGCCGGCAGCGAGCCTGCGGCCACGGACCGGACCGCCGCCGGGCGGCCCCGCCCGTCCGCCGGACTGCTGCTGCGCGGGCTGTCCGTGCTGAAGGGCGTCGTACTCGACCCGGCCGGCCGCGACCCGTACGTCCTGCGGGTGTGCGGCGGCCCGCACGCGGACGGACTGCGGCTGACGCTGGAGGCGGCGAACGGAACCCCGCACTACCGGGCCGTGGCCTCGGACCGCCTCCCGGCCCCCGCCCCCGCCGCCCCGCCCCCCGCCGCCGTGGCACCGGCCGGCGTGTACGACGGCGCACTGCTCTTCCACGGCCCCCGCTACCGCGCCCTGCGCGCCGTCCGGTCCCTCGACCCCGCCGGCGCCACGGCCGTCCTGGACGGACTCGAAGCGCTCGGCTGGGACACCCGCCGGCCCTGGGCCACCGACCCGGCGGCCCTGGACGGCGCGCTCCAGCTCGCGGTCCTGTGGGCCCGGCACGCGCTCGGCCGGGCCACCCTGCCCCTGGGCGTCGCCGAGCTGCGCCTGTACCGCCCCGGCGCCCTCGGCCGGAACCTGCTGGCCGTCGTCACCCCGGGCGCGGCGGCGGACCAGCAGGCGGAGTGCGACGTACGGCTGTCCGACGACCGGGGCGCGACCGTGGCCGAGTTGTCCGGTGTGCGGCTGGTGGCACGCCCAGGCTGAGAGAGAAACCGATCTGATGTCAGTACGAGCCCTGCCGCCGATCCCGGCCGACCGGGTGGCACGGAGCGCCGGCCGGGCGGGCGGAGCGCCGCCCGCCGCCCCGCGCGGCACGCCGGACCCCGCCCGTGACCGCTGGTACCTCGACCCGGCCGGACGCCTGTGCGCCGGTGCCCTGCTGGCGGCCGCCCAGGGCGAGCGGCTGCCGCCGGCCGGCCGGACCGGCGCCCAGCCGCGGACGCCGGCCGACCGGTCGTACCGCCTGCTCGGCGGTGACCTCACCTTCCACGGACCCCTGCCCGAACCCGGGCAGGCGCTGCGCTGCGAGACCCGGCTGGAGGACAGCACCGAGTACGCGGGTGTCCCGCTGCTCTCCTTCCGCTCCGATGTCCGCGTCGACGGCGAACTCCGGCTCAGCGTCCGCCACGGACAGGCCGGCCTGTTCACCGAGCGGGAGCGCGCCACGGCCCGGGGCACGCTGTGGACACCGCGGCCCGGCCCGGCCCGCCCGGCCGGACCCTTCGCGCTCCCGCCCACCGCCTGCCGGGCGTCCTCCTTCAGCCCCGCCCAGGTCCGCGCCTACGCGGACGGCCGCCTCGCCGAGTGCTTCGGCGTGGGCTGGGAGCGCGCCGCCGCCCACGTCCGCAGCCCGCGCCTGAGCACCCGGCACGGGCTGCTCTTCGAGGAGGTGACCGACTTCGACCCCCGGGGCGGACCGCTGGGCCGCGGATACCTCCGGGCCACGCTGCGCCTCGTACCCGGCCGGTGGTACTTCACGGGCGACGACCCCGGCGACCCGTACCTGCCCCCGGCCCTGCTGCTGGAGGGCTGTCTCCAGGCCGCCGCCTTCCACCTGAGCGCCCTCGGCGTGACCACCGAGCGGGACGGCTGGCGCTTCCAGCCGGCGTGCTGCGAGCGGCAGTCCGTGTCCTTCCGCGCCCAGGCCACCCCACGCCACCGGGAACTCGTCTACGAGGTCTTCGTCACCGGTGTGCGCGCCGGACCCGTGCCGAGGATCCGGGCGGACGTGCTGTGCTCGGTGGACGGCGTGCGGGTCTGCCACGCGGTGGGACTGACCCTCGACTTGGTGCGGGACCGCCTCCTCGGCGACCGCGGGCACACCGTCCCCGCGCTGCGGCCCGCCGCCCTCGACCCGCGCGCCGCCGTGGCCGACGGGCCGGCCCCGGACCGGCAGGGCAGGCTCGTCCGGTCCCCGGGACGGCACCGGGTCACCGGCGGACCCGACTGCGCCCGCCCGGACCCGCCGACCCGGCCGGCGCGGGCGCCCGCACCGCCGTTCCCGGTCCTGCCCCGCGTCCGCGCGCTCGGTGCCACGAAGGCACAGCCGCGCAAGGGGAGCTGGGTCGAGATGGAGTACGACGTCACGGGCGGCCCCGGCGCGCACGACGGCGCCCCGCCCCCGTCCATGGCGGTGCTGACGGAGATCGCCCTCCAGCCGTGCGGCTGGCTGGCCCGGTACACCGGCTGCTTCCCCGGCCGCGCGCAGGACCTCCTGCTGCGCAACCTCGAGGGGCGGGCGGCCCTGCTGCGCACCGGGGGCCCGGCGCCGCGCCACGTCCGCGCCAAGGCCACGCTCACCGACTGGGCGGACGACGGCACCACGTTCCTGCTCCGCTACGACATCGAGTGCCGGGCCGACGACGAGGAAGAACCGTTCCTGACGCTCTCCGGCACCTTCGGCTGCCTCCCGCCGGCCGCCGCCGACGGGCCGGCCGGACTGTCACCGTCGCGGGCGGAGCGCCGCCACCGGGACGCACCGCGCACCCGCACGGTGGACCTCGCCTCCCGGCCGCAACGGTTCTTCACCGGGCCGCTGCGGCTGCCCGTCCCCGGCCTGCTGCTCGACCGCCTCACCGGCTACCGGCCGCCGGACGACACCGGGCCCGGCCGGATCCGCGGGGAGGCCGAGGTCCGGGCCGGCGTCTGGTTCCGCCCGGCCCGCCCCGCGCAGGACCCGGTGCCCCCGGGTCCCCTCGGCGTCGAGGCCATGTACCAGTTGCTGCGGGCCTACGCCGTCGAGCGGGACCTGGCCGCCGGGCTGCGGGCCGCGCGCTGCGCACCCGCCGCCGCGGGCACCCCGCTGACCTGGACGTCCCCGGGCCGGATCGGGCCGGACAGCCGCCTGATCACCGCCGAGGTGGAGATCACCGCCGAGGGGGAGGACCTGCGGGGCCGCTATCTGGAGGCCCGGGGCGTGCTGTGGGCGGACGACACCCTCGTCCTGCGCGTGGACGGCCTGGCCCTGCGGATCAGCCCCCGCCCGCCGCGCCCGGGCGGCGCCCCCGGCGCCCACCTCACGGGCGGGGTCCTCGACCCGGCCCGCGACACCTGGCTCGCGGACCACCGCCCGGCCCTGACCACCCCGAGCGTGCCGCTGATGCACGTGGTCCGCATCGTCGCCGAGACCGCGGAACGCGTCACCGGCCGACGGCCCGGACGCATCCGCGACCTGACCGTCCGCCGGTGGATCGTGGCCGACACCCCGGTGCGGTACGTCACCGAAACCCGCCGCGAGCGGCACGGCACCCGGATCGACCTCCTGACCCTCCCCACCGGCGACGACACCGCCGAGCCCACCCTCGTGGCGACCGGCACCGCGCTGCCGTCCGGCCCGGACCGGCCCGCACCGCTGCCCCCGCTCACCGGGGCCCGCCCCGTCGACCGCCTGCCCTACGACGGAACGACGCCCGCCCTGTTCCACGGGGCCGCCTTCCACTACCTGCGCGGCATGCGCACCGGTGCCCGGGGCGCCGACGGCGTGCTCGACCCCCGGCGCGGCTCCGTGCCCCCGGCACCCCACCACTCCGGACTGCTCGACGCGGCGCTCCACGTGATCCCCCACCACGCCCTGTGGACCTGGGACGAGAACCTGCCGCGTGCCGTCCTCGCCTACCCCTACCGGCTGGACGCCCTGGACCTGTACGAGCCGCTGCCCGGTCCCGCCCCGCTGCGCGTCGCGGCCCGGCTCGCCGACAGCGACGACCTGCCCGCCGGCAGTTTCGTCCGGGTCACCGTGCAGCTCTACCGGCGGCGGACGCTGGTGGCCGACCTCCGGCTCACCGTCGCCCTGGTGCCGGCGGGCTTCCTCGGGCGCGCCGGCCACCCGGCGCGGATGGCGTTCCTGCGCGACCGTGCCTACGCCGCGGGGCTCGGGGTGAGCCGGACCAGCCGGGACGGCGTGACCCACCTGACCGCGGCCGACCTGAGCCGCGCCGACTGGTACCCCGGCCTGGTCGGCGACCTGTACGGGCTCACCGGGCCGGTGACCGGCCTGCCGGAGCGGCTGGCGCGGATCGCCGTACGCGACCACGCGGCCCGTCTGCTGCGCACCCATCCCTCGCGCATCGAGACGGCCCCCGACCTGACGCGGGCCTGGGCGGCGGGCCGCCCCCGGGAGGCCGTCAAGGTGTGGGTACGGCCCGAGGGCACCTCGGTCGCGGTGGGCACCCTGGCGGCCCCGGGAGGCACGGCCTGAGCCACCGGCCGGCGGGAAGCGCCGGCCCCGCGCGGTGGGCGTGCGCGGGCACCTCGGTTGCGGAAGCATGGGCAGGGGCGGCACGCGCACCGCGGCCCAGGCATGGGTCCCGAACCCGCCGGCCGGTGGCCGGTGCCGGTCCGGCACCGGCCACCCGGTCCGGCGTCCGTACCGGAGCATCCGGATGGCGTCCGTACCGGAGTACTCAGATGACCAAGCGCACCACGGACCCGCGTTCGCCCGCCGCACGGCCGGCGGCACGGCGGGGCCTCACAGACGGGCTGACCGCCGGAGACTGGGGACTGCTGCTCCTCAGACTGACCTTCGGACTGCTCATGGCCGGGCACGGCGCCCAGAAGCTGTTCGGTCTGTTCGGCGGGCCGGGACTGACGGCCACCGGCAAGGGGTTCGCCGCCCTCGGCTATCACCCGGGGAAGCTGTTCGCCGTGATCGGCTGCCTCTCCGAACTCCTCGGCGGTCTCGGCCTGGCCGTCGGACTGCTCACCCCGCTCGCCGCCGCCGCGCTGATCGGAGTCATGATCAACGCGATGGTCACGGTGACCGGGGCCCACGGCCTGTGGGAGACCAAAGGCGGCGTCGAGTACAACGTGAGCATCGCCGTCGTCGCCCTGGCCGTGGCCGCGCTCGGCCCCGGCCGGCTGGCCCTCGACCGGTTCTTCCCCTGGGGCGCCGGCGGCTGGCCCGAGGCGGCCGTCGCCCTGGGACTGGGCGGCGTCGCCGCCGCGATCACCCTGAGCCTGTGACGCGATCACCCTGAGCCTGTGACGCGGTCCCCCTGAGCCTGTGACGCGATCACCCTGAGCCTGTGACGCGGTCCCCCTGAGCCTGTGAGCGGGCGGACGCGGCGGCTCACAGCAGGGCGCGCACCCAGCGCGGATCGGGGTTGACGTACGGCCGGCCCGCCACCACCACGGTCGGCACGGTCTCGTCGCCGTCGTTGACCGCGCGCACCACCGCGGCGCCGGCCGGGTCACGCCAGATGTCGACCCAGTGCAGCCGGCGGGCGTCGCGGCCCAGCCGGAACCGCAGGCGCAGGCAGTACGCGCACCCCGGCCGCCAGTAGACCACCGGCCGGCCGTCGGCCGCGCTACGGCGCCGGGCCTCCGCCGCGCCGACCGGCCGGGGGAACGCCAGCGGCGAGTGCAGGACCGCGACCACCACGAACACCGGCGGCAGCGCGACGGCCGGCCAGGCGGACCCGCCGGCGGCCGGCGCGAGGGCGACGAGTGAGCCGCAGCCCAGGAACAGCAGGGGCAGGAGCCAGGCGCGCGTCATGACAGCGCACCCTACGCGGCCCGACGGCGCCAGAGCACCGCCTGCGGGCACTCCGCCCCCGCTTTCCGGGCGCGCCCTCGCTTTCCGGGGCCGCCCTCGCGGGTGGGGCCCGATCGCGGGCGGCCGGGCACGCCGTGTCACGTTCCGGCGGCAGGTGAACGTCGGCGTCTCCGGCGGCGCGGAAGACGCCGGGCGACCGGCGGGCCGGCTCACCGACGTGCCGGTTCTGTACTCCAGTTCACACGTCTGTCGTCAGTACGTTGGTTCGCGAGGCGACGGCCGTCACCTCCGGCTGGTGCAGTGGGCCACCGTTGCCAAGGTGCGGTCCGGACGGTTGGCAGAGTGCCGGCCGGCCGCTCCCGAATCCTTCGTGAGGTGCATGTGATGCGTCATCTCCGCACCCGGGGCGCGGCGCGGCGCCCCGCACGGGCCCGTGCGAGACTCGCGACGGCCGTCGTGGCCGCCCTGGCGGCCCCGGCCTTCCTGGCCGGCGCCGCGGAGGCGGACTCCCGGCGCAGCGAGCCGGCCGAGCAGTGGACGACACGGATCCTCGCCCCCGGCGTCACGGTCCGCGCCGGTGTCCTGCGCCATCCCGGCGCCGAGCACGCGTGGACGGTCACCGTACAGGCGCCGACCAGTTCCCGGTGGTCCACCAACGACCCCGACGCGCCCGTGACCTGGGCCGAGGTCTCCACCCGTGCCTGGGCCGCCGGCACGGCGCGCGAGCTGGCCGACGCCGGTCTGCGGCCCCGCGTGGAGAGCGTGCAGTGGCCCCGGTACGCCGACACCCCGCACGGAGTGATGGGTTACCGGGTCCGTGTCGGCCGTTTCGCCACCCAGCAGGAGGCGCGCACGGCCGCGTCGGCGGTCACCGCGGCCGGGTTCCGCACGACCCTGTCCTGGACCGGGTACGACATCCAGGAGCCGGCCGATCTGGAGAACGTCCATGTGGCGGTGATCGACCCGGACACCTTCGACGGCACGGTGCAGGCCACGCACGACGGCAACGTGGCACAGCGCGAGGCCACTTCGGCGGTGGCCCGCAAACTGGACTCGCTGGTCGCGGTCAACGGCGGCTTCTTCGTGCTGGCGACGGGCGACGGCGTGCCGGGCACCATGTCCGGGATCGGCGCCTACGAGGGCGAGCTGGAGTCGATGGCGGCCGGCTCGCGCTCCGCGCTGCTCATGGAGGACGGCGGCCGCCGGGCCCGGGTCGCGGACCTGACGAGCACCGTCACCGCCCGCGCCGGCAAGGCCGCTTACCAGGTCCAGGGCATCAACCGGGTGCCCGGCACGGTCCGGGACTGCGGTCGTCCCGGCAGCACGCCCAGCGAGCTGCCCTGGCAGGACGTGACCTGCCGGCTCGCCGACGACCTGGTCGAGTTCACGCCCGCCTTCCGGGCCGGGCTGCCGACCGGTCCCGGCGTGCAGGCCGTGCTGGACGCGTCCGGCCGCGTCGTCTCCGTCGGCGCGCGCGGCGGCCGCGTCCCCGAGGACGGGCGCGTGCTCCAGGGCATCGGCCGGGCGGCCGACTGGCTGACGGCGCACGCCAGGCCGCACAGCCGCGTCACGCTCGGCGAGGTCGTCCGCACGACCGACGGCCGGCGGGTCCGGCTCGACGGCGACGACTCCCTCGTCAGCGCGGCCCCCACGCTGGTGAAGGACGGCCGTATCGACATCGACGCCGCCGCCGAGGGCGTGGTCGACCCCGAGTACACCTCCTTCGGCTACGCGTGGGCCAACGTCCGTCAGCCGCGCACCATGGCGGGCGTCGACCAGCGCGGCCGGCTGATCCTCGCGACGGTGGACGGCCGGCTGAAGAACGGCAGCGAGGGGTTCACCCTCTACGAGGCCGCCCGGTTCATGCAGTCGCTCGGCGCGGTGGACGCGCTGAACCTCGACGGCGGCGGCTCCACCGCGATGGCCGTCGACGGCACGCTGGTCAACCACCCGTCCGACGCCGCCGGCGAGCGCCCGGTCGGAGACACCGTGCAGGTCCTGCCGGCGCAGGACTGACGGGGCACGGCCCGGCGGAGAAACCGACCGCATCCTTTCGGCCAGCCGCATCAGGCACCACAGGCACCACCCGCCGCACGTCGTCCGGAGGCCACGTAGCCCCGGACTCCGTCCGGACGGATCGAGGGCCCCGGAGACGGGGCCCTCAGTGGCGTGTGACCGCGCCCGGCCGTCCGGACACCGCTTCCCGGTGAGCCGGCGGCAGGCCGCCGACGACGACGGCTCCGCGCTGCGGTGGCGCCCGGGGCACGGGGTGTCACGGGCATCCTCCGGGGACATCGCCGGCTCGCCGGGCAGCGAAACCGCCGTGTCCCCGGCGGCGGCTTGCCGGGCGCGCGGCGACGCGGCCTCTACCGTTGTGCCGTATGAGCACGTGGCTGCCGCTGTCCGCGGTCCCCAGGCTGACCGGCGCGGTGGCCGTCGGTGCGGCGGTCGGCGCGGCCGTCGGCACGACCACGCGCGCGCCGCTGGGCATCCTCGCCGGGATCGCCGCGACGGGAGCGGCCTTCGTCGTCGCGGGCTGGGCCGTGCTGTGGCCGATGGACGCCGCCGCCACCCGGCACAACGCCCGGCGCGAGGACCTGCGGCCCGTCCTGGAGGAACTGGTGGTGGTGGCCGCGGCCCTGTGCGGGCTGGTCGGCATCGTGCTGCTGCTCCTCGTGCACGACTCCGGGACCGGCCACGCCGTGGCCCTGGCCGCGCTCGCCGGCGTCTTCCTGGCCTGGGCGGCCCTGCATCTGATGTACGCCGCCCGCTATGCCCACCTGTACTACGGCGAGGCCGCCGGCGGCATCGACTTCAACGCGGACCGGCCACCCGCGTACCGGGACTTTCTGTACTTCAGTTACAACCTGGGCATGACCTATCAGGTCTCCGACACCGGTGTCTCCAGCCCGCTGATCCGCGCGATGGTGCTACGGCACACATTGCTGTCCTATCTCTTCGGCACCGGCATCCTGGCCACCACCCTCAATCTCGTCGCCGGCAAGGTGGGTTGATCCCCTCCCTTTTCCGCCGTCCTTTCCGCCACCCTGTGCCGTACGCGCGGCCCGTCGACAGGGGCCGAAAGGGGCGGACCCCAAGCCGCACCATTCAGCTAGCATGATCGAACTTGTGACGAGCGCCCCATCGCCCGTCATGTGCCGCAAAACCGTGCCAACCGGCACAAGATTCACCGAAACCGTCAATAACGAGCAAATCGGCCGAACAATTGATACCTAAAAAATCAGGGGTGCTTCCCCGAATAGAGTGGAGAACCGGCTTTGCCGCGTGGCGTCAGCCACGGCCGATGTTCTGGACCGCGGCGACCGTGGCGGCCCTGGGGTTCCTCGTCGCGCTGGAGATGACCGCGCGCCACTACGACCTGCCGGGACCGCTCACCAACCAGGTGCGGGAGGTGATATATCCACCGAAGTCCGGCTTTCTGCTGTACGGCGGTCTGGCGCTGATGATGGTGGTGCTCACCTGGCGGCAACGGCTCACGGCGGCCGCCGTCGCGATCGGCATCGACGCCGTGATCCTGCTGGTGCGCTGGGTGCTCGGTATCAGGATCACCGAGGGGCACCCCTTCGGCAACGGCGCGCTGTGGGTGCTGCTGGGCTACGCGGTCCTCGCCGTCACGCGCCGCACCGGCCAGGAACGCCTCCTGCTGCTGAAGGGCGTGGCGCTGGGGCTGCTGCTGGTGGCCGGCCGCAAGACCGGCGACATCTGGCTGCTGATCACGTCCAAGAGCCGTCCCCTGGTGCTCGACCCGTACGTGGCCACCGCCGACCACGCGCTGGGCAACCCGTCCTGGGTGATGGGCCGGATCGTCCACGCCACCGGCCCGGTCGGCATCCACCTCCTCGACTACGTCTACGCCCAGCTCGCCATGGCCGCGGTCTTCGTCGCGCTCTACCAACTGCGCAACGTCGCGGCCGACCGCCGCTTCCCGCGCCATCACCTGGTCCGCACCTTCCTGGTGATCGGTCTCCTCGGGCCGGGCATCTACATGCTCTTCCCCGTGGTCGGGCCGGTCTTCGCCTACGGCCCGGGCGCCTCGGGCACCGGCGGACTGCAATGGGCGGTGGCCAACCTGTGGCCGCACACGCCGACGCCGCTCATCGCCCCGCACCCGGTGCCGTACGACGGGATCACCCCCCGCAACTGCATGCCCAGCCTGCACACGGCCTGGGCCACCGCCATTTTCATCCACTCCCGCAAGGGGCCCAGGTTCCTGCGCTACGCGGGCACGTTCTGGCTGATCGCCACGCTCGCCGCCACCCTGGGATTCGGCTACCACTACGGCGCCGACCTCGTGGCCGGTGTGGTGTTCACGCTCACCATCGAGACCGCGCTGCGCTCGATCGCACGCGGCTGGGACCGGTCCGGAATCCAGCTCGTCGCCTACGGCACGGCAGTCTTCGCCGCGCTCTTGGTGTCGTACCGCTATCTGCCCATGGAGATGGCCGCCCGGCCGTGGCTGTTCGGGCCGCTCCTCCTGCTGGCGATGGGTTCGGTGATCTACGGCTACGTACGGATCACCACGCAGTGGGAACCGAAGGCCGTGCCGGCGCGGCGGCCGGAACCGCAGCCGGAGCCGGCTTGAGCCGGAGAGCAGCGGGGCGGGGAGGCGCCCGGGACCGGCACCGGGCGGCCCGCCGGCCGGGAGGGTGCCCGGGCGCCGCACCCTCCTCGGCGCCGCCGGGACGGACCGGATCGCCGCGCGGCAACGCACCCGGCGATCCGGCTCACCGGACCCGCGGGCGCCGCCGTCGCGCCACCACCGCGACGACCGCCCCGGCGGTCATGATCAGCAGTCCCGCTCCGCCGAAGATCAGCGGCAGCAGCCACAGGGAGAAGAACCCGTTGATCCGCGCGTCCTCGGGGGAGTCCGCGCGGTAGAGGACCTCCACCTGTTCGCCCTTCTCGTACGCGGGCGGGTTCGAACCGCCCGAGTCCTCGAACGTCCTCCGCGTGCCGTCCGCGGACGTGAACGCGACCACCGCGTACGCCACGGGATCGTCGTCGTCCCGCCGCCTGCCCGCGCTGTGACCGTGGTCGGTCCGCCACTCCAGGTCCACCACCGTGCCCCGGGCGCGCTCGGCGTCCGTCAGGTACGAGACCGACACCCCGGCGAAGACCAGCCCGAGGACGAGGAACAGCCCCCCGAACGCGGTCAGCCCGAAAACGATCCACCGATGGGCGGCCTGCCCACGCACCCGAACCCGCACGACATCCCTCTCGCTCGCCGGAAAACAGAGGGACGCTATCCCAGGCCGGCCGTCGGCTGTCGACCGCCTCAGACCCCGGGGTCCACACGGTGCCAGGGAGCGGGGCCCGAACCGCCGCACCACGCCTGGAGGTCGTCGCCGTCGACGCAGACGATCCCGCACTGGCGCGCGTACTCCAGGGCGGGTTCCGTGAAGCCGCTCGTGGTGACGACCGCTGCCACCTCGGCCTCGTGGATGGCGAAGCAGGTCCCGCCGAAGCGCTGCATGTCCTGCGAGCCGACCTTGTTGGTGTCGCCGTACTGCTTGCACTGCACGACCACGCGCCGCCCGTCCGGGGCGATCGCCACGACGTCCGCGCCCAAGTCCCCGGCGCCTCCCACCACTTCCACGTCCCGGCAGCCGTCCCGGGCACACAGCTCCGCTATGGCCTGCTCGAAGCCGTCCGGGTCCAGCGCCGCGTAGTCGACCACGGGATCGAGCACAGCGGTCCGCTCCTCGCCGCCCGGGTCCAGCGGCACGGTCGCGGTCCGCGCCGGTCCCGGGAGCACGCCGTCCGCACCCCAGCCGGGGCCCGCCGGTGCCGTGTCCGCGAACGGACCGGCCGGCGCGGCGGCTTGCGGGACGGGGGCGGGGCCCGGCGCCGGGGCGGCGAGGCTGTCGGACGCCTTCTCGGCCGCTTCCTCCAGCGTCCGGGCGGCCTGGCGGGCCCAGATGCCGGCGGATATGCGCCGCCTCCGGGAGCGGTACACCAGTACGGCGGCCAGGCCGAGCACCGCCAGCACCCCGGCCCACAGCGGGCGGCGTTCCACGACGCCCGCCGCCATCCGCGCCAGGAACGACAGCAGGCACAGGATGATCGCGAGCAGCAGGAAGAACATCGCGGTGGCGCGCAGATCGAAGCGCCGGCCACGCCGCACACGTCGGACCGGGCGCATGGGTACGGTCATACCGGCTTCCTCCTGACTACGGCACCGAAGATCTCTGTCTACGGATGCCCAAGATCGGCCGTCTGCCCCACACCGAGCTGCGGCGGACGTCCGCTTCAGGGACGCGCGCGGGAAGCCCGGGTTCCGTCCCGCCACTCGCGGGCGAGCATCGCGTAGACGTACTCGCTGCCCCAGCGGTCCCCGTCGAGGTCGTTGTCGACGAAGTGCGCCTCGCGGCGCATGCCGAGACGTTCGCACAGCCGCGCCGACGCGGTGTTGAGGACGTCGAGCCGGGCGGAGACCCGGTGGGCCTGCAACTCGCCGAACGCCAGGGCGAGTACGGCGCCCGCCGCCTCGGTGGCGTAACCCCGGCCGGCGTACGCGGGGTGGAACACCCAGCCGATCTCGGCCTGCCGCGCGTGCGCGTGCGTGAGGGTGAGGACCACCTCGCCGACGACCCCGGGCTCCTCCGCCCGGCACACCGCCAGCAGCAGCACATCGCCGTCGGCCGCCCAGTCGGTCCCGCCGGCCCGGGCCGCGAGGGACTCGGCGCAGCCCTCGCGGGTGAGCGGCGGGCGGTAGAGGTACCGGGCGATCTCCGGCAGGCACTGGTAGGCGTACCGGTCCTCGGCGTCACCGGGCCGGAACAGCCGCAGCACCAGCCTCTCGGTCCTGATGCCTGCCGGCCGGTGCTTCGCGACGGTGGTCATGGCGAAATCCCCCGTGTCATGGTGTCGACGCGCCCGGCAACCCTACTGGGTCGGCGCCCCCGTCGCTCAGTCCAGGGCCACGGTCACCTCGGCCGTGCCGGTCGCGCTCGCGCCGCCGGCGACGCGGACGGTGAACGGGCGATCGGTGCCGCGCGCGGTGACCCGCAGCCGTGCGCCGTCACGCCGGACGGTGAACGTGGCCGCCGGGGTGCCCGCCAGGTCGGGCACCGTGATCTCGGCGGAGTAGTCCGCGGCGGCCGTGGGGTGGACGAGCAGGACCGGGGTGTCCAGCCAGTCGCCGTCCGGCCGGCTGTCGTCCGAGGCCAGCGGCAGCACCGCGCCCTCCCGCACGTACAGGGGCAGGCTGTCGAAGGCGTGCCGCTCGGTGCGCCACACCGGGCCGGTGACCCGCTCGCCGGTCAGGAGGTGGGTCCAGGTCCCCTCCGGGAGGTAGACCTCGACCTCGCCGTCCTCCGTGAACACCGGCGCGACCAGCAGGTCGGGGCCGAGCATGTACTGACGGTCCAGCGGACGGCACGCCGGGTCGTGCGGGAACTCCAGGAGCATCGGGCGCATCACCGGTACGCCGGTGCGGTGGGCCTCGGCCGCGGCACCGTAGAGGTAGGGCATGAGGCGGTGCTTGAGCAGAGTGAACCGCCGGGCGACCGTCACGGCCTCCTCGCCGAAGTGCCACGGCACCCGGTACGACGTGGAGCCGTGCAGCCGGCTGTGCGAGGAGAGCAGGCCGAAGGCGAGCCAGCGCTTGAAGACCGCCGGGTCGGGCGTGCCCTCGAAGCCGCCGATGTCGTGGCTCCAGAAGCCGAAGCCGCTCAGCGACAGGGACAGCCCGCCGCGCAGCGACTCGGCCATGGCCTCGAAGGACGCCCAGCAGTCGCCGCCCCAGTGCACGGGGTACTGCTGGCCGCCCGCGGTCGCGGAGCGGGCGAACAGGACGGCCTCGCCGGGGCCGCGCTCCTGCACCAGAAGGTCGAAGACGGTCCGGTTGTACAGGTGGGTGTAGTAGTTGTGCATCCGCTCCGGGTCGGAGCCGTCGTGCCAGACGACGTCGGTGGGGACGCGCTCGCCGAAGTCGGTCTTGAAGCAGTCCACGCCCTGGTCGAGCAGCGTCTTCAGCTTGCCCTGGAACCAGGCGCGGGCGTCGGGGCTGGTGAAGTCGACCAGGCCCATGCCGGCCTGCCACAGGTCCCACTGCCAGACGTCGCCGTTCGGGCGGCGCACGAGATGGCCGAGGCCGGCCGCCTCCTCGAAGAGCGGGGACTTCTGGGCGATGTAGGGATTGATCCACGCGCTGACGCGCAGGCCCTTGTCCTTGAGCCGGGCCAGCATGCCGTCCGGATCGGGGAAGACGGCGGGGTCCCACTCGAAGTCGCACCACTGGTACTCGCGCATCCAGAAGCAGTCGAAGTGGAAGACCGACAGCGGGATGCCGCGCTCCGCCATGCCGTCCACGAAGGACATCACCGTCGCCTCGTCGTAGTCGGTGGTGAAGGAGGTGGTCAGCCACAGGCCGAACGACCAGGCGGGCGGCAGGGCCGGGCGGCCGGTCAGCGCGGTGTAGCGGGCCAGGACCTCCTTCGGGGTGGGACCGGCGATCACGTAGTACTCGATGCTCTGGTCCTCGACGCTGAACTGCACCTGGCCGACGGACTCGGAGCCGACCTCGAAGCAGACCTTGCCGGGGTGGTTGACGAAGACGCCGTAGCCGCGTGAGGAGAGGTAGAAGGGGATGTTCTTGTAGGCCTGTTCGCTGCTGGTGCCGCCGTCGGCCTGCCAGATGTCGACGACCTGGCCGTTCTTGACGAACGGGGTGAAGCGCTCGCCGAGGCCGTAGACCTGCTCGCCCACCCCGAGGGCGAGCTGGGCCAGGACGTGGTGGGCGCCGTCGTCGGTGGTGGCGAAGGCGGTGCCCTTGGCGCCGGCCCGGGTCAGCTCGCGGCCGTCCGCGTCACGGAAGGCCAGGGTCCAGGCCGCCTCGTCCAGGCGGAGGGTCAGCGCCCCGCTGGTCAGTTCCGTGACGGTGCCCTCGCGGCGGACGGCGCCCGCGCCGTCCGCCTCCGCGCCGAGCGCGAAGTCCGGGCCCGCACGGTGCTTGCCGGCGTGGTGGGTGACCCGGACGCCGATGACGCCCTCGGCGGGGGAGAAGCAGTCGACCGTGAGGAGCGGCGCGTTGAGCGTGTCCCCTCTGCGGGCCACGTTCTTCACGGCGGCATAGGCGGTGAAGCGCTTCGATGATGCTCGGATGTCACGGGCCTCGGTGGCGTACGCGATCTGCACGCCGTCGCGGACGCGCCAGAAGCCGTTGGTGAACTTCATGTTCTTCCTCGGGGGAGCGGGAGCGGTTCGGGTGGGGCGCGGAGGCGTCGCCCGGCGGGTTGATCGTACATGCGACATGCCGTCCCGGGACAGGTCCGCGTACGGACAAACCCCGCGTGAGCAGCGCGGATTATGGATTTCTCGACGGCCGTGCACTGTCTGCGGAAAGGAACGAACAGGTGCTCGGGTCTGGCGCCGGAGCCGTGCATGGCGTATTAGTCATCTGCATGAACAAAGGCGTCCGGCAGCGCTGCCGGACGGTACGACAGCAAGGGCCAACTATGTCGAAGCGCTTCAACAGACGCTCCCGCAGGGCCGTGATACCCCTCGCCGTCGTCTCCGCCCTGGTCGCCGGGGCGGGACTGACCGGCTGTGACCGGCAGCAGGACGGCTCCGTCTACACCGTGCTGAACTCCTCGACCGACGAGACGTATCACCGCTGGGACGCGCAGGCGATGGCCCGCTGTGGCAGGCGGCTGGGCGTCACCGTCGAACAGCTCAGCGTCCCGGCGGCGCAGGTGATGACCAAGGCGCTGCGCATGGCGTCCTCGAAGTCGCTGCCCGACGTCGTGCAGTTCGACGCCTCGGAGATGCCGACGTTCGCCGGTGCCGGCGGGCTGACCGACCTCAGGAAGCTGGGGCTCGGCACCCGCGACATCCCGCGGGGCATCGTGGACTTCGGCTCGTACCGGGGGACGTACTACGGCGCCGCCCGGTCCGTGAACACCCTCGCGCTGTTCTACAACAAGGACTTCCTCGGCCGGGCGGGTCTGAAGGTCCCCGCCACCTGGGCCGAGCTGCGCGAGACCGCGAGGAAGCTGACGCGCGGCAACCGGTACGGCCTGGCGCTCAGCGCGGGAGGCGCCGAGGACGGCGTCTTCCAGTTCACGCCGTTCATGTGGTCCAACGGCGGGGACGAGACCCGGCTCGACGGGCCGAGGGTCGTCGAGGCGCTGGACTACTGGAAGAGCCTGCTGCGGGACGGCTCGCTGTCGAAGGCCACGGTGGGCTGGACGCAGGCCGACGTCAACGACCAGTTCATGGCCGGCAACGCCGCCATGATGATCAACGGCCCCTGGCAGGTCGAGACCCTGAACACCAAGAAGTCGCTGCACTGGGGCATCGCGCGGATCCCCGTGCCCAGGCCGGGCGCGAAGTCCGTGGCCCCGCTGGGCGGCACCGTGCTCACCGTGCCGAACACCGGTGACGAGCGGCGCGAGCGGATGGCGGGGAAGATCGTCGCCTGCCTGTCCGGTGAGCGGGAGCAGCTGACGTACGCCCGCAACAGCTGGACGGTCCCGGCCAACGCCAAGGCCGCCGCCGTCTGGCGCGCGCAGGTGCCGGAACTGGACGCGCTGGCCGGGCAGGTGGCCGCGGCCCGGTCCCGCACGGCCGAGCTGGGGGCCGGCTGGCCGAGCGTGTCGCTCGCGCTGCAGAGCGCCTTCCAGGCCGCCCTGACCGGCCAGTCCAGCAAGGCCGCCCTCCAGCGCGCCCAGCAGCGGGCCACGAGCGGGAACTGAGGTACGCGCAGATGACCACGTCCACCGTCACCGCGCCCGGCACGGTGTCCGAAGCCGGCACGCCGGCCCCCGCCCGGCCCCGGCGCGGGAACCGGGCGGCCCGGTGGGGCTTCGTCGCCCCCGCCGTCCTCTTCATGCTGCTGTTCTTCGGCTACCCGCTCGTCCGCAACGTCGTGATGAGCTTCCAGCACTACACACCGAGGACGTTCTTCACCGGCGAGGCGCCCCTGAACGGCTTCGACAACTGGTCGGCGGTCTTCCGGGACGCCCTGTTCGGCAAGGCGCTGTGGCACACGTTCGTCTTCACCGCGGGCTCGCTGCTCGGCCAGTTCTGCGCCGGCCTCGCCCTCGCCGTCTTCTTCAGCCGCAGGTTCCCGCTCAACGGTGTCCTGCGGTCGTTGATCCTGCTGCCCTGGCTGGTGCCCATGGTGGTGTCCGGCATCGTGTGGCGGCGCATCCTCGACCAGGACACGGGTGTACTGAACTCCTTCCTGGACACCCTCGGTCTGGACGGTCACACTCCATGGTTGACCAGTCCGCACATGGCCCTACTGTCGGTCATCCTGGTCAATGTCTGGATCGGGATCCCGTTCAACATGGTCATCCTGTACGGCGGTCTCCAGGAGCTGCCCCGCGAGCTGTACGAGGCGGCCGCCCTGGACGGCGCCTCCGCCTGGCGGACGTTCCGCTCCGTCACCCTGCCGATGCTCCGCCCCGTCATCACCGTCGTCCTCGTCCTGGGCTTCATGTCGACGGTCAAGCTCCTGGACCTGATCCTGGCCCTCACCGACGGCGGCCCCGCCGACGCCACCCAGACCCTGGGCACGCTCACCTACCAGAACTCCTTCGTCCGCCTGGACTTCGGAGCGGGCGCCGTCGTCGGCAACGTACTGATCCTGATCTCCGCGGTGTTCGCGGTGTTCTATCTGCGGGCCAACCGCACCGAGGGGAAGTGACCGGCCCATGGCCACCCACACCGCCAAACCCCGCACCGGCAGGCGCCGCCTGGGCTCCACGGTCGCCGGTGTGCTCGTCCTGTGCGTGATGCTGTTCCCGCTGTACTGGATGCTCAACACCGCGCTCCAGCCCGAGGCCGGGCTGCTGGAGGTCGATCCGGTCCCGCACCGGCTGGACCTCTCCGGCTTCTCCAAGGCGCTCGGCGACCAGGGCGGACACCTGCTGACCTCGCTCGTGGTCTCGCTCGGCGCGGTCGTCGTCTGCCTGGCGATCGCCGCGCCGGCGGCCTACGGGCTGGCCCGGTTCCGGCTGCGCGGCACCCGCGCCATCGTCTTCGGCACCCTTCTCACCCAGATGGTGCCGGGCATCGTCATCGCCAACGCGCTGTACACCTCGTACGTCGATCTGGGCCTGGTCAACTCCTACGTCGGCCTGATGCTGGCGGACGCCTCGCTGGGCATCCCGTTCTCGATCGTGCTGATGCGGGCGTTCATGGTGTCCATACCCGGCGAGGTGATCGAGGCCGCGCAGATGGACGGGGCCGGGCGGCTGCGCACCTTCGTGCGGGTGGTGCTGCCGATGAGCCGCAACTCCCTGATCACCTCGGGCCTGTTCGCGTTCCTGTTCTCCTGGAGCGACTTCATGTTCGCCCTCACCCTCAACACCACCGACGACGTCAAGCCGATCACGCTGGGCATCTACCAGTACATCGGCGCGCACGTGGGCGACTGGGGCTCGGTGATGGCGGCGGCCGTGCTCTCCGCGATCCCCGCGGCGGTCCTGCTCGTCCTCGCGCAGAAGTACATCGCCGCGGGCATCACCGGCGGCTCCGTCAAGTGACCTCCGGCAACGGCGAAGACGCCGCCCTGCAACAGCGAAGACGCCCGCCGCGGAGGCGGCTCTTGTGACCGGACCGGCCGGCGCACCGGACGGACCGGCCGGCGCACCGGCCCACCGCGGCCGTGCAGGCCGCGCATGGCTGAAAACGGCGATTTCCGATCGGAGAAGGACTGGTAGAAAAGAGAGACAGTCGATTTCTTTCATGCCGCGTCCGGGCCGGGTGGTGCCTCAGCGGGTGAAGGAGGGGCCGTCGTGCCACGCCGCCATGGCCAGAACACCTCGCTACGGGACCTGCTGAGCGAGGCGGGCATGAGCGCCGCGGAACTGGCCAGGAACGTCAACCGCCTGGCAGCCGACGAGGGACTGGCACTGCGCTACGACCGCACCACCGTCGCTCACTGGCTCTCGGGCTCCCGTCCCCGTGCTCCCGTGCCCCAGCTCGTGGCCGAGGTACTGACCCGCAGCATCGGCCGGCTGGTCGGCGCGGCGGAGACCGGCCTGGCCGACGCCCGTGCCCAGCCGGCCGACGACGGACCGGACGAGAACCGCACCGACCCCCTGCTGCGCCTCCTGGCCCTGGCCAGGACGGACGCCGATCCGGTACGCCGTGTGCAGCTCCTGCACCTGGTCTTCCGCCAGCGCGGTGTCCCGGACCCGGACGCCCGGGACACGCTCGAAGTCCCGGGCCCCGCCCGGCTGCGGACGGGGATCGGCGGCGCCGACGTGCAGCGGGTCCGGTTCGTGACGTCCCAGTTCGCCGTCGGCTGGCCGCGCTACGGAGGCGGTCACGCCCGCTCGGCCCTGGCCTCCTACCTCGGCGACGACATCGGCCGCCTGCTGGCGCAGCCGGCGTCTTCGGCCGTGCGCCGGGCACTGCTGTCGGAGGCGGCGCAACTCGTGCACGTGCTGGGGGACATGTCGGCGGACGCCGGCCATCAGGGACTCGCCCAGCGCTACTACCTGATCGCCCTCGACGTGGCCGCCGGGGCCGGGGACAGCCGGACGCGCGCCATCACGCTGAGGGCGATGAGCGTCCAGGCGGTCCGCCTGACAGCGCTGCGGTACGCGACCGGTCTCGCCGACGCCGCGGTCACCACGACCATGGGGCAGTCCGGTGACCTACAGGCGTTCGTCCTCGCCCAACGGGCCTACGTGCGGGCCCTGGCAGGCGAACGCCGCGGCGCCTACCGGGACCTCGACGATGCCGAACGGGAGCTGGGCTCCTCCACCGTGCGGGACGACCCCTTCCTCCGGTACCCCAGGGCCGGCTTCGCCTACCGCAAGGGACGCGCCCTGCACCTCCTCGGCGACGCGGAGCCCGCGCTGGACGCCCTGCGGTACGCGGCCGGACGGCGTCCCCTCCACCAGCACCGCACCAGGGCGCTCAGCCAGGCCCGGCTGACCCTGGTGCTGCTGGAGCAGGGCCGGGTGGACGAGGCGTGCGACACGGGCCGGCTCTTCACCGAGGAACATCGTTTCCTGCGTTCCCATCGCTCCTCGCTCATGCTGCGGGAGATACGGGCGCGGCTCATGCCGTACCGGCGGGTGCCGGAGGCAGCGGATTTGCTGCAGCGGCTCGCGGCGCTCGCCCGTACGACGCCCGGCCCCTGACCCCCGCCCGACAAGGCTCCGCCGTGACAGGCGCCTTCCCGCCGTCACCGGACGAGGGGACCGGCGGGGCCGCGGACGCGCCAGCCGCCGGGACCGGACGCCGCCGGGAGTCGACGCCACCGGACCGTGTCCGACGCCGTGTCGTCCGCGGGCGAGGGTCCGAGGCGGGTCACGCGGACCCGCCGGAGCCGGCCCCCGTTCCGCCTTCCGCGCCGGACGCCGCCTCCGCCCCGCACGGCTGCCCGGTCCGGCCGGCCTCGGACGGGCCGGTGTGCGTGCGGCGGCCCGCCCGCTCGGTCGCGGCGGCGCGCAGGGCGAGGCCGGCGACGCGGTCGAAGAGCGGATCGTCCATGGGGCCACCCTGGGCTGCCGGACCGGTGACCGCACGGTGCGGGATGCCGACCGAGTGAGAGGGACGCGCGGGGATCGCTCCGGTCCGGGCGTTCAACACGTTCACGCTTCGCCGACGCCGGGCGCGTGTGCGCCGCGCACGCCCGGGGAGCCGGTACAGGGTCCGACGGGAGCACCAGTCCCGGCCATGGAGCCACACGTGAGCGGCACGGGACCTACGGGACCGGGCCCCCGCGGTGCGACCCACGCCCGCCACGAAGAGCCGTGTCCCGATCCAAGGAGTCCTCTCCATGCCTGCCACTGAGTTCATCGACACCGTGGGAATCAACCTGCCCGAGCATCTCAGTGCCAACGAGTTCCTCTCCCTCGCCCGTGAGGGAATGATCGGGGAGAAGCACCTGCGGAGCTTCGCCCTCGCCGAATTCCAGTCCCAGGAAGCCGAGTTCACGGCGTACGGCCTGTTGCTGTCCCGGTACCCGCACGAGGTGCCCGGCGGGTTCTTCTCCTTCGTCGCACACGAGCTGATGCGGGCCCGGCACCGGATGGTGAGCGGTCTCGCGCCCGCGCTGGGCCTCTCGCCCGACGAGATGCGCCGTGCTCCGCGCCTGGAACCGGTGCGGCGCTTCACCGAGTTCATCTCGTGGGTCGCTCTGCACGCCGGAGCGGCGGAGGCCGCGCTCGTGGCACGCACCGACTTCACCCTGTGGTGCAACACCTGTGCCGTGCTGGCCGACGTGCTGAGCGAGGCGGAGCAGATTCCCGAGGCCGCGATCGAGTACATCGGCGCCTACCGCGAGAACCCTCCGGAGGTGGCGGACGGCGTGCTGGAGGTCATCGAGTACGGCAGGGCGCGCGACGAACCGGGCGAGTGGATCACGCGCAGTGCGGTGCGCATGGAGCCGGCGCTGCGGTCCTGGTGGCGGGCGGTCGCCACGGCCGGGTGAGCACCGTGGTGATAGGCGCGGTCAGGTGAGGTCACGTACGGGAGGAAGCGGATATGGGCCGCGAGGTCGGACGGGTGGCGTTCACGGAAGAGGAGTACGCGCGGTTCCGCGTCCGCCTGGCGGACTGCCTCGCCGAGCTGGGGAAGGTGGTGGCCCGGCCCGGGTTCGGACAGGTGCCGAGCACGCTGGGCGCGGAACTGGAGTTGTCGCTGGCCGGGCCGGACGGCCGTCCCGTCCCGGTGAACGCGGCCGTCCGCGAGGGACTGGGCGACGACGGTCTCGCCCTGGAAGTGGCCCGCTTCAACCTCGAGGCCAACCTGGAGCCGGTTCCGCTGCGGGGCCGTCCGTTCACGGAGCTGGCCGCCCAGGCGTCCGGGACACTGGCGCGGATCACCGCCTGGTCGCTGCCGCGCCACGGCGCCCGGGCGGTGCCGATCGGGACGCTGCCCACGCTGACCCCGGCCGACCTGACGGCACGGGCGCTGACCGACCTGCCGCGCTACCACGCGCTGGAGCGCGCCTGGGCCCGGCGGCGTCCCGCGCCGTTCCCGCTGCGCGTGGGGGAGGGCGAGCAGGGACTGCTGCGGGCCGGGTCCGTGGCGGTCCAGGGCGCGGCCTGTTCCTGGCAGGTGCACCTGACCGTGGCCCCGGACCTCTTCCGCCCCACCTACAACGCCGCCCAGCTCGCTACCGCACCGGCGCTGGCCGCCGCCGGCAACTCACCCTTCCCGCTGGGCCGGCGCGGCGGGCAGGAATCCCGTATCGCGGTGTACGAACAGGGCTTCGGGGAGTGTGCCGCGAACGGTCGCGGGACCTCACGACCGAGGGTCGGTTTCGGGCACGCCTGGCTGCACGGCGGTCCGCTCGCCGCGTTCGAGGAGACCGTGCGCGGTTACGACGTCCTGCTCCCGGCGGTCTCCTCGGCCGGGGACGACGACGTCTCGCCGAACGGCTGCCCCTCGCTGGAGGAACTGCGCCTGCACGTGAGCACCGTGTGGCCGTGGAACCGGCCGGTGTACGACCCGCTCGGGCACTTGCGGATCGAGTTCCGGGCGCTCCCCTCCGGGCCGACCCCGCTGGACATGGCGGCGAACACGGCGTTCCTGGTCGGTCTCACCCTGTCCCTGGCGGCCGAGGGCCGCGACGTGGCGCGTGAGCTGCCGTTTGCCTACGCCAGGGAGAACTTCTACCGGGCCGCGCGGGACGGCCTGCGGGCCACCCTGTGGTGGCCCTCACCCCGCTCCGCGCCCCGCAGACACGACGCGGGCGCCCTGGTGGCGGAGCTGCTCCCGCAGGCACGGGAAGGACTGGTCACGGCCGGAGTGGACGCCGCCGAGGCGGACACCGTGCTGCACCTGCTGGACCGCCGGACAGGGTCGGGCCGCACCGGAGCGTGGTGGCAGCAGCGGGCCCTGCAGGCGCTGCGCCGGCGGGAGGAGCACGCGCGGCACGCGGACCGGGAGACGACCGGCCGCACCGCGACGGGACCGGAACGAGACGCGGTCCCGCCCGGACCGGAAAGCGTCACCGGAACACGGACGCCCCGTCGAGCCGAGCGGACCGGGGACGGGCACACACGCGTCGCCGGTGCCGGCCGACCGGACCCTCTCCTGGGGGAGTTGACGGTGCGCTACGCACAACTCGCCGAGGGAGCAAGCCCCGTGCACACCTGGAACCTTCCCGCCTTTCCCCGACGGAGTGAGCGATGAGCCCCAGCACACCCCCGCCCGCCAGCGACTTGCAGGTCGACTTCCCCTTCGACTACGCCGCGCACGTCGGCGGCGGCCGGCGCATGGGGCGGCTGCCCGAGAGGACCGCGGGCGCGCGCGTCGCCGTGATCGGAGCGGGCGGCAGTGGACTGGCGGCCGCCTACGAGCTGCTGCGAGCGGGCTGCCGGCCCGTCGTGTACGAGGCCGAACGGAGCCAGGACGGGCCGGGGGGCCGGCGTCTGGGCGGCCGCATGTACAGCCGGCGGCTCGACGAGACGGACAGTGCCGTCGTGGAACTGGGCTGCCTGCGGTTCCCCGAATCCGCACGGCTGCTGCGCCAGTACGCCCACACGTTCGGAGTCCGGCTGGAGCCCTTCCGGGACAACTACGCGGCTCCCACGCCGTTGACCGTGCTGGACGTCGACGGCCGGCAGTACCCGGCCGGGAGCCTGGAAGACCTGTACGGCCTCCACGAGGAGTTCCGCGAGGCGCACACCCGCTGGCAGCAGGCGCTTGCCCGCATCGGTTTCCTCCAGATCCAGCGAGACGTCGCCGCCCGTGACCTCACCGCGGTGCGCCGCCGCTGGCGCACGGTGCTGTCCCGGTGGGAGATGTGCTCCTTCTACCGCTTCCTGCGCGACCCGGAAGGCGCGGGCCTGAGCCACGACCAGGCACGGCTGCTGGGCACCGCCGGGATAGGACCCGCGGTCTGGGACTCCTTCTTCGAACTCAGCATGGCCGAGATCCTGCGCCTGCTGCTGTGCACCGAGGGAAGCGGCCTGCTGTACGCACCGGACGGCATCAGCCGGCTGGCCGAGGGCTTCTGGACCTGCCCCACCACCGGCCCCGACGGGCGCACTTGCAGCCTGGAGACCGTCAACGACGGTGTGTTACGGCCCGCGGTGCGCGCCATCGACGTCGAACCGGACGCCGCCCGCGGGGTCGTGGTGCACAGCGAGGACGGGCGCAGCGAACGGTACGCGGCCGCCGTGTTCACCCCGCAGCTACGGTTGCTGGAGACCGGTGTGGAGGTGCGTTCCACCGCCGCTCACCTCCCCGCGCTCGGCCCGCGCCTGTGGCGGGCCGTCCGCCGGCTGCACTACTGGCAGTCCTCCAAGACCGCGCTCGTGGTGGACCGCCCCTTCTGGGAGGGAACGTCCATGGACGGCGTCACCCTCACCGACCGGCTGCCGAGGGCCGTCTACACCATGGACTACGGCCCCCCGCGCGGGCCCGGGGGCCGGCGCGGGGTGGTGGACCTCAGCTTCACCTGGGCGCAGGACGCCATGAAGGTCGCGCCCTCCGCCCCGGAGGAACGCCTCGCCCTCTTCCTCCGCGATGTCGCCGCCATCCACCCCGAGGTGGCGGACGAGCTGCGCGCCCGCACCGACACGGCGGCGACGGTGACCGTGTCGTGGGAGAACGAACGGAACTTCCGCGGTCTGAGCCGCTTCTCGTGTCCGGGCGACCATCCCTACCAACGCGACCTGTTCGCGCACTTCATGAAGGACTTCAGCGGCACGGCGGCCGTACCGGGAGAACCGCCGAACGCCCTCTTCCTGGCCGGTGACGACACCTCGTGGTCTCCCGGCTGGCTCGACCACGCGCTCGCCTCCGGCCTGAACGCGGCGTGGGGAGTCCTGCGCCAGCTCGGCGCCCGGCCCGAACCGGGCAACCCCGGACCCGGCGACCTGTGGGACGACCCCCGGTACACACCGCTCGTCATCTCCTGACCCAAGGACACCTCAGGCCCTGGGGACGCCCCCGCCCGCAATGGCCCCTCCCCGTCCGCCCGCCCCGCACCACCCCTCCGGAGGTACCTGTGCACGCACCCCCTGGCAGAGATCTGCTGCTGCGACCCGACCGCGTGTGGGACGCGGTCGCGGACACACCGGTGGACGGCCTGTCCGTCCTCGTACACGACGGCCGGATCGCCGAGATCGGACACGACCTCCCGGCCGGCCCGGAGACGGACATCGTCGAGATGCCCGGCTGCACCCTGCTGCCCGGGTTCATCGACTGCCACGTCCACCTCCTGGACGAAGCCGCCGAGACGGCACCCGCCGCCTACCAGACCCTCACCGCGGTGCCCGTCCTGCGCGCCCTGCTGCACAGCGGATTCACCACCGTCCGGGACCTGGGCAGTGCCCACCTGCCGCTGAACGTGTCCTTGCGCCAGGCGGTCGAGGACGGCCTCGTCGAGGGACCCCGCATCCTCGCGGCCCCCAACATCCTGTCCCCCCAAGGAGGGCACGGGGACAAAGAGCCCGACCTCGCCCTGCGGTACGGACACCGGATCGGCACCCTGGCCGAAGGCATCGAGGGGCTGCGCCGCGCGGTGCGCGCGCAGTCCCGCGCCGGCGCCGACTGGATCAAGTTCGCGGGCAGCGGCGGGTTCTCCTCACCCGTGGACAGCCCCACCAGCACCGCGTACTCGAGCACGGAGATGCACGCCATCGTCTCCACCGCCGACGATCTGGGACTTCCCTGCGCGGCGCACCTGTTCACCGACCGTGCCATCCTGCGCGCCGTCGAGGCCGGAGTGCGCAGCGTGGAGCACGGCTGCTTCGCCACCCCGCCGACCTACCAGGTCATGGAGGAGGCCGGCGTGTTCCTGGTACCGACCCAGTACGCCCAGACCTACTTCCTCGACCGGCTCGACGACGACGGCTTCTGGGACAGCTCCACGGCGACCCTCCGCGCGAACTACCGGGAACACGCCGAGGCCCTGCGCGAAGGTCTGCTGCGTCCCGCCCGGACGCACGTGAAGACGGCCTTCGGCACCGACGCCGGGATGTTCCCGCACGCCGAGAACTGGCGCGAGTTCCCCACCATGCTCGCCCACGGTTACACCGCCCTGCGTGCCCTGCGGGCGGCCACCTGTGTCGCCGCGGACCTGCTCGGCCGCCCCGACCTGGGCACCATCACCCCCGGCGCCACAGCGGACCTCGTCGCCCTCGAAGGCGACCCCTTCCACGACATCACCGCCACCGGCCGCAGCCGGTACGTCTTCCAGCGGGGCCGGATGGTCACCGGATCACCCGCCACCGTCCCGGCGGCTCCCCGCCCGGCGGCGCCCCGCCCCTCACCCCTCCAACCGGTCACGGGAGATCACATGAAGGCCGAAGAACTCGTCGAAGCGATGAAACCGGACGTCGAACGGTTCGTCAGCGGCAACCGGCTCGTCGAACTCGCCCGGACCGGGGAGATCGACACCGACCACTTCAAGCGGATCGTGCTCGCCGAGTACCAGTGCCAGGAAGCCGAACTGTCCACGTACGCGCTGCTGGTGTCCCGGCACCGCCACGAGATCCCGGCCACCCTGTTCTCCTTCGTCCTGCACACCATCGCCACCGCTCGCGGACTGCTGCGCGACGCCACCTCGTCCGTCGGCCTCACCGGCGGCGACATCCCGCCGGTACCGGTCGACCAGGGTCTCTTCCGGGTCGTGCGCGACCTCACCTGGCTGGGCACCCAGGCCGGGCCCGCCGAAGCCGCCCTCTACCTCCACACGGACCTCTCCACCTGGTGCACCCTCTTCTCCCGCCTCGTCTCCGCCTCGAGCCGGCTGCCGGACGTCCCCGGCCCCGTGCTCGCCTACATGGAGTCCTGGGGCGACCGGCCGCCGCCCGAGGTCGCCGAGGGAACCCTCCGGGTACTCGAGTACGGCCTCGCCCGGGGAGAGGAACCGGACCGCGTCCTCCATACGGCCCGGCAACTGGGAGTGATCGTCGATCCGTACTGGTCCTATGTCGCCGGGGGTTGAAGGGAGAGGACACCGCCGCCGGCACGGCCGCCAGCGACCCCGGCGGCGCGTGGGGTGCCGTCCGCGCTGTCCGTCGGCGCCGCCGTCCGGCGCCACGACCCCGGGCGGCGGGATTTCACCAGCGACAACTGCTCAGGCGCCCACCCGGAGATCCTCTCCGCGCTCCAGGTGGCCAACGGCGGCCACCAGCCGGCCTACGGTCTGGACCGCTACACGGCTCACCTGGAGGACACCTTCCGCCGTCATTTCGGGCTCGACGCCCAGGCGTTCGCCGTCTTCAACGGAACCGGGGCCAACATCGTCGCGTTGCAGGCCGTCACCAGCCGCTGGGGAGCGGTGATCTGCGCCGGGCAGGCCCATCTGAACGAGGACGAGGGAGGCGGTCCGGAGCACATGGCCGGGCTGAAGCTGCTCGGAGTGCCCTCCGTGGACGGCAAACTGAGCCCCGGACTGATCGACAGCGCGGTGGCGGAGGCGAACGACGTGCACTCCGCTCCGCCCCGGACCCTGTCCTTGACCCAGGCCACGGAACTGGGTACCTGCTACACGCCCGCGGAGATCCGTGACCTGACCGCCCGTGCGCACGCGCACGGCCTGGCCGTCCACATGGACGGCGCGCGCCTCGCGAACGCCGCCGTGTCCCTGGGAGTCCCGCTGTCCGCCTGCACGACGGACGCGGGGGTCGACATCCTGTCCTTCGGCGGCACGAAGAACGGCCTGCTGTTCGGGGAATGCGTGGTGGTTCTGGACCCGTCCCGGGTCTCGGGCCTGCCGTATCTGCGCAAGCGCTCCGCGCAGCTCGCCTCCAAGATGCGCTTCCTCTCCGTCCAGTTCGAGGCGCTCCTCGACGGGGACCTGTGGCAGCGCAACGCGCGGCGCGCGAACGCCATGGCCGCACGGCTGAGCGTCCTCCTCTCCCGCATGGAGGGAGTGGCGGTCAGCCGTCCCGTCGAGGCCAACTCGGTGTTCGCGACGCTGCCGTGTACGGCCCGCGCCCGTCTTGCGGACCGGTACACGCTCTACCTCCATGACGAAAGCCGCGGAGAAGTAAGGCTGATGTGCTCCTACGACACCACGGAAGAGGACGTCGACGAGTTCGCCGCCGCTGCCGAGGCGGCGATCAGGCCGGCGTGAGCGGGGCCGCCGACGGTACCGATGGTGACCTGGCCCCGCCCACTCGCGCGTAGGGCCCGACCGGAGACGGCCGGGCCCTACGCGCGGTGAATCGAGCCGCCTCGGGGGGTCGGTCCCGGGTCCGCCGGGGTGGTTCCTCCGACGCATCCCGTCCCGCACCTTGACGTGCACCTGGCATACCTGGCTCTATGGGAGCGCTCCCACACTCATTCGGACCGGCTTCCTCGCCTCACGCCCTGGAGTCGCAGTGAGAACCACGAGAAGTACGCCCCTGAAGAACCCCGTCGCCGCCCTGCTGGCCGCCCTGGTCACCGTGCTGGGCCTGCTCGCCCTGTCCCCGGCCCCGGCCCGCGCCGCCGCGCGGCCGGCCGCCGCCGCTACGGGACTGCACATCAGCGACGGCCGCCTCCTCGAAGGCAACGGCAACGACTTCGTGATGCGCGGCGTCAACCACGCCCACACCTGGTACCCGGACCGGACCCGGTCGCTGGCCGACATCAAGGCGCTCGGCGCCAACACCGTGCGCGTGGTCCTCTCCGACGGCTACCGCTGGTCCCGCAACAGCGCGGAGGACGTGGCGGCCGTCGTCCACGACTGCAAGGCCAACCGGCTGATCTGCGTACTGGAGGTGCACGACACCACCGGCTACGGCGAGGACACCGCCGCCGGCACGCTCGACCACGCCGCCGACTACTGGATCAGCCTCAAGGACGTCCTGGCCGGCGAAGAGGACTACGTCATCGTCAACATCGGCAACGAGCCCTGGGGCAACACCGATCCGGCCGGCTGGACCGCGCCCACCATCGCCGCGGTCAAGAAGCTGCGCGCGGCCGGCCTCCGGCACACGATCATGGTGGACGCGCCCAACTGGGGCCAGGACTCGCAGGGCGTCATGCGGGCCAACGCCCGGACGGTCTACGACGCCGACACCACCGGCAACCTCCTGTTCTCCATCCACATGTACAGCGTCTTCGACACCGCGAAGGAGATCACCGACTACCTCGACGCCTTCGTCGGCGCCGGACTGCCGCTCGTCATAGGCGAGTTCGGCGGTCCCGCCGACCAGTGGGGCGACCCCGACGAGGACACCATGATGGCCGCCGCCGAGCGGCTCCGCCTCGGCTACCTGGCCTGGTCCTGGAGCGGCAACACCGACCCGGCCCTCGACCTCGCCATCGACTTCGACCCGGCGCGGCTCAGCTCCTGGGGGCAGCGGATCTTCCACGGCGCCAACGGCATCGCCCAGACCGCGCGCGAGGCGACCGTCTTCGGCGGCGCCGCCCCCGACACCCGGGCTCCGACCGCACCGGGCACTCCCACCGCCTCGGGCGTCTCACCCACCTCCGTCACGCTGACCTGGCCCGCCGCCACCGACGACGTCGGTGTCACCGGCTACGAGGCGGTCCGTGTCGACGGCACCACGGAGACCACGGTCGCCTCCTCCACGACCACCACGGTCACCGTCCCGGCCCTGACCGCGGACACCTCGTACACCTTCGCCGTCTACGCCAAGGACGCGGCCGGCAACCGCTCGCCGCGGTCGGCGACGGTCACCGTCAGGACCGGGAAGGGCGGCGGCGGTCCCGGAGCCGGCTGCTCCGTGGGCTACCGCGTCGTCGGCGAATGGCCCGGCGGTTTCCAGGGTGAGATCACCCTCCGCAACACCGGCACCACCGCCCTCAGCGGCTGGACCCTGGGCTTCGCCTTCCCGGCCGGACAGACCATCAGCAACATGTGGGGCGGCACCCCGGCCCAGAACGGCTCCGCGGTGACGGTCGCCGCCGCTTCGTACACCTCGTCGGTCCCGGTCAACGGCTCGGTCACGCTCGGTTTCACCGGCACCAAGCTCACGGCCAACCCCGCCCCGACGGCGTTCACCCTCAACGGCACTGCTTGCACGATCAGTTGACCGGTCACCGGCAGCCGGGGCCGGCGGGCACCGCTCCCGCCGGCCCCGACGCACGCGTCACGCGTTCCGCGGGCGGCAGGGTTCGGCCGGAACGATCCGACTCCGGCCGCCCCGTCCGCTGACCGGCTCGCCGAGGCACGTCAGGACGCGCTGCCACCGGATGTGGCGTCCACCGGCCGGCCGGCTCCGAAGCGGGTCCGTACGGCCGGGTCGGCGAGGAGCCGGGCGGGGTAGCCGGGGCCGGTGCGCAGGGTCACGTCCTCGGAGTGCAGGGGCTTGCCGCAGGCGGCGCAGACGACCTCGGCCCGGGTGTCGTGTCCGCAGGAGGTGTGGTGCACGGTGACCGGCACGCCGTCGTCGTCGGCGAGCCAGCGGTCGCCCCAGGCGTTGATGGCGGCCAGGACGCCGAAGAAGTCGCGGCCCTTGTCGGTGAGCAGATACTCGTGGCGTACCGGATCGCTCTGGTAGGCGCTGCGGCGCAGGATGCCGGCGTCCTCCAGGCGGCGCAGCCGGTCGGCGAGGGTGTTGCGGGCGATGCCGAGCGTGCTGATGAAGCCGTCGAAGCGGGACTCGCCGTAGAAGACCTCGCGCAGGACGAGCAGGGTCCAGCCGTCGCCGAGGACGTCCACCGTGCGGGCTATCGAACACGGCCAGCCGTCGAACGAGATCCGTCTCATGGCCTCTACCGTATCAGTCTCATCATGAGACGTACTTGCCGTGCGAGGCCGCCGACGCTAGCGTCCCGTGGGTCTCATCATGCAACTCAGGAGGAGTGATGGGTATGCCAGCGGACGCGCCCACCGTCACGGTCGAACGGGACGGACATGTGCTGCTCATGGGGCTGAACCGGCCCGCCAAGCGCAACGCCTTCACCAAGGAGATGCTCACGGAGCTGTCGCAGGCCTACGGGTTGCTGGAGCGCGACGACGAGCTGTGGTGCGGGGTGCTGTTCGCCCACGGCGACCACTTCACCGGCGGACTCGACCTGGCCGACGTCGGTGGCGACCTGGCGGCCGGCGGGGAACTGTTCGCCGAGGGCGGGCGCGATCCGTGGCGGCTGGACGGGCCATGGACGAAGCCGGTCGTGGCCGCCGCCCAGGGCTGGGTGATGACCCTGGGCATCGAACTGCTGCTGGCCGCCGACATCCGGGTCGCGGCCCGGGACGCGCGGTTCGCGCAGTTCGAGATCCGGCGCGGCATCTACCCCTTCGGCGGGGCCACCTTCCGGTTCCCCCGGCAGGCCGGCTGGGGCAACGCGATGCGCTGGCTCCTCACCGGCGAGGAGTTCGACGCCGCCGAGGCCCACCGCATCGGGCTGGTGCAGGAACTCCTCGACGACGGCGCAGCGGCCCTGGGGCGGGCCAAGGAGATCGCGCACGTCGTCGCCGACCGCTGCGCGCCGCTCGGTGTGCGTGCCACGCTCGCCTCCGCGCACCGGGCCCGCGAGCACGGTGACGCGGCGGCCATCGCCGAAATGCGTCCCGCCATCGCCCGTCTCCTCGCCACGGCCGACGGCGCGGAAGGCGTGGCGTCCTTCGTGGAGCGCCGCGACGCCGTCTTCACCGGCCGCTGAACTCCGCCCCGCGTTGCCGCACCCCTCGTCCCGCACCGTTGCGGCTTCCGTCGTGACGGACGCGGGCGCCGGCGGCAACAGGTGCCGGCCGCGAGGTCCCCACCTGCGGTCCGGGCGCGTTGCCAAGGCCCCGCGTGGGTGGCAACAGCCCTGATCCGTTGCCGATTTGGAGGTTGCCCGGCGCAACGGATTCCTCTGGCGTCATTGTGTGCCTTGTCGCGAGGCGGGCCCACCGGGGGCGCGCTGTCCCGGCCGGTGTCCGGCGGGGCGAGGAAGGACAGGGTGTGATGGATCGTTCGCTGGTCTCGGTGCGGGCGGCATTGGTGCTGTTGCTGGCGGCGCTGGCCGGTGCGTGCGCCGGCCTGCTGTCGGTGCTGGCCGGGAGCGGAACGGCGGGCGGCCTGCTCGCCGGACTCACCGCCGCGGGCGGCGCCGTGCCGGTGTTCAACCAGGCGGTCGCGCCGGAGCCGGGCCACGGCGGCGCCTCCGTGCGCGGGGCCGGTGCGAAGGGCGGGAGCGTCCGTGGGTGAACTGCGTCCCCTCGCCGAGGACTTGAGACCGGAATCCCGTGCGCTGGCCATGGCCCTGCGGGAGCTGTTCGCGGGACTGAACGTGTCGGTCCGCCGCTACGCGGCCCGCCGGATGCGCGACGCCGGCACGCTCTCCCGCTATCTGAACGGCACCCGGGTGCCGCCCTGGGAAGTGGTGATGGACCTGTTCACCGATGTGGCCGAAGACCGCGGCATGGCCGCCACCCCGGACGCCATCGAACTCGTGCACCGGCTGCACCGGGCGGCCGTCGAGACCAGCGCCGCGCCCCGGCACGCGGTGGAAGTGCTGGAGCAGCAGCTCGCCGAGGCCGACCGGGTCTCCCGCCGCTCCACCGCCCGCGGCGACGCGCTGAGCGACGCGCTGCTGGACCGCAAGCACCGCATCGCCGACCTGGAGGTGCGGCTCAGCCAACTCGAAGCGGCATGGAACGCGGAGCGCGAACGGGCCGAACGCCTGGCCGCGGCCAGCCCCGACGTCACCGACCTGCTGCACGAACGGGACCGGCTGCTGGACGACGTGACCCGTCTGTCCGCCCAGTTACAGGAGGCGTGCAAACAGCGCGACGACGCCGAGCAGCGCTGCACCCTGCTGGAACGGCAGTTGGAGGTGGTCGAGCAGGTGAAGCCCGTCGCCGCGGTGGCACCGGTGGTCCCGCAGGCCATGCCCAGGATCCTCGTCGTGGACGACCAGCCGGACAACCTGCTGGCGATGACCGCCGTCCTGTCCACCCTCGACCAGGACCTGGTCGCCGTCTCCTCCGGCCGCGAAGCCCTCAAAGCCCTGCTGGACCACGACGACTTCGCCGTGATCATCATGGACATCCAGATGCCGGACATGGACGGCTACGAGACCGCGGCCCACATCAAGCGCCGCCCGCGCACCCGTGATGTGCCCATCATCTTCCTCACCGCCATGGGCACCGACCCGGAACACTCCGCCCGTGGCTACGCCGCCGGTGCGGTCGACTACATCAGCAAGCCGTTCGACCCCTGGGTCCTGCGCGCCAAGGTCGCGGTCTTCACCGGCATCTACCTCGAACAGCGCCGCCTCGCCGGAAACCAGTGACCGGGCAGGGTCATCGCCGTTCCGCCGGGAGCCGACCGGGCGGAACGGCCGTACAGCATACCGGCGGCGGCCAGGCCGTGCGTGTCGAGCGGCGAGGTCTCCCTCCGGGGCGCCCACCGCGATCCGTGCGTCCGCACGTCGCGGAGGCGCCGGAGGAGACCCGCCTCGTCGTCGCCGATGCTGCTGCCCGCGTCGGCACGGTCGACCGCGACCCGGGCCGCGACCCTGCCTCCCGGACCGCGCCCCTGCCTCCCGGACCGCCCAGGCCGGGCCACGGCGCCCACATCCGTACCCCGCACAGCACCCGTATGCGACGAGAACGGTTCTTTCCTCGCTCTTCCCGCCCGATCGATACGCTTCGTTCCATGCAAGGCGTTCCGGACGGAGACCCGTCGGCGGCGGAGGCGAAAGCGGACGGCCCCGGGGACCGCGATCCCAGCACCCGCCAACTGCGCCTGTTCCTCACCCTGGCGCAGGAACTGCACTTCGGGCGGGCGGCGGCGCGGATATTCATGACACAGCCCGCCCTCAGCAGACAGATCCGCCTGCTGGAACACCGCCTGGGTGTGCCCCTGCTCGACCGGACCAGCCGGTCGGTGTCCCTGACCGAGGCGGGGCGGGCGCTCGTCCCCGAGGTCCGCGACGTGCTGGCGGCCATGGCCCGGCTGCGGGGCAGTGCCACCGAGCACTCCCGGCAGGTGCGCGGCCGGCTCGTCCTCGGCTTCATCGCCGGTGAGGCGGCGATGCCCTACACCCACGCCATCCTCGTCGAACTGCACCGGCGCCGGCCCCGCATCACGGTCGAACTGCGCGCACTGTCCTTCGGCAACCAGGTCGAGGCACTGGCCAACGGCGAGGTGCACGCGGCGCTGCTCAGGCTCCCGCTGCCGTCCGCGCTGCGGACGATCCCGCTGGCCACCGAACCCCGGGTCGCCTGCCTGCCCGCGACGGACCGGCTGGCCGCCCTCGCCGCCGAGCGGCCGGTCACCCTCCTGGATCTCGCGGACCACCTGGTGGTGGACATGCCGGCGCAGGCACCGCGCGACTGGTGGGACGACTGGGCCGTCAATCCGCGTCCGGACGGTTCACCCGTGCGGTTCGGCCCCGTGGCCGCGGACATCGAGGGCCTGCTGCACATCGTCGCGCGCGGGCAGGCCATCAGCTTCCTGCCGGCCGCCGCCCGCCGCCTGTACCCGCGTCCGGGAGTCGCCTACCTAGACGTGGCCGACGCGCCGCGGTCCACGGCCGTACTCGCCTGGATGCCCACCGGCCGGGACCGCCCGGTCCTCTTCGCCCTGCTGGAGACGGTCCGCACCCTGATGGCGGGAGCCGAGCAGGACCGGTGGACGGCCTGTGGCTGGTGAAGCACCGGCCTGCCGAAGCCTCCCGCCACCCCGGTAGCTCCTGACGCCGACGCGAGCCCCCGAAGCCCTCCAAGCTCCGGAAGCACCCGAGGCCGTCCAAGCTCCGGAAGCACCCGAGGCCCTCGATACCCGCGATGCCTCCGAGACCGGTCCGCCCCCCGTTTCGGAACGAGGCGGACGGTGACTCTTGATGGCGTACAGCGCGCCGGTTCGTCACCGACCGGGTCCATGGCCGGATGACGGCTCCCGGGCCGGCAGGCCCGGACCCGGCCGGACCTTCCCGAGCAGTGCGGTGGCGAGATGCGATGAGGACGAGGAACGCGACACGGCGGAAGCCGGACCGGACGCGCACCGGCCCGCGCGCTGTGCCCCCCGCGCGGGCCGGTGCAGCACGTGGCCGGCCGCCAAGGCGGGCCGCATGACCTTTCTCGCCCGCCTGGACGCCTACCAGCGACGCCACCGCTGGGTGGGCCTGCCGCTCGCCGTCGTCTACAAGTTCTACGACGACCAGGCGCTGTACCTCGCCGCCCTCCTCACCTACTACGGCTTCATCTCGCTGTTCCCGCTGCTGCTCATCCTGGTCGCCGTGCTGAGCGCCTTCCTCAGCGACGATCCCGCGCTGCGGCACCGCGTCCTGGACTCCGCCCTGAGCGAGTTCCCGGTCATCGGCGACCAGATCGGCGAGAACATCCACTCCTTCCACAGCAACGGAGCCGCACTGGCCATCGGCATCGCCGGCAGCCTCTACGGCTCCCTGGGAGTGGCGCAGGCCGCGCAGTACGCCCTGAACAAGATCTGGGCCGTCCCGCGGCACGCCCGCCCCGACCCGCTCCAGTCCCGGCTGAAGGGCCTGCTCTTCCTGCTGCTGCTGGCCCTCGGCCTGTGCGCGTTGACCATGCTGTCCGTGGCGGCCTCGGCGACGTACGTCTTCGGCGTGCGGCTGCGGGGCGGAACGTGGATCGCCGCCACCGCGGGCTCCGTGCTCCTGAACACCGGTCTGCTGCTGCTCAGCTACCGGCTGCTCACCCACCGGGTCCTGCCGCTGCGCCGGCTGGCGGGCGCCGGGCTGGGTGCCGCCTGCGCGTGGCAGGCGCTGCAGTGGGGCGGCTCCTATTACGTGAGCCACGTCCTGCGCGGCGCCACGGCCACCTACGGCATGTTCGGCATCGTCCTGGGCCTGCTCGCCTGGCTCTACGCGGGTGCGCTGATCTTCGTCATGGCGGCCGAGGTGGGGGCCGTACGGGTGATGCGGCTGTGGCCGCGCAGTCTGCTGACCCCGTTCACGGACCGGGTGCGGCTCAGCCCGGCGGACCGCCGTGCCTACCAGTCGTACGCGGCCACCGAGGCGTTCAAAGGCTTCCAGAAGGTCCAGGTCCACTTCGAACCGCCGCCGGAACCCCCGCAGGAGAAGCCCTCCGGCGACGACGACCACTGACGGGTTCCGGGGCCGCGCAGACGGAGCGGCCGGCCGACGTCACCGGAGCACGAGCACCCGCACGCGGTACAGGCGCACGCGGCCCTTGCGGCGCGTCGGCCGGCCGGTCGCCGGTGTCAGGTACGGCGGTGGCGGCGCCGCGAGGCCATTGCGATGGTCGCCAGCCCCAGGAGCAGCGCGATGACGCCCGTGATGATGTTGCTCACGATCGTGCCGGTCGTCGGCGCCGCGTTCCGTACGGCCCACGGGCTGACGATGGTCCACGCGCCGATGGCCGCCGCGACCCAGCCCATACCGAAGGTGCGCTCGTACACCGAGCCGAACGCCAGCGCGAGTATCGCCAGGGTGATGCCGGTGACCAGGTTGCTGACCGCGAGGCGACTGCCGTTGAAACCGACCACCCAGGGCGAGATCGCCATGTACAGGCCGGTCAGCAGGGTCAGGCCCTCCGCCGCTTGCAGCTGGGGCCGCGCGGACACCTCCGCGTAGTGGGCCCGCATTGCCATGAGGTCGGGGTGTTCCTCGATGCGAGAGTGCATGGCCACGAGGGGCCACCTCCCTTCCGTCCGGGTGTTTCGTCCCCTTTTGCGTATCCCGGTACGCGCATCCGATTCATTGGCACAGTGCAAAATCTCGGATTTCTCGGCGCCGCCGGGGTGCCTCGCGGCCGGGCCCCGGGGCCACCGGCCCGAGGGCCCGAGCGCCTGCCGGAGGCGGGATCCTTGCCTACGCTGAAGAAGGGGGTGCGGAGGAGCGCACGGGCCCGACGCGCTGGGAGGAGGCCATGGCGGAGATCGAGCCCCCTGCCGGGGACCTGGACGATGTCGACGCGGTCACCCGGGCCGTGCTGACGGCCTCGCGGCTGCTGGTGACGGTCTCCGCCAGATCGCTCGCCGAGGTCGAGGAGCGGGTCACGCTGCCGCAGTTCCGCATGCTGGCCGTCCTGTCCAGCCGGGGTGCCACCAAGCTGGTGTCGCTGGCCGAGCTGCTCCAGGTCGCCCCCTCGACGGCGATGCGCATGGTGGACCGGCTGATCACCGCCGGGCTGGCGGACCGCCGGCCCCATCCCGGCAACCGCCGCGAGACCCTGTTGCGGCTCACGGCGGAGGGGCGGCGCATGGTGGAGACCGTGACGGCCCGGCGGCGCGCCGAGATCGCGGCCATCGTGGAACGGCTCCGACCGGCTCAGCGCCTGGCCCTGGTCGAGGCCCTCAACGCGTTCAACGAGGCGGGTGAGGAACCGTCCGCCTCGCTGGGCGACGACGTGGAACCGAACCCGCTGGGCTGGCCGGTGAACGCGCCGAACAGGCGCGACACCTGACATCCCAGGGCCGCACCGGAATCGCGCCAGCACTTGAGGGACCCGGCAATCGGGCACCAGTTCACCGATAGGGCATGCCATTGACGAAATTCGCTTTCGGCCGGGGAACTGTTGGGAAACCGTTGGGAAACCGCCGAGAACTCCCCGGCCGCACCCTCTGCGGACCGCAGGGGCTTCCGTCACGGGAAACGCCGCCCTGACTGCGCCGGACGCGGTGAAAGAGATACGCGGCGGAGCCGCCGGACATGCCTCCTTGATATCGGAGCGGCATGTGCGGACCGGCCATTGCAAAGCGCAAGAAAAACAAGTTCTGAGTACAACCAAATGGCGAAAAAGAGGTGCGCGGCACGGACGGGACAAGAGCAGTCTGGCCACGTTCATCGACAGGGCCCGTGCCGGTACGCCGGCTCCGGCAGCCCGATCCCGAGGGGAGTCCGAGGGCGTGGGACGTGGCAAGGCGAAGGCGGCGCGGGTCGCCGCGGAGGCGGCCGAACGGCTTTTCGAGGCCGGGCAGTTATTGCGGCGGGCGCCGACCACGCCCGAGCGGAGGGCCGTCTTCCGCACCGACCAACAGGTCAATGACCAGCCCTATCGCGAGCGCTGGGCGCACGACAAAGTGGTCCGCTCCACCCACGGGGTGAACTGCACGGGATCGTGCTCCTGGCAGGTGTACGTGAAGGACGGTCTGATCACCTGGGAGACACAGGCGACGGACTATCCCTCGGCGGGCCCCGACCGGCCCGACTACGAGCCGCGGGGCTGCCCGCGCGGGGCGTCGTTCTCCTGGTACACGTACTCGCCGACCCGGGTGAAGTATCCGCACGCCCGCGGTGTGCTGGTGGAAATGTTCCGGGACGCAAAGCGGCGCCTCGGCGGCGACCCGGTGGCGGCCTGGGCGGAGATCACCGGCGACCCCGCCAAGCGGCGCCGCTACCAGTCCGCGCGCGGCAAGGGCGGCCTGGTCCGCATCGGCTGGGAAGAGGCCCTGGAGATCGCCGCCGCCGCCCATGTGCACACCCTTCAGGAGTACGGTCCGGACCGGATCGCGGGCTTCTCCCCGATCCCGGCCATGTCGATGGCCTCGCACGCGGTCGGGGCGCGGTTCCACGCGCTGCTCGGCGCGCCGATGCTGTCGTTCTACGACTGGTACGCGGATCTGCCGATCGCCTCGCCGCAGGTCTTCGGCGACCAGACGGACGTACCGGAGTCGGGCGACTGGTGGGACGCGGCCTATCTGATGCTGTGGGGCTCCAACGTGCCGGTCACCCGGACCCCGGACGCCCACTGGATGGCCGAGGCGCGCTACCGCGGCCAGAAGGTCGTCGTGGTCTCGCCGGACTACGCGGACGCCACCAAGTTCGCCGACGAGTGGCTGCACCCCCACCCGGGCACGGACGGCGCACTGGCCATGGCGATGGGGCACGTGATCCTGCGCGAGTGCTTCGTGGAACGCCAGGTGCCGTACTTCACGGACTACGCGCAGCGGTTCACCGACCTGCCCTTCCTCATCGCCCTCGACGGTGACGGGACACAGGGCCGCACGCCGGGCGCCTTCGTGACCGCCCGCGACCTGGACCTCGCCCCGGGCGCCGAGGCGGCGGCGCGGCGCTGGATGCCCGTCGTGTACGACACGGTGACCGGGCGGCCGGCGGTGCCCCACGGCACGCTGGGCGACCGCTGGGGCAAGGCGGGCGAGGGTCGCTGGAACCTCGACCTCGGCGGCATCAAGCCCCTGCTGAGCTGCTACGGGCGGGCGGACTCCACCACCGCGCGCGTGCTGCTGCCCCGCTTCGACGAGCCGGGCGCCTCCCTCACCCGGTCGGTGCCGGCCCTGCGCGTCGGCGGCCGCCTGGTGACCACCGTCTTCGACCTGATGCTCGCCCAGTACGGGGTGGGACGCGACGGTCTCGACGGACAGTGGCCCGCCTCGTACGAGGACGCGTCCGTGCCGTGCACACCGGCCTGGCAGGAGGCGATCACCTCCGTGTCCGCCGGCGCCGTGGTGCGCGCGGCGCGGGAGTTCGCCCGCACCGCGGAGCAGACCCGGGGCCGCTGCATGATCGTGATGGGAGCGGGCACCAACCACTGGTTCCACTCGGACACCATCTACCGGTCGTTCCTGTCGCTGCTGCTGCTCACCGGCTGCCAGGGCGTCAACGGCGGCGGCTGGGCGCACTACGTGGGCCAGGAGAAGGTACGGCCGTACGCGGGCTGGCAGCAGCTGGCCACCGCCTCCGACTGGGCGCGCCCGTCACGGCAGATGGCCGGCACGCCGTACTGGTACCTGCACACCGGCCAATGGCGGTACGAGAAGTTCACCGCCGACGCCCTGGCCGCGCCGGCCGGGCCCGGAGCCCTCACGGGCCTGCACACCGCGGACCTCGTGGCCCGCTCCGCACGCCAGGGCTGGATGCCGTCGTACCCCACCTTCGGCGCCAATCCGCTCGCCCTGGGACGGCGCGTCCGGGAAGCGGGCGCCGACCCGGAGGCGTGGGTGGCCGCCGAACGGGACGCCGGCCGGCTCTCGTACGCCTGCGAGGACCCCGACGACCCGGCCAACTGGCCGCGGGTGCTCACCGTGTGGCGGGCCAACCTGATCGGCTCCTCCGCCAAGGGCAACGAGTTCTTCCTGCGGCACCTGCTGGGCGCCTCCGACAACGCGAGCGCCGAGGAGGCGCCGCCCGGGTGCCGGCCCCGGGACGTGACCTGGCGGGAGGAGGCGCCGCGCGGCAAGCTGGACCTGCTGCTCGCCCTCGACTTCCGTATGACCTCGACCACGCTGTTCGCCGATCTGGTCCTGCCCGCGGCGACCTGGTACGAGAAGCACGACCTGTCCAGCACGGACATGCACCCGTTCGTGCACGCCTTCTCCCCGGCGATCGACCCGCCCTGGCAGGCCCGCACCGACTTCGAGATCTTCCACGGCCTGGCCGCCGAGGTCAGCCGCCTGGCCAGGGGACGCCTGGACATCGGCTACGACCTGGTGGCCACCGCCCTCCAGCACGACACGCCCGGCGAGACCCCGCCCGACGGGCCCACCGCCCCGCGCCTGACCCTCGTCAAGCGGGACTACACCGCCCTCGGCGACCAGCTCGCCGCCCTGGGACCGCTGGCCGAGCAAGAAGGAATGACGGTCAAGGGGGTGACCGTACGTCCCGGGCCCGAGGCCCGCTGGCTCGCCGCCCGGTGCTGCACCGCCACCTCCGCACCGGTGCGCGGGCGGCCGCTGCTCGACACCGACGTCAAGCTCTGCGAGGCGATCCTCGCCCTGTCCGGCACCACCAACGGCCGCCTCGCCGCCGAGGGTTTCGAGCGGCTCGCCGAACGGTGCGGGCAGCAGAGCGGCTTCGGGGAACTGGCCGCGTCGGTGGCCGAGCGGCGCATCACCTTCTCCGACACCCAGACCCGCCCGGTCCAGGTCGGGGCCAGCTTCGAGTGGTCGGGCAAGGAGGGAGCGGACCGCCGCTACGCGCCCTTCACCGTCAACACCGAGCACGCCAAACCCTGGCACACCCTCACCGGCCGGCAGCAGTTCTACCTCGACCACCCGTGGATCGCCGAGTACGGCGAACAACTGCCCGTCTACCGGCCCCCGTTGGACCTCGCCGCCCTCGGCGAACAGCCCCGAGCGGACGACGGCGGCACCCGGTCGGTGACGGTCCGCTATCTGACGCCGCACTCGAAGTGGTCGATCCACTCCGAGTACCAGGAGAACCTGCTGATGCAGACCCTCGCCCGCGGCGGCCCCGTCATCTGGATCAGCGTCCAGGACGCCGAGGCGATCGGCGTCGCGGACAACGACTGGATCGAGGCCCAGAACCCCAACGGCGTCGTCGTGGCCCGGGCGGTCGTCTCCCACCGCATGCCGGCCGGCACCGTGTTCATGTACCACGTCCAGGAACGCCTGGTGAACGTCCCCCTGTCCGAGGCCACCGGGCGCCGCGGCGGAGTCCACAACGCCCTCACCCGGCTGCTGATCAAGCCCACCCACCTCATCGGCGGCCACGCCCAGCTCTCCTTCGCCCCCAACTACTACGGCCCCACCGGCAACCAGCGCGACGCGGTCACCGTGATCCGGCGGCGCACGCAGAACGTGGAGTACTGACATGCGCGTCATGGCACAGGTCGCGATGGTGATGAACCTCGACAAGTGCATCGGCTGCCACACCTGCTCGGTCACCTGCAAACAGACCTGGACCAACCGGTCGGGCACCGAATACGTGTGGTTCAACAACGTCGAGACCCGCCCCGGGCAGGGCTACCCGCGCGGCTACGAGGACCAGGACACGTGGAAGGGCGGCTGGCGGCTCAGGCACGGACGCCTGGTGCCGCGCGGCGGCGGCCGGGCCCGCCGCCTGGCCCGCCTGTTCGCCAACCCCGAACTGCCGTCCCTGACCGACTACTACGAACCGTGGACCTACGACTACGAGAACCTCATCTCCGCGCCGCTCGGCGACGACGTGCCCACCGCACCGCCCCGCTCCCTGATCGACGGCCGCCCCACCCGGATCAGCTGGGGCCCGAACTGGGACGACGACCTCGGCGGCGGCCCCGCGCACCTCGCCGGCGACCCGGTGCTGCAGAAGATGAACGAGCAGGTCCGCCTGGAGTACGAGCAGGCGTTCATGTTCTACCTGCCCCGCATCTGCGAGCACTGCCTCAACCCGTCCTGCGTGGCCGTGTGCCCCTCCGGCGCCCTGTACAAGCGGGTCGAGGACGGCATCGTCCTGGTGGACCAGGACCGCTGCCGCGGCTGGCGCATGTGCGTGTCCGGCTGCCCCTACAAGAAGGTCTACTTCAACCACTCCACCGGCAAGGCCGAGAAGTGCACCCTGTGCTACCCGCGCATCGAGGCGGGCCAGCCCACCGTCTGCTCCGAGACCTGCGTGGGCCGCCTGCGCTATCTCGGCGTGATCCTCTACGACGCCGACAAGGTCGGCGAGGCCGCCGCCACGGAAAACGAACAGGACCTGTACGAAGCCCAGTTGGGCTGCTTCCTCGATCCGCACGACCCCGGGGTCGCGCGCGCCGCCGAGGCGGCCGGCATCCCGCACGACTGGATCACCGCCGCCCGCCGCTCACCCGTGCACGCCCTGATCAACACCTACAAGGTGGCCCTGCCCCTGCACCCGGAGTACCGCACCATGCCCATGGTCTGGTACATCCCGCCGCTGTCCCCGGTCGTGGAGTCGCTCACCGCAACCGGGCACGACGGCGAGGACCCGGCCAAGCTGTTCGCCGCGATCGACGCGCTGCGCATCCCCGTCGCCTACCTCGCCGAACTGTTCACCGCCGGCGACCCGGCCCCGGTGGAGGCGGCGCTGTGCCGGCTCGCCGCGATGCGCTCCCACATGCGCCGGATCAACCTCGGCGAGGAGCAGGACCCGGCCATCGCCCGCGCCGTCGGCCTGGACGCCGACGGCATCGAGGCCATGTACCGGCTGCTCGCGCTCGCCAAGTACGACGAACGCTACGTCATCCCCACCAGCTACACCGGCACCGTACCCGCCGACGACCTCGACGCCGGCTGCGGTCTGGACGGCCCCGGGGGCGCCGGCATGTACGACGCGGACGCCTTCCACGCCCCGCCCGCCGCCGAGCCCGAACACGCCGGGACCTCCCTGCGCGGCAGGGTCAACCTGCTGAACTGGAACGGCAAGGGCCGCCCCGACGGCCTCTTCCCGCGCGGCGCGGACGGCACCCGGTGAGCCGCCCCGTCGTCCTCCAGGCCGCCTCCCTGCTGCTCGGCTACCCCGACCAGGACTGGGTCCGGCGACTGCCCACCGTACGCACGGCGCTCGAAGCCGTACCCGGCGCGGAGACCGGACTCCTGCTGGGCTTCTGCGCCCACGCCCGGGAGACCGAGCCGCTGACGCTGGCCGCCCGGTACGTCGCCACCTTCGACCGCAGCCGCCGGCGCTGCCTCTATATGACGTACTACACCGACGGCGACACCCGCCGGCGCGGCACCGCACTGGCCGGCCTCAAGGCGCTGTACCGCGAGCACGGCTGGCAGCCGGCCGAGGACGAACTGCCCGACTTCCTGCCGCTGATGCTGGAGTTCGCCGCCCGCACCCCGGACGCCGGGACCGCGCTGCTGACCGAGCACCGGCCCGCCCTGGAACTGCTGCGCTTCGCCCTCACCGCGCACCACAGCCCGTACGCCGACGTCCTGGAGGCGGTCTGCCGCTCCCTGCCCGGCCCCCGCCCGCCGAGCCGCGAGGCGGCCCTCCGGCTCGCCCGCACCGGCCCGCCCGTCGAAACGGTCGGCCTCCTGCCGTACCCGCAACGCGCCCCCCACAGCCCGCACGTGGAGGAGACCTCCCGGTGAACCACCTGCACATCGCCCTCTGGGGCGTCCTGCCCTATCTGGTGCTCGCCGTCCTGGTCACGGGCACCGCCTGGCGTTACCGCTACGACCGGTTCGGGTTCACCAGCCGCTCCAGCCAGCTCCACGAACACCGGCTGCTCGCGATCGGCGGGCCGCTGTTCCACTACGGACTGGTCTTCGTCGTGGCCGGCCACGCCATCGGCCTGCTCGTTCCCGAGCCGCTCACCGAACGTGTCCGCGTCCACGAGTGGCTCTACCACGCCAACGCCCTGCTGGTCGGCGGCACCGCGGGCCTGGCCACCCTCGCCGGGCTGGCCGTCCTGCTGTACCGGCGGCTGCGTGTGCCCGCCGTCCGGGCCGCGACCAGCCGCAGCGACCGCGCCGTCTACCCGCTCCTCGGCTGCGTCCTGCTGGCCGGACTCGCCGCCACGGCCACCACCCTCCAGCCCCACCCCTACGACTACCGCCGCGGTGTCTCGGTGTGGTTCCGCTCGGTGTTCACCCTCGACCCCGACGTGCCCGCCATGGCCCACGCGCCGCTCGCCTACCAGGTGCACGCCCTGCTGGGGATGGCCCTGTTCGCGCTGTGGCCGTTCAGCCGTCTCGTCCACGCCTTCACCGCGCCGCTGGGCTATCTGACCCGCCCCTACATCGTCTACCGCTCCCGCGGCACCGGGCAGGCACCGGCCGCGCCCGGCTCCGGCCCGGACCACACCCGCCGCCGGCCGGCCCGGGGCACGCTCACGCGCCGCTGATGCGCACCCGGCTGCACGAGCGGCACGCGCCGCTGACGCGGATACGACTGGACGACCGGTGCCGGGGCCTGCCTCCCGCGTGCTTCGCGCCCGTCATGGCCACCGGCATCGTCTCCCGGGCCCTGGACCGGACCGGCGCCCCCACCGCGTCCGGAGTCCTGTTCTGCGTCGCGGCGGCCCTGTACCTGCCGCTGCTGACCGCGACCGCCGTGAAAGCCGCCCGCCACCGGGACGTGCTGCGCGCCGAACTCCGCGACCCCGCGCAGTTGTTCGGCCACTACACCCTGGTCGCCGCCAGCGGTGTCCTGGCCGCCCGGCTCGGCGCGGGCCCGGCCCGGATCGCGGGCTGCGCGCTGCTCACCGTCGCCGTGACCGTATGGGCGGCGCTCGCCCGCGCGACGGTGCGGCTGTGGCGGGCCCGGACACCGGCCACGCTCCACCTGGCCGACGGCACGTGGTTCCTGGCGACCGTCGGCCTCCAGTCCGTCGTCATCGCCCTGACCAGCCTGCGCCCGGCACGCCTCGTGCTCGCCGGGGCCCTCGTGCTGTGGGGCGTCGGCGTCCTGCTGTACGCGGGCACGCTCACCGTCGTACTGCGGCGGCTGCGCCGGAACCCGCCGCCGCCCGCCCGGCTCGCTCCCAGCTACTGGATCACCATGGGCGCCGCGGCTATCAGCACCCTCGCCGGCGGCCAACTCCTCGCCCGCGCAGAGCTGCTGCCACAACCGGCCCGCGGCCCCCTCGGCGGCACGGTCGTCACCCTCTGGACCTGGGCGACCCTCCTGATCCCGCCGCTGCTCGCCGCCGGTCTCTGGCGCCATCGGCACCACCGCGTGCCGCTCGCCTACGAACCGGCCCTGTGGTGCATCGTCTTCCCCGCGGGCATGTACGCCGCCGCGACCGCCCAACTCGCCACGGAACACCGGCTCGACGCCGCGCTGCTCCCTCTCGGGCCGCTCGCGTGGGCGGCGTCGGCGGCGTGGCTCATGGTCACCGCCCTGCGCCTCGCCGGCCGGCCCCGCCCGCGTCCCCGGCCGTTGGAGGCCGGCGGCCGGGCCCGCGGTCGCTAGGACCCGGCGCGTGACTCCCGGCGGAGGCCGGGCGGGCGGGTGCCGCCGGCCTCCGCCGGGAGTCAGGGACAGGTGCGGGCCGGGATCAGAACGTGACGTCCGAGCAGGCGTAGAACGCGTTGTCGGTGTCCGCGATGGTCCACACGCCGAGGATGACGTGGTGGCCGCTCAGCCCGCTCGGCAGGGTGCCGCTGTGGCTGAGGGTGGCCGGCGGCTGCTTGCCGCCGTAGGGGACCGTCAGGAACGGCGTCGTGTTCAGGTCGGAGCGGCTCAGGGCGTGGTCCTCGTTCCAGCCCTGCTTGGTGACGTAGTACCGGAAGTCGGTCGTCGCGTGCCGCGCCTCGAACTGCCAGCGGAAGGTGTAGCTCTGGCCGCCGGTGACCTTCGTGGTGGGCCAGGCGGTGCCCTTCGGGGTGCGGGCGCCGTCGAGCTGGCCGAACCGGGTCTCGCCGCCGGAGCAGAGCTGCCCGTCCGCCGGGCCCGCCGCCGGGAAGCCCTTGGGGCCCTCGACGCTCTGCGGCTCCCACTGGATCTCGCCGCAGCCCCGCACCGTGCCGTTGGCGCACAGCAGTTGCCTGCTGATGGGCAGGTCGGTGTAGCCGTGGCTGCTGGCGCCGCCGGTGGACAGGACGAAGGCGCCGGCGGTGGTGAGGCCCAGTACGGCCGCGTACAACTTGGCCTTGGTGCGCATGTAGCCGCTCCTCGGAACGTGTGGGGAGTGTTCGGTGAGCCGTGCTTGGTCTAGACCAAGCCCAGGCTATGGCGGCTACTTGAACATGTCCATACCAATGCCGGCGCTTTACGGGGCGGCCCCCTCGGGCGGCTTCACACCGGCCACCCCGTAGAGGATCTTCGTGAAGGTCCCGCTGCGCATCCGCACGTCGTACCCGCGGCCCAGGGACCAGGCGACGAGATCGCGGACGTGGGGCACGACGCCGAACACGTCGACGGGGACACCGTGCGCCGCGCACGCCTCGGCCAGCCGGTGCGGCGCGATGAAGAAGCGGTGATCGTGGGTGCCCTTGGGCGCGGCCCAGGTCAGCGGAAGCCCCTCGCCCAGCGTGATCACGGACAGCCGCGCGAGGAAGGTGTCCGAGATGGTGTCCATTACCAGGGTGCCGCCCGGCTTGAGCAGGCGGCAGCACTCGGCCACCACGTCGAAGGGACGCGCGACGTGCTCCAGGCAGTACCCGGCCACCACCACGTCCGCGCAGCCGTCCGGCAGCGGGATGGCGTGGATGTCGTGGATCAGCACCTCGTCGACGCCGTGCCGCAGGGCCACCTCCGCACTCTTGGTGGACACGTCCACGCCGACGTGGCGGTAGCCCTTGTCCCTGATGTGCGGGTGGAGCAGCCCGCCGCCGCAGGCCACGTCGAGGAGCAGGGCGCCGGGACGGCTCGCCGGGGGCACGTGCTCGGCGCGGGCCCGCGCGCCCCAGTGCAGGATCGCGAGCGGGCCCCGGCGCTGCCACCACAGCGACGACCAGGTGTCGTACTCGGCGGGCTCGGGCCTCTCGGGAGCCGCCGTGGTCGCGCGGGTCTCGGGGGTGCTGGTCACCGTCGTCCCTCCTGTCGCGTCGGTGCGGCGGTGGGCTGCCCGGGCCCGCCGGTGTCCGTCGGTGCGTCCTCGCGTACGGACTTCGTACGCTGTGCGGACGCGGTGTGGCGGGCGTGCAGGGCGAGCGCCCAGAGTGCGTACGCGGTCGTGCGGACGTCGGCCGGCGGGTGGGTCCCGCCCGGCGGGCGCCCGGCCGGCGTGGCCCAGCCGCCGTCCTCGCCCTGGCGGCGCAGCAGGAAGTCCACGGCCGCGTCGACGCGCGGCGTGTCCAGGACGCCCGTGGTGTGCGCGGCGACGACACACCGGGCGGTCTGCGCCACCGTGCCCCGCCCGTCCGCCCGTCCGGCGGTGCCCGGGGCTTCCTCGGCCCAGCCGCCGTCCAGGTGCTGCCGCTGGTAGAGCCACTCCATGGCGCCCTCCACGGTGAGATGCCCGGCACGCACGCCCGCCGCGTCCAGGGCGAGCAGCACCTGTGTGGTGGCGTACGGTCGACCGTGGCGGTGGTCCTCCCAGAATCCCTCGACCGCCTGGTCCGCCAGCAGCAGCCGCACGGCACGGCGTACGACCGGATGCCACGCGTACCCCTCGGCGCACAGCGCCTCCACGACGTGCGCCGTGACCACCGGCCAGGCAGGTGTGAGGAAGCCCGCCCCGGCCAGGGCCCGCCCGCCCGGCGGGAAGCGGCGGCGCACGCCGTGTCCCGACCGGCCGCCGTGCGCGGCCTGCCGCGCCAGCAGCCGCCGGACGCCCGCGGCGACGACGGTGTCCGTCTCGCGCGAACGCGGCGCACCGACCCGGTCCAGCGCGGTGAGGACCAGCGCGGTGCCGTCCAGGTCCGGAGTGCCGTTCAGGTCCGGGGCGTACGCCGGGCTGTCCGGGCCGGTGCCGGTTCCGGTGGTGCGGTCGGTCCGGTGGGGCAGCAGCCGGTCGACCGCGCGCTCCACCACGGGATCGGACCCGGCCCGGTCACCCGCCGCGGCCAGGGCGCGCAGAACGAGGGCGGTGTCCTCGGCGGTGGAGGACCGCGCGGGGACGCGGTGGACGCCGTTCCCGTCGGCCGGACGCAGCGCGGCGCCGACGGCGGGGTGCCGGGTGCCGTGGCCCAGGGCCCACAGGGCCAGCGCGCGGACCGCCGTGGCGACCGGGTCGCCGCCCCCTGTCTCCTCGCCGTGCTGCCCGTCGAGCAGCAGGTGCTCCGCCTCGCGCAGCGCCGTGCGGCGCAGCGGGCCGGGGGAGCGGCGGGCCAGGACATGGGTGGTGCGCAGCGCGGCGGTGGCCGCGACCGCGCGGAGGGCGGGACGGGTGCTGTCCGTGACGGTCAACGGCGCTGTGTCGACGCGGAGTTCGCGTACGGGACGGACGGAGCCCAGGACACCGACGGCGGCGGCGACCGCGCGGGCCGTGGGACCGGGGCCGGCATCGGAGGTCCACGCGGGCAGGAGCAGCAGTTCTGGAGGCAGCGGCACGGTCCTGTCCCAGGGCACCGCTCCGGTGAACGCCAGCCAGAAGCGGGCGGGTTCCGCGTCGGCGGCGTCGATGCCCCCGTGCCGCCGGACGAACCGCGCGGCCCGGTCGAGGAGTTCACCGTCCTCGGTGTGGCCCACGAGCTGCAACGCGGCGTGGGCGAGCACGGTGCAGGAAAGGTCGGACGGCCCGTCCGCGTGGCGGGCGAAACCTCCGTCGTCGTTCTGCCGTACGGCGATCCAGGCGCGCTGCCCGGCGGTCCGCACCGGATCGACGGCGTCCAGGAGGTGGTGCACGAGGATGTCGACGGCCGCGTACCAGGTGCTGTCGGCCGTGGTGGACGCCGTCCAGCCGCCCTCCTTGTCCTGCTGGTCGGCGAGTGCGGCGCGGGCGGCGGCGAGAGCGGCGTCCAGGCGCGCCCGGGCCGCGTCCGGCTCGTGGGCGGGCGGAGGAGTGTCGGTGCTGGCGCGGTGGGTGGCGGCGTCCACAGGCGGGCGGCCTTCCTGTCGTCGGGCGCGGGAGGGTGTCGTGGGGCGCGGTGGTGTCGTGGAGCGCGGTGCCGCGTGCGGTCTCACGTGCCCGAGTGCGGGCCGCGGGGACGGTTTCGGAGGTTGGTGGGGCCCGGCTAGCGGCGAGTGGGCGGGGGCGGGCTGCGCAGGCCCGTCGGAGGCCGCCACGGAGCCTCACCAGGCGACGGGCAGGCGCTCCGGTCCGCGGAAGAGCAGTTCGGTCTTCCACTCCACGGCGTCGGGAGCGCAGGCGAGCCGCATGCCGGGCAGCCGCTCCAGCAACCGGCCGAGCGCGACCTGGAGTTCCATACGGGCCAGGGGTGCGCCCGCGCAGTGGTGCGGACCGTGGCCGAAGGCCAGGTGGCGGGGAGCGGGGCGGGTGAGGTCGAGACGGTCGGGCTCGGGGAACACGCCGGGGTCGCGGTTGGCCGCGTTGGTCGAGGTCAGTACGGGCGAGCCGGCGGGTATGGTGCCGCCGCCGAGCCGCACCTCGGCCGTGGCGTAGCGCGGGTAGGCGGCCGAGACGGTCAGCGGGGTGAACCTGAGCAGTTCCTCGACGGCGCCGGGCAGCAGCGCGGGCCGCTCCTTGAGCAGCGCGAGCTGGTCGGGGTGGGTGAACAGGACGTAGGCGAAGTCGGCGATCTCGTTGGCGGTCGTCTCGTAACCGGCGATGAGCAGCACCATGCACAGGAAGACCAGTTCGTCCTCGGAGAGCCGGTCGCCCTCGTCGCGGGCCATGACCAGCTCGCCGATGAGGTCGTCGGTGGGCTCGGCGCGTCTGCGCTGGACCAAGTGGGCCATGTAGGCGAGGAGTTCGGCCATGCTGTCGGTCCGTGCCTGTCCGCCGTCGCCGCCGGCGAGCCGGTTGACCTCCGTGATCCAGTGGTGGAACCGGTGGCGGTCCTCGTAGGGGACGCCGAGCAGGTCGCAGATGACGCCGATGGGCAGGGGCACGGCGAAGTCACGGACGAGGTCGGCGGGCGGGCCGGCGGCGGTCATCGCGTCGAGCAGCGAATCGGCCAGCCGCCGCGTCGCCGGGCGCAGCCGCTCGGCGCGCGGCGCGGTGAACGAGGCGGCGATCAGACGGCGGATGCGGGTGTGGTCGGGCGGGTCCATGTCCATCAGGCCGAGCGGCACGAGGTCGGGGGTGACCCGGGGCTGGTCGAGGCCGTCCGGCACGGAGCGGCGGAAACGCGGGTCGGCGAACACCGACTTGACGTCCTCGTAGCGGGTGACGAGCAGGGCGGGGTCGCCGTAGGGCATGCGCACCGGGCACACGGGCTCGTTCTTCCGCACGTGCGCGTAGAGCGGGTGCATGCCGAGCGCCTCGCACGGCGTGAACGGATAGGCCCTTTCCCGTCCCGTGTTTTCCGGTGCGGAATTGTCCCGGCCCGGCGTTTCCCGCGCACGGACCGCGTCGCGCTTTTCGCCGCTCATGCCGTATCCCCCTGGTCCGTAAGCCCACTTCGCGTGTCCATGAACCCGCTTTCCCCAGCCTGCTTTCCGGTTTCTCCGGGACGATAGCGGCGGATATTAGCAGCCCCGTGCGGGGCGTTCCCAGGGACACCGGTGTCCCCACCGGACACGGGTGTCTCTGGACGTGGGCACGGCGCGCAACTTGAATCGGCACGGGCGTCCGGAAGTCGGCAGGGTCGCCGCCGTCACCGCTTTTCCCGCGCTCGCCGACATGTCGCACGGATGCGTTTTCCAGGGGCCGTCCGCCGTACAGGGGGAGAATCTGGCATGCCGGAATTCCGGTCGGAGAAATCCGCGTTCCCGTCCGTCGCGCCCGTGCCGGCGCGCCGGCCCGCACCCGTGCGGGCCTGGATATCGGCGATGGGCCTGCAGATGACCGTGGTGGTGCTGCTCCAGGTGGCGTTCGCGCTCGCCGTGGCCCGCGAGACGGGCCCGCTCTCGACGGGACGGGCGCTGCTGACGCTGGCCCTGTTCGTACCGGAGTCCATCGCCCGGCGGCTGCTCAACGACTACGACGACTACAAACGCGGCGTGGACGTGCCGGAAACGGCCCGCAGGGGCGGTGCCCTGGCGCTGGGACTGTCCATGGAGCGGGTGCGCGCGGTCGGCCTGGTGTGCTTCGTGACGGGGATCGTGGCGCTGGGCTGGCTCCTCTTCACCACGAACCCGTGGTCGCTGCTGGTCCTTCCGCTCTCCTTCGGCATGCTGGTGTATTCCGGCGGCCCCGTCCCGCTCGGGCACCGCGGACTCGGCGAGGTCATGGATTTCGTCATCAACGGTTTCTACGTGGTGGCGGTCGTGATCTGGGTCAACGTGCACGCGCTGCCCGCCGAGGGCGTGCTGGCGGCCGCGGCGGCCGGATTCCTCTTCACCGCGACGATGTTCCACAACGACCTGCGCGACAGCGCCGAGGATCTGCGAGCGGGGAAGCGGACCCTCGCCCACGCGCTGTCGGCGCGCGCCGCCAAGGCGTGGTACGCGGTGTTCGTGCTCGCGCCCTATCCCTGCGTCGCCCTCATCGCGTACCTGTCCGGCTCGCCGCGTTTCGCGGCGCCCCTGCTCACCCTTCCCCACGCGGTCTGGCTGGTGGCCGGGGTGACGCGGTCCCGGCTGGGCGGCACGATGCCGTCGTGGATGCACCTGCCGCGGCTCCTGGCCTCGTTCTTCGCCCTCCTCGCGCTGGCCGCGTGGATCTGACGCCGTCCGTCACATCGCTCTGACCGAGGTCGAGGTGGTTACCGCATGTCCGTCCTGTGCCGTCCCGCGGTGCGGTTCCCGGAGCACGAGATCACCCTGAAGGACACGCTGGAGGCGGCACGCCGGCTGCATCCGGAGCATCCACGGCTGGACACGGCGCTGCGCCTCATCGAGAACACCGGAGTGCGCACCCGTCGCGTCCTCCAGCCCCTGGAGCTGACGCTCCGCCACCCCGGGGTGGCCGCGCGCACCGGCCTGTACTGGGAGGCGGTCCACACCCATCTGCCGGGGCTGGTCACCGAGGCACTGGAGCACGCGGAGGTCTCCCGGGACCGGATCGACGCCGTCACCTTCGTCTCGTGCACCGGCTTCACCATGCCGTCCCCGATCGTCTGGATGATCAACGAGCTGGGGTTCTCCACCCACCTCGACCAGATCCCGCTGGCCCAGCTCGGCTGCGCGGCCGGCAGCGGCGCGATCAGCGCGGCCGCCCGCTACTGCCGGGCCCACCCGGACCGCAACGTCCTGATCGTCGCGTTCGAGCTGTGCTCCCTGTGCTACCAGCCCACCGACACCGACGTGGGCGCGCTGCTCTCGGCGGGCCTCTTCGGCGACGGCTTCGCCGCGGCGGTCGTGCGCGGCACGGCCGACTCCGGCCTGCGGATCGAGCGGTCCGCCTCCGAGACCCTCTCGCACACCGCCGAGTGGATCTCGTACGACGTCCGGGACACCGGCTTCCACTTCCGGCTCGACAGCCGGGTGCGGCACACCATGCGCCACGTCACCCCGGCGATCACGAAACTCGTCGAGGAGGCGGGCTGGAGCACCGGGGAACTGGACTTCGTGCTCGCCCACGCGGGCGGCCCCCGCATCCTGGACGACCTCACCCGGTTCCTGAACACCGACCCGGCGCTGCACCGCTTCAGCCGGGCGGCGCTCGCGGAGCACGGCAACACCGCGAGCGTCCTCATCTTCGACGCGCTGGCGCGGTTCTGGGACGACGCGGCGGCCCGGCCGGGTGCGCGCGGCGTCGTCGCCGGGTTCGGTCCCGGAGTCAGCGCCGACTTCTCCCTGGGGGTGGTCCTGTGAAGGACACACGAGGTCCGTCCGAGTCCACGCGCGCGTGGGGCGTGCCGCCGGTGGTGCTGATCACCGGCTGCTCCTCCGGCATCGGCCGGGCCGTCGCCCGGCGGGCGGCCGGCGCGGGCTTCACCACCGTCGCGACGGCCCGCGACCCGCGGACCCTGCGGGAACTGGAGGACGCGGGCTGCGTGGTGCACGCCCTGGACGTCACGGACGACGCGGCGCGCCGCCGGGTCGTCGCGGAACTCGACGAGACGTACGGCGGTGTCGACGCGCTCGTCAACAACGCCGGCTACGGCGAACTGGGCCCCTTCGAGGAGGTCCCGCCGGAGCGCTGGGAACGGCAGTTCCGGACCAACGTCTTCGGCCCGGTGGCGCTCGCCCAGCTCGTCCTGCCCGGGATGCGGGCGCGCGGGCACGGCCGCATCGTGAACATCAGCTCCATGGCCGGCGAACTCGTGCTCCCGGTCGGCGCCGCCTACCACGGCAGCAAGTTCGCCCTGGAGGCCGCGATGGAGGGGCTCGCGCTGGAGGTGCGCCGGTTCGGCATCGACGTCAGCCTGGTGCAGCCGGGCGCGGTGAACTCCCGCTGGGGCGACAACGTCCCGGCGCTGAAGGAGTACACCTCCGGTCCCTACGGCGACCTGGTGACCGAGATGGCCGCGCAGATGGCCAGACGGCTGCCGCGCGGCGCCTCCGTGGAGGACGCGGCCGCCGCGGTGCTGCGCGCGCTCACCGACCGCCGGCCGCGTCTGCGCTACCGGGTCGGCGTCGACGCGCAGGTCCTGCTGCCGCTGAGCCGGGTCCTGCCCGCCCGGGTGTGGAACGCGTGGGTGCGCAAGCAGTTCCCGTCGATGCGTGCTCCCGCGCCCCGGCCCGCGCACACCCCGGTGCCCGGAAGGACCGGCCCGTGACGGCGGTACCGGGCCCGGGACGCGGGACGCCGCGGGCCGGGGTTGCGCGGCTCGCCGCCCTGCTACGGCGCGGGGACGCGGCCTCCCGGGTGGCGGTGGCCGGGGTGCCGCTGTGCGCCGCGGGGCTGGCCCTGGCGTTCCGGGGGCCCGGGCAGGCGCACTGGCGCACCCTCGCGCTGACGCACGGCGTGCTGGGACTGGCCGCGTCCGTCGTGGAACCGGCCGCCCGGCACCGGCCGATGGGCAAGGACGACCTCGCGACGGCCTTCCGCATCGGCACGGGCATGTTCCTGGCCGGCGCCCTCGTCGACGCGCCGGCACGGCGCGCCGTGCCCCGGCTCGCGGCCGACGCCACGGCCCTGCGCGCGCTGACCGCCACCACCGGCCCGGTCCGGATGTGCGCCCACCTGCTGCTGGTGGTCGCCCCGGCCGAGGAACTCTTCTGGCGGGGCCTGGTGCAGGGCCGCCTCACCCGACGGCTCGGCGCCGGCCGGGCCGCCGCCGTCACCACCGTGCTGTACGGGCTCGCCCACCTGCCGACCGGCAACGCGGCGGTGACGGGAGCCGCCACCGGTTTGGGCGGCGGCCTGTCCCTGCTGCGCGCCCGGGGCGCGGGCCTCGAACGCCTCGCCCTCGTCCACGCGTTCTGGGTCGTACCGACACTGCTGACGGAACGCCTGCGAGGCTCCGGGGCGCCCGCACCCGAGCGGGACACGGGCGCCCCCGGCGGCTTTGCCGCGCCACCGGGCCCGTACGCCCCCGCCCCCGCCGCCGACCAGAGGAACCCCGGCATGACGACGACGCCGCGCCAGAGCGGGACCGGACGGGCCGTGACCCGGTGGAGCCGGTTCGTGCAGCGGGCGAACAACGCCGCGCACACCGCCCTGTACGAACGGACCGGCGGCCGGCTGGGCACGCGCATGCTCGGCAACCAGGTCGGCATCCTCACCACCCGGCGGCCCCGCGACGGACAGCCGTACTCCGTGCCCCTGTTCACCTTCCCCGACGGACCCGACGTCCTCGTCGTCGCCTCCTACCGCGGCTCGGCCGGCCACCCCAGGTGGTACCGGAACCTGCTGGCAGACCCGGACGCGGTGCTGCGCCTCGGCGACCGGGTGCGGCCGGTACGGGCGCGCGTGCTGGACGCGGACGAACGGGCCGCGGCGTGGCGGCACGTCGTCCGCCGCTTCCCGGGCTACGAGGAGTACCAGCGCCGCACCACACGGCAGATCCCCCTGGTACGGCTGTCCCCGCGACCGGAGCACGGCTGAGGTGCCCGCCCCGGCGGAACCCCGCGATCCCTCCGTCCACGCGGGCCAGGCGCTGTACACGCGCTCCTTCCTGCGCGCCTACGACACCCTCGTGTACGGCGTGAACTCCCCGCTCACCTGGCGCTGTCCCAAGGACCGGCTCGTCGCGCTGTACGACCGGCACGTCTCACGGCGCCACCTGGACATCGGCGTCGCCACCGGAGTGCTGCTCGACGAATGCCGCTTCCCCGTGCCCGTGCCGGACCTCACCCTGATGGACCTCAACCCCCATGCGCTCGCCGCCGCCTCGCACCGCCTGCGCCGCTACGCCCCGCGGGTCCACCGGGCCGACGTCCTGCGGCCGTGGGGCCTGCCCGACCGCCTCGTGGACTCCATCGGCATGCTCCACCTGCTGCACTGCCTGCCGGGAACGCTTCCGGACAAGGCCGTGGTGTTCGAGCACGCCCGGCGGGTGCTGTGTCCGGGCGGCACGCTGTTCGGGGCGACGATCCCCGGGGCGGGCGTCCGGCACAACCGGTCGGCGCGGTGGCAGCTCGCCGTGGCCAACCGGCGCGGCATCATGAGCAACCGGCGGGACCGGCCGGAAGACCTCCGGGAGGCCCTGGACAAGGTCTTCACCGAGCACGAGGTGACGGTCGTGGGGTCGGTCGCGCTGTTCTGGGCACGATGAGCAATTCCCGGAATGGACGGCGGGGCGGCGGAACACGCGCCCACCGTCCGATTCCGGTCGATCCCAGCCGCCACACTGGACCGTCGACCCACGGTTGTCTACCGTGATCGGACCGGAAGCACCGATGTCCCATGCTCCACGGCAATTCCCGATCTTCCCGTCGCAGCGTGCTGCACGAACGCTGCGGGCCTGCTGTCACCGCCCGAGGAAGGGGAACTCTGTGTCTTGGCTGAGCAGGACGGACGGGACGAGCGCGCTGCCGGCACCGAAGGCCGGCCCGCGGCCGGCCGGCCCGCGCCCCGCACCACCGTTCCCGCGGAATCCGGCGCCCGGAATACGCCCGCCCGCATTACGGAATACCGCAACGGCACCGGATTCCGCGAGCGCGCCCCGCCCCGCGCGATTACCCGATTCCGCCGCCGAAGCGGATTCCATGAACCGGAAACACGCGGAACACACAGCGCCGGACGAAAGAAAAACCGCCTCGCTCGCGGGCCCGCACACCCGGCCCGGGGAACAGGGCCACTTCGAGGACGCCTACGAGGCCGCGCGGATCCTGTCGGGCAAGTGGGTGTCGGCCATCCTGGTCCAGCTCGCCGAGGGCCCGCGCTACCACAACGACCTGGCCCGCTCGGCGGGCATGGCGGAGAACAAGCCCCTGGACCGCGCCCTGCAACGCCTGCTCCACCTGCGCATGGTCGACCGCACGGTCCACGACGTCGGCGGTTCAGCACCCCGGGTGCGCTACCGCCTGACGCCGCGCGGCTACTCCGCACTGCCGGTCATCGACGAACTGGCGGGCTGGTGGCGGGCAGCCGAAACCCCCGAACACTGACCGCCACGCCCGACCCAGCCGCCCGCCCCCCACCCGGCGAGCCGCCCCGACCGGGACAGGGGCGGCACCGCACCGAACCGCTTTGACCTTCGAGCCGGTCGAAGCCCCATGATGCCGGGATGCCGAACTCCGAGCTGATGCCGATCGGGCTCTTCGCCCGCCATACCGGTCTGACCTCCAGCGCGCTGCGCTTCTACGCCGACTGCGGGCTGCTGCCCCCGACCGAGGTCGACCCCGTCACGGGCTACCGCCACTACAGTGCCGCCCAGGTGGCACGCGCGACCGAGCTGCGCCGGCTCCGTGAGCTCGCCATGCCGCTCAGCACCGTGGAGACGGTCCTCGACGCCGGTCCCGTCGAGGCGGCCCGGCTGATCGACGAGCACGTCGCGAAGGTCGTCGGGGACGCGGCGGCGGTGCGGCGGAGAGCGGCCTCGCTCACGTCCTCGCTCGGCGGCCTGCCCAGGGTGCCGGTCGCCGCGCTGAAGGGGCCCGTGCTGGCCGACGCCATCGAACAGGTCATGACCGCGACCGCACGTGAGCCGGGGATGCCGGTCCTCGGGGGTCTGCGCGTCGAGGCGGCCCTGGAAGCGGTGACCCTGACCGCGACCAACCGCTACCGGCTCGCGACACGCACCCTGGTCCCGACCGAACCGGCGGCCACCGCGTGGGCCGCCACGGTCGACGGTGACGAACTGCGGGCCGCGATGCCCGAGATCCGCCGTAGCGCGCTGGTGCGCGTCGAAGCGGGGCCGCACGGGCTGTGGCTGCGCACCGCGGGCGGGGAAGACCACCACTGCCGGCTGCTGCCGCAGGAGTTTCCCGACCACCGGCTGATGCTCGCGTCGCTGCCCGAGGCCGACACCCGGGTGTCGGTCTCGAAAGACCTGTTCCTGCGCGCGCTCGAAGAACACGCCGGGGAACGGATCACCCTGCGCGTGACCCGCGACGGCATTGAGCTCCCGTCACCGGGCGACGCGGCTCCCACCGCCCTCGTGCCGGCCACCGTCACGGGCCGTACCCGCGCCCTGTGCGTCTCCTTCGAGCTGACCACGCTCTATCCGGCCGTCAGCACCGCGATCGGCCCCGACGTACTGCTCGATCTGCGGGGCGCCGACCGGCCCGTGACGATCCGCTCCGCCGACCGCGGCGACCTCACCACGGTGGCCATGCCCGTCCGCCCCGCCCCCTCCGCCTGAGCGACAAGGACCACCGCCATGACCACCGCACCCGCCGGCTCCGACCCGATCATGGACGCCATCGGCCGGGCCCTCGCCGAAGGACGGACCGGCGACACCGCCGCCGCCCGCCGCACCCTGCTGGACCTGTGGTCCGCGATCGGAGTCACCGGCGACCCGCTGCACCGCTGCACCCTCGCCCATCACCTGGCCGACCTCTACGACGACCTCGCCCAGGCCCTGGCCTGGGACATCCGCGCCCTGGACGCCGCCGACGCCCTGACCGAGCAGCGCCTCCGGGAACACCACACCGGCCTGCGACTCGCCGGCTTCTACCCGTCCCTGCACCTCAACCTCGCCGACACCTACCGCAGGCTCGGGTCGTTCACCGCCGCCACCGAGCACATAGCAGCGGCCGGAGCGGGCGTCCGCCACCTCCCCGAGGACACGTACGGCGCCCTTCTGCGCACCGCGATCGAGGAGGTGGCCGAGGCCGTCACCCGGCGGGACACCACCAAACGTGCCTCCGCGCCGGGCCCCGCCGCGAAGGGTGCCGGCCCGTCCGCCGGCACCGGCGCCCAATCGGGGCCGCCGTCACACCGCGCAGGGTGATGTCCGGTGGCGGTCTCGTCGGGTCAGGCGTGGGGCAGGGCTCGGTCGAGGAGGCCGAGGAGGCGGTTCCAGTGGCGCTCGAAACCGGCAGCGCTGAACGCGTCGGTGTCGGACATCGTGAAACCGTGGACGGTGCCCGGGTAGATCTCGGTGGTGTGGCCGGCGCCGGCGGCGTCCAGGGCCTGGTACAGCTCGCTGACGACCTCGGGTGACAAGTCGCCCTCGGCGAGGCCGAGATGGACCTCTGCGGTGAGCTGTGGGATGAGCCGGTGCATGCTGTCGGGTGTGTCGGTGACCACGAAGCCGGGGTGGAACCCGGCGACGGCGGCCACCCGGCCGGGGTGGGCCGCCGCCGTGCGCATCGCGAAGAGGGCGCCGATGCAATAGCCGGTCACGGCGACCGGTCCCGCGCCGACCTCGGGCTGCGCGGTGAGGAACCCGAGGTAGGCGTCGGCGTCGCGCAGCATCTGTCCGGTGGTGTGCGTCTCCAGCAGGGGCATCAGCCGGGCGACGACTTCGGGCCGGACGTCTTCCCCGATGTGTTCGGGAAGCGCGACGACCGGTGCCGGGCCGTGCCGGTAGTAGAAGTTGGGGACCAGTACGTAGTAGCCGTGCGCGGCCAGTTGCCGGGCCATTGCCTCCAGCACGGGCCGCACACCGAAGGCGTCGGTGTACAGCAGCACCCCCGGGTGCCGTCCGCCTCCGTCGGGGAAGGCGGCGAAAGCGTCGGCGTGGCCGTCGGGGGTGGGAATCCGCAGGGTCTTGGCGGGCATGTCTCTCCTGTCGTGTCGTGATCGAGGTGTTCGGCCTGTGATCGACACGACGGAGGCGGAGCCCGTGCGGCGGCGCGGGACCCGGGCGTGGGAAGCGGGCCCGCCCCGGTCCGCTTCCCGTCCCCGGGGCGCGGGCCTGTCCCGGCCCGTGCGGTGCTCAGCGGAGCACCGGGTCACCGATCCGTGTGTGGCGCGACGCCGTCCCGGTAGTCATGGCCACGAATCTAGACCATGATCCAAGGCCGCACCAGGGGAAACCCGGGCCCGGCACGACCACGCGCGGTGACCGTCTTCACTCCTCGTGACCACGCACCGATTGACGCCCGACTCGGAGGTTCCCAAGCTGTAGAGGGGGCCGCTGAAAGGGGCCGTGCTCGTGAGCGGTGGGCAGAGTGGACTGACCCGGCTGCTGACCGCAGCGGAGCGGGCGGCGCCCGTGGACGCCATCGACGTGATCGCGGACGACCTCGGGCGGTGTTTCGGGGCCCGCCAGGTGTCGTTCCTCATCGTGGACCTCACGGGAAAGGCGGTGGCGCGGCTCTCCACCGCGCCGGGTGTGGAGGGCGGCCGGGAAGCGGAGCGGATCGGACTGTTCGGCAGCGTCTACGAGGAGGTGATCCGCACCCAGCGGATGTACCAGGAGGCGACCGGCCGGGGATGGCGGGTGATCGTGCCGATCACCAACCGTGGCGACGCCATCGGGCTGCTGGAGATGTTCCTGCCCGCAGGCCCCGGCGAGGACGTCCTCCGGGCGATCGGGGACGTCGCCCACGTCTTCTCCTACGTCGTGATCGCCAACGGCCGCTTCACCGACCTCTACACCTGGGGCAAACGCTCCCGGCCCCCCACCCTGGCAGCCGAGATCCAGTACCAGCTGCTGCCCCCGTCCCTGTCCTGCGAGGCCGCGCAGTTCACCCTGTGCGGGCACCTGGAACCCTCCGAAGACCTCAGCGGGGACACCTTCGACTACGCGGTGGAGCGCGACACCCTGCACCTGTCGGTGACCGACCCCATGGGCCACGACATCGACGCCGCCCTGGCCGCCACGGTGCTGGTAGGGGCCCTGCGCGGCGCCCGCCGCGCGGGCGCCGGCCTGGCCGAGCAGGCCGAGCGCGCCGACCGGGCCCTGGCCGGCCACGGCGGCGGTCACGCCACCGGGCAACTGCTCCGCGTCGACCTGCACACCGGCCGGGCCCGGCTCGTCAACGCCGGCCACCCCTGGCCCCTGCGCATGCGCGCGGGACGGGCGGAGGCGATCACCTGCGAGGTGGACCACCCCTTCGGGCTGCCCGTGTCCGTGCCCCACCCCTACCGGGTGCAGGACCTCGACCTGCGCCCCGGTGACCGTCTGCTGATGATGACCGACGGCATGCTCGAACGGCACGGGGAGAAGGTCGACCTGCTCGCCCTGCTGGAGCGCACCCGCGACCTGCACCCGCGGGAGGCGGCGCTGACGCTGACCTCCGCGGTCCGGGACGCGGCCGAGGGCCGGCTCGAAGACGATGCCACCGTGATGTGCCTGGACTGGCACGGCCCCCGGGACACCCGGCGGCACGTCAGCTCCGGCGCGGACACCCACCAGGCCTCGGCGGGGCGCCCGCGAGAGCAGCCGTGACCGGGGCACGCCCCCGGACGGCGGGGGAGCGACACCGGCGCGCTGCCGGGTCCGCCGGAGGTCGGGCGGCGCGGCGGCGGTCCCGCCCGGTGCCCGCGGGCGCCCGTTCCCTCGTACCACCAGGTCACGGAAGTGATCGACGGGAGTACGGTGGGCCGCGTGACCTCGGAAGACTCGCTGCGGCCCCAGTCCCTCATGCTCACCTTCCTGGGCGATCAGGTGCTCGGCCGGGACGTCTGTGTGTACTCGGGCAGTGTCATCGACGTCTTCGCCCGCGCGGGCATCGGGGAACAGGCGACGCGCTCCACGCTGACCCGCATGGTCCACCGTGACCTGCTGCGGCGTCAGCGCGAGGGCCGCCGCATGTACTTCGGTCTCACCGAGCACTCGGCGGCCGTCCTGCGCGACGGCGAGCACCGCATCTGGCGGACCGGCGCCGTCAACCGCGACTGGGACGGCACCTGGACCCTGCTCGGCTTCTCGCTGCCCGACTCCTGGCAGCGCCAGCGTCACGACCTGCGCTCCCGGTTGACCTGGAGCGGTTTCGGCCCACTGTTCAACGGCCTGTGGATCGCGCCCGGCGCGGTGGACGTGACGTCACTGGTGGCCGAGCTGGGCCTGTCCGCCCATGTGAAGGTGTTCCGCGCGCACGCCGACACCGGCACGGACATCGCCGCGATGATCGAGGAGACCTGGGAACTGTCCGACCTGGCCGCCCGCTACACGGCGTACCTGCGGCGCTGGGAGCCGTGGGAGACCCGCCTGCCGGACGCCGACGACGCGCTCGTCCTGCGGCTGCGGCTCCAGGCCGAGTGGCTGCGGCTCGTCCGCCGCGACCCCCGGCTGCCGGTCGGGCACCTGCCGCACGACTGGCCGGCGCAGCGGGCCGAGAAGACGTTCCGGGCGGTGCACGACCGGCTCACACCGCTCGCGGACGCCGCCGCGGAGCGCCTCCTCGACCTGGTGCCCGTGCGCGCGGCTCAGACGTAGAAGCGGGACAGGCTCCGCAGCACGGCCGCCGGCTTGCCGCCGCCCTCGATCTCGAGGGTGCCGTCGACGGCGATCTGCACCCCGCCCGGCACGTCCTCGACCTCGGCCAGCCTCGCGGCGAGCCGGATCCGCGACCCGGCCCGCACCGGCGCGGGGAAACGGACCCGGTCCAGGCCGTAGTTGACCTTCGTCGTGACGCCCCGGACGTCCAGCAGCTCGGTGAAGAGCGGGATGAAGAGGGACAGGGTGAGGTGGCCGTGCGCGACGGGAGCGCCGAAGGGGCCGTCCTTGGCCCGCTCGGGGTCCACGTGGATCCACTGGTGGTCGCCGGTGGCGTCGGCGAACAGGGTGATGCGCTCCTGGGTGACGTCGATCCACCCGCTGGTGCCGAGGTCGCCGCCGGCCAGCTCCTTGAGTGCGTCGATGCCGTGGACGGTGATGCTCATGGGGCTTTCCTTACCTGGGAGGCGGAGCCGTACCGCTCGCGCAGACGGGACTTCAGGAGCTTTCCGGAGGCGGTGCGCGGGAGTTCGTCCGCGACCACCAGCGACTTCGGGATCTTGTACTTGGCGAGGCGGCCGGCCAGGGACGCGAGGATGCCGGCGGGGTCGGGCGAGGCGCCCTCGCGGGGCACGACGACCGCGCGCGGCACCTCGCCCCACTTGTCGTCCGGTACGCCGATGACCGCGCACTCGACGATGTCCGGGTGGGCCAGGAGCAGTTCCTCGATCTCGGCCGGGTAGACGTTCTCCCCACCGGAGATGATCATGTCCTTGATGCGGTCGACGATGTAGACGTAGCCGTCCTCGTCGACGCGCGCCGCGTCCCCGCTGCGGAACCAGCCGTCGGCGAAGGCGGCGGCCGTCTCCTCGGGCAGCCCCCAGTAGCCGGGCATGACGTGCGGCCCGCGCACGACGACCTCGCCGGTCTCGCCGACGCCGACCGGGGTGAGGTCCGGGCGCACCACCCGGGCGTCGCTGAAGAAGTGCGGCACCCCGGCCGAGCCCGCCTTGCCGACCGCGTGCTCGGCGTCCAGGAACAGCGTGCCGGGCGCGGCCTCGGTCATGCCGTAGCCCTGGAGGAAGGTGAGCCCGCGCTCCTGGTACGCCGCGATCAGCGGGGCCGGCACCGGCGAACCGCCGCACGTCAGGATCCGCAGCGAGGACAGGTCCGCCTCCGCCCAGCGCGGGTGCCGGGCCATCAGGTCGAACATCGTCGGCACCCCGAACATGAAGGTGATCCGGTGCCGTTCGACCAGGCCGAGGACGGCGGCCGGGTCGAAGGACTCGACCAGGACGCAGGTGCCGCCCTTGAGCAGGACCGGCAGGGTGAGCATGTTCAGGGCGGCGGTGTGGAACAGCGGCGCGCAGACCAGGGCGCGTTCCGCGGCGATCAGATCGTGGTCGACGAGGACGTTGACCGCGTTCCAGGTGAGGTTGCCGTGGGTGAGCACGGCGCCCTTGGGACGGCCGGTCGTCCCGGAGGTGTACATGATGAGGCAGATGTCGTCGGGACCGACCGGTTCGTCGATCGGGTCCTCGGGGGCCTCGGCGAGCGCCGCCTCGTACGCGGTGCCGACCTCGACGCGGGTCCGCAGGCCGGTGCCGGCCGGCAGCCCGTCCACGAGTTCCGCGTACCCGGGCCCGTGGACCAGGACCGCGGCCCCGCAGTCCGTGAGCTGGTAGGCGATCTCGGGCCCGGCGAGACGGGTGTTGAGCGGCACGAAGACCGCGCCGAGCATGCCCGCCGCGAACAGGGTCTCCAGGTAGGAGGGGTGGTTCGGGCCGAGGTAGGCGATGCGGTCACCGCGCCGTACGCCCCGGGTGCGCAGGGCGTGGGCGAGGCGGGTGGTGCGGGCGTACAGGGTGAGGTAGTCGGTCGGCCGCCCGTCGTGGAGCAGGGCGGTGCGGTGGGGGGTCTTGCGGGCCCGGCGCACGGGCCACGACCCCAGTCCCTCGTTGCGCATCGTCGCGCCCCTTCACGGTGTCGTCAGGCCGAGCAGCCGGGCGGCGTTCTCCTTGAGGATCTTCGGCCGCACCTCGTCCTTGACCGGCAGCTCTCGGAAGTCGGCGAGCCAGCGGTCGGGGGTGAGGACGGGGAAGTCCGAACCGAACAGCACCTTGTCCTGCAGCAGCGAGTTGGCGTACCGCACGAGCTGCGGCGGGAAGTACTTCGGCGACCAGCCGGACAGGTCGATGTGCACGCCCGGCTTGTGCGTGGCGACGGCGAGGGCCTCGTCCTGCCAGGGGAACGACGGGTGCGCCAGGATGATCTTCAGGTGCGGGAAGTCGGCGGCGACGTCGTCGACGTACAGGGGGTTGGAGTACTTCAGCCGGATGCCGCCCCCGCCGGGGACGCCGGCGCCGATGCCGGTCTGCCCGGTGTGGAACAGCGCGATGGTGCCCGTCTCCTCGATCACCTCGTACAGGCCGTACGCCAGCGCGCGGTCGTTGGGGAAGAAGCCCTGGATGCTGGGGTGGAACTTGAAGCCCTTCACGCCGTACTCCGCGACCAGGCGCCGGGCCTGCCGTACCCCCGCCCGGCCCCGGTAGGGATCGATCGAGGCGAAGGGAATGAGCACGTCGGCGTGGGCGGCGGCCGCTTCGGCGACCTCCTCGTTGGGCACCGGCTCGGTGCCGGTCGCGGACTCGGCGTCCACCGTGAAGATCACGGCGGCCATGTTCCGCTCGCGGTAGTAGGCGGCCGTCTGCGTGAGGGTCGGCTTCCGCTCGCCCTCGACCTTGAAGTAGGCGGAGGAGGCGGCGTGCAGGCCGTCGTCCAGCGAGGAGTGGCCGCGCGAGGAGACCTCCGCGTGGGTGTGGACGTCGATCGCGACGAGTCCGTCGAGGTTCATGGCGGGGGCCATCACGCCTCCGGCAGCTTCGGCGCCGGGATGCCGGCCGTCTCGGGCTCGGCGCCGACGGAGGTGTGCCAGACGCCGGCCAGGGCCTCGGCGGTCCAGCCGCCGTCGGCGTAGGCGGCCCGGATCTCCCGCGGGTGCGACCACAGCGTCACCTTGTCGCCGCCGATGCCGATGGCCTGGCCGGTGATGCCGCGGGCGGCGTCCGAGGCGAGGAAGGGCACGAGGGCCGCGCAGTCCTCGGGGGTGCCGAAGCCCTCGCCCTTGCGCAGGAAGTCCGGCAGCGGCTCGCCGTTCCTCATCGCCTCGACGTACGGGGCGAAGGCGGGGATGGTCTCGGTCATCGCGGTGGCGGCGACCGGCACGATCGCGTTGACGGTGATGCCGGCGCGGGCCAGTTCCAGCGACCAGGTGCGGGCCATGGCGACGATCCCGGCCTTGGCGGCGGCGTAGTTGGTCTGTCCGAAGTTGCCGCGCTGACCGGCCGGGGAGCCGACCAGGACCAGGGTGCCGCCCTCGCCCTGCTCGCGCATCCGCACGGCGGCGGCGCGGGCGCAGGTGAAGGTGCCCCTCAGATGTGTGGTGACCACGGCGTCGAAGTCGTCGTCGGTCATCTTCCACAGGACCTTGTCGCGCAGGATGCCGGCGTTGGTGACGAGCACGTCCAGTCGCCCGAACGCCTCGACCGCGCGGGCGACCAGCCGGTCCGCGGCCTGCGCGGTGCCGACGGCGGCCGCCTCGGCGACGGCGGTCCCGCCGGCCTCGGTGAGGGACTTCGCGGCCGCCTCGGCCACGGCCCCGTCGATGTCGTTGACGACCACGGAGGCGCCGTGGGCGGCCAGGACGCGGGCGTAGGCGAGGCCGAGTCCCCGGCCGCCGCCGGTGACCACGGCGACCTTGCCGGTCAGATCAATGCTGGGCACGAGCGAGTCCCTTCGGGAGGGGGTGCGCCTGCGAGACGCACTGGGTGCGGTTCGCAATCGAAGCTAAGAGCAATAGTTGTTGAGGTCAATAGTTGTGGCCGACCGGTCGATGCGACAATCTGGGGCCGTACGCAGAACGCCCCCGCGCGGGGCCTTGACCAGGGAGTCCGCCATCGCCCGCGAGCAGCACGCCACGAACCCCGCTCCGATCGACGCGCACGAGCCGTGGATGCGCGCACTGCGCGCCGATACGGGCTACCTCCTGTACCGCCTGGGCCTGCGCTCCGGGCAACTGTTCAACGCCTCCCTCCAGGAGTCGGGGCTGCGCCTGCGCCACTACGCCGTGCTGCGCTTCCTCGCCACCTCCGGCGGCGCCCTCCAGCGCGAGCTGAGCGCGCGGCTCGGCTACGACCCGAGCGCGATCGTCGGCCTGGTCGACGACCTGGAGAAACCGGGCTTCGTCGAGCGCCGCCCCGCCCCCGACGACCGGCGCAGCCGGATCGTCGTCCTGGCCGAGGCCGGCCGCGCCTTCCTGCGCGACACCGACGAGGCGGCCCAGCGCGTGACGAACGAGCTGCTGGGGCCGCTCACGCCGGCCGAACGGGAGGCGCTGCACGCGCTGCTGCTGCGGCTGGCGGAGGGCGGCCTCGGCTGACCGGATCCAGGCGGCGGGGGAGAGGTCGATGTCGTGCAGATGATTGACGGCCGTCGCGTTAGTGCCTAACTTCACCGGGGTGCCGGCGCGGTCCCCCGCCGGCACCCCGAGCCACGGCATCAGGGAGCGCCTCGTGCAGCCATCCCCCTCCTCCGCCGGACAACCCTCCCCTCCCCAACCACCGCCGGACCCACGGCAGTTGCGTCGCGTCGCACTGTCCGGACTGCTCGGCACGGCCGTCGAGTTCTACGACTTCCTCGCCTACGGCACCGTCGCCGCGCTCGTCTTCGGCGACCTGTTCTTCCCCGCCGCCGACCCCGCGGCCGGCACCCTCGCGGCCTTCGGCACCTTCGCCGCGGGCTATGTCGCCCGCCCGCTGGGCGGCATCGTCTTCGGCCACTTCGGCGACCGGCTCGGCCGCAAGTCGATGATGCTGCTGACCATGACCGTGATGGGCTGCGGCAGCTTCCTCATCGGCGTCCTGCCGACGTACGGCACGATCGGCGTGTGGGCGCCCACGCTGCTGATCGCCCTGCGCGTCGTCCAGGGCATCGCGATCGGCGGCGAGTGGGGCGGCGCCACCCTGATGGTCGTCGAACACGCCGAACACGCCCGCAGTCCGCGCCGCGGACTGTGGTCCGGCCTCACCCAGCTCGGCGCCCCGCTCGGCTCCGTGCTCTCCGCCGGCACCGTCACCCTGGTCTCCGCGCTGCCCGACGACCAGTTCCGTGCCTGGGGCTGGCGCGTGCCCTTCCTGCTGAGCATCGTCCTGCCGGCCACCGGCCTGTTCGTGCGCCGCAAGATCGCGGAGAGCCCGCTGTTCGCACGGGCGCGCCGGGAACCGGCGGCACGGCCGCCGCTCGTGGAGGTGCTGCGCCGGCCGGGACCCGTGCTGCTCGCCGCCTGCGCCGGCATCGGGGCCTTCACGGCCCAGTCGCTGCTGACCGGCTTCATGATCTCCTACGCGGTCGACCACGGCTACGCCCGGCCGCAGGTGCTCGGCGCCGTGACCGTCGCCTCCTGCGTGGCGCTGCTCGTGCTGCCCGCCGCCTCCGCGCTGTCCGACCGGGTGGGCCGCCGCCCCGTGATCCTCGCCGGCGCCGTCGCCTCGGCCGCCCTCGCCTTCCCCGTGCTCGCCCTGGTGGACTCCGGCTCCCCGGGCCTGCTGATCCTCGCCCTCGTCCTCGGCCACGGCCTCGCCCAGTCCACGATGTACGGACCGCTCGGCGCCCTGCTCACCGAGCTGTTCGGCACCCGCGTCCGCTACACCGGCGCCTCCCTCGGCTACCAGGCCGCGACCCTGGCCGGCGCCGGGTTCTCACCGCTGATCGCCGGCAGCCTCGTCGCCTCCTCCGGCGGCAGCGGCACGCCCGTCGCCCTGCTGCTGTGCGGCGGCGCCGCGGTCACCGCACTGGCCGTATGGCGCCTGCGCGAGACACGCACCGCCGCCCTGGACCCCACCGCCCACCGCACCGCCGCCCCCACCACCCCTGAAGGGACACCCCGTTGAGGACCCGCACCCGCACCGCCGTACTGACCCTGATCCTGAGCGCGGCCGCCGCCCTGCCCGCCCTGCCCGCGCGGGCCGCCACCGACAGCCACCTCACGGGCCGGCTCCCCTCCGGCGCCGCGTACCTGATGGACGTGCCCGCCGCCTGGAACGGCACCGTCCTCCTCTACAGCCACGGCTACCGCGCCGTCGGCTGGTCCAACCCCGCCGAGAACGCGCCCGCCCCGGACACCCGCGACAAGCTGCTCGGCGAGGGCTACGCGCTCATCGGCTCCTCGTACGCGACGAACGGCTGGGCCGTGACGGACGCCGTACCCGACCAGCTCGCCACGCTCGACCTGTTCACGGAGAAGTTCGGCCCGGCACGGCGGACCCTGGCCTGGGGCACCTCCTACGGCGGACTGGTCACGACGACGCTCGCCGAGCGGCACGCCGGCCGCTTCGACGGCTCGCTGTCGATGTGCGGGCTCGTCCAGGGCGGCGTCGCCAACTGGAACAGCACACTCGACCCGGTGTTCGCGCTGAAGACACTGCTGGCGCCCGGCTCCGGCATCCCGCTCACCGGCTTCGCCGACCAGCCGGCCGCGCGGAACGCCGCCGACGCGCTCACCGCGCATACCGACGCCGCCCAGCGGACTCCCGAAGGCCGGGCCCGCATCGCGCTCGCCGCCGCCCTGCACGACATCCCCGTCCACAACGACGCCGCGCAGACCAAGCCGCGGCCGGCCGACTGGGACGCCCAGCAGGCCAACCAGTACCAAGCCGTACGAGGTCTCCTCCAGGTCCCCGCCTTCGGCTGGCGGCAGGAGGCCGAGAGCCGGGCCGGCGGCAACCCCTCCTGGAACACGGGCGTCGACTACACGGCCATGCTCCGCCGCTCGCCCCTGTACAAGGAGGTCACCGAGCTGTACAAGGAGGCGGACCTGTCCCTGCGCGGCGACCTCGCGCGTCTCCACCGGGCACCGCGGATCTCCGCCGACGTCCCGGCCGTACGGTGGATGCGGCGCACCAGCGTCTTCACCGGCCGGCTGACCCACCCCCAACTCGACATCCACACCACCGGCGACGCGCTCATCCCGGTGCCGTCCGAGAGCGCCTACCGGCGGGCCGCCACCGCAGCGGGCGCGGGCCCGCTGCTCAGTCAGGCCTACGTCGACGGCCCCGGACACTGCGCCTTCACCACGGGCGAGACGCTCGCCGCCCTGCACACCCTGGAGCACCGCCTGGACACGGGCCACTGGGACACCGCGCCCGGCACCCTCAACTCCCGCGCCCACCAGGCCGATCCCACGACCGAGGCCCGTTACGCGCCCTACCGCCCGGCGCCCTACCCGAGGCCCTACGACCTCGCCCACCCCGGGGACAGCGAACCCACGAAGGCGTGACGCGACGGTGCGGACCGGCCGGGTGGCTCAGGGGTCTCCCGGGCGGAGGACCCGCGGGCGGCGGCGAGACCGCTACGAGGCGACCGTGCGCCCGGCGGACGCCGGAGCGTGGCCGCGGCCGGCGGACCGAGGCGCCGCGGACCGGGACCGGGCCGACGGGCCGGGCCTGCGCACCTCGTACTGGAAGCAGCCGAACTCCACCGCCCGCACGTGCACGAGCGCGACCGCGGGGTCGGCGAAGGCCGCGTCCAGCGCCTGGTCCACGGTGAGCTGGGCCTGCCGCAGGTCCTTGGGCAACCGCACGACCGCGCCCCCCAGGATCCGGCCGCCACCGCTGTAGCGGCGGAAGACGCGCAGCGCCCCCGTCTCCGCGAACGGATAGCCGCCCGCCGGATCCGGGCCCTGGCAGCGGCCGATGTGGATGAAGACCGGACCCACCTCGTCGTAGGCCCCCGGGTCGGCGCCCGTCTGTGCGGCCCACCGGCGCAGCGGGGCGTACGACACCAGCGAGATGCGCTCACCGGCACGGCTGCGGCGCAGGCAGCAGCGCAAGGGCGCTCCGTCCATGTCGTACACGTAAGGACGGGGGACCACACCGGCGTCGTCGCCCTGCCGCAGCTCCTCCAGAACGTGCGGAGGGATGGCGGCCGGCTGATACGTCACTGTCGTCATGCACCCAGACTGCGCGGCGCCCGGCACCGGTGCTGGCGGGAATCAGACATCAGGTTCCGGACAGGGCCCTTACGGACAGTCTGTGGCCGGTGCTCGTCGTCAGGGTGCTGGGCGGCCCAGGGGGAGGAGGTACTGGACCGGCTCGTCCAGGCCGTCGAGGCCGAGGAGTTCGTGGGCCAGGTCGTCGTGGAGGCCGCCCAGCGGGACGGTGGACAGGCCGAACGCCGCCGAGGTGAGCAGCAGGTTCTGCGCGAGGTGGCCGGCCTCCAGCAGACCCAGCCGCAGCGCCCGCAGGCCGTAGCGACCGCGCAGCAGACGGAGATCCAGATGGACCGCGAGCACCGCCGGGGCCTCGTCGATGCCCACCGCGTCCGGGTCGTCCGCCGGCCGCGAGAGGTACGACGACAGCGCCTTCAAGTCGGCGACGGCCGGCGCCGGGCCGATCGGGAGCAGGGCGCGGCGCTCCGGCACACAGTGGTACGTGCCCGCGGCCAGCCCCGCGACGTCCAGCGCCACCAGGCGCACCCGCACGCTGTAGAGGGCGCCGGCGCTGGGGTACGGGCGGTGCCGCAGGGTGCGTACGGTGCCGTCGGCGAGGGGCTGGTGGGTCGTGTGGCTCTCGGCGTACGCGGACCACAGCACCCCGCCCAGGGTCTCCGCGTCCAGCGGTCCGTGCAGCGGCCCGCGCGCGGAGACGCGCCGGCGCAGCGTCTCGGCGAACGACAGCTCCGGCAACGCGGCGGCGGGCAAAAGGCGTTCGGCCGCCAGCCGGGCCGCCGAGGGAGCCGGCGGCGGCGACAGGTCGCGCAGCGCGGTGTCCTCGGCCCGCCCGATGCGGAACTTGCTGCGCTCCAGGTACTGGTAGTCGGCCGCGCGGTGCCCGGCGGGGAAGAACCCCGGGGCGTCCTCGGTCTCCAGCAGGGTGCGGGCCGCGAGGTGGCACACGGCCCGTTCCTCGTCGGGCGTCACACCGAGCCGGTTGAACAGCATGTGCAGTTGGGAGGCCCACACCCAGGGCAACCGGGCGTCCTGCCCGGCGGGCACGGCGTCCCGCAACCGGGCGTCCGCGGCACCGACCCGGCGCACCCACTCCGCGAGCCACGGCGCGGCCGTGCCCGTGTCCAGAGCGGTGCGCAGGGCCCCGGCCCGCCGCACCAGGCCCGGCCGCTGGGCGGCGAACACCGAGTTCACCCGGGAGTGGACGGCGGCCCCGGGCAGCGGTTCCACCTCGGTGATCCAGCGCCAGGAGGCGGCGTGCCGGCGCAGCCAGCCCGCGGCCCGCAGTTCGTCCAGGCCGAGCGCGTGGGCGGTGGCATGCGCGAGGTCGAGGGCGAGCGGGAGCCGGGCGGCACGGTCCGGGGTCGCGCGCAGGGCCTCGACGGCCGCCCGGGTGGAGTGGGCGAACAGCTCCTCGGCGAGGGGCAGCGCGGCGGGGCCGCCGTACCGCTCGGTCTCCGGGACGTAGGGCACCTCGCGCACCTCGCCGTGCCGCAGCGGCCAGGGGCCGGTGAACTCCGCCGGCCGGGCCGCCGCCGACTCCGCGAGCCTTGACGGCAGTCCGGCCGCCGCAGCCGCGGGCAGCGGGCCCCGGAAGCGGATGCGCAGATGGGGGCCGCCCTCGCCGTAGCGGATGAAGAACCAGGCGGCGCCCGGGCCGGCGGTCAGTGCGTCCATCAGCGGGGCGAGGTCCTCGGTGACGAACGCGTCCGTCCCCGCGCCGCCGGTGTGCAGCGCGAGGTGGAGGCTGTGCCAGGGGAGCGCGGAGTCCTCGGGCGCGGCCCCGGCGGCGGCCGGGCGGGGGCGGGCGGTCGTCATCGCGTCCTCACGGGAAGGGGTGGGGGTGCAGGGGCAGTTCGTCGCGGCGCGGCGGCCGGCCGGTGCGGCCCAGCCGGTGGGGCACCTCCAGCAGCCGGTCGAGTCCGGCGGTACGGCGGTTGACGTGCCCGAAGGTCATCGGCAGCGTGCCGGGGACGATCACCTTGGCGCAGTGCAGGCCCAGCCGGTCGCGTACGCCGGGCTCGTCCTGGGTGACCGCGACGACCTCCAGGCCCTCGGCGGCCAGCCGTGCGACGGTGCGGTCCAGCAGCCGGGTCAGGTCGGTCACCGGCTCGGGCGCCCCCGGCCACCTCTCGTGCCACGGCACCTCCGCGGGACCGGCGGACAGGAAGTCCAGCCGGGGTTGCGCCTCGGGCAGCGTGTTGAGCCCGACGTGGTCGTCCAGGTCCAGCACCAGCTCGGGGCGGTCCAGCATCGGCCGCAGCCGCTCCGGGTCCCGGGGGCCTCCCGAGGCCGAACGGCGGGCGGCCTCCTGGACGTTGGTGACCACCTCCGCCACCGCCGACCGGATCGCCACCCGGGGATCGTGGTGGGCCCCGGCGGCCAGGAACGCGCGGGGCGCGCCGGGATGCGTGCCCTCGTAACGGCAGAGCGAGATCACCGCCGGGACGCCCAGGTCGTTGGTCGCGTCCAGCAGGGTCAGGCGGTAGCGCAGCAGTGCGGCGCGGTCGGCGAGGGCGGTGACCTCGGGGTCGTCGGCGGGGACCGTGACGCGGGGCAGCGGGGTGCGCGCGTACCAGGCCATCAGGAAGGCGTCGCGTTCGGCGACCTCGAACAGCCCGTACAACGCGGCCTCTTGGGGACTGTTGCCCAGTCCGCAGCCGTTGGAGGACTCGTACACCACCCGGGGCCGGTCCGGGCCCGGCACGTCCCAGTACGCCACGTGCTCCGGCACCGCCAGCGCGCGGCGCTCGGTGAGCGACCAGCCGTACACCCAGTCGAGCGCGAGATCCGGCGCGTACGGCACGGTCCGCCGCGCGGGGTGGCCGGCGAACTCGGGGTCCGGCAGGCCGAGCCGGACGGGGTCGAGCACGGCGTGCCCGCCCGCGGCGACGAGATCGGCGTACGAGGCGCGCAGCACGGTACGGCGGCCGAGGGGCCGCATCCCGGCGAACCGCTCCACGCTCTCGAACAGGGCGATCCGTTCGCTGGACTCGAAGTCGCCCGACCGGCCGTACCCTCCGTCGTCCACCGAGCGGCCGTCCGTCACCCAGGCCGTGGTCAGCGCGAACGCGGAGTCCTCGGACCGGAAGAGCCGGCGCACCGGTCCGAACCGCTCGTCGTGCAACGCGTCCCGCAACTGGGCGTGCGTGGTGCGGGTGTTGGGGCCGCGCAGCACCGACGGGTCGGGCAGCGGCCGGGGTTCGGCCGGCAACCGGGCGCCCTCGGGTGAGTCGTCCGGCAGCGGCCGGCACACCGGGCAGCCCCCGACCGGCCGGACACGGTGGCTGGACCAGGTGTACCGGTCACCGTGGAGAACGTGGACGACGGCCCGGTCCTCGACCCCGGACGGGCCGGCCGTGCCGGAACCGGACGCGCCGGGACCGGACGCCAGGGGGGCGGCCCCGGACGGGTCGGTTGCGAGCGGGTCGGTTCTGGGCGGGCCGGTTGGCGGGCCGGGACTGGGTGGCTCCGGTGTGAGCGGGCCGGTCGCGTGTCCGTCGTGGCGGTCGGTGGCGGGGGGCTCTGGTCCGAGCCGGCCGGCTGCGCCTCGGTCCTGCCGGTCGGCGGCGGGCGGTTCGGGTCTGAGCGGGTCGGCCCCGGACGGGTCGGCTGCGAGCAGGCCGGTCCGGGGCGGGTCGGTTGCGCGCGGTCCGGGACCGGGCGGGTCGGTTGGCAGGCCGGGACTGGGTGGTTCCGGTGGGAGCGGGCCGGTCGCGTGTCCGTCGTGGCGGTCGGTGGCGGGAGGCTCCGGTCCGAGCGGGTCGGCCGCGTCTCGGTCCTGCCGGTCGGCGGCGGGCGGTTCGGGTTTGAGCGGGTCGGCCCCGGACGGGTCGGCTGCGAGCGGGCCCGTTGCGGGTGGGTCGGTTGCGCGCGGGCCGGTCCCGGGTGGGCCGGCCGTCAGCAGGTCCGCCGCGAGCCGCAGTGCCGCTTCGGCCAGCGGCGGGGTCCCGGTGCCGCCGAGTGCCAGCCGCGGGCTGTGCCACGGCACCCGGCCGCCCGCCGTGGCCAGCCGCTGGTGCTCCGCACAGGCGACGCAGGCCCGCGCCCCGGGGTGCAGCACGGGCCCGATCACGGTCAGCGCCCCGTCCTCGCGCACCGGCACGAACCGCACCGGGTGCGCCAGGGCGTGCCGGCTGAGCCGCTCGGCCAGCGCGAGGTCCCACTCCGTCAGCCGCACCACGGCGGACCCGTGGACGGTCGCGAGCGCAGCCGCCGGATCGAGAACCGGGACGGGGAGGCCATACGCGTCCGGGGCGTTCATCGAGTACCTCCGGTTCCAGTGAGGACCGTGAACCCGGACGCGCGCAGCGCCTCGGCGAGAGGCGAGCGGCCGGTGTCCCGCCACGGTGGGGGCCACGCGCCCGTCAAGCGGCGCAGCGCGGCACGCAGGGCCGGCTCCCGTTCGGCGATCCCGGCCAGCCAGACATCGGCCCAGCCCTCGTCCGCCCAGCCGGCCGGTTCGGCACCGGCCGCGGCGAGCGGGGCCGCGGCGCCGCTGAGCGCAGTGTGCCGCGCGGCGCCCGGCGCGTGCTCCGCCGCCATCACGCGGGTGACCGCGTCCAGCGCGGCGAGGGCCACGGCGTCGGCCGCGGTCGCCTCGACGGCCCGGCTCACCGTGCCGTGGCCGGCGCCGGTACCTCCGCCGGTCGGCCGGACCCGGACGACGGCCGCATAAACGTCTTCGGCACCGAGTCGCCGGACCGACAACTCGGCGGCGTGGCCCATGCGTTCGGTCAGCACGGTCCACCAGTGGCGGGCCTGCGGGTGCGTGCGCCAGGCGTCGTCCGCGACGCCGTCCGCGGCGGCCGGTCCCGCCTCCGGCGCGGGCTGTACGGCTTCCCGGTCCATGCCGGCCAGGACGGCGCGGCGCAGCGCCCGGCCGTGGGCGTGGTCGGGGTCCGCTCCGACGACCGGTGCCGAGGAGCCGTCGCCCAGGGCGAGTTCGGCGGCCCGGCAGGCCGCTTCCAGCCGGGCGAGGTCCGCCCGTACCGCCCCGGCGACCAGCAACCCCGCCGGGGTCCGGCACGCCACGAGCGACGCGGGGAGCTGCGGCAGGTCCGCGGGCAGCGGTGCGTCGAGCACGCCGAGACGCGGGTCGCCCAGCTCCGTGACCCGGCGCAGGGCCTCCGCGAGGTCCGGCGCGGGCGGGGCGTCCGGCCGGCGGCGGGCGGCGCGCGGGGCCCCGGCCCACGGGTGGTACGTCGCTTCCGGCGGGTCGGTCCGGGCGATCAGGACGGCCGGATGCCGGGCCGCCGCCGTGCGGGAGGTGTCCTCGGGCCCGGCGGGATCGGGCAGGCCGGCGACGGCCGCGAGCAGCCGTCCGGCCGCCGCGCCGGCGAGCAGCGCGGCCTGCGTGCGCGACGGCCCGCCCGCCCCCGCGACCGCCCGCCGGGGCGCCCCCGCACCGGCGGACGTCCGGGACGGCGTGGTGCCGGTTCCGGTGCCGACGTCGGTGGCCGTGCCGGCTCCGGCCGTGTCGTCGGTGCCGAGGCGGGCGGCGATGGCGGCGGCGTCGCGGCGGGCACGTCGCGCGGGCCCGGGCTCGGTGACGAAGCCGCCGTCGGCGGCGCAGGACACGGCCAGGGCCACGGCTCCGGACGGCGCGTCGGCGGTGACCACGGCCTGGTCCGGGGGCAGTCGGCGGTCGATGGTGACCCGAGGCGCCGCCCCGGAGCGGCGCAGCGCCTGGACAAGGCTCACGGCGAGCGGGCCCCGCGGGTCCGGTGCGGCGACGACCGGCCGCGCGGTCCGGATCGCGTCGACCGCCTGCGCCGGGTGGGCGGCCGACGCACCGGGCCAGGGCGGGAGTTCGGCGCCGTCCGGGTACTCGACCAGCAGGTCGTGCTCGCGCAGCCGGGCCGTCAGCGTGGCGAGCGCGGCCTCCACCCGGGGGTCGACCGGCTCACCCACGGCGTCCTCGGCCAGGGTGCCGACGCCGTCCGCCGGGTGCTCCACGACGAGCGGGTCCGCACCGGGTGACTCCGTGGTGACCCGGTCGGTTCCGGGCGACTCCGTGGTGAGCGGGTCCGCACCGGGCGTCTCCATGGTGAGCCGGTCGGTTCGGGGCGACTCCATGGTGAGCCGCTCGGAACCGGTCGGCTCCGTGGCGAGCCGGTCGGCGAGCAGCCGCCACAGGGCCGGCAGCGCGCGGCTGCCCTCCAGCGTGACGCCGACGCCACGGCCGCGCAGGTGCAGGCCCGCGAGCAGCGGGGTGACGGTCACGCCGGGCCGCAGCCGCAGCCGCAGCCGTCGTACCGGCCCCGACTCCGGCAAGGGCCCGGCGGCAGGGGCTGCTTGGGGTGCCGGCTGGGCGGGCTCCGGGCCCGGGACGGGGTGGTCCGGCGGGCTGTCCGGCGGGCCCGCCGCGGCGGGAGCGGTCGTCATGCCGGACCCTCCACCGCTGCGATCACCTCGTCGACGCGGGCCTGCCAGGTGTGCCCGGTGAGCTCCGGCACCGCGCGCACGAGCAGGTGCGCGGCGAGGTAACGCTCCACGGGCCGTACGTCGCAGATCGCGAACAGCCGGTAGAGCGCGTTCGTACAGGCCCGGTAGATCAGGTAGTCGGGCCGGCTCCACATCGTGCCCCGCGGGTCCGCGCGGCGCAGCCGACGGTGGAACTCGCTGTACCGGGTGCGTGCCTCCCGGTCCCAGCGTTCGGCCACCGCCGGGTCGCCGAGCGCCGCCGCCCGGTCGCGGTACTCGCGCGGGTCCCCGGCGAGGTCCGCGCCCGCGGCCAGCCGTCCCTCCGTGATGCGCCACGCCTCGGCGGACCAGTCGGCCCAGGCGCGCTCCCAGCCGGCCGCCCCGCCGTCCGCGATCCGCCCGACCAGGGCGGTGACGGCCGGCCCCGTGGCCTCCCACCGGCGTTCGAAGGCCGCCCGCAGCCGCCCGCCCTCGTCCTCGTACGTCAGGAAGTCCTCCAGGTGCGAGACGAACGAATAGTGGCCGCCGATCAGCCCTTCCGGATGCGCCGCGGCGTGCGCGGCCAGCGCAGCGACCGCGAGCTGCACCCGGGCGGCGGGCGCGTCGCCGTGCCCGCCGAGGAACGCACACCCGCTCTCCAGCGCCGGCAGGCCCAGCGCCAGCAGGTCGTCGCGGAGCCGGACCCCGTCGGGCCCGATCAGGGCGCGCAGGGACGACTGGTCGACCGGTTCGACGCGGACCGTGCCGTCAGGTACCAGCGGACCGTACGGCGGGGCGATCAGCTCGGCGCGGCCGGCCACCGCGGCCCGGGCGAGGAGTTCGGCCTCGGTGACGCGGGCGCCCGGGGGACGGCCGGCGGTCCGGCTCCGCAGGGTGGCCGCGGTGCGCTCGGCGACGGCGGCGACCGGGCCGGGCGTCCCGCGCAGCCGGAGCCGCACGTGCGGGCCGTACAGCCAGTGGCGCTCGACGTGCGCGGTCAGCCCGTCGGCGGTGGCCCCGCGGGCCAGCGGCAGCACCACCTCGCGCAGCAGCGGGGCCTTGTCCTCGCGGTAGTCGTACAGCACCACGTCGAGGGCCCCGGTGGAGCCGGGCACCGCCGGGTCGGCGGGGGCGGCGGCGCGGTCGGGGCCGGCCGGGGCGTTCATCGGGTGCCTCCTGTGCGGGGTACGGGCTCGGTGGCGGCGCGGCCCGCGGTACGGCGGCGGGCCGGGCGGTATGTCTCGACGACGGACTCGACGGCGTGGGCGGGCCGGTCCCGGCCGCCGAAGGCGGGCAGAGCCTCCTCCAGGACGACGCCCTCGGGGTGGCGCGCCAGCCAGGTGCCCAGGCAGCGCAGGTGCAGCGCGTTGCCCAGGTCGAGCGCCTGCGGCTTGGGCGCCCGCAGCCGTGCGACGAAGTCGTCGACGGCGCGTCCGGCCGGGGGCCGCGGCACCGGGTGCACGAACAGCTGTTCCGGCAGGTCCAGCAGGGCCCGCCAGCGGGCCACGGCGGCGGCCGGCACCGCATGGTCCCGCGCGGCGGCCGGCATCTCCCGCTCCTCCGCGGCGAGGTCCGCGCGCAGCGCGTCCAGCGCGCCCGGGCCGAGGTGCCAGCGGCGCCGCGCCAGCACCAGATGGCGGTGGCGCAGCCGTGCCGTACGGACCACCTGGCCGCCCGGCGCGGCCAGGATGTGCCGGGGCAGCAGCGGGCGGAAGTCCACCACCCCCGCCGGGTGGTCGCAGAGGTACGGCGCGAGCCGCTGCGGCAGCATGACCGGGGCGAGGAAGCCCAGGTAGAGCACGTCCAGCAGGTCGCCGCTCGCCCGTACCCGGAACCGCAGCCGGTCGGAGGCCGGGTCGTGGACGAGATCGAGGTCGGCCTCGGCGAGGGCCGTCCGGCCGCGGTCGGGGCCGATCTCCTCGGCGAGCAGCAGCGGGTGCAGGTTCGCGTTGAACCCGCCCACCGGCCGGATCTGCGCCGCCCGCGCGCCCATGAGGCCGCGCCGGACGCGCTCACCGACCGCGGCCGCGGCGCTCGCCGGCAGGGCGTCGAGGAAGCGGCTGGTGAACCGGCCCCAGCCGCCGTAGACATGGTTGACGCACAACAGGCCCTCCTCGTACGCCCGTTGGACGAAGCAGGAGTAGCTGAGCGGCCGGGCGGCCGTCCAGTCGGGCAGCCGGGCGGCGAGGGCGCGGACGGGCCCGGCCGGCAGGACGATCTCGGGGGCGCCCTGTCCGTCCGGCCCCGCCGCCTCTCGCGCCAGTACGGCGAACTCCTCGCGCAGTCGCGCCAGTCCGGCCAGTCCGGCAGGCAGCTCGGGGTCGTCGGACCGCCGGGCCATATGGCGGCCGGACTCCTCCCAGGCGGCGGCGGTGTCGGCGCCGAAGTCCCACGGGTCACGGCAGACGCCGCCCACTCCGTACCGGGCGACGAAGCGGTCCCGGGCGACCCGGCTCATCACCTGTCCGAGGTCGAACAGCTCCGCCAGCGCGGTGAGTTCGGTGAGCGCGGTGTGATCGGCCGGGGTGAGCGGATCGTACCCGGCGGGCCCGTCCGCGTACGGCACTCCCGTAGCGCGTTCGCCGGTGTCCGGCGCGGTCGGTGGTTGTCCGTCCAAGTGCGGTGCGGGGAATGGGTGGTTGAGCGGGTCCGGTGTGGCGGACGGGTGCCCGTGCGGATCCGGTGCGGGGAACGGGTGTCCGTGCGGGTCCGGTGCGGCCGGCGGGCGGCGTGGGGACAGGAGGACGGGGACGACGACGTCCTCGGTGAGGACCGTCAGCGGGGCCGCGCCGGACGGGACGGGCCGGCCGGCGTCGGCCAGCAGTTCGTGCCAGCGGCCGGTCAGGGCGGCGAGCAGGGCGGGGCGCTCGATGGCGGGGGCGTCGCGGAACCGCCCTGTGTCCTGGGCGAGCCGGGCGATCCGGTCGGCCAGGGCGGCGTCCGCGGGCCAGGCGCGCAGCCAGTCGGCGAGTGCCAGGAGGACAGCCGGGTGCTGCGGGTCGACGGGATCGGCGGGCACGAGCAGTCCGGAGTCGGCGAGCCGGTCCACGAACTGCGCGACGGCGGAGTCGCCGGCCGTGCGTCCCAGCCCGGCCGCGAGCCGGGCGGTCAGCGTGCCGAGGGCCAGCGGACCGTCGGCGAGGGCGGCGGCCAGCGAGTCCAGCGCGGGGCGGGCGGCCACCTCGACCGCGTCCTCCTGGCTGACCAGGTACCGGCCGCCGGCGAACAGCGCCTCCGCTCGGGCGAAGCGGGCCCGCCCGTCGGCCACCCGCGCGGTGCTCGTCAACCGGTGGGGGAGGGCACGGCGGCGGCGCGGCTCGTCGAGCAGGGCCGCGGTGAGCGCGGTGACGAGCGTGCGGTTCTCCTTGACGACGGAGACGGGGGCGGTGGGCGCCGTACCGGGCGCGGACGCGGAGGCGGCCGTGGCGGCGGCACCGGCCCTGGTGACGAATGGTTCGGCCGCCCACCCGACGGCCGTGAACCACGACAGGGGACTGGTCTTCGTACTGGCCCGCAGGGCGTGCCGGAGGACCGAGGCCTCCTCCTTGCGTGCCCGCCGCCCGGTCGCGTCCCGGCCGGCCCGGCCGACCGCCCGCAGCAGGTCGGCGCTGGTCAGGGCGACGGCGCGGGCGAAGGCAGGTGAACGGCAGAGGTCGGCGAGCGCGGCGCGCTCGACGGCCAGGGCGGGCGGGACGGCCGTGCCCAGCTCGGCGAGCAGCCGGGCGCGCGTCTCGCGCAGGGCGAGCCACTCGGCGAGCCGCGGCACCCGGCCGGGAAGGGTGCCGAGCCGGCCGAGGAGGGCGGGGCGGGGCTCACGGCCGTTGTGCAGGGCGCGGCGGAGCGGCAGGACCACCTGGCGGTGGAAGTCCTCGTCGTGGGTGGCGCGCGCGGCGAAGAGGTCGTCGCACAGGGCGGTCCGCAGACCGGCGTCCCGGGTGGCCAGGGCGGTGAGCCGGGAGAGCAGGGCCCGTACGGCGGCAGAAGGGGCGGTCTCGGCGGGGTACGCGAGCAGGGTCGTACGGACCAGGGCGTACGGCGCCGTCCGCTCGTACGGCTCCGCCGCGCCGCAGCCGTCCACCTCGTCGGACGGGTCCGCCGGGGCGTCTGCCGCGACCGGTCCGGACGGGCCGGCCCGTCCGGGCGGCGGCACGCGCACCGGGGCTGCCGGCGGGACGGGGTACGACATGACAGGGGCTCCCGGCGTACGGCTCGGAGGGCGGACGGGATCGACGTAGCGGACGGGATCGACGGCACGGACGGGAGTGGCGGAGCGAGCCGGGTTGACGCGCACCGGACCCGCGCGGACCCGGCCGGACCACGAGCCGTTCCGCACCCGCCGGCCTCGCGGAAAGCGAGACCGGCGGAGCGTCAGGACGGCACGTGTGGCCCTTCAGACGCGAAGGGCCTCAGTCCGTCCGGGGCCTGCGCGGGGTCAGAGGGCCACAGGTCCGTTCTCCTGCGGCTGCGCACAGGACGACGAGGCCTGGCAGGAGCACGAACCCCACGAGGCGCCGTTCTCGGGCAGCGCGGCGGTGTCGCGCAGCGACGTCACGGTCAGGTCGCTGAGGTCCAGGTCCGTGTCGAGGGCGAGGTCCTGAAGCTCCAGGGCGTCCTGCTGGTCACGGGACATGACGAACTCCTTCGGGAAGTAGGGGAAGAGCGGAACGCGCCGGCGGGATGCCGACGCGTACATGCCGGAAGACGGCATGGCTGAGAACTGCGCTCACAGCGGGAGAAACCGAACGATCATTCGCCTTACAGCAGTCGAGTGTGGTGTCGGGCGGGAACGGCAGCAAGACCGATCCGGACATTGGCCCGTTGTGATCGTCCCGGTTCGCTGCGTCTTGGCCTGGTGCGGCACGGCGATCCGGACGCGGTCGGCCCGCCTCTAATGGAGGCGGTGTAGAGACCCGTGTCCTTTCTGTGAGGGATCTTTCCCGGTTGTCCATGGGGTGGCTGCGGATCCCGTCAAGTGGATGCCACGCCTCCGGAGATCGGGAGCCGACTCCTCCGGATATCCCGGCGCGAATCGGACCCGTCGGAGTGACGCACATCACACACTCAGGGGTGCGCTATCGGTCAACTTCCGCTGCGCGGCGGCCCGGAGGGGCGGCACGGAACAGCGCGGAAGCGACGGGGACTTCGGCACCCGCCGACGGTGCGCTGTGGGGCACCGCCCTGTGAACCAGGTCATCACCAGCCTCGTGGGCCTGGCCCATGTGCTGCACTTCGTCGAACTCCACGGCTCGGAGGCCCGGATGGGCTGACCCGCCCCGGGGCGGCCCCACGGTGACGGGGCCGCCCGCCCGGGAACTCCTCGGGGCCCGGCCCCGCCGAGGTGAAGCCGAGGACGCCCACGCCCCGCGGCACCGTGGCCCACAGGCCGGTGCCGGATACCGTGCCGGACGCTTCGGATGCTGGGCGGCGGCGATGGAATCACGGCGAAGCCCGGCCCGGTGGCGGCTCACCCGCGGCGGTGAGCCCGGGCGAGATGGCTCTGCAGACGGGCGTGGCGGAACTGGTGCACCGCGCCGGCCTGCCGCAGGACACCCCGCTGGTAGGCGTCGTCCAGGAAGGTGACGACCGCCCAGGGCAGGCGTCCGGTCAACGGCAGCCAGATACGGGTGAGCACGCACCACTGGCCCCAGGCGGTCAGGCTCAGGGTGTAGCCGAGGGCGCCGCCGAGACCGCTGATGACGCCGAGCCGGAGACTGGCTGCCGGGTCCAGGACGAGTTGCCCCAGGTGCCCTTGCAGCAGGTCGACCACCAGCCCGGCGCCGAGTCCGACCGTCGCTCCGAACACGGGTGTCCAGACGGCGAGTTGGGTGAGCGTCGTCCTGCGGTCCGTGCTCAGGACGCTGCGCGGGCTGACGGCGGAGACGATGTCGAGGGGCGTTTCGAGGAGGCCGATGAGGCAGAAGGTGAGCCCGGTGCCGCCGGCGAAGACCAGGCCGTAGACGATCGCGTCGACGAGCACCAGGTACAGCCCGGACGCGAGGCCGGTTCTCCAGAGGTACGCGTGCAGCAGACCGATCAGACCGCCGTAGGAGAGGCCGAAGAACGCGCCGCCCAGGGTGCCGATCACCAGCCGGGGCCCGGCCGTCCACGTGGTGGCCGGCGGCCGGCCGCGGATGCGCAGGCGTACGGCCGACGGCGTGACGTCCTTGCCCGTGACCGTGTACGTCAGCCAGTGCACGAGCCCGAACAGGAAGCCGGCGAGGAGCCCGACGACGGCCCCGTCCAGGAGGGCCCCGACGAGCGAGCCGTGGAAGGCGAGGGCGACCAGGCCGTCGACCAGTGCGATGGCCAGTCCGGTGACGAGGGCGGTGACCAGGGAGCGGGTGGAGCGGCGCAGACCGTGGCCGAGCCGCCACCAGGCCAGGTCGGGGGTCTCCAGCTCGGCCAGGTGGCGGGCGAGGTAGCCGAGCCACTTCCGGGCCCGGTCCGCGTTCCAATCCCGTCCGTCCGGCCGGGGCGCGTGGTAGACGGTGGGGAGGAAACTGTCGAGCAGGTGCTCCTCCACCGCGCGCACGCTGCCGAACCGTTCGGTGTCGAGCAGGACGGCCGGATCGTACTGCGGGGTGTCGCTGTAGACGGTGCGGGCGAGCGCGACCATCAGCGGGGTCGCCAGGGCCGTGGCCAGCGGGCCCGCCGGTCCGTCCGGTGACGGCTCGCGCAGCTTCTTCAGCACGCGGTCCCAGGCGCCCCGCCCGGGGTCCGCGGGGTCGGACTTGCGGGTGGTGCGGGGCAAGTAGTGGTCCAGGTCGTCGACGGTGAGGTCGGTGAGTTCGACCGAGGCGGCCGAGGTCAGCACGTCGGTCTCCGCGACGGCGGCGGCGTACTCGGCGGGGCGGCTGGTGAGCAGGAGGGGGAGGGTGGTGGCGTTGAGGGCTTCGAGCGCGGGGCGGCGCAGTCCGTCGGCCATCTCGTCGAAGCCGTCCAGTACCGGCAGCACGCGGCCGGAGTCGACCAGCGCGGCGGCCAGGCTCACCCTGCCGGGCCCCCGGGCGGCCGTGCCGGGGTGGTCGCGCGTCAACTGGTCGGTCAGCCAGTCGCGCAGGGTGCGGGTCGTGGGATTCCAGGCACCGATGCTGAAGATCACCGGAACGGGTTCCGCGGGCTTCCGCGTCTTCAGGTGGTCGAGGACGAAGCGCAGGGTCAGGACCGTCTTCCCGGACCCGGACCTGCCGAGGACCACCAGCCGCCCGGAGGGGATGCTCCGGTAGGTCCGCGCGATCCCGTCCAGGTCGCCGCTCAGGTCGAGCGGACCGCTCGCGGCCCCGGGCGGGAGGCGGCGGATGTTGGCCCAGTGGTCGGTGAGGGTGTCGGGGGCAGCCGTCCAGCGGACCGGCAGCGGAAAGGGATCCTGGATCCGCCGGTGTTCCTCCTCGCGCTGCCAGCGGGCCGCCACCGCCTTCGCCAACTCGCCGGCCGCCTCTGCCAGGGCGTCCCCCGCCTCCGCTTCACCACCCGGGCCGCCCGCAGCGCCGGCGCCACCGCCCGGCATACCAGTGCCGCCCGGAGCGCCCATGCCATCGGCCGGCGGTCCCGCGTCGCCCGGGGTGCCCGTGCCACCGTCCGGCACACCCGCGCCGCCGGGAGCGCTCGCACCACCGGCCGGTACACCAGTGACGCCCGCGGTGCCCACGCCACCGGCCGGCACACCCGCGCCGCCCGCAGCGCCCGTGCCACCGCCCGACGGTCCCGGGTCGCCCGGTGTGCCCGCACCACCGCCCGGGTCCCCCGGGACGGCGGCGCTCAGCAACTCCTCGCGGTCCGCGCTCCGCAGGGCCAGCGCGTCGGCCAGTTGCCGCACCGTGGTCATCCGCGGGTTGCCGCGCTTGCCGGTCTCCAGACCGCGGATGGTGCTCACGCTGACCCCGGAACGCCGTTCCAACTCGTCCTGCGTCAGCCCCGCCTCCTCGCGCAGCCGTCGCAGGACCGCGCCGAACCCCCTGGCCACCATGCCCGGCCTTCCCCCTGAGTCGTCAGCCTTTCCGCAGGTGGGGACTGTAGCGCGGGCACCGGTCACATATGACCGGTTCCATGCTCTGTCCACACTTCCCGCACGGCGGCGAGCCTCGACCGCATCGAGGTGGCCGACCGGGGCGAGTGCGCCGACCGGTCCGGAGAACAGGGAGTCGCCATGCCGACGACGATCGCAGCCCGGGGCACCCCGGGCGGTACGGTCCTCACCGCCCAGGAACGCGAGGTGCTGCGCGCGCTCGGCTGCGGCCTGGCGGACGCCGAGATCGCCGCCGTCCTCGACCTGCCCGAGCCCGTGGTGGCGGAGCGGGTCGGCCGTGTCCTCGGGAAGCTGGGGCTGCGGGACCGGGCCGCCGCCATCGTGCGCGCCTTCGACTGCGGTCTGGTCGTCCCCGGACAGGGCCCGCGCGGACCGGTGCCGGGGACCGCCGCTGGACGGCGGACGGACGACGCACCCGGTCCCCGGCTCCGGGTGTCGGTGCTCGGTCCGCTGAGGACGAGTCTCGCGGGGCGGCCCGTGGACGTCGGACCGGTACGGCAGCAGGCCGTGCTGGCGGCGCTGGCGCTGAGCGCGGGGCGTTCCGTCAGCCGGCGGCACCTCCTCGACGCCGTGTGGGGCAGGGACATGCCGGACGGTAACGTCGTACCGGTCTACGTCTACCGGCTGCGCAAGAAACTGCGTCTCGGGGAGCGCCCGGACTCGGTGATCCGGCGCGACCGGTACGGATACGGACTGGTCCGCGATGTGGCCGAGGTGGACGCGCTGTGCGTGGAGGATCTCGCCGCCCGGTCCGGGGAGGCCGCACGCGCCGGCGATCTGTCCGAGGCCGTGCGGCTGTGCGCCCGCGCGCTGGAGCTGTTCCGCGGTGAGCCGTTGGCCGGACTGCCCGGGCCGCTGGCCGAGTCGGAGCGGCTGCGGCTCACCCGGCGCAGGGTCGCCCTGGCGCAGCGGGCGGCGCAGTGGCAGATGCGGCTCGGCCGGCACGACGAGGCGATCACCGGGCTGTCCGCCCTGGCCCTGGAGGAGCCGCTGAACGAACCGGTCGCCGCGGCACTGATGCACGCGCTGCGGTGCGGCGGCCGGCGGGCCGAGGCGCTGGCCGTCTACGACCGTGCCCGCCGCCACCTCGCCGACGACCTGGGGGTGACGCCCGGCGAAGAGCTGTCGCTGGCCCGGCGGGCGGTCCTGCGCGGGGACGCCGCCGGCCTGCGGGCGGGCGCGGCGTGAGCGGGGAAGCCGTCCCCCGGGGACGCGAGGAGGAGCTGCTGCTCGCGCGGGTCTCCGCGGCAGCGGGCCGGGCACAACTCGGCAGGCGGCTCGTCACCTACCGTCCGCCGCGCGCCGAACCCGGGACCGGGCGGACCACCGGCGCGGACACGCCTCGCCTGCCGGGGGTCGGCGGTGGGCCGGTGGCGCGGGTGCGTCGCCTGTTGCGGATCGGGGGCGGCTCCGTGGCGAGGGTGCGTCGCCTGTTGCGGATCGGGGGCGGGCCGGTGGCGGCGGTGCGTCGTCTGCTGCGGGCCGGGAGCCCGGTCACGGGCACGGGTGCGCGGCTGGACCTGTACGAGTACGGGATGACGGCCGCCGCCGGCGGACGGGCATGTGGGGTCCATGTCGTCCGCTTCGACACCACGGTGGTGCACCGGCGCAGGGTGCTCTCCTCGCGGGGCGTCACCCGTGCCCTGTCGCTAGTCGACGTCGACGGTGAGCGGATCATGCTGCGCTGCGGTGACTTCGGCCGGCCGGAGGAGTGGTGGCCCGCGATCCGCCGAGGCGTCGTCGACGCGCAACTGCCGCACGCGCTGGCCGCGCTGCGCCGGGGAGCACGGCTGGCCTTCGGCCCCGTATGGCTCACCCGGGACGAGGTCGGCTCGGGCGGCAGGACCCTGCGCTGGGCGCAGGTCCAGCGGATCGAGACCGGCAACGGTGTCGTCGCCGTCCGCGTCGCCGGCCGCTGGCAGGTGTGGACCGCCGTCGCGTCCGGGATCCCGAACCTCTGCGTCCTGCACGCCCTCGCCGAACACCTCGCGGGTGCCGCCACCGACGACTGACGTACAGCCCCCTTGCCCCACGGAAACCTCTCCGGCCGCACCCGGCGCCCGCCGGCCCGGCCGGGACCACCACCCACGAACGAGACCCACGAACGAGAAGGAGACAGTGATGGCTGACGGATACCGGTACCGGTGCGGCGAGTGCGGCCACCGCACCGCCTGGGGAAGCGAATCCACGGGAGCGAAGGCGATGGAGGCCCACTACGGGCGGAGTCATCCGCGTGTCGTCCCCGGCGGGACGGTCGAGTTCCGCAAGGGATCGTCTTCCGGAGGCGCCGGATGCCTGATCGCCCTCGGCGTCCTGGTCCTGCTCCTGATCATCGCCTCCCGGCACTGACCGCCCCTTGGTGCGACGGACCCGTTCGCCCGAGCGGGTCCGCGCCCGCCCCCGTTCCACGGCCCCCATAGCCCCCGTTCCACGGCCACCCGCGCGCCCGACGCCCGCACCTCGACGACCCGACGACCCGACGACACACCCCCCGCTTCCCCGGCACCCCCGACGACACGCCCCCAGCGCCCCGGTCTCCCCAGGGACGCGCACCCAGCGACCCGGCACATCGAGCAGACACAGGAGTACGGCAATGGAAGCGGAACTGGCGGAACTGGTGCACCTGGCCGCGTCGACGCTCGTCAGCGCGGCGGCGACGGCCGGCTGGGAGCGCGCGCAGCGGGCGCTGGGCGGGCTGTGGCGCCGGGCGCACCCCGAGCGGGCGGACACGGTGCTGGCCGAGCTGGGGGAGGCGCGCGCCGAAGTGCTCGCCGCCCGGCGCAACGGGGACGAGCGGGCCGAGCGCGAACTCGTCGACGAGTGGCGGACACGGCTGCGTCGGCTGCTGACCGCCAACCCGGACATGGCGCTCGAACTGCGGCGGATGGTCGACGAGTTGGGACCCATGACCGACACGACCGCCCCGCCGGCCGGCGGTGTCCGGCTGACCGCCCACGCGTCGGGGCGGGCGCGCGTCACCATGGCCGGACGTGACATCAACATCACCAAGAGGTGACCCGGTGAACTCCGCGAGGACGGACGGCCCCGGCCGGGAGGGTGCCGGCGGCGGACCGCACATCAGCGCACGCGCGGACGGCCGGGCCACGATCACGGTGGCCGGACGCGACATCAACACCACCTACTTCGTCAGTGCCTCCTCGGCGGTGCTCGTCGTCCTGCTGGCCCTCGTGGTCCTGCTCGGAATGTGGCAGCCGTGGCAGGGGACGGCCGCGGCCGGCGACCGGAAGTCCACGGAGGCCGCCGGCGGACCGCAGGTTCCCGGCGGGTCCACCGCGACGACCGCTCATCCCGGGCAACTCCCGTCCGCCGAAGAGGACTCCGGGGAGCCGGAAAAGCCGGAGACGCCGCAGACTCCGCAGCACCGGGAAACCTCCCCGAGCCCCACGCCCAGTGCCTCCCCGACTCCCGGCCCGCCTGATCCGGCCGACGTGGCGTTCGCGCACGCCGGCGTCGGCACCTGCCTGGACGTGTACGACGCGGGCTGGGGCAGGCTGAACCGCGAGTACCCGGTCGCCGTCGACTGCGGTGCCGGCTTCGCCTACTCGAAGGTCACCATGGTGACGACGTACGCCGCCAAGTGCCCCACCGGCGCGGGCCGGTGGGGCTGGGGCCACATCAACGACGACGGCTCGTCCACCGCTTTGTGCCTGGACCGCGTGTTCGCCGTGGGGCAGTGCTTTCCCGCGACCCTGAGCAGACAGGCCGAGGGAACCCTGAGGGGCGACGGGCAGTTGTTCACCGTCTGGGGCTGTGACCGGACGCAGGTGCCGCACGGCAGGAACGCCATCATGGCGATCACGGCGGTGCTGAACGGCGGCGGCTGCCCCCGGCGCACCGACCGGCAGACCCTCTCGTGGCGGGTCTTCGGCAACGCGGCCGAGATCTGCGCCGTACAGACGACGCGCTGAACCGGGTCGCCGGGAACAGGTGTCCGGTCCGGGAGGTCAGTGTGCGTCGCGCGGGTCGAAGGACTCGGTGTCGACCGTCAGCGGCTCGGGGAAGGCACCGGCGACGGCGTCCCAGCGGATGAACTTGAAGTCGGTGCCCGCGCGTTCGCCGTCGGCGGGGGTGGCCTCGCCGTCGTGCGTGATCAGCAGCCCCTTGGGGAAGGCGCGGCCGAGGGGCACGTTGACGACCGTGGAGCCGTCGGAGTGCTGCACGCCGTCGGTGGCGCCGTCGGTGACGGCGAACGAGCCGACGTAGTCGTTGTCCCCGTCGCGCTCGTACACGGCGAAGGTGTTGTCACCCTGGCTGGAGGCGAGGACGTACCCGTGGCCGTCCTCGGCGTGGTAGACGGTGACGCCCTCCGCGTCGGCGCGCAGGTGCGCACCGCCGAAGCCGGGGTCGCGGGCCGGGTCGAGGACGCACTCCTCCGCCTCGGCGTCGTACGTCCACGGCGTGCCGAACTCACGGACCCGGTCGACCAGTTCGGGGTCCTCGAACTTCTCGTCGTCCAGGTCGATCCGCCACAGGCCGACCCGCTCCTGGGCGGCGTACAGGACGTGTTTCTCCAGGTCCACGGCCATGCCCTCGACCTGCGGCCGCTCGCCGGGGTCCGCGCACGGGGACCAGTCCTTGCCGTCGGGCAGCCGGAAGGAGGCGGGCAGATCGAGGGTGTCCTCGGTGCGGTAGCCGACGCGTCCGTCGTGCTCCTCCAGCCGCAGCAGGCGCAGGCGGGTCTCCTCGCGCTGTGACACCACCACGTAGGCGTCGTCGTCCTCGCTGAAGGCCGTCAGGCCGTAGGAGGTGCGCTGGTCCTCCACCCCGGCCTCGTCGGCGGCGAAGACCGGCGCGGCGTCGGGAGCGGTGACGTCCTTCAGCGGCGGCTTGCCGGCCGCGACGGCCGCGGGGTCGATGACGTACGCGCGGACGCGGTCGCGGCCCCGGTCGCTGACGAGAGCCAAGTCCCTCTTCTTGCCGCCCAGTTCGAACCCGTAGACGATGTCGACGTTGTTGAAGCGGCCGGGCTTGGCGTCCGCGTTCGGGGCCTGCGGAGCCGCCAGGTGCTGAAGGCGCCGGCCGTCCAGGCCGTAGACGTCGAGACCGGCCTCCTTCAGTGTGCCGACGACGATGCTGCGGCCCGGGTTCTCGGGGTCCACCCACACGGCCGGGTCGTCGGCGTCGGCGTTGCCGCCGGCCGCGTCGTCGTACACGGCGGGAGTCTCGACGGCGGCGGTCACGGTCACCGGGGCGGCCGGACCGGCCGTCAGGGTGAACGCGGTGGCGAGTGCGGTCACGGTGCTGAGAGCGAAGGCGCTCACGTCACTCCTTCGTAGGGTTGCGGACGCCCCGGACGCTAGGCGGGTCACGTGAAGGAAGCGGTACGCGATCATGAACTCCGTATGCGGACTCCGGGGGCTGTGGACGGCTCCGACCGTACGGCGCCGTCCCCGTGAACACGACCCCTCGCGGGCCGGGGCGACCATAAGGTGGCGGGTGTGACCCATGGTGCTGCGTCCCCTTATGCGACCGGTGGCGGTGGTGTCCGGCTGGAACACCGCTACGCGGCGACCTTGGTGGCGGCTCTGCTGGCCGAGGACCCGGTCGGCGAGCTGGGGGACGGCGTCGTTCCGCTGGGTGTGCGGTTGCAGGCCAGTGACATCAGTCCGGTCGACGACGTGGTGGTGGAGGGCCGTTCGGCCGACGGCCGGATGCGGCGGGTGTCCATCGGGGTGCGCAGGGACCCGGAACTGACCGCGGGCGACGAGAAGTCGGTGCCGCTCGTGCGGTCCTTCCTGCGGGTGGTCATCGGGCACTGGGACGAGGTGGCGGCGGGCCGCTGGCGCGTGGCGCTCGCGGTGGGCGTCTCCGGCACCGCCGTACGGCAGACGGACGCGCTGGCGCGGATCGCGCAGTCCGTGTCCTCGGCGGCGTGGTTCCGGGACGCCGTCGCCCGGCCGGGGGCGGCCAACGCCGCGGTGCGCCGCCGCCTGACCCATCTGGACGCCCTGGTCGGTGCGGCCGCCGCGGGCGACCCGGAGCTGTCCGGCGCCGACGCCCGGGAACTCACCTGGCGCTGGCTGTCCGCCCTGCGGGTGCGGCAACTGCGCTTGGAGGGCGTGGACGAGACCGACCGCACCACGGCCGTCTCCGCGCTGCGCCGGATGGTGGCCGACGGGTCGGTGGAGACCGCCGACGCCGTGTTCGGCGCGCTGGCCGAACGGGCCGGCGCGTGGGCCTCGTCCGCCGCGTACGTGGACATGCCGCTGGTACGGCGTGCCCTGAGCGGCTTCCCGCTGGGCCGGGCCGCTTCCTGCCACCATGCCTGGTCGGTGCTGGACGCCATGGCCCGCCGTCTGCGCGAGGGGACCCGCCCCGACCTGCGGGCCGGCGAGGTGCGCCTGGAGCTGGACCGGGCCGGGGAACGGGCGCGCCTCGCCGACGCGATGGTCCGCACGGGCCGCACGGGCGCGGGTCTGGTGGTGACGGGGGAGCCGGATGTCGGCAAGTCCGCCCTGACCGTCCGTACGGCGCGACAGCTCACCGAGGACGGCGCGGCCGTGGCCTGCCTGAGCCTGCGTGACCTCCTCGCGTCGGTGGTGGAGACCGAACACGTCCTGGGCGGACGGCGGTTGGCGGAGGTGTTCGCGGCGGGAGAGGTCCGCCCGGTGCGGCTGCTCGTGGTCGACGGCGCCGAAGCCGTCCTCGAGGGCCGCCGGGACCTGCTGCGGGAGGTCGCCGTCGCCGCGTTCCGGGCCGGGCTCGGGGTGGTCGCGGTCACCCGGAGCGACGGAGCCGCACGCGTGCACGAGGTGCTGGAGACCGCCATGGCGCAGGCGGGCGGGACCGGGAACGTGACCCGCTACGTCGTGGCACGGCTCACCCTGGCCGAGCGCCGCCGACTCGTCGACACCTTCCGGCCTCTGATCCGGCTCAGCGCCGATCCGCGCGCCGAGTGGCTGGTGGGCCGGCCCGGTCTCGTGGACGTCCTGCTGCGGGCCGGCACCGTACACGAGAGCAGCGAACTGCTGTCCGAGGCCGATGTGTTCGCGGCCGTGTGGAACGGTCTCGTCCGCAACGGCGAAGAGCACCCGCCCGGTGCCGCGTCACCGGACGAGCGGGAACAGGCGGTGCTGGCCGTCGCGCGCCGCGCGCTCGGCCTGCCCGGTGAGGCGCCCGCGGGGGCGCTGCCGCGGCTGCGCTCGGACGCGGTGCTGCGCGCGCCGGCCAATCCCGCGTTCGCCGCCGGTGACGAGTTCGCCACGGACCTGATCCGCGACTTCGCCCTGTGCCGGCTCTTCCTGACCACCGGCTGGGACCCCCTGCGGACCGCCGGGGCACCCCGGTGGACCATGCGCGCGGTGCGCCTCGCCTGTCAGGCGAAACTGCTGTCCGGAGACCAGGCGGCCGTCTGGCGCGACCTGGACCGGGAGTTCGGCCGGCTCGGCGAGGGAATGGGGGAGCGGTGGACGGAGGTCCCGGCGGAGGCGCTCCTGACCCTCGGCGACGCACAGACCGTGATCGAGCACGTCTGGGACGACCTCGCCGCCGACGGCCACCGCGGACTGAGAACCCTGCTGCGCCTGGCGGACCTCCGCTACGTCAGCGGCTCCGTCGCCGACCCCTTCACCCTCGCGTCCGTGGTGGCCTCGGCCTACTGCACCGATCGCGACCTGGGGCAGCACGACCCCTCGGCACGAGGAGGGCTGGGGGAGTCCGTCCGTACGCTCGTCCTGGCGTGGCTGCGGGGCATGGCCCGCGACACCGAGGGAACCGACCCGCTGCGCCGACGGGTACGCGACCGCCTGCTCGCCGCGCCCAGGGACCACCACGACGAGTTCGCCGTCGAAGCGCTCGCCACGCTGGGCCCCGACACCGACGAGCACTGCGAGCAGTGGCTGCGGGAGGTGGCCGCGGCCGCCCCGGGCCGGCTGCACGCGGCCGTGGAGTCACTGGGCGCCGTCTTCCTGGCGCGGACGCACCCGCGGCTGCTGCTCGACCTCACCGAGGCCTACTACCTGCACCGTCCGGAGCCGGGCCGCCGGGACGGCGGACGGGCGCGCGACGACGGAATCCGCCGCCACCGCCACCGGCCTGCTTTCGGCCCGCCGTTCGCCGCCTGGCACTACGGGCCGTTCTTCTGGCTGCTACGCGAGGCGCCCGTCGACACCGTCGCCCTGATCAACAGGATGCTCGACCACGCCGCCACGGTCCGGGTGCGCGCCCACCGGCAGCCCGGAACCGGTGCGGACGCGCCCGACGCCCCGCCGGCCGGCGTCGACATCGACCTTCCCGGCATCGGCCCCCGCCGCTACGTGGGCGACGGACAGGTGTGGAGCTGGTACCGGGGCTCGACCGCCGGCCCCTATCCGTGCATGAGCGCGCTCATGGCCGTCGAACGGTACGTCGACCAGCTCGCGGCGGCGGACGTGCCCCTGCCCGCGATCGTAGGGCTGCTGCTGGACGGGTGTCACAACCTTGCCATGGCGGGGCTGGTCGTCGGCCTGCTCGTCCGCCACCTCCAGTCCGCCGGGGACCTGCTCGACGCCTGGCTGACCGCACCGGCGGTGTGGCGGCTGGAGTCCACCCGGGCCGCCGGCGAGGTCCAGGCCCTGGCGCGGTGGACCGGCCCGGACGAGGCCTTCGGCGCCGACCGGCGCGGCTGGACCCTGCGCGACGCCGCCGCCGCACTGACCGTGCGCGCCGTGGCGGCGCGCGACCGGCAGCGGCTGGACGCCCTCGCCGGCGTGGCCGACCGCCTGGTCGCCACCGCCCGGGCCGGGCTCGGCGACGGTCCCGGCGACCGGCTCCTCGTCGTCCAGGGATGGGCGTCGGTGCTGCGGCACGAGAACTTCTCCGCCCGCCGGGCCGCCGACGGCTCCCTCGTGTGGCAGTACGAGCCGCCCGCCCCGGTGGCCGAAGCCCTGGCCCCCACCGCGGCCGCGTTGGCCGCGGGCGGTGAGGCCCTGCGCCTGGCGCACACCTACACCGACCGTGACGGACACCCCGGCGGCTGGCCCGCGGACGCGCTCCTCGCCGACCTGGCGCGCGCCCGGCGGTTCGCCGCCGACCCGCCCGCCCGCACCCCTCTCGACCCCCAGGACGCCCCGGCCGCCGTCGCGGCCGCCGCCGTCACCAGCCACGCCCGCGGCCTGACCACCGTCCCCGACGACGACCTGCGCTGGGCGGCGGACACCCTTCTCGCCGCCGCGGACACCCCGCCCGCCGGCGCCGACGCAGCGGAGGCGTGGGTCTCTCCGACGAGCGCCGCCCGCTCGGCCGCCCATGCCGTCCCCATCCTGCTCCTGGCCCCCTTCGACCACCTCGGCATCGCCCCGGACCGGATCGAGGAGGCCGTCACCGCCCTGGTCACCCGGTCCGACGCCCTGCGCACCGCCCTGGCGACCGACTCCGCCGCCGTGTGGGACGCCCCCTGCGCCGAGACGCACGACGGCACCCCGTGCCGGCGGCACGGGCCCCTGTGGTCCGCCGTCGGCACAGTCCTCGGCCACTGCCGCCTCGGCCCCTGGGACCGGGCGGCGCAGCGCCGGCACCCCCGGTTCCTGCCGCCTCCCCACCACCGGACCCTGCCCGCCGTCCCGCCCGCCGACCTGCTCGTGAACAGGCTCGCCCTGCCGCTCGCCTGCACCGCGCACGCCCGCACCACCGCCTGCCTGGCCGCGCCCGCCGCCGTCCTGCTGCCGGTGCTGACGGACGCGCACCGCCACGGCTGCGCCCACTGGGCGGCCGAGGGGTACGACGGCTACCGGGCCCCCGAGCGCGAACTCGTCGTCCGCACCCTCCTCACCCTCGCCGCCCAGGGCAGCCCCGAACCCCTCACCGCGCACCTGCGCACGTTCGCCGCCAACGCCAACGCCCTGCAACAACTACTGCACGACGCCGCCACCCTCTTCACCTACGAACCCCGGCTGCGCGCCCTGCTGCCCACCGTGTGGCCGCACCTGCTCGGCACCACCCTCGACGCCCTCGACGCGGGCACCGGCCCGCGCCTGCACGGCCACTGGTCCGACTACGCCATCGCCGCCCTGCTGCCGACCCCGCAACTGCGCACCGCCGACCTCAGCCCCGACGACACCCTCGACCGGGCACGCCGTGACTGGATCCCGCCCGAGGCGCTGGCCGGACTGGCCGGGCGATGGCTCGTCCTGGCCCGCGGCGAACCGAAAGCCGCCGATGCGCTGGCCCGGTTCGCCCGCACCACACCCCGCACCTGGCAGTCCGTCACCGGCCTCACCTGGCTCGAACGCCTCATCGACAGCCGCTACGACGCCTTCGCCGACCGCTGCCCGCACCTGACCCACTGGCTGACCGAACTCCGCGAGACGCCCCTCCCGGACGCCTCCGCGCTCGACCGGTGGCGCCGTGTCGTCGACGGTCTCGCCGCGGCCGGCGACAGACAGGCCGCCGCGCTCCAGCGCATCGACGAATAGCCCCGCCGCGCGCGCGGCGGTCCCTCCCGCGCACGCGCCCGCCGTGGCGGCACTGCCGCTGCGGAAACCGGCGACGACGGCGGGGCCTGGGAACGCCTCCGCGGCAGCGCAGGCCGGCTCACCCCCGGCGGCCCGAAGACCCTGGCGGCCCTGGGCAGGGAGGCGGTCACCGCCATTCCCCGACCAGGGCCCCAGGCCGTTCCTCAGGGCACGTCCGGCACGGTCACTTCGATGCCGGACGCACCCAGTCGGGCTCGTCCGCCGACAGACGGTGCACGCTCACCGCGGTCACCGCGAGCAGCAGCAGGGCCAGCGCGAGGGTGAGCACCAGATGGCCGTGCAGGATGAGGACCGTGCCGACGAGGGCGCCCAGGAACATCGCCAGCACCGACAGCAGGCGCCGGCCCGGACGGGGAGCCTCGCCGCCCGCCGGGGCGGAGTCGGCCGCCAGCCCCGTCAGCGTCAAGGTCAGCACCGTCGTCGTCAGGTCCGGGACGGCCAGCCGTCGCGCCACCGCGTTCTGCAGACCCATGGCGAGCCCCAGGAACACGATCAGCGCGTACCGGACACCGGTCGTCACCTGCCCGTTCCCGACCGCGGCGACCGCCAGGGCCACCGCGACCAGGACCGTCTGCACACCCGTCGCCGCCCGCAGCAGGTGCCCGCGGTGCGCGGCGTACCGGCCGCCGACCCGGCCCCCGGTCAGCGCGCCGGCGAGGAACGCGGCCAGCGAGACCACGGACGCGAGCGCGGACAGGCTCGTGGTGCCGCCCAGCGCGAACCCCAGGAACACCACGTTGCCGGTCATGTTGGCGACGAAGACGTGTCCGAGCCCGAGGTAGCTGACGGCGTCGACGAGACCGGTGACCAGGGTCAGCGTCAGCAGCAGGGGCGGCAGCGGCCCGTGCCGGTCCTCCCGGGCCGGCACCAGGGTGCGCAGCGCGTCATTCAGCAGCCGGCGCATACGGCCCACCTCCCGCCGTGACGGACGGCCGGTGCAGTACCACCCGGGTGAGCAGTCCGCTGCCCGGCCCGGCCAGCAGCGCGGCGACGGCGACCCACACCGGCCAGGGCGTCAGCCCCAGCACCCGGTCGAGGGACCACCGGCCCGGCCCGGACAGGGCGAGGGCGGCGGAGACGACGACGAGGACGAGCGGGTACTCGTAACCGTCGTTCTGCACCCACAGCCCCTTGTGACGTTTCACCGTGCCCGCCACCGTCATCACGCCCATGGCGGCCATCGCGGCCAGCGGCGTGAGCAGTCCGGCGGCCAGGAACAGGCCGGAGCCGACCTGACTGGCCCCGGCGACGAGCGCCGTCAGCCGCCCGCCGCGGAACCCGTCGCGGCGGAACTCCTCGGTGCCGCCCGCCAGCCCGTCGCCTCCGAGCCGGAAGCTCACCTTCTGCACTCCGTGGCCGGCGATGAGCAGACCCACCGCCAGCCGCAGGAGCAGCACTCCCGTGTCCATCGTTCTCCTGCCTGTTCCCTGCCTGGTTTCCTGCCGGACCGGTGGGTCAGCCGGCCGCGTGGGCGCCGATGACGGCCTGCGCGTAGACGATGCCCAGACCGTAGGCACCGGCGTGCTCCTTGACCACGCCGGTCGTCGCGGCGTACGTCTCGGTGCGCGCCCAGTCCCGCTGGAGCTCCAGCAGCACCTGCACCCACGTCACCGGGACCGCGCCGGCCTGGAGGACCCGCTGTACGGCGTGCTCGTGGGCCTGCGGGGTGACGCCGGCGGAGGCGTCGGTGACGACGTAGACCTCATAGCCCTGGGCGAGCGCGGACAGCGTGGGCAGTACGACGCAGACCTCGGTCCACAGGCCGGCGATGACCAGCTTCGAACGGCCGGTGGCCTTGACCGCGTCGACGAAGGAGGCGTCCTCCCAGGCGTTCATCGTGGTGCGGTCGACGACCTCCTGGCCGGGGAAGACGTCCGCGAGCTGGGGCAGGATCGGACCGGAGAAGGACTCGGCGGCCACGGTGCTGAGCACGACGGGCACGTCGAACGCCTTCGCGGCCTTCGCCAGGCCCACGGTCGCGTTGATGACGGCGGTACGGTCACCGCTGCCCGCGCCGAAGAACATCTGCGGCTGGTGGTCCACGAACAGCACCGCGCAGTTGTCCGGGGTGAGCAGGTCGGGGCTGGGGGAGGGGGTGACGCCGGTGATGTCGACCATGGGAAAGACCTCTCATCGGTGTAGCGATATCGGTGTGGCGATATCGATGAAGTGATATCGGTGACGTGGTGTCGGTGAAGCGGCGACGCGGCGGATGTCCGCGCCGCACACCCCCGTGAGAACCTCCGGGGCCTCGGACGAGGCCGGGGTCTCAGAGGGAGAAACAGGGGTCGAACGGCGCGGTCCCCGCCGGCGGGACCAGCCCGCGCGCGATGCGCCACTCGTGGTGCTGCCCGGACTCGGCGACCGCGTCGGTGACCGCCGCCGCCTGGCGCACCCCGGACGCGGAGCGCCCCTGGTAACCGCCGAAGTGGGCGACCGGACTCCAGGCGGGGCCGACGGGCGGCAGCTCCTCGTCGAGGCCCTCGTACTCGCCCGCGGTGTAGACGATCCGGCCGCCGGTGACGGTCAGCAGCGACTCGATGTGCGCGATCTCCGGCTCGGGCACCGCGAAGTAGTCCTCCGACAGGATGGCGAGGTCCGCGTAACAGCCGGGCCGCAGCACGCCCTTGACGTCCTGCTCACCGGTGAGCACCGCGCCCGCGCGGGTGAACATCGTCAGCGCGGTCTCCCGGTCGACCCGGTTCGCCGGCGGGCGCAGGACCAGGTCGCCGATGGAGCGGCCGCTGACCAGCCAGTGCAGGGCCACCCACGGGTTGTAGCTGGATACGCGGGTCGCGTCGGTGCCGGCCGCCACGGTGAGCCCGCGGTGCAGCATGGCCCGGATCGGCGGGGCGTCCGCGGCGGCGCCGGGGCCGTAGCGGTGCAGGAAGGCCTCGCCCTGGAAGGACAGCCGGTTCTGCACCGACATCGCTCCGCCGAGGGCGGCGACCCGGTCGAGGCTTTCCGGCGAGGCGGTCTCCGCGTGGTCGAAGAGCCAGCGGTTCCCGGCCGGGAACAGCCCCTCGGCGGCCAGCTTCTCGAACACCGCGAGATCGCGCCGTATGGTCTCGTCGTAGGTGGCGTGGAGGCGGAAGCCCCAGCCGTGCTCCATCAGCAGACGGACGGCCTTCTCGAACTCCGCCTCGTAGTCGCCGGCGAGCTGCGGACGGGGCTGGCCGAAGTTCTCGAAGTCGGCGGCCGCCCAGGTGAGGTTCTCTCCCGCGCCGTTCAGCCGCAGCCACGCGTCGCCGTCCTCGGGGCGGACCATGCCGGTCCAGCGGGTGAGGTCGGCGACCTCCTGGCCCGCCGTCTGCGGGAAAAGGTGATAGGCGATCCGCAACGACAACTGGCCGGCCGCGGCGAGTTCGACGACGGTGGCGTAGTCGTCGGGGAAGCTCTGGAATCCGCCGGCCGCGTCGATCGCCGAGGTCAGCCCGAAGCGGTTCAGCTCGCGCAGGAAGTGCCGCGTCGAGGTCTTGCGGTGCTCCTCGTCCAGCACCGGGGCCTTGGCCAGCGTCGAGTACAGGACGAGGGCGCTGGGCGCGGCCAGCAGCATGCCCGTCGGCTCCCCGTCCCGGCCCCGCACGATCTGGCCGCCCCGCGGATCGGGCGTGTCCCGGGTGAACCCGGCCGCCTTGAGCGCCGCCCGGTTCAGGACCGCCGACTGGTACAGGTGCAGGACGAACACCGGGGTGTCCGGGGCGGCGGCGTTCAGTTCCGCCACCGTCGGCAGCCGGCGCTCGGCGAACTGCTCGGCCGACCAGCCGCCGACCACGCGCACCCACTGCCCCTTCGGCGTCCGCGCGGCCTGCTCCCGCAGCATCGCCAGCGCCTGCCGCAGACTGCGCACGCCGTCCCAGCGCAGCTCCAGCACATAGTGCAAGCCGCCGCGGATCACGTGCAGATGGGCGTCGTTCAGTCCCGGGACGACCCGGCGGCCGAGCGCGTCGACGACCCGGGTGTCCACACCGATGTGTGCCGCCACGTCCCGGTCGTCGCCGACGACGGTGACGACGCCCCCGCGTACGGCGAGCGCCTGCGCCCGGGGCCGGTCCGGGTCCAGGGTGTGGATCCTCGCGTTGCGGACGACGAGGTCCGCGGCATTCTCCACGGCGCGCGGCACCAGTCCGCCGACCGGCATGGTTGACATCGGTGGGAACCCCCAGGGAGAAGTAGGACACGGGTGGTGTCACGGCCGGAGCGGTCCCTGGCCGGACACCCTGCACGGTAGGAGTGCTCGCGGCGCCCCGATGTCCCCGCAGCGCACCGCCGTTGACCTGTCAGCGCACGGCGCCGGCGCCGGGGAAAAACCGCGTGCGCTGTGGGAGAAGGGACCGTGCGCGCGTCGGCAATCCCCGCTTTTCCGGGCGCTTTAGCGTGAGCCGCCGGCCGTACCAGTTGAAGAAAGCAAGGAATCAGACATGCCCGACGCCGTAGAGTCCGTCAAGCCCGCCCAGCCCGTGCTGGAGCCCGCGGCCGCCGCGTTCGCCGAGGCCACCGCCAACCCGCCCTACCTGTTCGACCTGTCCCCCGCCGAGGGCCGCAAGACCGTCGACGAGGTGCAGTCCGGCGAGATCGCCAAGCCGGCCGTCGACGAGGAGTGGGTCACCGTGCCGGGCGGTCCCACCGGCAGCGTCCGCGCGCGGATCGTCAGGCCCGCCGGAGCCACCGGCCCCCTGCCGGTGATCCTCTACATCCACGGCGCCGGCTGGGTGTTCGGCAACGCCCACACCCACGACCGCCTCGTACGCGAACTCGCCGTCGGCGCCGAGGCGGCCGTCGTCTTCCCCGAGTACGACCTGTCGCCCGAGGCCCGCTACCCGGTCGCCATCGAGCAGAACTACGCGGTCGCCCGCTGGATCGTCGACGAGGGCGCCGGCAAGGACCTGGACGGCACGCGCCTCGCGGTCGCCGGCGACTCGGTGGGCGGCAACATGACCGCCGCGCTCACCCTGATGGCCAAGGAGCGCGGTGGCCTCCCGCTGCTCCAGCAGGTGCTGTTCTACCCGGTGACCGACGCGAACTTCGACACCCCCTCCTACCACCAGTTCGCCACCGGCTACTTCCTGCGCCGCGACGGCATGCAGTGGTTCTGGGACCAGTACACGACCGACGAGGCCGAGCGCGCGCAGATCACCGCCTCCCCGCTGCGCGCCTCCACCGAGCAGCTGGCCGGGCTGCCCCCGGCGCTGGTCATCACCGGTGAGGCGGACGTGCTGCGCGACGAGGGCGAGGCCTACGCCAACAAGCTGCGCGCGGCCGGGGTTCCCGTCACCGCCGTCCGCTTCCAGGGCATCATCCATGACTTCGTGATGCTCAACGCGCTGCGCGAGACGCACGCCGCCGAGGCCGCCATCACGATGGCCGTCCGCACCCTGCGCACCGCCCTGCACGGCGTCTGAACACCGAAGGAACCAGGAACCACGCCATGACCACTCCCACCGTCCTCCTCGTCCACGGCGCGTTCGCCGACGCCGGTAGCTGGACCGGCGTCGTCTCCCGCCTCCAGGACCACGGCATCCCGGTGATCGCCCCGCCCAACCCGCTGCGCGGACTCGCCGCCGACGCCGCCTACGTCGCCTCGGTCGCCGCCCAGATCGACGGCCCCGTCGTGCTGGTCGGGCACTCCTACGGCGGCGCGCTCATCACCGTGGCCGGCACCGCCGAGAACGTCGTCGGCCTCGTCTACGTCGCCGCCTACGTGCTGGAGGAGGGCGAGAGCCTCGGCGAGCTGCAGGGCCGCTTCCCGGCCTCGCCGCTGGTCAGCAGCCTCAAGCAGTGGACGTACCCGGTGCCGGGCGGCGACCCGGCCGTCGAGGTCACCATCGCCGAGGACGCCTTCCCGTCCGTCTTCGCCGCCGACGTGCCGGCCGAGACCACCAAGGCGCTCGCGGCGGCGCAGCGCCCCCTCGCCGCCGCGGCCTTCGAGGAGACGGCCGCCGCGGCCGCCTGGAAGACCAAGCCGTCCTGGGCCCTGGTGGCCGCCGCCGACCAGGCGATCAACCCGGAGGTGGAGCGCTTCGGCGCCGAGCGGGCCGGTGCGACGGTCGTCGAGCTGGAGTGCGCCTCCCACGCGGTGGCCGTCTCCCGGCCCGAGGCGGTCGCCGACCTGATCCGTGCGGCGGTCCGCGCGACCGGCTGACCGGCCGGCGGACCCGGAACGGCCGCGCGAGCGACTCCCTTCGCTCACGCGGCCGTTCGGCATGTCCTCAGGCTTTTCCAGGCGGTCCGGTGCGCACTTCCGGGGCGGTCCGGAGCCAGTCCTCTCCGGGGCGGTCCGATGCGCATGTCCGTCTGCGCTGAAGCGCACAGGGACATGCGCTCTGGGACAAGGCGACCAGGCGTCCGGCGCCTAGCGTCAGCGGTGTACACCACGCACCAACCGCAGGAGGCACATCATGACCACCGACACCCCGGGCACCGGCAGCCAGCCCCGGCTGCACCAGAAGGGCCGCGTCATCCAGGAGTTCGGCACCGTCAAGCAGTTCCCGCTGGCCCTGTCGTACGAGGCCCGGATGTACTCCTGCCAGCGGCTCAACAAGGTCCTCGCGGACACGCAGATCCTCTACGGCCTCTACAAGAAGCACCACTGGCTCATGCGCGGCGCGACCTTCTACCAACTGCACCTGGTCCTGGACCAGCACGCGACGCAGCAGCTCGCGCTCGTCGACACGCTCGCCGAGCGGGTCCAGACGCTGGGTGGCGTGGCCGTCGGCGACCCCCGTCACGTCGCCGAGCTCACCTCGGTCCCGCGCCCGCCGGACGGTGTCGAGGAGGTGCCCGCGATGCTCTCCCGCCTCCTGGAGGCACACGAGATCATCCTGACCGACGCGCACGACGCGGCGTCCCGCGTCGCGGAGCTGGGTGACGACGGGACCAACGACCTGCTGGTCTCCCAGGTGATCCGCACCGGAGAGCTCCAGACGTGGTTCGTCGCCGAGCACTTGGTCGACACACCCCTCGTGCGCGCGTGACACGTCGGTGACGGGGTGACGGGGCGACGGTCAGGGGGACGAGAGGTGACCGACCGTCAGGGCAGGATGGAGTCGACGTACCCGCCGTCGACCCGCAGCGCCCCGCCCGTGGTGGCGGAGGCCTGGTCCGAGCTGAGGTAGACCACCATGTTGGCGATCTCCTCCGGTTCGATCAGCCGTTGCAGCAGCGATTGCGGCCGGTGCCGGCGCATGAACTCGCGCTGGGCCTCGTCCCACGGCAGATCGCGGTCGACCAGCTGGTAGACGAAGTCCTCCACGCCGCCGGTGTGGGTCGGCCCGGCGATGACCGAGTTCACCGTCACCCCGGTGCCGGCCGCCTGCTTGGCGAACCCGCGGCCCACGGCGAGGAGCGCGGTCTTCGACATGCCGTAGTGGATCATCTCCACGGGGACGACCACGGCCGAGTCGCTGGCGATGTACTGGACGCGCCCCCAGCCGCGCCGGGTCATCTGCGGCAGGTACAGCCGGGTCAGGCGTACGGCGGCGAGCACGTTCACCTCGAAGTAGCGCCGCCACTCCTCGTCGGTGATCTCCAGCGGGTCGGCGGAGCCGAAGACACCGAGGTTGTTGACGAGGATGTCCACATGGGGCAGGGCCTCGGCCAGCCGGGCCGCGCCCTCCTCGTGGGCGACGTCCGCGGCGACGGGGACCACGTCGGCGCCGGGCACCTCGTCGGTCAGCCGGGCCGCGGCGGCGGCCACGCGCTCCTCGTCACGGCCGTTCACGGCCACCCGGGCACCGGCCCGGGCGAGGCCGGCGGCGATGGCCGCGCCGATGCCCTGGGTGGAGCCGGTGACCAGAGCGGTGCGTCCTGCCAGATCGATGCGCATCCCGACGACTCCCTTTCGGACGGGCTCTGCTTGGACCTGGACAGGATGCTAGGCGCGCAGGCGGCCGAAGGACGCGCGCAATGCCGTGACGCCGTGACGCGGTGACGCGGTGACTGACGCCGTGCGCTGTGGTGCCGCGCGCTCAGTGAGGAGGCGCCGGGCGCACCGGGTGCTTGCTCAGGACGGAGACCCGGTTGAAGGCGTTGATGGTGATCGCGACCCAGATCACGGCGGAGATCTCGTCGTCCGACAGGACGGAACGGGCGAGGGCGTAGGCGGCGCTCTGGGCGTCGGCGTCCGCCGGGTGGGTGGTGGCTTCGGCCAGGGCCAGTGCCGCCCGCTCGCGCGGGGAGAACAGCTCGGTGTCACGCCAGGCGGGCAGCACGCCCAGCCGCTGTGTGGTCTCCCCGGCGCGCAGGGCGGCCCGGGTGTGCAGGCCGAGGCAGTAGGCGCAGGCGTTGAGCTGCGACACGCGGATGTTGACCAGTTCGACGAGGATGCGGTCCAGTCCCGCGTCGGCGGCGGTCGCGCGGACCGCTTCGGCGGTGGCCGTCAGCGCGCGATAGGCGTCCGGGCTCTGCTTGTCGACGAACACCCGTCCATCGGTGGTCGCCGTCACCGTCTCCGCCACGTGATCTCCCTTGTCGCACGCTGTTCCGATCTCCGTCCTATCATCCCGAGAAAATGTTGAAACTCCAACTTCCTGGGGGCGGGGGGACACGGGTGACACGGGTGACGCGCCGACGTGGAAACACCGCCGCCTTTTGCCCCGTTCGGCCCGCCCGGTCGGGGTGAGGACCGCTACGGTGGTCGGCCTGGGTGCACCGGAAACCAGCACGGGGGTGCCATGGGGTGCGAAGCAGCTCCGTCCCACGGCCGGACGGCCGCGACGGACGGACCACGGGTACGGGTACGGGACGTGGTCCGCGACGTGGTGGCCGAGCTGGCCCCGGAGGAACTGCCACTGGTGGCGGGAGTGGCCGGGTTCGACGACGCCACGGTCGTACGGCGCCTGGGCGGCCGGCGCCGGCGGAGCGACACCCTGGGCTTCGGGTTCGGCGAGGTCGCCGCGCTGGTGACTCCGGTGGTGTGGCTCGCGCTGAACCAGGCCGCGCAGCAGCTCGTGGGCACCGCGGTGGACAGCGGTGTCGGCAGGGCGCGGGCCGCGCTGCGCCGACTCTCCCGCAGGCCGGCCGAAGTGGTGACGGTCCCGCCGCTGAGCCGTGAACAACTGGCCCTGGTACGGCAGTCGGTCCTGACGACGGCCGCGCGGCACGGCCTGGAAGAGGAGCGCGCGACGAGGATCGCCGACGCGGTGCTGACCAGACTGGTGCTGGCCGGCCCGGAGGATCCCGGACCGGAGGATCCCGGACCGGAGCCGGCGGACCCGGACGGCCCAGCCGATCCGACCGGCTCGCCTGATCCGACCGGGCCGCCTGATCCGCCTGGTCCGACCGGCCAGGGCGGCCCGGCTGACCCGACTGGTTCGGCTCGTCCGGCCGGTTCGACTGGTCCGGCTGGTCCCGCTGATCCGACCGGTTCGGCCGGTTCCGCCGGCGCGGCCGACGCCGACGCATGATGGCCGCCTTACCCCCGGATGCCGCTCCCGGGGCGGGGGAGCGCCCCGCCCCGGTCCCGCTCGACGAGCGGGTGCTCGTGGCCGGCACGACACTGCGTTTCGTCCTGCTCGTGCTGCTGCTGGCGGCGGCCGGCGCGAGCATGGTCCCCGCGGCCGTCCGGCACTTCCTCGCGTCGTCCGCCAAGGCCGACAAGGAGGCGGCCTGCTGGCTGGCGGCAGGCATCGATCCCGGCGCCTCTCTGAACACGAGCTACGTCCAGTACACCCGGAACGCGTCCGCGCTGCGGGACTGCACGGCGCGCTACAGCCAGGACTTCACCGGGGTGTCGCTCGGCGTGGGAGCGCTGGCGCTCGCCGCGGCCGTCGCGGTCTACTGGCTGCTGCCGGTGTGGCGGACGCAGCGCTCCAAGGTGGTGCCCCTGGACGCCATGGACGTACACGGCAGGCTACGACCGCTGCTGGACGAACTGACCGCCGTCGCCGGACTCACCCGCCCGCCCCGCTTCGTCGTCGACCCCGGGGCACGGACCGCCGGCGCGGTCGCGTTCGGCCGCTGGCGCAGACCCACGGTCTGCCTGGACGTCGGTCTGGTCGTCACGAGCGACCCGCGCCGCGACCGGTTCCGCGCCGTGGTGCTGCACGAACTCGCGCACCTGCGCAACGGGGACATCGGGATCACCTACGCCACCGTCGCCCTGTGGCGCGTGTTCCTCGTCCTGGTCCTCCTCCCGTGGGCGGCGGTGTTCCTGGACATCCTCTTCTTCGCCGGCACCGCGGACGTCCGGAGCCGGTTCGCCCCGTTCAACACGCACAGCCTGGTGCTCGGCGGTCTGCTCGTGGGGGCGGTCCACCTCACGCGCGCGGGAATCCTGCGCCACCGCGAGATCCACGCCGACCTCACGGCGGCGCGCTGGGGCGCGAGCCGGGAGATCTGGGAGGCCCCCGCCGCACGGCGCTCCGACGCGTGGCCGGGACCGCTTCCCAGATGGGCCGAACTCTGGCACACCCACCCGTCCTGGGCGCTGCGCCGGACGTCGCTGACCGACCCGAAGGCGCTGTTCGCGCTGGAGGCGCTGCCCCTGTTCCTCACCGGGCTCGCGGCCGACATCCTCGTCTGGCACCTCGGGAGCCTGCCGTACGGCGTCCTCGCGGCCAAAGCGGTGCTCGTCGCGGCCCTGGTCGTCGGCATCGCAGGCGTCGCACTGTGGCGTGCCGTGCTGTACGCCGTCCGCACGGGGCGGCCGGTCCCGTCGGGAGGGCCCGTCGGCCTGTGGCTCGGCTCCGGCATCGTGGTGGGCGAGCTGACCGGCCCGCGAGCCGCCGGGAACCTCTGGCTGCCCCGGCATCCCGAGGCGCTGCTGATCCTCGTGGCCGCGCTGGTGCTGGTGCTGACGTGGACCGCGCAGAACGCCGAGTGGCTGATCAGGGCCCTGCGGGGGAGAGCGCTGCGGCCCGCCCTGCTCGTGGGCCTGGCGGTGCCCTCGCTCGCGCTCGCCTCGCTGCTGTACTGGTGGTACGTCCAGGGCGAGGTCCTGACCGACGGCTGGCCGTTCACGACGGCCGGTCTGCTGGGCTCGTACGGCCTGCCCGGGCTGCCACCCGCGCACATCGGCCCGCTGCTGGAGGCCGTCGCGGTGGTGGGTGTCCTTCCCGGCACCGACGCCTCCGCCGGGAGCCTGTGGTGGGCCGGTGTGCTGCTCTGGGCGGTCCCGCTGCTCACGACGGCGGTACGCCCGCCGGTGCGCCGGCCGGAGTGGCCGGCCGGAGCGCCGCCGGAGCCGGACGCGCCCCTCGGCACCCGTCCACCGGGACCGGGGCGGCACCTGGCCGCCGGGCTCGCGGGCGGGCTCGTCTGCTGGGCCGGGCTGGCCATGGCGCTGGCCCGTCTGCACACACCGGACCCGGCGGCCGTGCGCATGACGGGGCCGTTCCAGCTCACGCACCTGATGTGGCCCGTCTTCGTGATCTGCGCTGCGATGGCGCTGACCGCCGCCGTCGTCGCCGCGGTGACGGACGGGGCATGGCTGCTGGCCGGGCTGACCGCGGCGGGTGTCACCGCACTGCTGGGCGCGGGCGCCGCCTACCTCCTGATGAGGACGGACGGCTGTCTCGGTCCGCTCAACACCATGACGGACACCTGTAGATGGTGGCCGAACGTGGTGGCCTGGCCCCTGGTGAGAACCCAACTGGCCTACGCGCTGGCCCTCGGGACCCTGGTGGCCGGACTGGCCGCCTTCGCGGGCCATGGCGTGCGGGCGCTCGGGCGACGGGCCGGCCGCAGCGGACGGTACCCGGCGGCGTGGCCCACCGCGGAACGGCCGCTTCGTCGGGTGTGGCGGCACGGTGCCCGGCTGGCGGCCGTCGCGGTCGTCTTGGCCGGGGCCGGCGTGACGATGCTGACCGTCCAGACGTCCGGCCCGGCGGCCCGGCCACCGGAACTGGTGCTGCGTCAGCCGACGGAAGCTCCGTCGGCGTCGACGGCGCGCGACCAGGGCCAGGCGTGGGCGGCGGTCGGGGGACTGGACCACATCAACGCGCTCGTCGCGGCGGAGCGCGCCTACACCAGCGCGTACGAGGCAGGGGCGAACTCCGCCTCCGACGCCGAGTTCGACGCGGCGATGCGCGAACTGGGCACCTCCTGCGAGGAACTGACCCGGGCGACGAAGCGGGCCGGCGCGTATTTCACCGTACCCGATCCGGCAGGTCAGCAGGTGTGGTCACAACTGCTGGACCGACACCGGGAGTTGGCCTCCGCGTGCCGGAAGGTGGCCACGCGGCCCGGCGCCGCGACCGCCCGGGCCGTCGGCACCGCACACCAGTACGCCGTCGACTCGGCGGCCGCGATGACGTATTGGCTCGCCGAGACGGGCGCGATCCGGCCCCGGACTCCGTGAACGACTCGTGAGGGGTTGCCGGACCGGGTGGCGATCGCGTGACAATCACGCAGAAACCCGGCCGTTCCCGGCGGCCGTCGCTACAGTCGCCCCATGGCGCTTGTCGAGGGGGATGCCGCCGGAAAACGCGGGCGGCGCTTACGAGTTGTGTCCGGACGGGTCGCGGTCGTCGCGCTGAGCGGAGCGCTCGCACTGACCGCATGCGGCAGAGACGGAAGCGCCGACCGGAGCGGTGGCACCGGGAACAAGGAAGCGGCCGAGCGGCACACGGTCGTACTGGAGGCCACCTCCGACTACGGCCGGCCGATGGCGATCAACTACTTCGGTACGACCACCGGGCCGCAGGGCATCAGCATGATCGGGAAGAAGGGCGAAGGGGACCTGTCGGCGGAATCGCCGTGGAAGGTCACGCTCACCGTCGAGGGCAAGGACCCGTGGGTGCACCTGTCGGCCAACGGGACCGGCTGCCTCGGCCGCGCGACCGGAGGCGACTCCTGCGAAACCGGGGCCATTCCCCGCCGCGAGGACATCAAGGGGACCGGCACCACCACCTGTCGCATCACCATCGACGGCAAGGTCGTGGCGGAACGGTCCTACACCTATCCCACGATCGTTCCCGTCACCTGCCTCACGCCACGCGGCGGGAAGACCCGGTGAGGAAAGATGACTGACGACCTTGCGCGGCCCGGCACACCGGACGATCCGTCCCTCCCCGCCGCGGGTGAGGACGACGGCGGGCGCGACGGGAACGCCGGCGAGGGCTCGCCCCCGCGCCGCCGCTCACGGCGGCGTGCCGTGCTCCTCGCCCTGGGCGTCCTCGCCGTCGTCGTCGCGGTGCTCCTGTGGATCGTCCAGGCCACCGGCAGCGGACCGGACGGATCCTCTTCGTCCGTGCGCTCCGACCTGCGCCGTTCCGCGGCACTGCTGCGCGGGGCCCCGGCCCTGCACTACACCGGCACCCTCAAGGTCAAGGGACGCGGCGCGATCCGGCTGGACCTCGTCGTCAGCAACCCCGGTGACGCACTGGGCACGTTGACGATGCCCGGCAGCCCCGCGCTGGACTACGTGGCCATCGACGGCAAGTCGTTCCTGCGCGGGAACACGGAAGCGTGGCGCTCGCTCGGCATGGCCGAGAAGTCCGCGGTGCTCGCGGAACACCCCGCGCTGGTGACACCGGGCCTGTTCTTCTCCCAGGACCTCGCCACGACCCTGGCGCCTCCCGCACTGGCGAAGATGCTGCTGCTGGAGAAGGTCCCCGACGAGAAGATCACCGTGGGCGACCCCGTCACCGTGGGCGATCACACCTGCACCCCTGTCCACGGCGACGGCACGACCTTCTGCCTGGGCAGGAAAAGGGCGGGCGGCGCCCGGTTCGTCGACCGCGTCGGCTTCTCCGGCGGATCGGCCGTCCTCGACATCCAGGCGATGTCACGGGAGGCGGTGCACCGGTTCTCCACCGCGTTCCGGTCCCGGCTCCCCCTGACGCACCAGGCGGTCGACCACCGGATCAAGGTGACCACCCAGATCCTGACCGACTACGACGGCAAGTGCGCCCCGACCCTGTGCGTCTTCAAAGCCCGGGTGACCGTCACCTTCCTCGGTCCCACCGCGGCCGCCGAAGCCGCCAAGGCCGTCCAGGTGAACTACGCGTGGTCCATCGACCGGGACGGGGTGCCCGCGCGGACCGGCGCGCGGTGCTCGGGCGCCGTCCTGATCGAGCCGGGCAAGTCGGCCGACCTGTCGTGCGCCGCCACCGGCCCGTCGGTCCCGGCCGGCGGACCGACCGGCGGCCGGTACCGCGGGGAGATCCGCACCTCCGATGTCGCGCTCACCGAAGCGGAGTACCAGCGCCTGCTGCGCCTGGCGGCGGACGACAGCGACAAGATCGCGGCCCTCCCCGCCCTGCCCCCGCCCGGCTGACCGGCCACGCTGACGGGCGGTGCGGCCGGTGGTCTACTCCCGGTCGCCCCGCTCGCGGTATCCGTTCTCGACGAGCGCGCGGAGGCGGTCGACCGACTCCTCGTCGGCGGCGCGGGTGCTCCTGATCCAGGCGACCGAGATGACCGCGAGGAACAGGTCGTACCCCTGGACCGACGGGCGTACGCACCCCGCGAGCCGCGCGGCCCGCACGTACTCCTCGGTCGCGGCGATGAGCGTGTCGCAGGGAAGGGTGAGCGGGTTGTCCGGCTCCTGCGCCCTGGCCGCGGCCATCAGCGGTTCCGGCAGTCCGCTGAAGGCGCTGAAGTACTCCTCCATGGCCCGCAGCCACTGGGCGAGCGCCTCGCAGGCGTCACCGAGCCGGCCGATCTCCGCGCGGCGCGCCACCAGTTCCTCGGAACGCGTCTGCAGCACGGCCGCCAGCAGCGCCTCCCGGGTGGGGAAGTGCCGGTACAGCGTGGCGGGTCCGACGCCCGCCTCCTTGGCCACCGCCTCCAGCGAGGTGCCCACCCCGTCCCGCAGGAAGTGCCGCTGTGCCGCCTCCAGCAGGGCGGCACGGTTGCGCTGTACGTCGGCACGGGGCTTGCGCCCCTGCTGCCCGGTGGCGTCCATGTGCCCTCCTGCCCCGTGCCGCACGCGATCGTGCGGTCACGTGAACGGAGACCGCCTCCGTACGGGTCGAGCATAAAAGGGAGGCGGAATCCGATCAATTCATCACCCTGTCCTACGCCTCCTCCCGGCCCGGGCCGTGCCTTCCGCCGGGCTTCGCCGCCGGTCCGGCGGTCCCCGTGATGCCGGGCTTCGCCACCGTCCGGCGGCCCCTGCGACGCCGGGCTTCGCCGCCGGCCCGGCGGGCCCCGTGGCGCCGGGGCCGTCCGGCTGGAGGCCGCCCCGAAACGGCCGGGGAACTCCCCGCCGCCCCCCATGATCAAGAATCTCTCCGCTATCTCCTACAATGTTCAAGTAATGGGTGAGGTGGAAGGGGCGGGTATGTCCACGCATGAGGCGGCCTTCGGGCCGCTGCTGCGGGAGATGCGGATGGCGAAGTCGTTGACGATCGAGGCGTTGGCGGACGCGTCCGGCGTCAGCGTGCGCGGCATCGGCGATCTCGAACGCGGACGGCGGGCCGCCCCCCAGCGGCGGACGGTGGCCGCGCTCGCCGCCGGACTCGGGCTCGACGACACCGCGCGCGAACGGCTGCTCGCCGCCGCCCGGACCGGCCGCGCCCCCGGCTACAGCCCCCTCGGCGTGCGCTCCTTCCCGCGCGGCATCGACGACTTCGTCGGCCGCGCCGACGAACTGGCGGAACTGGAGAAACTCGCCGGCCCGCCCCCGGACGACGACACCGGGACGGAGACCGGGGACACGGCCGCCCGGCCCGTCGTCGTCGCCGTCCACGGCGCACCCGGAACCGGCAAGACCACCCTCGCGCTGCGCGCCGCCCGCCGGCTCGCCGACCGCTTCCCGGACGGCCAGCTCCTGCTGGACCTGCGGGGCACCGACGACGCGCCGCCCGCCCCCTCGGAGCTGATGGTCCGGGTGCTGAAGGCGTTCGGCGTGCCCGACCGCGACCTCGCCAAGGCCGGCCCGCAGGCCCACCCGGCCCTGTACCGGCAGGTCCTCGCCGACCGCCGCTGCCTGCTGGTGCTCGACAACGCCCGCGACGAGGCGCAGGTACGCCCGCTGCTGCCCGGCTCGGGCAGCACCCTGGTCCTGGTGACCAGCCGCCGCATGCTCACCGGACTCGACGACGTGCACCGGCTGCCGCTCGGCCGGCTCGACGCCGCCGAGGCGGCCGCCTTCCTCGCCTCCCTCGTCGGCGACGACCGTGCCACGACCGAACCGGACGCCCTGGAGGAGGTCGCCCGGCTGTGCGAGCACCTGCCGCTCGCTCTGCGCGTGGCCGGCAACTGGCTGGCGACCCGCACCGGTTGGAGCCTGCGCCGGCTCGCGGACCGGCTGGCCCGCGAGGAACGCCGGCTGGACGCGCTGTCCGCCGGGGACATCCGCGTGGCGAGCGCCTTCGACCTGTCCTACCGCCAGCTCACCCCCACCGCCGCCCGGCTCTTCCGGCGCCTGTCCCTGATCCCCGGCCCCGACACGAGTGCCGCCTGCGCCGCCCGGCTCACCGGCCAGGACCTCTACGACACCGAGGACACCCTGGAGGAGCTGGTCGAGGCCGGCCTGCTCGGCGTCACCGGGGACCGCTACCGGCTCCACGACCTGCTGTGCCTGTACGGCCGGAGCAGGCTCGCCGCCGAGGACGGCGCCGAGGACGCCGAGCGGGCCCGCCGCTCGATGTTCCGGTGGCTGCTGGAGACGGCCGTCGTGGCCGGCCGGTGGTACGAACCCGACCACGGCGCGCCGCCGCCCACCTGGCAGGGCACCGTGGACCTCGGCAGCGCCGACCGGGCGCGCGAGTGGCTCCAGGCCGAAGCCCCCAACTGGCTGGCGGCCCTGCGCGCCGCCGCGGCGGACGGCGCCCACGCCACCGTCGTGGAGGTCGCCGAGTCCCTGCACTGGTTCTCCGACCAGTGGATCTTCTGGGGGCACTGGCCGGAGGTCTTCGCCACCGCCGCCCGCTCCGCCGAGGCGCTCGGCGACCCGCTGCTCGAAGCCACCCAGCTCAACTACTACGCCTGGGCTGTGCTCCTGTGCGAGGGCAGACCCCGGGACAGCCTGGAGTACTCGGCCCGCGCGCTCGCCGCGGCCCGGCGGGCCGGCGACCGCGTCCAGCAGGCGTGGGCGCACCAGTACGCGGGCTGGGCTTACAACCTGCTCGGCGAGAGCGGCCCGGCCTTCGAGCACCACATCGAGGCCGTCTCCCTGTTCGACGCCGCGGGAGACCTGCCCGGCATGCTCCAGGCCCTCATCGGACGCGGCATGGACCTGGAGGGCGCCCGGCGCGGGGAGGAAGCCCTCGAGGCGTACCGGGAGGCCCTGGCCAGGCTCGACGAGGCCGGCGACCGCCTCGAACCCCACATCGCCACCGTCACCCGCGTCAACGTGCTCGCGGCCCTCGGCCGCAGCCACGCCCGCCAGGGCCACTGGGAGGAGGCCGTACGGCACCTGGGGACCGCCGTCGACCTGTGCCGCACGGACGGCAACATCGCCCTGGAGAGCCGCTATCTCCGTGCGCTCGGTGACGTACTCCTCGACGCGGGCCACACCGCCGAGGCCCGCGAGGCGTTCACGCGCTGCATCGCCCTCGGCCCCGGTGCCGACCCCCGGCGGGTCGCCGAGGCCCGCTCCCGGCTCGCCCGCCTGGACACGGACTGAACCGGCCCGCCGCCCGGCGCGGGCGGCCCCGCCACCTTACGGCCCGGTCACCGGCCCGACTTGCCCCTGCGCGCACGGCACTGTTCCCCGCGCGCACGTCCCGGCACCTCCGCTTTCTGCCTGGAGAGTGCCTGGTGCGCGGCACGGCCGGCTGGTTGATTGCAGGGGAGAAGAGAGAGGAGAGCCACGTGGAACTCGTGCTGTCGACGGACGCGGTGCCCGTCAGGGACAGACTCGACCGCTGGCGGGCCGCCCTCGCCACGGCCATGGCCCCGATGGCCGTGACACCCCGCGGCGGCGCCCCTCTCACCGGCCGGATCAGCGGCGGCCGCCTCGGCCGGCTGCCGGTCTGCTCCCTCGAGGCCGACGGCCAGCGCCTCAGCCACCGGGGACCGGACGGCGCGAGCGTGGGACTGCTCGTCCTGACGGCCGGCACGGTGACACTGCTCCAGGACGGCCGCAGCGCCGTCGCGGGCCCCGGCGACCTCCTGGTCTACGACACGGCGCGGCCCTACGCGCTGGACTTCCCCGAGCGGTTCGCCTGCCACGTCGTCCACCTGCCCCGCCGCGGTCTGGACGTGTCCGACGAGGAACTGCGCTCGGTCACGGGGACCGCCGTCAGCGGGACGCAGGGCATCGGCGCGATCCTCGGCCCCTACCTCACCCGGCTCCTGGACCCGGCGGACTCCTACGGCCCCGCCGTCGCGGCACGGCTCGCGGCCGGCGTCGAGGACCTCTTCGGCACGCTGGTGGCCGAGCGCGGCCGGTCCGGCGGCGCCGACAGCGGACGCGGCGAACTCGTCCTGCGCATCCGCGAGCACATCGACCGCCATCTGGAGAACCCCGGACTGTCACCGGAGACGGTGGCCCTGGCCCACCACATCTCCGTGCGCTACCTGCACCGGCTGTTCGAGGAGGAGGGCATCACCGTGGCCCGGCTCGTCCAGCGCCGCCGGCTGGAGGAGTGCGCACGGGACCTGGCCCGCGGCGGCCGGGCCGCGCCCGCCGTGGCGGCGGTGGCGCACCGCTGGGGCTTCGTCAACCCGGCCCACTTCAGCCGGGCCTTCCGCCGGGCGTACGGGCACTCGCCGCGTGAGTGGCGGCAGCTGAGCGCGGAGGGGCGGACGTCGCCCACCGCGTACGGCGACCACGCGCGGGACACCGCCGTACCGGCGCCCGGCACCCCGGGCACCGGCAGCACCGGCTCCCTCGCCGCGCGCACCGCCTCCGCCGCCGCCCGGGACACGGCCCGTGCGGCCTGACGCCGCCCCGGCGCGGACCGTACCGGCCCCGACGGCCACGGTGCCCCCGGACACCGGCCCGCCGCGCACGCCGGCCCGCGCACCGGTCCCGGCGAGCCGCGCGGCCCAGGACCGCCCGGCCGACAGCCCCCCGCCGCCCGACCGCCCGGCCCAGGACCGTCCCGCGCTCGCCGGCCGCGGCCCCGAGCAGGCCCTGCTGCGCCGCGTCCTGGACGGCGCCCGCGCGGGCAGCGGCGGCACGGGCACCCTCTTCCAGGGCGGCCCCGGCATCGGCAAGACGGCCCTGCTGGACTGGGCCCACGCCGAGGCCCGGGCGCTGGGCTTCACCGTGCTGCGCGCCGTGGGCTCCGAGGCCGAGGCCGGCGTGGCGTTCGGCGCGCTGCACCAGTTGCTGTGGCCGCTCACGGGCCGGATGCGCGCCCTGCCCGAACCGCAGCGGCGGGCCCTGGCCTTCGCCCTCGGCGAGGCCGCGGAACCCGTGCGCGGCGGTTTCCTGGTCGGCGCCGCGGTGCTGGCGCTGCTCGCGGGCGAGGCACGCATGCACCCGGTGCTGGTCCTCGTGGACGACCTGCAGTGGGTGGACTCCTCCAGCGCGGCCGTGTTCGCGTTCCTCCAGCGCAGGACCGCCGAGGTGCCCCTGGCCTTCGTCAGCGCGGGCCGCCCCGAGGGACCCGCGGCCGAGGGCAGACCCGGTACCGTCGTCGACCTGGCCGCACTGGCCGGCGACGACGCCCGCGCGCTGCTGGGCACCCGGCACCCGCACCTGGCGGTCACCACGGCCGAACGCATCCTCCAGGAAGCGGCCGGCAACCCGCTGGCCCTGGTCGAACTGCCCGTACACCTGCACCCGGACCAGGCACGCGGCGTCATGCCGCTGCCCAGGAGGTTCCCGCTCGGCCACCGGCTGGAGCGGCTGTTCGCGCCCCGGCTGGACCGCCTGTCCCGGGAGGCCGCCCACGTCCTGCTGTACGCGGCCCTGGGCGGTACGGCGGCGATGTGGGTGACGCCGGCCCTGCCGGACCGCCCCGACCCGCGGCGCGCCGACGACGTACTCGACGAGATCGAGACCAGCGGACTGGCCCACCTGGAACCGGACGGCCGGCTCACCTTCCGCCACCCCCTGGTGCGCGGCGCCGTCGTCGCCCGGGCCTCCGGACCCGAACGGCGGGCCGCCCACCGCCGGCTCGCCGCCGAACTGCCGCGCGACGACCCCCGGGCCCTCGGCCACGAGGCCGACGCGACCGTCCTGCCCGACGACGAACTGGCCGGCCGGCTCCAGGAGGCCGGCCGCCGGCTCGCGCTGCGCGGCGGCGACGCCGAAGGCGCTCTCCTGCTGCACCGCGCGGCCGTCCTCAGCACCGACGCCGAAGCCCGGGCCCGCCGCCTGACCTGGGCCGCGGCCATGGCCGCACGCGGCGGACGGCTGCCGTACGCGGCGAAACTCCTCGAGGAACTGCGCCACGCGCCCGTCCCCGACGACAGCGCCCCGCTGTACGCCTACGCCGTCGTCTACGTCGACCAGAGCCACCACGTCGACTTCGAGTCGTCCTTCACCCTGCTGCCGCGGGCCCTCGCCGCCCTGTCCCGGACCGGGCCGGGCGCCGGACCGTTCGACGACCTGGCCGAGCAGGTCTACTTCAAGCTGCTGCTGGCCACGGTGTACACCTCCGACGCGCGCGGCTGGGCCGCCCTGCGGGCTCACCGGCACCAGGTCTCCGCCCTGGCCGACCTGTGCCGCCGGGCCTGGTCCGACCCCGCCCGCACCGCCCACGGCACGGGCACCGAACTGCGGGCCATGGCCGCCGCGATGAGCCAGGAACAACAGGCCGGAGCCGCCTGGCTGCTGCTGTGGACCGCCGCGGCGGTCGACATGGCCGACGCCTCCCTGTGGCGCCGCTTCCTGGGCCAGCACGCCTACGCCACCCAGGGCAGCATTGCCAAGGCCGGCGGCTACCAGAACTACCTGCGCGGCCACTGGGACCAGGCGGAGGTGTGCCTGCGCGAGGCCGAGGCGGCCGACGCCCTCGGCTACCACTGCAACGCCCTGCTGTTCCGGCACCACTACGCCCACTTCCTCGCCGGACGCGGCGACGAGGAGGGTCTGCTCGCGGTGGACCGCGCCATCCGGCCCACGGCCGAGCGGGTACGCATGACGTTCGTGACGGACCACCTCACCCATCTGCGGGCCCTGGCCGCCCTCGGCCACGGCCGCGACGAGGAGGCGTACACCGCGCTGGCCGGACTGACCCCGCCCGGCGTGCTGCCGGCCGGACTGCCCTGGTTCCACCTGCCCTTCTTCGACTTCGTGGAGGCGGCGCTGCGCACCGGACGGACCGCGCAGGCACGGGCGCACGTGGCGGCCGGCGACGTGGCCCGCATGGGCGACATCTCCCCGCACCACGCGTTCCTGCTGGCCGCCGCCCGGGCGCTCGCCGCACCCGACGAGGAGGCCGACGCGCACTACCAGGCGGCGTACCGCGTGCCCGGCGCCGAGCAGTGGGTGTTCGAACTGGCCAGGCTGCGGCTGGCCCACGGCACCTGGCTGCGCGACCGCCACCGCCCGCAGACCCGGCAGACGCTCCAGCGGGCCCTGGATGCCTTCCGCGCCCTGGGCGCCGCGCCCTGGGCCGAGCGCGCCGCACGCGAACTGCGCTCCGCCACCGTGCGCACCGGTGCCGGCTGCCCGCTCACGGCGCAGGAGCTGCGCATCGCCCAGCTCGCGGCGGACGGGCTCACCAACAAGGAGATCGCGGCCAGGCTGAGCCTGTCCCCGCGGACCGTCGGCGGCCACCTGGCGAAGACCTTCCCCAAGCTGGGCATCGCCTCCCGCGCCGCCCTGGCCCGCGCGCTGGAGAGAGGCACGCCGTAGCGGCTCACGCGGGCCAGCCGTGCAACGCCTCGTGCAGGGTGTCCAGCACCTGGGTGCGCGCCGCCCGGGCCGCGGGGCTGTCCCGTAACCGCTCGAAGAGGAGGAAGCCGTGCACCGTGCCGTGGTAGCGCATCGACACCACCGGCACCCGCACCCGCCGCAGCCGCGCCGCGTACCGCTCGCCTTCGTCGCGCACCACGTCGGCCTCCGCCGTGATCACCAACGTGGGTGGCAGACGGGCGAGTTCACCGTCCGTCGCGTGCGCGGGCGACGCGGTGCTCGCGAGCCGGTCGGCGTCCTCGGAGACGTACTGCCGCCAGAACTGCTCCATGGCCTCCCGGCCGAGGAAATAGCCCTCGCCGAACCGCCGGTAGGACGCCGTGTCCATGCGCGCGTCCGTCACCGGGCAGACCAGCACCTGATGCGCGAGCCGCGGCGCGCGGTGCCGGCCGGCCAGCAAGGCCAGCGCCGCCGCGAGGTTCGCCCCCGCCGACACCCCGGCCACCGCCAGCCGCTCGCCGTCCAGCCCGTGTTCGCGGCCGTGCGCGGCCAGCCACCGCGCCACGGCGTACACCTGCTCCAGGGCGACCGGATACCGGGCCTCGGGTGCCCGGTCGTACTCCGGTACGACGACGGCGGCGTCCGCGCCGAGCGCCAGGTCGGCGACCAGTCCGTCGTGCGCGCTCGCGTCGGTGAGCATCCAGCCCAGTCCGTGCAGGAACAGCACCACCGGCAGCGGTCCGCCGGCGCCCGAGGGCCGCAGCACCCGGACCCGGACCCGGTCGCCGCGGGGCCCCGGCACGGCCAGCCACTCCTCGTCCACGTCCGCCGCTCCGCCGTCCCGTCCGACCAGCGGCGCCACCGCGGCGCGCGCCGGCCGCGGATCGGCACCCCGGGGCACCACGGGGCACCGGTGCAGCCGCACGAAGTCCCGCGCCTGCTGCTCCAGCACAGGGGAGTCCCAGGGTCGACCGGCATCCACGCGCGCACTCCTGACTGGCCGCCATCCGGGGCGTGCCGGATGCGGCGAACTGGTCGGCACGGCACGCGCCCCGACGGCTGCCGCACCGACCCTAACCCGCCCCCGTCCCGGCGAACACGCCGCCCGCGCACCGTGACGTGCCCGTCCGCGCACACCCCGGTGCGCCCGTCTCGGCGCAGGTCACACGCGTTCGCTCCAGGACAGGTCATATGACCTACCCCCTCCCCGGTACCCCCCGTCAGGCTGAGGACACCAGGTGTCCGTCCCGCCGGGCCGGACGACAGGAAGGGGCCGTCGTGCAGGACGAGGTCAGCACAGCGTCGATGCCGAGGGCGGAGGGGGCCCGGGAGTGGGAGCGCGCGGTCCGGCGGCGGCTGGCCCCCCTGGACGTCACGTTCCCCTCGGGGGCCGCGGACTTCCAGGGCACGCTCGGCTCGGGTGACGCGGGCTTCCTGCGGCTGCTGTCGATGCGCGCGGCCCCGCTGCGGCTGAGCCGCACCGCCCGGCCCGCGCCGGGCGCCGAGGACGGCCACCTGGTCCTGCTCGTGCAGGAGGAGGGCACCGGCGCCCTCCGGCAGGACGGCCGCGAAGCCGTCGTACGGACCGGCCAGCTGGCCCTGCTGGACCTGCGCCGGCCCTTCGCGCTGGACCAGCACACGCCGTTCCACCTGTACGCCCTGCGGATGCCCGAGCGCTCCCTCGGGCCGTCCGCGCCGCACGTCCCGCACCTCACCGGCCGCGCCCTGCCCGCGGCCGAGGGCGTGGCGGCGCTGCTGCGTCCGCTCGCCGCCGAGGTCGCGTCCGGCTCCGGGGTCTTCGCCGACCACGTCAAGGAGCGGCTCGCCGGCCACCTCGCGGACCTCGTCGCCACACTCGTCGACGAGCAGGCACGCGGACCGCACGACAGCGCGCCGGACACGCCGCGCGCCCTGCTGCTCACCGCGATCCGCGCCCACATCGACGCGCACCTGCGCGACCCCGCCCTGTCACCCGCGCACATCGCCGAGGCCCACGGCATCTCCCTGCGCTACCTCCACGTGCTGTTCGAGGACGAGGACACCACGGTGCACCGGCTCGTCCAGCAGCGGCGGATCGAGGAGTGCGCCCGCGAACTGCTGCGCCGCGCCCGGGTCAGCCGCACGATCTCCGCGGTGGCCCGCGGCTGGGGCTTCCAGAACGCCGCGCACTTCAGCCGGGTCTTCAAGTCCGTCTACGGATGCTCACCCAGCGAGTGGCGGGACGCGGGACCGGGAAACGGCGCTCCCCACCCGGCGTGAGCCGGAGGGTCCTGTGCGCAAAGAGTTATCGATACGACACACAGTGTCATCGGTATGTCGTTCCGGATCCGCGGACGACCCAAGAGGATGGTCCCAGCGCACCCCCCCGGCCCGGCGGCCCGGGACGAAGGAGACTGTCTCCCTCCGCCGAGCGGAGCCGGGGACCGCGCGACCGAACTGGCGATCCCGGCCTCCCATGAAGGCCTTGGCCGTAAAAGGGGAACGAACCATGCGTACGAACAAGAAGACGGCGGCCGCTGTTTCGGCCGTGGCGTTGCTGTCCGGTCTGCTCACCTTGACCGGCGCCCCGGCGGCCAGCGCCGCCGACGGCTGCAACAACGACAACGGCAAAACCGTGCGGACCGCGTTCGGGGGCAAGGGCCAGGGCATCGAACTCCGGGCGAACGGCTCGGGCGACAGCACCTGCGCCTGGGGCCGCATCGTCGGCGGCGCGCCGGGCATGCACGTCTGGGTGGACCGCAGCAGCGACGGCGGCCGGACCTGGGAACCGCAGCTCGGCTGGCGGGAGATCAGCTCCGGGGGCAGCGTCTGGACCGAGGCGTGGCGGGACAGCAACGGCAAACTGATGCGTGCCTGCGGCGACTCGGGCTACAACACGGCGATCACCTGTACCAGCTGGTACTAGGCACGGCCCGCACACCACGCAGGCCCGGGCCTGACGGCGCGGCGCCGGCCGTGCGCGGCCCGGGCCTGCCGCTGTCCGCCGAGGTCACCCCGGCCGCCCCGGACGGCGGACGCCCGTCCGGGGCGGTGCGGTGCGGAGGTGTGCCGGTCAGCGGATACGACGAGTCCGTCGCCGGACCGGGCGTGTCACCCGTCGGGCCGAAAGTCTCCGCGTCGGGACGACCATGCACGCCGAACGCGGGTATAGGGGCGCCATACCGACAAGTCCCCCCACAGGAGGAACAGACGATGACCGACGACGCCTATCTCGTGCTCGTGCCCGGTGCGGGAGCCACGCTCGGCGTGCCGCTCTCGGCCGTCGGCGCCCTGGCGTGTCTGGAGACACCCGCGGTACAGGGCTGGCTCCAGGCCCAGGGGGTCACCGCGGGCTCTCCCGACCTGCGGATCGTGCCGCCCGAGGAGACGGCGGCCATCCCCGGGGACGTCGAACGGCTGCCCGTGCCGCTCGGCGAGGAGGAGCTGAGCCGGCTGCGCCACCACATCGTGCCGCCGGACCTGGCGCGGGTGGAGGACGAACTGCTGGCCTACCGTTCCTGCACCGACGGCCGCGACGCCCTGCTCACCCGTGCCCTGGCGGCCGGTGTGCCGGCGCACCGCGTCGCGGAACTGACCGGCGAGGACGTGGCCACCATCAAGGCGATCGCCCACTGAGCATCGCGCCCGCGAGCTGTGGCAGGGGGCTCCGGCGGCACCGCCTCGGCCCGCGGCGGCGTGGAACACCGGGCGGGAACGCCGTGGACCGGGGGCGGCAGCGGGCCGCCGCGGCCTCGGCCGGACCGTCGCGGCCGGCGCCGCAGCCGGTGTGCCCAGACATGCGGCCGGGGCCCGTCGAAGGGGCCCCGGCCGGACTGTCCGCGCCGGCCAGGGCCGGTCGCTCGGGTGATGCGGGTCAGGACCCGCTCACGAGGGTCGAGAGCGCCTCACGGGCGGTCCCGGCGGAGCGGGCTCGCTCCGCACGCGCCGGCCGGGACCGCCCGCCGTGTCACCGCGTTTGGGCGGTGACGGGGTGGTTCAGCAGGCGCCGAGGTCCTGCCAGACGCCCCACTCGCCGGTGCTGCCGGGCTCCTCGCCCGTCGTCCACCACTTGGCCTTCCAGTTGTGACCCTTGTACGAGACCTGCTGGCCGCCGGTGTAGACCTTGTCCTTGGCCCACGGGGTGGCCGTGCACTGGCTGCCGGAGCCGCCGGTGACGGTCAGGGAGTAGGACGCCGAGTGGCTGCCCGAGGTGCCCGCGCCGGTCACGGTGACCGTGTAGGTGCCCGAGGCCGCGGCCGAGGTGGTGGCCAGGGTGAGGGTGGAGGAGCCGCCCGCGGTGACCGACGCCGGGCTGAGGGAGGCGGTGACGCCCGCCGGGGCCCCGCTGACGCTCAGCTTCACGGTCTGGGCGTCGCCCTTCGTCACGGCCGTCTTCACGGTCGCCGTGGCGGACTGGCCGGCCGTCACCGAGCCGGAGGCCGGGGTGAGCGCGACGGAGAAGTCGTTGGACGGGGCGGGGGTGCCGCCACCGGTGAACGGGGCGAAGACGCGCGTGAAGTCCCACGTGTTCTGCTCGATGCCCGAGCAGTTGTCGGCGGCCGCGCCGCCCGGGCAGCCGCCGTTGTCCCGCTGCAGCGCCCAGAAGGACAGCGTGTTGATGCCCTTGGAGACCGCCCAGTCGTACACGGTCCGGGCGTTGGCCAGGGTGAAGGTCTCCGCCTTGCCGAAGTCGTCGACGCCCGGCATCTCGGTGACGCCGACCATGTTCCACAGTTGGGCGGAGGTCTTGGCCGGGTACAGCTTGGCGAGCAGGTCGTACAGGCCCTGGGCGGCGGTCTGGGTGTCCTTCGCCATGTCGTGGGACTGGTTGTCGTAGTAGTCGAACGTCATGAGGTTCACGACGTCGACGCGGGTGCCGTTGCTCACCGCGTTGCGCAGCAGCGCCTCGCCGTTGGCCGCGAGGCCGTGCGTGGTGGTCGGCAGGGTGTAGGAGATCTCCACCTTGCGTCCGTTGGCCGCCGCCCAGTCCTGGACCAGCTTGATGGCCTTGTTGCGGCGGTCGATGGCCGCGGAGTTGTCGAGCGAGTCGACCTCGATGTCCATGTCGAGCCGCGAGATGTCGTAGGTGGTGATCACCTTCTCGTACGCGGCGGCGATCTGCTGGACGTCGGTGCAGCTGTCGGCGATCTCGGTGCCGGTGGTGTCGGCCGTGTACCCCCCGAAGGAGGGAATGACGTCACCGCCGGCCGCCTGGATCGTCTTGATGTCGGCGCCGAAGGTCGAGGCGGCCACCGGCATGCCCGTGTCGCCGTTCCAGTACGGCGTGCAGGAGCCCTTGGTGGCGGTCTGCAGGAACGCCATCGTGAGGTGCTTGGCGCCCGACTGGGCGGACAGGGCGGCGGGGCTCTCGCCGGTCCAGGCCTCGAAGTAGGGGGCGAAGACGTGTTCCGGCAGCAGGGTCGCGGCCTGGGCGGCGCCGGTTCCCGTGAGGGCGAGGCCCACCGCTGCCGCCGTGGTGGCGGCAGCGGTGAGGGCCGCGCGGAAGGAACGCACGAGTCTCATGTCAGTCCCGGTGTGTGGAGGAGATGCCAACGTGCTGGGGCGGGGAGGATGGTGCCGACTACTGGAATAACGCCCGCCACAGGGGTGGGTCAATGGTCTGGACCAAAAAGGGACTAGACCAATTCGCCGACCCGGGGCGCCCTGTCCCTGTCCAGGACACCCGGCGGTGGACTGGACCACGCGCGAACGCCCGACCGGCGCGCTCGCGGCCGTGGGACGGGCGGGCGCGCGCCCCCGAGGGGAGCGCGCGCCGCACGGGCCGGGGTCACGGTTCAGCAGGCGCCGAGGTCTTCCCAGACGCCCCACTGGCCGGTGGTGCCGGGCTTGTCGCCCGAGACCCACCACTTGGCACGCCAGTTGTGGCCGCCGTAGGAGACGGTCTCGCCGCCGTTGTAGACGTGTGCGGCGTCCCAGGCCGGCGCGGTGCAGGTGCCCCCGCCGCCGCCACCGGTGCCGCCGCCACCACCGCCACCGGTGCCGCCGATGTTGACGTCGACGCAGGAGTAGAAGGCGTTGCCGGTGTCCGCGATGTTCCAGACGGCGAGCACCTTCTGCCGGCCGGTGAAGCCGCCGAAGTTCACCTGCTGGCTGACGTCCGCGGCCGGCTGCTGGTTGTGGCCGTCGAACTCGGCGATCTTCTGGCCGCCGATGAAGTACTGCCAGTTGGTGGTGGAGTGCCGGGCGGTGTTGTGCCACGTGAACGTCGCCGACGTGCCGACCGGCGTGGCCTTCCAGCCCTTGCTGTCGTTGTCGAGCTCGGCGTACTCCGCGTGTCCGCCACTGCAGCTCTGCAGGCCCTTCGGCCCCTCGACGCTCTGCGGTTCGTACTTGATCTGGCCGCAGTCGACGGTGCCCTCGGCGCACTGCTGCTGCCGGCTCGTGGGTGCCGTCACCCAGCCGTGGGCGCTGGCCGTGCTCGCCGGGAGGCTGATGGCGAGGACCGGGGCGATCAGCGCGCCGATCGTGAGAGCCGCTCGTCTTTTCGTGTTCATGCCGTGCCACTTCCTTCGGTGTGTGCCAAAGCCGTCGCCTGTGGAGCCCGCCTTGCCGGGGGTGCGCGAGGCGCGGGGCCGGTATGCGGTCCGCGCGTCCCGCCGGGCCGGGCGGGGCACGCGCCCACGTCGACGACCCGGTGCGTGTCGTACGCGCCGGGTCATCGCGCGACCGACGCCACGGGCAGAGGGCGGAGGCGGCTCAGGTCTGGACCTGACGCCTACTAGGTCTAGACCATAGCCGCAGACCGGATGCGGTCAAGAGCCTCGGCAAGGGGAACTGCCCACCCGGAAGGCGCACTTCACGATCAGGCGCCGCGCGGCCAACTCTTCCGGGTATTGGTCTAGACAAGCCTGGCCGGAATGGTTCACAGTGCGTCTGCACATGCGTGACACCGGACGACACCGGAGGGGCCGCCACACCGCGCGGCACCCGCGAACGCGGCGTCGTCGGACGCGCCCGCCGCACCACCCGCCGGAGCACCCCCCGCATCCCGCACCGACGCCGTCCGGACCGGCGTACCGCCCCCCACCGCGACGCAGCGCCCCCGAGGCCGCTGCGTGAGAGAGGAGCACCTCCCATGGAAGCGCTGGAAAGAAGCAAGGAACACGTGCTCGGCCTGTTCCGGATCGTCGTGGGACTGCTGTTCGCCTGTCACGGAGCCGCCACCCTGTTCGGCGTCCTGGGCGGTCCGCACGGCGCCGAGCCGAAGTTCGCCGAGTGGCCCGGCTGGTGGGCCGCGGTCATCCAACTCGTCGGCGGGATACTGGTCATGTGCGGCCTGGGCACTCGCGTCGCGGCCGTGCTGTGCTCGGGTTCCATGGCGTACGCCTACTTCGACGTGCACCAGGCCCACGCGGTCATGCCCATCGAGAACGGCGGCGAACCGGCGGCCATGTTCTGCTGGGCCTTCCTCCTCATCGCCGCCCTGGGACCGGGCCGTTGGGCACTGGAGTCCCTGTTCCCGTCCCGGCGGCGGTCCGCCACCGGGCCGGCCGGGGCGCCGTGGTCCCGGAACACGCCGACATCCGTGTGAGCGGGCGGCCAGGCCGGGACGGGCGCCGAAAAGAGGGGGGCGCCCGCAGGACGCCCCCCTCATGCCGCGGCCCCGTCCCGGCAACGCCGTAGACGGCGACGGCTGTCGTTCGTGGATCGCCGGCCGCTGCCTACTGGTTACCGCTTACCGCTTACCACTTACCGCACGTCGACGTAGTCGCCCGACGAGCTGACCTCCGGGCTGATCAGGTTGCCCGGGTAGGTGAGACGGTAGTAACCGCCGTAGGTGGCGGTGGTCGTGGCCTTCAGGTGGCCGGCTTCGATCCGACCGCTGTACTTCAGCGTGGTGTAGGAACTCGCCGTCTTCTTGCGGTACTCCAGTTTCGACAGGGTGCCGGAGGAGAAGGCGTGGTACTTGCCGTCGTTCCAGCTCACGCGGCTGATCAGGCCGGTGACCGTAATGGTCTTGCCCTTCTTGACCGGCTCGGGAGCGGCGTCGGCCGTGAGCTTGACGGAGCGCTGGAGGCGGAAGTCCTTGGCGCTGTCCCGCGTCGCGAGCCCGATCCTGCCCGGGTCCTGCGCGCCGCCGCTGTCCTGGCCGTTGAAGGCGATGGCGTAGATCCCGGTCCGCCAGCCGCCGGCCAGCTCGTCGCGCAGTTCGGCCGGGTCGACCGTCACCGTGGCCGTGCACGTCGCGAGGGTCGCGGGGGAGGCGGGGGAGTCCGCGCAGACCGGCTTGGCCTCGGCCAGGAGAGCGGTCGCCTCGTCGAGCGAGTTGCCGCGGTACAGCTCGACACCGACGACGAAGTCGGAGGCGTGGATGTCGACGTCCGCGCCGTGCTCCAGCGTGAACGTGACGGCCGCCTTCTTCGCGGTGCCGGTGCCGACGACGATGTTCTTCCCGCCGTTGACCTTGGTGTCGCGGAAGGTGACGTCCAGGGGGTACGGAGTGCCCTGGGCGGTGCCGGTCGGGGCGGCCGCCGTCGTGCCCTGTACGTCGACGTAATCGCCCGCGCCGCTGCCCGGGGCGCTGGTCGAGGCACCCATGAAGTGGAAACGGTAGTAACCGTCGAGCGAGGCGAGGGCGGTGGCCCTCAGCCTGCCGTCGGCGTCCGCCCTGACGGACCGGAGCGCGGAGTAGGTGCCGGCGCCCTTCCTGCGGAACTGGAACATCACGTCCGGCGAGTGGTACGCGGTGTACGTCAGCGTCTCCCAGTCCGCGCGGGTGAGGGTGCCCGTGACGGTGAGGGTCTTGTTCTTCTTCACCGGCTCCGGAGCGGCGTCGGCGGCGGTGAGCTTCGTGGCGCGCTGGAAGGAGAAGGAGCCGGCACTGTCCTTGTCCTGGTAGTGGCCGTCCTGGGCGGTCACCCGCGCGTCCACGTACCAGGTGCCGGCGTTGGCGTTGGTGAGGTGGTCCGTTCTCGGATCGACCGTCACGGAGGCGGTGCAGGTGGAGGTGGTGGCGTCGACCTGGGCGCAGGTGGGCGTCCCGGTCGTGAGGTGCCCGTCGCCGGGGCCGTGCAGAGTGAACGCGTCGGCGCTTGTGATGCCCGAATCGTCCGTGGCGGTCACGCTGACGTCGAAGGTGACGGCGGAGGTGCCGATGGCCACCCTGTTGTCGCCGTCCACGACCACCTTGGTGATCCGGGTGTCACCCTCGCCGCCGGTGGCCTGCGCGGCCGGCACGGCGAGAGCGGACAGGGCCAGAGCGCCGCCTACGACGGCGCTGGAGGCACGGATGTGCATGTGTTGTCCCCACGTGTGGATCTGGGGAGTCGAACGACTCCGCAGAGGTGACCCGAGGAGGAAACGAAAGGTTGTACGCACAGTGAACTTCTGCGGGACGATTCCTTGACGATTCACCCGGCCGGGGCGGGACGGTCCGTCACTGACGGCTGACGGCCCGCGAGATCCCGGCGGTGACGGTCGTGGCGAGGATCCAGCCGGCGGCGGTCAGCCCGTAGGCGAGCCACTGCCCGGTGCCGCGCGGTGCGAAAGCCGCCTCCTGCCCGAAGGTGATGATGGGGACCAGCAGGTCGAGCGTGTAGAAGACCGCGTTGAACGGCGGTGCCTTGCCGGCCTCGAGCGGCGCGGGAGGATGGACGCCGAAGAAGACCGCACCGCAGACGAGCAGGGCCAGGAGCCACAGGCCGGCGCGCAGGGGCCGGTAGCCGTAGCCGACGGTCACGTCCTGGACGTGACCCCAGGCACCGCTGTGCGGGGGGAGCGTGGCGCGCCGGTGACGCTGTTTGGCCAGCAGCACGGTGCGTGCCTCGTCCTCGTGCCCGAGCCGGCGGTAGGCGGCGGCGAGCTGCTCGTACGGCTGCGGGAGGTAACCGTCGGTGCCGCGCCGGAGCCAGTCGAGCCGCTCGGCGGCCGTCAGGGGGTGCGCGAGCGCGTCGTAGGTGGCCTCGGTCAGCCGGAGGCGGGCCGGCCAGGTGTCCGGGGTGTCGTACAGGGTGCCCAGCCGGGCATTGCGCGCGTCGACGGTGCCGTCGACCGGTCGCCGGGTCCGCAGGTCGGTCTCCCGCGCCTGGACGAGCCGCAGTGACAACGCGGTGCCGCCGGGACGCGCGAGCGTGGCGTCGCGGAAGCTGAGCTGCGTACCGATGCGACTGCCGTCGAGCTGGACGCCGCCCACGACGGTGAGGCCCTGGCCGAGGTCGACATTGCGGGTGACGCTGACGTCGACGGCCTCCAGCGCGACATCGCCGGCGTTGTCCAGCAGGGCGCCGCAGAAACCGATCGCGGCCGAGACCGTGGCACCGGACAGGATGATCCGCCCCTCGGCCCTGAAGCCCGGGTGGAAGGTGAAGTCCTCGGTGATCCGGACGTGATAGGCGTCCAGCGCGTGCCCGCCGGGGTTGCTCAGGGAGGCGCCCTCCAGGTCGAACTCCCCGTCGATGACGCCACCCGAGATGCGGAAGCCTCCCTGGACGGCGAGGTGGCTGCACAGCGCGTCACCGCTGACGGCCACATGGACCGCGGATATCGCCTCGGCTTTGCGTGCCGTGACCACCGCCTCGCGGAGGTCAAGATCGCCGTTGATCTGTGCGCGGTTCAGTACCAGGGCACCGGTCAGGCGGCAGCGGGCCAGCACCAGTCGGCCGTCGATCCGCGCCGTGTCCGCGACCAGACCCGGCAGACGGCTGCCGGGCAGGGCCAACTCGCGCATCCTGGCGCCCTGGAGGAGCGGCACTTCGTCGAAGCGGCAGTCCGCCAGGACGACCGGCACGGTGATCTCGGCGAAGCTCAGATCCAGGCGGCCCGTGATGCGGGCGCCGGAAAGACGCAGTGCCGGGCGGTCGCCGGGAGCGGTCCCGGGCCCGGTGCCCAGCAGCAGCGCCGCGATGACGTCGGCCCGTACGGCGGATTCCGTCGCCGGCGTGCCGGCGGGGACCTCGACGGCCGCGCCCCGCGCGAAGGAGTTCCACAGCTCACGTTCCACGGTGCCGAGTTCATCGAGACGCATGATCAGTGATCTTTCCGGTGCGGGCCTCCCGGGACAAGAGCAGCCGTAAGGAATCCGTCAACGTCGTGCGGTCCGCCGTAAGGGAGCCGTCAACGGGCGACCGGATCCGGTCACGGCGGAGGTTTCCTCTAACCGTCCGTTTCACCGCACCTCACTCCAGGAGTTAGCGATGGCCGATCTGGCCTTCGTCGTCGCCGTGCTCGCGGCTTTCACGCTGGTGGCCCTCGTCGCCAAGGGGGTGACGAAGCTGTGACCGCCGAGAACGTCGTCGGCCTGATCGTGGCCGTCGCCCTGCTGGGCTATCTCGTGCTCTCCCTGATCTTCCCGGAGAGGTTCTGACGGTGACATCAGCCGCTGCCGCAGCGGGCGACCTGGGTCCCGTACCCGCGGGCGTGCTCCAACTGCTCGCCCTCGCGGGCGCCCTGGCACTCGTCCACGTCCCCGTCGGCACGTACCTGGCCCGGGTCTACGCCTCGAAGAGACACCTGCGCGCCGAGAGGTGGATCTACCGGGGCATCGGTGCCGACCCCGACGCCGGGATGACCTGGTCCGCCTATCTACGGGGCATCCTCGCCTTCTCGGCGGCCGGGGTGCTCTTCCTCTACCTGCTCCAGCGGCTTCAGGGCGTCCTGCCCGGCTCGCTGGGCTTCTCCCCGGTGTCCCCGGCACAGTCGTTCAACACCGCCGTGTCCTTCGTGACCAACACCAACTGGCAGTCGTACTACGGCGAGCAGACCATGGGCCATGTCGTGCAGACCGCCGGTCTGGCCGTGCAGAACTTCGTCTCCGCCGCCGTGGGCATGGCCGTCGCCGTCGCGCTGGTGCGCGGCTTCACCCGCTCCCGCACCGGTGAGCTGGGCAACTTCTGGACCGATCTGGTGCGCGGCACCCTGCGCGTCCTGGTGCCGTTCGCCGCGGTCGCGGCGGTGGTCCTGGTGGCCTGCGGCGTGCTCCAGAACTTCGCCGGCATCCACGAGGTCGGGCAGTTCACGGGCGGCCCCCGGCAATGGAACGGGGGCGCGGTCGCCTCCCAGGAGGCCATCAAGGAACTCGGCACCAACGGCGGCGGCTATTTCAACGCCAACTCCGCCCACCCGTTCGAGAATCCCACCGCCTTCACCAACCTGTTCGAGGTCTTCCTGATCCTGGTGATCCCGTTCTCGCTGACCCGCACCTTCGGGGTGATGGCCGGCTCGGTCAGGCAGGGCTACGCGATCCTCGCCACGATGGCCGCCATCTGGCTGGCGTTCACCGCCCTGATGATGTGGACGGAGTTCGCCCACCACGGTCCGGCACCGCAGGCGGCCGGCGGAGCCATGGAAGGCAAGGAGGTCCGCTTCGGGATCGGCGGCTCCGCGATCTTCGCGGTGTCCACCACGCTCACCTCGACGGGCGCGGTCGACTCCTTCCATTCCTCCTTCACCGGTCTCGGCGGCGGTCTCGCACTGCTCGGCATGATGCTCGGCGAGATCGCGCCCGGCGGCACCGGTTCCGGCCTCTACGGCATGCTGGTCATGGCGGTCATCGCCGTGTTCCTCGCCGGCCTGATGGTCGGCCGCACCCCGGAGTACCTGGGCAAGAAGATCGGCGCCCGGGAGATGAAGCTGGCCGCCTGCTACCTCCTGGTCACCCCGGCCCTGGTGCTGGTCCTCACCGCCGCCTCCCTGGCGCTGCCGGGCCCGTCGCACTCCATGCTCAACTCCGGTGCGCACGGCTTCTCCGAGGTGCTGTACGCCTTCACGTCGGCGGCGAACAACAACGGCTCGGCCTTCGCCGGTCTGAACGCGAACACCGACTGGTTCAACACCACGACCGGGCTCGCCATGCTGCTCGGCCGCTTCCTGCCCATGGTCTTCGTCCTGGCGCTGGCCGGCTCGCTCGCCGGGCAGACACCGGTACCGGTCACGGCGGGCACCCTGCGCACCGCCACTCCGCTGTTCACCGGCCTGCTGGCCGGCGCGATCCTGATCGTCACCGGTCTGACGTACTTCCCGGCCCTGGCCCTGGGCCCGCTCGCCGAAGGACTGGCCTGATGACCACCCGCACAGAGAACACAGGGATCGCGGCGACCACACCCCACTCAGAGAACACAGAGAACTCCATGGGCACAGCCACACCCACCAGAGCGCCGCACACCGACGTCCCCACCGGGCGAAAGCCCGCCGAAGGACGGGTCGGCGCCGGCCTGTTCGAGCCCGGGCAACTGCTCAAGTCCCTTCCCGACGCCTTTCGCAAGCTGGACCCGCGGGTGATGGTCAGGTCACCCGTGATGTTCGTGGTGTGGACCGGTTCCGTCCTGACCACGGTGTGCTCCGCCCGGAACCCGGGGGACTGGTTCGGCTGGACCATCAGCGCCTGGCTGTGGCTGACCGTGCTCTTCGCCAACCTCGCGGAGGCGGTCGCCGAGGGCCGCGGCAAGGCACAGGCCGACACCCTCCGCCAGGCCAGGACCGGCACGGTGGCCCGCCGGCTCCTCCCGGACGGCTCCGAGGAACGTGTCCCGGGCACCGGCCTGACCCCCGGTGACCTGGTGGTCTGCGAGGCCGGGGACGACATCCCGGGCGACGGGGACGTCGTCGAGGGGGTGGCGTCCGTGGACGAGTCGGCGATCACCGGCGAGTCCGCCCCGGTCATCCGCGAGTCCGGCGGCGACCGTTCGGCGGTCACCGGCGGTACGAGGGTCCTCTCCGACCGCATCGTCGTCAGGATCACGGCGAAGCCCGGCGAGACGTTCATCGACCGGATGATCGCGCTGGTCGAGGGCGCGGCCCGGCAGAAGACCCCCAACGAGATCGCCCTGAACATCCTGCTGGCCTCGCTGACGGTCGTCTTCCTGCTCGCGGTGGCCACGCTGCCGCCGTTCGCCGCCTACGCGGGCACGCACCTGAGCATGGTCGTGCTGGTCGCCCTGCTGGTCTGCCTGATCCCGACCACGATCGGCGCCCTGCTCTCCGCGATCGGGATCGCGGGCATGGACCGTCTGGTGCAGCGCAACGTGCTCGCCCTGTCCGGCCGCGCGGTGGAGGCCGCCGGTGACGTCTCCACGCTGCTGCTCGACAAGACCGGCACCATCACCCTCGGCAACCGCCGGGCCGCCGGGTTCCTGCCGGTGAGCGGCACCACCGAGACCGAGCTGGCGGACGCCGCCCAGTTGTCCTCCCTCGCGGACGAGACGCCCGAGGGCCGCTCCGTGGTCGTCCTCGCCAAGGAGAAGTACGGGCTGCGCGAACGTCACCAGGGCGAGCCGGCGCACGCCGAATGGATCGCCTTCACCGCCCAGACCCGGATGTCCGGTGTCGACGTCGACGGGCGCGAGATCCGCAAGGGCGCCACCGCCTCGGTCATCGCCTGGGTCCGGGAGCGGGGCGGTACGGCCGGCCGCGAGGCCGAGGCCATCGCCGGCCGCATCTCCCAGGCCGGCGGCACCCCGCTGCTGGTCGCCGTGCGGGACGGCCGGGGCGCGCGCGTCCTGGGCGTCATCCATCTGAAGGACGTCGTCAAGGAGGGCATGCGCGAGCGGTTCGGGGAACTGCGCCGCATGGGCATCAAGACCGTCATGATCACGGGTGACAACCCGCTGACCGCCAAGGCGATCGCCGCGGAGGCGGGCGTCGACGACTTCCTCGCCGAGGCCACGCCCGAGGACAAGCTGGCCCTCATCAGGCGGGAGCAGGCGGGCGGCAGACTGGTCGCGATGACCGGCGACGGCACCAACGACGCGCCGGCCCTCGCGCAGGCCGACGTCGGCGTGGCGATGAACACCGGTACGTCGGCCGCCAAGGAGGCCGGCAACATGGTCGACCTCGACTCGGACCCGACCAAGCTGATCGAGATCGTGGAGATCGGCAAGCAGTTGCTGATCACACGGGGCGCGCTGACGACGTTCTCCCTCGCCAACGACGTGGCGAAGTACTTCGCGATCATCCCGGCGCTGTTCGCGGCGGTCCACCCGGGCCTGGACAAGCTGAACATCATGCGCCTGTCCTCGCCGGACTCGGCGATCCTGTCGGCCGTCGTCTTCAACGCGCTGGTCATCATCGCGCTGGTGCCGCTGTCGCTGAAGGGTGTGCGGTACCGGCCGACGAGTGCGCACCGGATGCTCCGCCGCAACCTCGGGCTCTACGGCCTCGGCGGCCTGATCGCGCCGTTCGCCGGCATCAAGCTCATCGACCTGCTCCTCTCCTGCGTCCCCGGGATCGGCTGACCGTCATGAACCACTCCGTCACCCACACGGCCCGGCTGCTCGTGGCGGGCCTCAGGGCCCTCCTCGTACTGACCCTCGTGACCGGCGTCCTCTACCCCCTCGTCGTCACCGGCGTCGCCCAGGGGCTCTTCCCCGGCCGGGCGAACGGCTCCGAGGTCACGGCGGACGGCAAGGTCGTCGGCTCCTCCGTGATCGGCCAGTCCTACGGCCTGCCGCCGAAGAAGGGCCGGAAGACCCCGGCCGCGGACCCGAGGTGGTTCCAGGGCCGCCCGGCGAACGGACTCGGCGTCAACAACGTCAACACGCAGTACCACCTGCTCCTGTCCGGCGCCACCAACCTGGCCGCCGACAGCGGGGAGCTGGTCCGGCGGATCGAGGACGCCAAGGCCGCGGTGGTCAGGGACAACTCGGTGCCCGGCTACACCGTCCGGCCCTCCGACGTACCCGCGGACGCGGTGACCTCCTCGGGCTCCGGACTGGACCCCGACATCTCCCCGGCCTACGCCCGGCTCCAGACGCACCGGGTCGCCGCGCGGAACGGCCTGCCGCTCGCCCGGGTGGAGAAGCTGGTCGCGGACCACACCGAAGGCCGCACGCTGGGCTTCCTGGGCGAGCCCCGGGTGAACGTCCTGGCGCTCAACATCGCGCTGAAGGAGCTCGCGGCGAAGCGCTGACGGACCGGCCCGGCGTGCACGCAGGTCGCCGCGGGCCGGGGAGCCGGTGATCGGGGCGGGAGGGGCGCGTGGGGCGTGCCTGCCTGGCCGGATGCCTGTCCGGCCTGGGTGGCGGGCCCATCTCGTGGGGAGCGGGGCGGTCTCGTGGAGGGGAGCCGGGCCGGGGTGGCCCGGCTCCCGCGTCGTACGGGTGCGGTCAGCCGGTCGTCAGGGTGGCGTCGTCGAGGACGAAGCTGGTCTGGAGGCCGGAGTCCTCGGTGGCGGTGAACGTGAGCGCGATCTGCCGGCCGGCGTACTGGCTCAGGTCCAGGGTGCGTTCGGTGTACCCGGTGGCCGCGTCGGCGTTGGAGTAGGTCTGCTTCACCGTTCCGTCGACCTTGACCTGGAAGGTGTCGTACACCGTCGTGCCCGACTCGGCGGTGTCGATGTGCAGCCAGTACCTCAGGGTCGCCTTCGTGCAGCCCGCCGGGACGGTCACCGTCTGGGCGACGCTGTCGGTGGCCGCGTAGCCGTACCCCGCGAGCCAGGCGTACCGGGACCCGGAGTGCGCGGACTGGCCGCTGAACGTCCCGATCGCACTCGTGTCACCGGTCCACGGCGTCGTACCGCTCTCGAAGCCGCCGTTGGAGATCGCCTGGGACGGTGTGCAGCCGCCGGCGCCCTTCACGGTCAGCGTGTACGACGTGCTGTGCGTGGCGGTGCCGGTTCCGGTGAGGGTGATCGGGTAGGTGCCCGGCGGTACGGCGGAGCCGACGGAGACCGTCGCCGTGGCGGAGGCGCCGGAGGTCACCGAGGCCGGGCTGAAGGAGACCGTGACGCCCGCCGGGGCGCCGGAGGCGGACAGGTTCACCGTCTGTGCCGAGCCGCTGGTGGTGGCCGTGGACACGGTGGTGGTCAGCGAGGTGCCCGGGTCGGTGCTGCCGGCGGCGGGGCTCGCCGAGACCGAGAAGTCGTTCGCCGGTGCGGCGTCCGAGACCGCCTGCTTCCACAGGGTGTAGGCGACGCCGTCGGCGCTGCGGTTCAGGCCGGTGGCGTTGATGTTGGCGGTGGTGTCGCAGGAGGAGTGGTAGCAGCCGTCGTACGCGGCGCCCGCCGTGCCGCCCCACTTGGCCGCCTGGGCGGAGGTCTTGCGGGCGCTCGCGCCCATGGCGTAACCGGAGGTCGGGATGCCGTAGTTCTCGAAGGAGTAGTCGTCGGAGCGGCCCGCGCCCTCGGTGTTCTCCTCGGGCTGGAGGTTCAGCGAGTCCCAGTACGCCTTCATCGGCGCGGCGGCGGCGGAGGTGATGTGGTTGATGAAGTAGCCGCCGTTGGGCGAGGCGACCATGTCGAAGTTGTAGTACGCCTTGATCGCCGAGCGCTGGGCGGAGGTCAGCGAACGGACGTAGAAGTCCGAGCCGTTCAGGCCCTGCTCCTCGTCCGTCCACCAGCCGAAGCGGACGCGCGCCGCCATCGAGGGATCGGTCTGGGCCAGCTTCAGCGCGACTTCGAGGAGTGTGGCGCTGCCGGAGCCGTTGTCGTTGATGCCGGGTCCGGCGGAGACACTGTCCAGGTGCGAGCCGAACATGTACACCTTGGACGCGTCGCCGCGGGGCCACTCGGCGATCAGGTTGGGCCCGGCGCCGCTGGCGCAGCCGGAGGTGCAGGGCTGTTCGGTGACCGTGTAACCGGCCGCCTGCAGCTTGCCCTTCACATAGGCGACCGAGTCGCGGTAACCCTGCCCGGACGACTTGCGGTTGCCGCCGTTCCGGGTGGCTATGGCGTTCAGCTCGGTGAGGTGCGCCTGCACCTTGGTGACGTCGATGTCGGGTGCGGCGGCGGCCAAGGCGGGCGCGTGGGCCGCGGCGGGGAGGTGGCGCGCGGGGGCCGCCTCGGCGCTCGCGGCCAGCAGGGTCAGGCCGGCGGCGGCCGTGGCCAGCGCCAGGCTCGTCAGGCCCGCCAGGGACAGTCCTCGTGGTCGTAGCACCATGTCTCCTTGTGGGGTGGAGGAAACGACAGGTGTGCGGCGGACTCGGGTGAGCCGCGCCACGGCACCTTCATGAGCATGCGCATGCCAAGCCCTCGTCAAGCATGGGCGCACGGGACCGGCCGGATCAACGGCTCCCGCCCGCCCTCCCGGCAGCCGCCGGCTGGGGTGCCGGACCGGCATGCCGGGGCCCCGAGGAACCGGGCGGGCGGCCACGAGGTTAACGGCCCGGGGCCGCCTCCCACCCTGGCCGAAACCGGCACGTCCGCTCCCGGCCAGACCGGCGGAGTCCACCACGGCCGCGGCCGGGACGACGGCTCCTGACAAGTCCTGCCGCCTGCACGTCTGCTAGCGGCAAGTCGTGCGGCCGGGGCGGCGGTTGCCTGCAAGTCCTACGGCGGCGTGGGGTTGCCCGCAGCTTTCGCGGCGGCGTGGGGTTGCCCACGACTCCCTTGGTCGATGCGGCGGTTGGCAGATCCCCGCGGCCGGGGCGGCGGTTGCCTGCAAGTCCTACGGCGACGCGGGGCTGCCCACAGCTCCCACGGTGGCGCGGGCTGCCCACGACTCCCGTGGCTGGCGCAGCGGTTGCCCGCAAGCCCCGCAGTCGGCGCTGCAACCGCCCGCAAGTCCCGGGGCCCGTGCGGCGGCTGCCCGCCGGGACCGCCATCGGTGCGGCCGCTCCCCACGAGCCCGGGTGCCACCACACCCCGTCGCCGGCAACGCCGGGCATCGGCTCGTCCGCTCCTTGCCGGCCCTGCCCCCGGCCCCCGGCCCTGGCCCTGGCCCCCGGCCCTGGCCCTGGCCCTGGCCCTGGCCCCGGAGTTTGGCGTCGCCCCTGGCTGAAGCGCGCGAGTTCGCAGGATCCTGACGGCGCTTGCACGGGAACCCGATCGGTGAGGACAGGCCCGAGGTGCCTAGGTTCTGTCTCTTTGGTCAGCGTTGGGTCCAGATGAGGATGCCGGCGAGGTGGAGTGCTGCCTGGTAGGCGATGGCGAGCTTGTCGGTTCGT